>NZ_BAGD01000104.1 GCF_000308635.1 Nocardia otitidiscaviarum NBRC 14405 | reverse complement strand
GCGCGGCGGGCGCCGCATCCAGCACCGTCGCCAGGTAGTACCCGGTCCCCGCCCCGATCTCCAACACCGCCGGGTCGGTCCGGCGCGGCGGTAGGTCATCGCCCGCGCGGGTAGTTGCGAGCGGTAGGTTCTCGCCCTGATGCGAGCGTGCGGGCGCACCATGCTCGTCCGCATGGTCGTTTGCGGGCGAAACCTCCGCACCCGGATGAACCGCCGCGTTCACCGGGTCCGATGCCGCCATGCTCGAACTGTGGTCGTCGCATGCGGCCGTGATCGTGTCGCTCGCAAGGCCGCCATGTTCGGTGCGGTCGTGCACCGCACCCGACAGCAGGGTCGCCGCGAGCCGTGCCGCCGACGCTGCTCGAACAGCCCCGGGCCGAGCGGGGCCGTTCGAGTTCCCGCCCACGCCGGCTGCCGATCCACGCGGGAGGCCGGTCGTGGTCGATGATGCGCCGGGGCGGGGGAGCCCGGCGGCAGGCGCACTTCCATCCGTTGCTGCCGGTCGCACCGCTTCTGCCGCAGGCGCAGACGGGCTGGCGTCAGTCGTTCCCCCGGCCTCCCGCGAGGTTGGTGCCGGGGTTGCCGCGGGCGCGAACTTCCTCGCTACTCGACTGCCGGCCATGTGCGGAGCTGGGTCGGGCGTCGTATGCCGCGTCCCGGTGGTTGGGGCGGGTCCGAGGTCGCCCCTATCCACCTCGTCGGCGTGGGGCGGGTGTGTCGACGGCGTGTGCATCGGGGCGAGCGCATTGCCCACCGTACGGGCCACGGCCGCGGCGATGGGGGCGAAGTGGCCCGCGGCTTGGAATGCGGCGCGGGCGTCGAGCATTTCCGGGGTGTCGCCGGCCATTTTGGTGGACGAGCCGGTGAGGAGGCTGACGTAGCCCTGTTTGGCCAGGTCGAAGGAGTGGCCCCGGGGGCAGCGCAGGGTGCGGTCCCGGCCGGTGAGGTCCCGGCCGCACTCCGGGCAGGAGAGTAGATCGGCGCATGCGAAGGGCCGCTCGGTCGGGCCCGGTACGGGACCGGTGAGCGGTTCGGTGTCGCCGAGATGCGTCGCTGCGGTGCCGGTGAGCCGGTTCACCGGGTCGGTGCGGCTCACCGGCAGGTCAGGCTGCTAGCTGGTGACACTCTTGAGTTCGTCACCGAGCGCCGCGGCTTCCTCCGGCGTGAGCTCGACGACCAGACGCCCGCCACCCTCGAGTGGAACCCGCATGACGATTCCACGCCCTTCCTTGGTTGCCTCGAGGGGACCGTCCCCGGTGCGGGGCTTCATGGCCGCCATCCTCTGCTCCCTCCAGATCTGCGCGGTCTGCTGCGCACTTTCATGGAACTCCAGTTGTCACCAACTGGCAGCCCGCGCGTATGTGGCGGGCCGCACCGCACCCATTCTTCCCTATCGCCGATCGGGGCGGGTACCTGAGTTCCAAAAACCGACCGTTGTGGCGCGTGCGGGTGCTATGGGCGTACCCAGCAATCGACCACGTGATCATCCACCATTCCGGTCGCCTGCATCAGCGCGTAGGCCGTCGTGGGACCGACGAAACGGAAGCCGCGCTTCTTCAGATCTTTTGCGAGAGCGGTGGATTCGGCTGTGACGGCGGGCACGTCGGACAGTGTCGCCGGACGCGGTCGCGGCCCCGGCGCGAACGACCAGAGCAGCTCGTCGAGGCCGGTGTCGAGCTCCCGGGCAACCCTGGCATTGGTGATACAAGCCTCGATTTTGGCGCGATTGCGAACTATGCCCGGATCGCCGAGCAGTCGTTCCACATCGGCGTCCCCGAACTTCGCCACCCGCTCGATCTCGAACCCCTCGAACGCCGCCCGGAATGCGGGCCGCTTCCGCAAAATCGTGATCCAGGAAAGTCCGGACTGAAACGCCTCCAGACACATCCGTTCGAACAATGCGTCATCCCCGTGCAGGGGCTTTCCCCATTCCTGGTCGTGGTAATCCCGATACAGCTGCGACCCGGTCGACCAGCCGCACCTGGTCAGTCCGTCGGCGGGTGATTCCAGGGTCGTCACCGCTCGTCCGCCTCGGTCTCGGGCGTGGAGACGCCGGGCACGATGCCGGGCATCGCCTGCCCGTCCGACCGGCCCGGACCCGCGGCGGGCGCGTGGTCCGGTGCTCCCGCGCCGGAATCCGCGGGCGTAGTCCGGTTCACCGAACTGGACCCGGTGGCGACGGGGCTATCGCTCGGCACCGAACCGAACACCGGACCGCCGTTCGGATGCCCGAACGTCGGGACCGCAGGGGTGGGCGTCTCGCCCGGTCGCGACGCCCCGGAGACCTCGGTCGCCGCAGAGAATCGGCCGGTACGAGCGGCCTGGTCGCCGGGTGTGAACGGTTCGCCGGGATTCGTCCGCGGGGTGTGGGGGTCGAAGTGGCTTGGAGGGTGGGCGCTGTCGGCGGGGTCGACCGGCCTGGTGACGGGGTCGCCCGGGCGTGGGGCACGTTCGGTGTCGCTGTCCGGCCGAGCGGTGCCGTTGGCGGTATCGCGGTGCGGGGTGGCGGTGTGCTCGCGGTACGAGGTGCCGTTGGCCGGTGCGGGCTGGCCCGCGCGGGCCTGGGCCAGCTGCCATTCGAGTTCGTCGATGCGGGCGGCGAGGCGGGTCAGGGCCCAGTCGACCTCACCGGCCTTGTAGCCGCGCAGCACCTGCTGGAAGCGCAGGGCGCGCACATCGCCGCCGGTGATGCCGTCGACGGGGAGCACGGTGGCGGTGGTGCCCTCGGGGAGCGGGCCCAGCTCCTCGGATCGGCCGAATACCGCGCTGGCGACCAGGAACAGCAGCGCGGCCACCAGACCGACGATCAGCACGTACAGCAGCAGCGTGAGCATGGGTTCGAGCTTAGGGGGCGTTCGGGGGCGGGGGTGGGCTCGGCCCCGGCGGAATTCGGCCGTCGAATTCGGTTGGGGGAGGGGGAGCGTGGTGGTGGGTGCGGTCCCGCGCCTGGGTGCGGTGGCGCGGGACCGCGGTGGCTGTCGGTACACGCTGTCCGACAGTGTCAACGGTACACCGAAACAAAATGTTCGGGTGTGCGAAATGTGGTGGGCGTGTTGTGGGGGTGCGGGAGCTGGCCCGGTGGGAGATGTGCCGGGGGAGCACCCGCTCGGAGTGTGCTGCGTGGGCTGTCCGAGCGCAGCGGTGCGTGTGTGGGCTGTCCGAGTGCTGCGGTGCGTGCGGGCTGGCCGAGGGCGGTGGGGGTGAGTCGGTTGTTCGGGTGTGGGGTAGGTCAGAGGTGGCGGGTGGTGTCGATATTGAGGGACATGCCCGCCAGGCCGCGTCGGCGGACCGCGAGTTTGTCGGCGATATCGCGCAGCGCCTTGCCCGAGGCGCTGTCGGGGGCGCGCAGGACGATGGGGGTGCCCTCGTCGCCCGCCTCGCGCAGCGACTGTTCGATCGGGATCTGACCCAGCAGCGGGACATTCGCGCCGATGGCGCGGGTGAGGTTCTCGGCGACGGTCTGACCGCCGCCGGAGCCGTAGAGGTCCATGCGGGTGCCGTCGGGCAGATCGAGCCAGGACATGTTCTCGATGACGCCCGCGATGCGCTGGCGGGTCTGCAGCGCGATGGAGCCCGCGCGCTCGGCCACCTCGGCGGCGGCCAGCTGCGGGGTGGTCACCACCAGGATCTCGGCATTGGGGATGAGCTGGGCCAGCGAGATGGCCACGTCACCGGTGCCGGGCGGCAGGTCGAGCAGCAGCACGTCCAGATCGCCCCAGAACACGTCGGCGAGGAACTGCTGCAACGCCCGGTGCAGCATGGGTCCGCGCCACACCACGGGCGTATTGCCCTGGGTGAACATGGAGATCGAGATGACCTTCACGTCGTGCGCGACCGGCGGCATGATCATCCGCTCCACCTGGGTGGGCCGCTGGTCGGTGCCCAGCATGCGCGGCACCGAGTGGCCGTAGATATCGGCGTCGAGCACGCCCACCGCGAGTCCGCGCGCGGCCATGGCGGCCGCGAGATTCACGGTGACGCTGGACTTTCCGACGCCACCCTTACCGGAGGCCACCGCGTACACGCGGGTCAGCGACCCGGGCTGGGCGAAGGGGATGACCGGTTCGGCGGCGTCGCCGCGCAGCTTGCGGCGCAGCTCGGTGCGCTGCTCGTCGTTCATGACGTCGAGGGTCACGTCGATCGCGCCCACATGGGGCACGTCGGCGACCGCCTTGGTGACCCGCTCGGTGAGCGTGGTCTTGAGCGGGCACGCCGCCGTCGTCAGGTAGATCTCGACGTGGACACTGCTGTCGGCGCCGATCTCGACGCTCTTCACCATGCCCAGTTCGGTGATCGGCTTCCGGATCTCCGGGTCGTCCACCTTCGCGAGCGCGCCCCGCACATCCGATTCCGTTACCACTGGCATGTACGCCAGTCTATTGGCCTCGGATGCGTGGCATCGATGGGCCTCGGATGCGTGGCATCGATGGGCCTCGGATGCGTGGCATCGATGGGCCTCAGATGCGCGGCAATTGGGCGGGCTGCGGTGCGACGCCGCTCTGATAGGCGACCTGCCAGGCCATCACGTTGGCGACGTAGGCCATGGAGTTGTTGTACCGGAGGATGGCGCGGGTCTGCTGCGCCCGATCCCGCATGTCGAGGCCGCCCGAGCACAGGTATTTGCCCGCGGTGAGGGTGGCGTCGAAGAGGTTCTGCGGGTCGGCGATACCGTCGCCGTTGCCGTCGGCCGCGTAGTGCTTCCAGGTCTCGGGCAGGAACTGCATGGGACCGACCGCGCGGTCGTAACCCTGGAGCCCGTCCAGGGAGCCGCCGTCGGAATCGTAGATCACGTGGTTGCCGTACAGGCTGCCGTCCAGCACCGGTCCGTAGACGGGGGTGAGCGGGTTGCCGCCGTCGTCGGCCTTGCCGCCGAAAACGTGCCGGGATTCCACGCGGCCGATACCGGCGAGCATGGACCACGACATGCCGCAGGTCGGATTCTCCGCCGCCAGTACATGTTCCGCGTTCTTGTACGCGGCCTCGGCGATGCCGGGCATATCGAGCGGACCGGTGGGGGCGGCGGCCGGAGCGCGGCCGTCGGGCTGCGCGATCGTCCGCACCTGCGGCGGTGGTGGCGGCGCGGCCTGTTTGGCCTCTCGCAGCAGGAGTTCCGGGGCGGCGGCCACCGGTGCGGCGGCCGCCTCCAGTCTGGGTAGGTGATCGTCGGCTTCAGGCGAAATCCGTTGCTGCACAGAGCTTGCCAGCTTGTCGGCCAGGCTGCCGTCGGCCGCCCCGGTTACGGTGGCGAGCCCCGCGGGAACGAGTCCGGTGAGTGCGATGACAGACTGCCGACGTACGTTGACGGCCGGCGGTTTGCGGTGACGTCCCACGGTGTGATGGCCCTCCATTGCTGTCCGGATGTGCCCTCGGTAATGCAATGGAGATCACGGTACCGCATTCGAGATCTGTTCGTTACTCCTTCGTGATCCTTTTTCTCGTTTGCGTCACGGAGCCGGGGCCGGGGGCGGCGGGGGCAGCGGAATCGTGATGCCGAACGGCAGCGTGATGGCCGGCGCGGGCGGCGCGGCGGGCTCCTCCGCGGGCGCGGGAGCCGAGCCCTCGGCGGGCGCGGGCGGTGCGGATTCCGTTGGCAGCACCGGATTCTCGGGCTGCGGCTGAGCCTGCGGCTGCGGTGCGGGCTGCGGCGGCTGGGCGGCCTCGGGGGCGGTGCAGGACGCCGGGGTCGGCAGCGGCCGACCGTCCGGACCGAATTGCTGCCCGGACAGGTCGGGCTGGGCCGATTCCTCCGCTTTGCCCACTTCCGGTGCCGCATTCGCCGCGTCCATCGGATCCGGCATCGGCGCCGGAACCGCTTCCTGCGCACAGGGGTTCGGCGGGGGCGGCGGGCAGAAGATGCCGCACGGAATCGGCGGCAGCCCCGGAATGGTGATCATCACCTGGGTCGGCGTCTGCTGCGGCGCGACGGTGTTCGACGGCGGCTGCTCCGAGGTGGACGGGGTCGGGAGCGTGTTGTTGGCCAGCGTCATATCCGGCACGCTCGCGGTGGGAATGCTGCCCGGGGCGATGAGATCCGGCGAGATGCTGACCTGGGTGGGCGCGCCGCCGGTCTTGTAGGCGTGCGACCAGCTCAGCACCTGGGCCGCGTACGACATGGAGTTGTTGTAGCGCAGCACGGCCCGCAGCTGCTGCTGCTGATCGCGCAGGTTCATATTGCCCGAGCACAGGTACTTGCCCGCGGCCAGCGCGGCGTCGAAGACATTGTGCGGATCGGAGACGCCGTCGCCGTTGCCGTCGGCGGCGTACAGCGCCCAGGTGCCGGGCAGGAACTGCATGGGGCCCAGGGCGCGCACATAACCGCCGTCGGCGGCCTTGATGATCTCGTTGCCCGGCAGGGTTCCGTCCAGCGCCGGGCCGTAGATGGGCGTGACGGTGGTGCCCGCGGCGTCGGTGCGGCCATTGCTGGCATGTCCGGATTCGATGCGTCCGATTCCGGCCAGCAGATTCCACGACAGCCCGCAGCCGGGCATGGAGGATTCCAGCGCCAGCTCGGCATTGCGGTAGGCGGCGAGCACGATCTCCGGAATGCCGAGTACGCCGGCGCCGCCCGGGAGCGCGATGTCCTGCAGCGGCACGGTGCCGTTGAACATGCCGTCCGCGGGCGGGGTCAGGGCGCGCAGTTTGCGCGGCGGCTCCGGGGCGGCGGGCACCAGTCCGACGAGTTTGTCGGAGGCGGGTTGGTCGGCGGCGACGGCGTCGACCGCGCTGGCGGCCAGCAGGGCGTCGGGAGCCTGGGGCGCCTCGGTTCTGTGGGTGGTATTGGTGGCCGATCCGGCGGTGACGAGTCCGGCCAGGATGAGAGCCGATGCTGTCACCGGAGCTGCTATTCGTTTTGGCACCACACAATCCCCTCAACAGTCGTGGAGCAGCCGGTAGCGCGGTGACACCCACCTCAGTGGAAGGTGTCTGAGTCGGTTGCTCGGAACAACGTGATCCAGGTTACCCATCCGTAAGCTTGTTGTGTGCAACTTGTGCCGTCATTCGCCATCTTTTTGCGGCGAAACTACGACCTCGGACCTCTTTCTCTCGGTACCCTTCTTCTTTTTGCGTTCGCCTGACCGGTCTGATTTGTCCGTTCCACCTGCGGATTCGCCGTCCAGATGGGTGATCAGATCCTTGATGTCCTCGAGTTCGCGCCGCAGGTAGTCGCGGGTCGCGACCTCGCCGACGGCCAACCGCAGCGCCGCCAGCTCCCGAGCCAGGAACTCGGTGTCGGCCTTGGTCTGGGCGGCGCGCATCCGGTCCTCTTCGAAGGCCACCCGGTCGCGATTGTCCTGCCGGTTCTGCGCCAGCAGGATGAGCGGCGCGGCATAGGCGGCCTGAGTGGAGAAAGCCAGGTTGAGCAGGATGAACGGATACGGGTCCCAGCGCAGGCTCACCGCGAAGACATTGAGCACGATCCACACCACCACCACGACGGTCTGGATCGCCAGATAGCGCCCGGTGCCCAGGAACCGGGCCACGCGTTCGCTGGAGCGGGCCAGCGCCTCGGCGTCCCAGTCGAACCGGAAGCGCGACTCCGACGGCGTCTCCAACCGCCCCCGGGGGCTGTGGTCGGTCATGGCTTGCCTCCCGGAAGCTTGTGCGCGACAACGGTTCCGGTCGCCTCGGTGAGCTCGTGCTCATCTTGTTCGCGCCAGTCCTCGGGCAGCAGGTGGTCCAGCAGATCGTCCACCGAGACCGCGCCCAGCAGGTGGTTCTCGTCGTCGACCACCGGCCCGCACACCAGGTTGTAGGTGGCGAAATAGCGGGTGACCGCGGTGAGTGACGCCTCCGGGCGCAGCGGGCTCAGATCGGTGTCGAGAATGCCGCCCACCAGGTGTGCCGGAGGTTCGCGCAGTAGTTGCTGAATGTGTACGCAGCCCAGATACCGGCCGGTGGGCGTCGCGGTCGGCGGGCGCACCACGAAGACCATGGAGGCCAGTGCCGGGGTGAGATCCGGATCGCGCACCCGGGCCAGCGCCTCGGCGATGGTGGTGGAGGCGGTGAGCACCACCGGGGAGGGGGTCATGAGGCCACCGGCGGTGTAAGGCGCATGCTCGAGCAGCCGCCGCACCGGTTCGGATTCCTCCGGATCCATCAGGGCCAGCAGCGATTCCGCCTCGCCCGCGGGCAGCTCGCCGAGCAGGTCGGCGGCGTCGTCGGGGTCCATCGCCTCGAGCAGGTCGGCGGCGCGTTCGGTGCCGAGCTGTTCCAGCAGTTCGATCTGGTCGTTCTCCGGCAATTCCTGCACCACATCGGCGAGGCGCTCGTCGTCGAGCGCGCGCACCACCTCGATACGGCGCTTCTCCGGGAGTTCGCGCACCAGATGTGCGACATCCGCCGCCCGCATGCCCTCGAATTGCTCGAGCAGCTGGGTGACGTCCTGGCCCGGCAGGTTGAGCTCCGTCTGAGTCAAACCCCGCACATGCGACCACGCGACCACGTGCACGGCCCCGCGGCGACGGAAGGCCGAGCCCAGCCGGCGGCGTTCGCGCACCGCCACCCGGGACACCACCCAGTCGCGGGTGCGGGTCTGCTCCAGGCCGAGATCGGTCACCACCACATCGATATTGCCCAGCTCCGGCAGTTCCGGATCGTCCACCCGCACGGTGGAGTCGATGATCTGGGCGATGGCCAGCATCTCACCGTGCCGCTGCTCGAAGCGGCGCACGCTGATGGTGCCGGTATTCAGGGTGATCGCGCCGGGTTCGATCGAGGTCACCCGCAGCATGGGCACGAAAATGCGCCGCCGGGTGGGCAGTTCGACGAGGATGCCGAGGATGCGCGGCTGCTGCCGGTCGTACCGGATGGAGATCACCAGATCACGGAGGCGGCCGATAGACTCCCCGTCCGGTCCCAGTACCACCAGGCCCGCGAGCCGGGCGGCGAATACCTTCGTCGCTGCCATAACTGTCAGGCTAGAGGGTCTGGCTGCCCGAATTGTCGCGCCACGAGCGCGGATGTGAGAGGTGACGCATGACATCGCGCCGTTCGGTACTCGCCGTACCCGGCAGCAATCAGCGCATGATCGAGAAAGCCAAGGGACTCGCCGCCGACGAGGTGTTCCTGGACCTCGAGGACGCGGTCGCGCCGGCGGCGAAGGCGGCGGCACGGGCGAATATCGTGGCGGCCCTGAACTCCGGCGGCTGGGGCGACCAGATCCGCGTGGTGCGGGTCAACGACTGGACCACCGAGTGGACCTACGCCGACGTGATCATGGTCGTGGACGGCGCGGGCGCGAATCTGGACGCCATCCTGCTGCCCAAGGTCACCGACGCGGGCCAGGTGCGCGCCCTGGACCTGCTGCTGACCCAGCTGGAGAAGGCCAACGGCCTCACCCCCGGCGGGATCGGCATCGAACCGCAAATCGAGAACGCCCTGGGCCTGCGCAATATCGACGAGATCGCCACCGCCAGCCCCCGGGTGCAGACGCTGGTCTTCGGCCCCGCCGACTTCATGGCCAGCATCAGCATGCGCACCCTGGTGGTGGGGGAGCAGCCCGAGGGTTACACGCCGGGCGACGCCTACCACCACATCTATATGACGATCCTGCTCGCCGCCCGCGCGCACGGCCTCCAGGCCATCGACGGCCCCTATCTGGCGGTCCGCGATATCGAGGGCTTCCGCCGCAATGCCGCCCGCACCGCCGCGCTCGGCTTCGACGGCAAATGGGTACTGCATCCGGACCAGATCGCCGCGGCCAACGAGATCTTCAGCCCGCGCCAGGCCGACTACGACAAGGCCGAGGAGATCCTGGACGCGTACGCCTTCCACACGTCCGCCGATGGTGGCGCGCGGGGCGCGGTTATGCTGGGTGACGAGATGATCGATGAGGCCAGTGCGAAGATGGCGCAGGTCATCGCTGATAAAGGACGGGCGGCCGGAATGACGCGAACCACGCGTTTCGTTGGCCCCGCCGACGAGCAGAAATAGCATGATATGGCTATGACCAATCCCATGGGGACACCGAACAACCGCAACCGGCCGGGACTGCCGACGCCCCCGTCGGGCTGGCCGGTCGGGTCGTACCCCACCTACGCCGAGGCGCAGAAGGCCGTCGACTATCTGGCGGACAACCACTTTCCGGTCGAGAACGTCACCATCGTCGGTGTCGACCTCATGCAGGTCGAACGCGTGCTGTACCGGTTGACCTGGGGCAAGGTCATCGGCGGCGGCATGGTTTCGGGCGCGTGGCTGGGTCTGTTCATCGGCCTGCTGCTGAGCCTGTTCCGGCCCGAGGGCAGCAGCAGCCTGGGCATCATCGCGGTCGGCCTGGTCGGCGGCATCATCTTCGGCCTGATCTCGGCGGCCATTCCGTACGCGGCCACCCGCGGCCAGCGCGACTTCGCCTCCACCATGCAGTTGGTGGCGGGCCGCTACGACGTGCTGTGCGAACCCAAGGCGGCCGAGCAGGCGCGGGACATGCTGGCGAGGCTGGCGATCTAGCGGATGGATGTGATCGACGACGTCCGGGCCGCGGTGCTCGGACATTTCGGGGTGGCATCGGTCGATTCCGCCTCGGTGACCTTCCTCGGGCTGGAGCCCATCGAGATCCTGCGCGTTCCGGCGGGCGATCTGGTGCACTACGTGACGCTGGGCGGCTCCCGCCATCCCATGACCGATCCCTCCGCGGCGCTGGCCGATCCGCTGCGCGGCCCGCGCGCGGAACTGGTGCTCACCCAGTTGGGCAGTGCGGGCGCGAGTTCCGGCCTGGTGCGTACCCTCGGTGTGCTGGTGGCCACGCCCGCCGTGGAAGGCGTTGTGCTGCAACCGGATGCATTGCTGGATCTGGGAGAACCGCTGTGGCACAACGCCCGCTTCACCGCCGTGCTGCTCGGTGCGAGCGATATGGCCGAGGTGAAGCTGCCGGAACCGGCGGAGCCCGTGCGCTTTCTGACGGTCACCCCGATCACCGCGACCGAGGCGGCGTGGGTGCGGATTCGCGGTGCGGCGGCCCTGCGCGACGCCTGGACCGAAGCGGGCATCGACGTACGCGATCCCGATCGGGGTGCGGCCAACCTCTGACCGGAGCTCTCACAACCACCTGTTGCGTCGGAAGAGCACGAGCAGCACGCCGCAGGCGCTCAGGATGATCCCCCAGATCAGTGGATAACCGAAGGGCCACTTCAGTTCCGGCATGTACTCGAAGTTCATGCCGTAGATGCCCGCGACCATGGTGGGCACCGCCGCCATGGCGGCCCATGCGGAGATCTTGCGCATATCGGTGTTCTGCTGCACGCTCACCTTCGCCAGCGCGGCATTGATGAGCGCGCTGAGCTGTTCGTTGAAATCGGTGATGCGCTCGGCCACCGCGGTGTGGTGGTCGGTGACGTCGCGCAGGTAGCGCCGGATCTCCTTCGGCAGCGGCAGCGCCGTGTCGTGGGTGAGGAATTGCAGCGGCAGCGCCAGTGGGTTCACCGCCCGGCGCAGTTCCACCACTTCGCGTTTGAGCTGGTAGATGGGTTCGACGGTGAGCTTGTTCCCCGGGGTGAACACCGCCTCCTCCATCAGGTCCACATCGTCTTCGATGCGCTCGGACACCTCCACGTAGGTGTCGACGACCCGGTCGGCCACGGCGTGCAGCACGGTGGCCGGGCCGAGGGCGAGATGGTCGGGGTCGGCCTCGAGTTCGTGGCGCACGCCGGTCAGGGCGGTGTGGTCGCCGTGGCGCACGGTGATCACGAAATCGGTGCCGAGGAACACCATGATCTCGCCGGTGCTCACGATCTCGCTCACGGTGTTCAACTCGTGTTCGTGGTAGTCGACGGTGCGCAGCACCACGAACAGCGTGTCGTCGTAGCGCTCCAGCTTGGGGCGCTGATGCGCCTGCACGGCGTCCTCGACCGCCAGGTCGTGCAGGCCGAACGTGCGCGCCACGTCCGCCATCTGGGTGGCGTCCGGCTCGTAGAGCCCGAGCCAGACGAAGCCCGCGCCGCGTTCGCGGACCTCGCGCAGGGCCTGCTCGTGGGCGAACCGTCCCGGAAGCCGCTTGCCCGCCACGTACACCCCGCAGTCCACGACGGCGCGCGCGGTCGGCACCGGAATGCGCGGTCGGTCCCCGTCGGCGGCGCGGCGCGGCCCGCGGAACGACGGCAGCGGCGGCATGGTGGGCACGGCCCGATGCTATCCGCGCGGGGGCGGTCGAACCGCGCGTGACGGGCGGGGGCGAACAAGATCGATACCGGCGCAGGCAAGATGGACCCGTGCGCATCGATCTCCACACCCATTCCACCGCCTCCGACGGCACCGACACCCCGGCCGAACTGGTCCGCAACGCCGCGGCCGCCGGACTGGACGTGGTGGCGCTGACCGACCACGACACCACCTCCGGCTGGGCCGCGGCGGTCGAGGCGCTGCCGCCGGGGGTGACGCTGGTACGGGGGATGGAGATGTCGTGTGTGGGCATGGGCGAGGACGGGTATCCGGTGCCGGTGCACCTGCTGGCGTACCTGTTCGATCCCTCCGACGAGTCGTTCGCGCAGGAGCGGGAGCGGCTGCGCGCCGAACGTGTGGTCCGGCTGCGCGGGATGGCCGAGCGCATGGCGGCCGACGGCCTGCCCGTCGATCCGGAGGAGCTGATGGCCTCGGTGGGTCCGTCGGCGGGTCGGCCGCATCTGGCGCGGGCGCTGGTGGCGGCCGGGGTGGTGCCCAGTGTGGACGCGGCCTTCCAGGATCTGCTCGCCCCGCACGGCCGCTACTACGTGGAGAAGGCGGATACCCCGCTGCGGCGTGCGGTGGAGATGGTCGCCTCGGCCGGGGGTGTGAGTGTGGTGGCGCACGCGCGGGCGCGCAAGCGCGGACGGCTGCTGGCGCTGGACGATATCCGCGATCTGGCCGCGATCGGCCTGGGCGGCCTGGAGATCGACCACCCCGACCACAATGCCGCCGACCGCACGGTGCTCACCGAGCTGGCGGCCGAACTGGGCCTGCTGACCACGGGCTCCTCCGACTACCACGGCAGCAACAAGACCATCCGGATCGGCGAATTCACCACCGATCCGGAGCAGTTCGAGGAATTGGTGGGCAAGGCGACGGGTGTGCCGGTGATCTCCAAGGGGACGTCATGAGGGTGGTGCGGGGGTTGAGTGGGGTGGTCGCCGGGGGGACGGCGGTGCTGGCGGCGACCGTGCTGGGAGCCGGAATCCTCGGGGCGCGCAAGGGTTTCCCGGGGCCCGGAGTCGGCGTGATCGCCTGGCACATCGCGGCGGCGGTGCTGGCGGTCGGGGTGCAGGTCTACGCCGATCGTCGGCGGACCTGGGGTGCCACGCTGGTCGGCGCGGTGATCGTACTGGCGACGGTCTCGGCGCTGCTGTGGACACAGTGGTGGGACTAGGTCTCAGTCGCTGTCGTTGTAGCGGCGCAGATAGTCCGCGAATCGGGCGACGTCGGCGTCGTCCCAGTCCAGGAAGCGCAGTGTGAACGCTTCCCGCCGCCGTTCGTCGGCCTCGCGGGCGATCTCGCGTCCGGCCGCGGTGGCGTGCAGGACATGGTTGCGCCGGTTGGTCGGATCCACTTCGCGCCGTAGGTAATTCGCCTGTTCGAGGGCACTGACCTGGCGGCTCACGGTGGACTTGTCCAGGGCGAAGTGCTGGGCCAGCTCGGCGGCCAGGCAGCCGTCGCGTTCGATCACCAGGTCCAGGATGGTGAACGCCACCAGGGACAGCTCCGGGTGCAGTTCCGCCGATCTGCCGCGGGCGCGGCGGGCGAAGGCGGTGAGTTCGCGCTGGATGCTCTGGATGGCCGCCGCACGGGTGGGGTAGGCGGGCTCGGAATTCATGGTTGTATCATACAACGATAATAGTTGTATTTACCAACCATTGGAGAGTGTATGGCCTCGCCTCAGCTGCGGCACCTCGCCGGTCACCTGCTCACACCGCTGCTCATGTGCCTCGGCATGGGCCTCGCCTACCTGGGCGCGTTCCACCAGCCCGAACCCCACCACCTCCAGATCGCCGTCATCGGTGACAGCCCGGAGGTCAAGGTCCTCGCCCAGACCCTGAAGGACGGCGGCGGCGCCGCGCTCGAGGTGGTGACCCTGCCCGACCGCGAGCAGGCCGTGGCGCGACTGCGCGACCGCGAGCTCTCCGGTGCGTACCTGCCCGGTCCGGGGCAGCCCGAACTGCTGGTCGCCAAGGCCGGTTCGGATACCACCGCCATGGCCGTGGAAGCGGTCTTCGGCCAGGTCGCCGCCCGGCAGGGCGCACCGCTGACCGTCACCGACGTGGCCGCACCCGCCGCGGGCGATCCCACCGCGCAGGGCCTGTTCTTCCTGCTGGTCGCGTTGAGCATCGGCTCGTACACCAGCGTCGCGGTGATCGGTGCGGCCGGTGCCGCGCTGCCCATGGGCGTGCGCGCTCTGCTCGGGCTGGGCATGTCGCTGGCGGTGAGCGTGATCGGCATCGTGCTGGCCGGTCCCGTCTTCCACATCGTGGATCACGGCTACGCGGGGGTCTGGGGTCTGGGCCTGCTGTACAGCGCGGGCATCGTGGCGGTGGGCATCGGCCTGCACACCTTCCTGCAACGCTGGACCACGCTGGCGCTCATGGTGCTGTTCGTCATGCTCAACTTCACCACCGCGGGCGGCGTGTACGGCCCCGAACTCCAGAACGGCTTCTTCGGCGCGCTGCACGCCTTCTGGAACGGCGCGGGTTTCGTGGAGGGCGCGCGCGGGCTGCTCTACTTCGACAATGCCGGACTGGGCGGACGGCTGCTGAGCCTGCTGCTGTGGTTGGCGGCCGGGGTGGCACTGGTGGTCGTGGCGGCGCGCTACGAACGCGCGCGGTCCGAGCGGTCGCGGCAGCCGACCGAGAGCGAGATCGAGGCGGAAATCGAGGAGGCCGTCGGCGTCTGAATTCCATTCCCCGAGTAATCGGTAACAACTCTGTCTCGGTGCGGAAATCGGAACGCGGATAACGGTTGCGGCCGGTTGAACTGTGGTCGAACATCTGTCGATATGACCGAGTTCGAGGCCGATGTGCTCGTATTGGGCGGTGGCCCGGCGGGCTGCTGGGCCGCCTTGGCGGCGGCCGCCCGCGGCGCTCGGGTTCTCGTGGTCGACAAGGCGCGCGCGGGAGCCAGCGGCCCCACCGCCTGCGGCACGGTCTCACTCTGGAATCTGCCGCCCGGTCCGGCCCGCGACGAGGCGGTGCGACAGGGCTTCGCGGGTGGCAAGGGCCTGGGTGATCCGGAGTGGATGTACCGGGTCCTCGACGAGACGCACCGGCGCGTGGAGCAATTGGTGCGCCGCGGGTTCCGGGTCGACGGCGAACCGGTGGCCGGACCCACCCGGGTGGTGCTCGACGGGGCCAAATACCTCGGCCGCATGCGGCGCAGCATGGTGATCGCGGGGGTGCGGATTCTCGACCGGCATCCCGCCCTGCAACTGCTCACCGATCGCGACGGCCTGGTCTCCGGCGCCGCCGGGATCGCCCTGGCCAAGGGGCACCGCACCTGGACCGCCCGGGCCGCCGCCGTGGTGGTGGCCACCGGCGGCTGCGCCTTCCTGTCCGGCGGGGCGGGCACCGACGTGGACACCGGCGACGGACTGCTCATGGCCGCCGAAGCGGGAGCCGAACTCTCGGGGATGGAATTCTCCAGCGCCTACGCCCTGGCGCCCACCGGGGTCGCGGGCGCGCCCGCGGTGTTCGCGCCGGATCTGCTCATGTACCTGGCGACCCTGCACGACGAGCGGTCGGCGGGCGGCGGTCGCGAATTCGGTTCCCGGGCCGAGGCGTTCGCCGCCATCGCGGACGGCCGACGGGTTTACGCCCTGGCCGACGACCTGCCGGACGCCCTGCGCACCCAGTTGATCCGCGCGGGCGGCCTGGACGCGGCCGGGCGGGTGCCGCTGCGGGCGGTGCTGGAGGGGACGGTGCGCGGTACCGGCGGCCTGCGGTTGACCGGACCCGACTGCGGTACCAACCTGCCGGGCCTCTTCGGCGCGGGCGATGTGACCACACGGGAGCCGATCACGGGTGCGGTGAGCGGCTTCGGCGGGCAGAACGGGGCCTGGGCGATCTCCTCCGGGGTGTGGTCGGGCGCCGCCGCGGCCCGGTTCGCGCGGGAGCGGCGCAAGATCGGCAAGACGCGCGCGGTGCCCGGAGCCGGACTGGGCGCGCGGTCCGGCATCGACCCGCGCGCGGTGGTCGGCCTGGTGCAGGAGCACACCCTGCCGCTGCGGCGTTCGTACTGGCGCAGCGAGGGCAGCCTGCGTGACAGCATCGGCGAACTGGACGGCGTGTGGCCGGGCGTGCGGTTCGATCTGGGCGGCGGCGGGGCGGACCGGTTGCGCGCCCGGCAGGCGGCGGCGCTGCTGGCGGTAGCGCGCTGGACCAAGTACAGCGCGCTCGCGCGCACCGAGACCCGCGGCATGCATCGCCGCACCGACCATCCGGGCCGCAGCCGCGCGGGGCGGGTGCGGCTGGTGTCGGGCGGCTTGGATTCGGTGTGGGTCCGTTCCGACCGGTCGGCGGCGAATACGGCCGTGGGGGAACTCACCGCAGCCGAGTAGACCGCATTGTGATGTCTCACCGAATCGTGACGCGGTCGTGCGAGTTCTCCCTTACCTCCGGTTAATTACCGTCCACTACGCTCTGAAAATGGTGAATGAGCGAGACGGACCGTAGGCCCGATTTGGCACGTCGTCGCGGCTGCTGGCAAGATATGACGATCCCCGTCCGCTGTCACCCCAGCCGGTCGGGAGATCCGGTGATCACGATCACCCCGGCACCATGCCCGGACACACCCGTCCGGTTTTCTCGCTCGACGATCTGTGCAGCGACACGCTCTTTCCAAACCGTCGGACCCTTGCCTATGTCACGTCGACCGACGACAGTGGCACAGTGCGTTTCGACGGCGTGGTCAGCGCACCTCAGAGCCCCCGAAAACCATTAATACCTATTACCGAACGGTAACCGTCAAACGGTTGAGTCCGCATCGAGCAGGAGTGAAATCGTGTCACCCGTGACTGAAGCAGTGAACGCCACCGCGACCCCGTCGACCAATGCGGCGAACCTGGCCGACATCACCACGGAAGAAATCTACGCGGGTCACCTCGGTGGCAAGCTGTCGGTCGAACTCACCGCACCGCTCGAGACCCAGCGCGACCTGTCCATCGCCTACACCCCCGGAGTGGCGAAGGTGTGCCTCGGCATCGCCGAGGACGAATCCCTGGCCAAGACCTACACCTGGGCCGAGCGCCTGGTCGTGGTGGTCTCCGACGGCACCGCCGTGCTGGGCCTGGGCGATATCGGCGCACGCGCCTCGCTGCCCGTCATGGAGGGCAAGGCGGCGCTGTTCAAGAAGTTCGCAGGTCTCGACTCCATCCCGCTGGTGCTCGACACCAAGGATCCGGACGCCATCGTGGAGACCCTCATCCGCCTGCGCCCGAGCTTCGGCGCGGTGAACCTGGAGGACATCTCCGCCCCCCGCTGCTTCGAGATCGAGAAGCGCGTCATCGAGGCGCTGGACTGCCCGGTCATGCACGACGACCAGCACGGCACCGCCATCGTGGTGCTGGCCGCCCTGAAGGGCGCGGCCGCGCTCCAGCAGCGCGATATGTCCGCCATGAAGGTCGTGGTCTCCGGCGCCGGCGCCGCCGGTGTGGCCTGCACGAACATCCTGCTGGCCGCCGGTGTCTCCGATATCATCGTGCTCGACTCCAAGGGCGTGGTGAGCCAGGACCGCACCGACCTCAACGACGTCAAGGCCGAACTGGCCCAGCGCACCAACCCGCGCCATATCACCGGCGGCCCGGCCGAGGCGCTCGCCGGTGCGGACGTGTTCCTGGGGCTGTCGGCGGGCACCGTCGCCGAGGAGCTCATCGCCGCCATGGCGCCGGAGTCCATCGTCTTCGCCATGTCCAACCCGAACCCGGAGATCCACCCGGAGGTGGCCGCCAAGTACGCCGCCATCGTGGCGACCGGGCGCAGCGACTTCCCGAACCAGATCAACAATGTGCTCGCCTTCCCCGGCGTCTTCAAGGGCGCGTTGGACGCGGGCGCGCGCCGCATCACCGAGGGCATGAAGGTCGCCGCCGCCGACGCCATCTTCGGCGTCGTCGCCGACGAGCTCTCCGCCGACAAGATCATCCCCAGCCCCCTCGACCCCCGCGTGGCCCCGGCCGTCGCCGAGGCCGTGGCCGCCACCGCCCGCGCCGAGGGCGTCGCGTAGCTCGGGAGACGTCACCGGGACGGGGGTCCGGCTCCATCGGAGCCGGACCCCCGTCGCGTGCGTCGGGCTAGCGCCGGGCTGTCCCCGGACGTGCGGTTCCGTCGGAACGTGCGATCCCGTCGGGCGTGGCGCGTCGGTGGTCCCCGCTGCGGCGGCGGGCGCGTGTGCGACCGACGTCCCGCTACAGGGCGTGGGCGTCGAGCCAGGAGCGGGCCAGGTCGGCGGGGGAGGCGTTGTGGTCGCGGACGTCGCGGACCATGGCGGCGAGGTCGGCGGTGGTGAGTTCGCCCGCCACGTAGTTCAGTTTGCGGGTCTGGTCGCCGGTGAGTGCGCCCTTGCGGATGACGGGGAGGACCTGTTGGGCGCGGAAGGCGTAGTCGGGGTCCGCGATGGTGGTGAGGTCTTCCGGGGTGGGGCCGGGCAGCAACGGCGGGGGGACGGACAGGACGGCCGCCTGGACCTCGCCGTTGAGCAGGGCGTTTCGGGTCGCGATATCGTCGGGGTACGCGGTGATCTGAGTGATGTTGCAGCCGTAGGTGTTTCGCAGCGGGTCCCGCACGTCCCGCGCGGGGTCGAGGGCGGGGCGCAGCGGATCGGTGGGTGTGCCGGTGGTGATGCCCACCCGCAGCTCGGCGCAGCGGGGAGCCAGGTCCGGCAGTGTGGCGGGGAGGTTCTCGGCGGCGCGGGTGGTGAGCGTGATGCGCAGATCGGTGCCGTCGGCGGGGTCGGAGACCACGATGCCCTCGGGCAGCGCCGCGTAGACGGCCGCGAGCACCTTCGCGGGGGCGGTCGCGGTGGCGTCGGCGTGCAGGGCGCGCAGCAGATCGCCGGTGTCGTCGCCGGTCACCGCGATGGTGGCGGCGTCGAGGGCGGCGAGGTAGTCGGCGCGGGTGCCGAGGTCGGCCGCGACGGCGGTGCGGGCTCCGGTGCGGGCCAGCGCGCCCGCGTAGATCTCGGCGACCACCCGCGCCTGCGCGGAATCACCCGCACCCACCACGATGGCCGGATCGTCGTCGCGGGCACAGGACACCATGGCCGCCGCCGACACCACCACCAGTGCCATACCGAGCAGCCGACCGAAACCATTCCGCCCGAAGCGAATCGTTGCGCCGAACATGTGCGACAGTCTGCCTGGCGGGGGTGCGGGCGGTGGACAGCGGCACACTCGATTGCGCGAAACGCCCAGGAGAAGTCAGCGACAACTCGGCGAGCCAGGCAATATGGACACCCATGAGCGGTCCGGTCCTCCCATCCCGTGGCCGCTGTCGATCCGCTGGGATGTCGGAAGGACAGTTGTGAAATCCCCGATCACCACGCGTGGCCGCCGCGGACTACGCCCCGCTTTCACCGTTGCCCGGGTGA
This sequence comes from Nocardia otitidiscaviarum NBRC 14405, assembly GCF_000308635.1. Taxonomy (GTDB): domain Bacteria; phylum Actinomycetota; class Actinomycetes; order Mycobacteriales; family Mycobacteriaceae; genus Nocardia; species Nocardia otitidiscaviarum. The sequence continues at coordinate 48,757 of NZ_BAGD01000104.1, read as the reverse complement.
TCGCCGCGGCTGTCGCGCTCGCGGCCGCCATGGCGCTCACGGCGTGCGGCGACTCCGACCCGCTCTCGAGCGGCGGCGGCAGCTGCAGCACCGACGAGAACCAGGTCACCGTCGGCTCGGCCAACTTCCCGGAATCCGAGACTGTCGCCAACATCTATGCGGAAGCATTGCGCGCCAACGGTTTCAGCGTCGACACCAAACTCAATATCGGCAGCCGCGAGGCGTACGTCCCGGCGCTGCGCAGCTGCTCGATCGGCCTGGTGCCCGATTACACCGGCAACCTGCTCCAGTACCTGGACTCGGCGGCGACCGCCACCTCCGCCGACGAGGTGAACGCCGCGCTCACCGCCGCGCTCGGCGATCAGCTCGCCATCGCCGACCCGGCTCCCGCCCAGGACTCCGACGCCGTGGTGGTCACCCGCGCCACCGCCGACCGCTGGAACCTGCGGACCATCGGCGATCTGGCCCCGCACTCGGCCGAGGTCACGTTCGCCGCGCCCGCGGAATTCCAGGAGCGGCCGGGCGGTCTGCCGGGGCTGAAGAAGAACTACGACCTCGACATCGCGCCGGGCAACTTCGTGCCGATCGCCGACGGCGGCGGTCCGGCCACCGTGCGCGCACTCGTCGAAGGGCAGGTGACGGCCGCCGACATCTTCACCACCTCACCCGCCATCGCGGAGAACGACCTCGTGGTGCTGGCCGATCCGAAGAACAACTTCGCCGCCCAGAACGTGGTGCCGCTGTTCAACGCCGCCAAGAAGAGCGACAAGCTGGTGTCCGTCCTCAACGCCGTGTCGGCGAAACTCACCACGGCGGAACTGATTTCGCTCAATACCGCGGTCTCCGGCGCGAGCAAGACCGAACCGGCCGCCGCGGCGGCGGACTGGGTGCGGGCGCAGGGGCTCGACAAGCCGATCGCATAGGGAGGGCCACGTGTCCGATATCGAGTTCCGCGGCGTCACCAAGACCTATCCGGACGGCACCACCGCCGTACACGATCTGGACCTGCGCATCGAATCCGGTTCCTTCACCGTCTTCGTCGGCCCGTCCGGCTGCGGGAAGACCACCTCGATGCGCATGATCAATCGCATGATCGCCCCCACCTCGGGGACGATCACCGTTGCCGGACAGGATATTTCGGCGATCGACCCGGTGAAGCTGCGGCTCGGTATCGGCTACGTCATCCAGAGTGCGGGTCTGCTGCCGCACCGCACCGTCCTGGACAACGTGGCCACGGTGCCGGTGCTCCAGGGGGTGCGGCGCAAGCAGGCGCGCACGGCGGCGTTGGAGGTGCTGGACCGCGTCGGCTTGGACCGCGGTCTGGCGCTACGCTATCCGTCCCAGCTGTCGGGCGGTCAGCAACAGCGCGTCGGGGTGGCGCGGGCGCTGGCCGCCGATCCGCCCATCCTGCTCATGGACGAGCCGTTCAGCGCCGTGGATCCGGTGGTGCGCGCCGAACTCCAGACCGAAATGCTGCGGCTGCAAGCCGAACTGCACAAGACCATCGTGTTCGTCACCCACGATATCGACGAAGCGGTCACCCTGGGCGAACGCATCGCGGTCTTCGGGCCGGGCGGCGTGCTCCAGCAGTACGACACCCCCGACCATGTGCTGGCCCAGCCCGCCAACGACTTCGTCGCCGAATTCGTCGGCCGCGACCGGGGTTACCGGGCGCTGTCGTTCCGCTCCGCCGACACGGTGCCGATCCTGGGCGTCGCCACCGCGACCGAGGACGAGATCAGCGGGCAGCGGCTGCTGCTCGGTGACTGGGTGCTGGTGGTGGACTCCGAACGCAAGCCGCTCGGCTGGATCGACGTCACCGGCGTGGAAGCCTTCCGCGCCGGAAATCCGCTGCGCGACTGCATGTCCGCGGGCGGCTCCCTGTTCCCGCCGAACGGCGACCTGCGGCTCGCACTGGACGCCGCGGTCTCCTCGCCGTCGGGAATCGGGGTGGCCGTGGACGATACCGGCGCGGTGCGCGGCGGCATCGACGCCGGCGACGTGCTCGAGGCACTGGCCCGCCAACGCTCCGGCGAGGACACCGACCGCAACAAGCACTACTTCCAGGAAGCACCGACCGTCGACAGGGAGGCGTGAAATGCGCACCGTGCCGACCCGCCCGGCAACCACCGTAGCGGCGTGGCCGCCCGCCACCGCGGCGAGTCGGCGGACCACCACCGTGGTGACCCGGCTGCCCGCCGCTGTGGCGACTGGGCCGCTCACCGCCGCCGCGACTCGGCCGCCCGCCGCCGTGACCCGGCTGTCCGTCGCCTCGCCGACCAGGCCGCATTCCGCCGGTGCTGCGTGGGGTTCGCCCGTAGGCGGCTCGCGTCGGGGGAGCGGCGCGCGATGAGGTACCTCATCGACAATTTCGGCGAGATCGCCGGATACACCCGCACCCATCTGGTGCTGGCGCTGGTGCCGTTGCTGCTCGGGCTGCTGATCGCCATTCCGGCGGGCGCGGTGGCGCACCGGGTTCCGTGGCTGCGCCGGATCACCGTCACCGCCGCCGGAATCGCGTACACCATTCCGTCGCTGGCGCTGTTCGTGATTCTGCCGCCGCTGCTGGGCATTTCGACCATCGACCCGCTGAACGTGATCATCGCGTTGACCATCTACTCGGTGGCATTGCTGGTGGTCGCGGTGCCCACGGCGCTGGATTCGGTGCCCGCGGCGGTGCTCGACGCCGCCGACGCCATCGGCTACGCCCGCCTGCGCCGCGTGCTCACCGTCGAATTCCCGCTGGCCTTCCCGGTTTTCGTAGCGAATCTGCGGGTGGTGGCGGTCACCAATATCTCCATGGTCACCGTGGGCGCGCTCATCGGCGTCGGCGGTCTCGGCAAACTGTTCACCCAGGGATATCAGCGCGACTATCCGGACGAGATCATCGCGGGCATCATCGTCGTGCTGGTGTTGGCACTGGTGATCGACCGCCTGCTCTACCTGCTGGGCCGGTTGGCCACGCCGTGGCTGCGCACCGGCCGCACGCCCGGCACCCGGCGGCGGCTGCGCGGCGCGATCGATCCGGCGAAGGGTCCGGCGGCCCCGACCGGCGGTGCGGCTGCTCCGAAAGGTAGTGCGGCATGAACCTTTTCGTGCAGGCCTGGGAATACCTCAGCACGGCCGGCAACTGGTCCGGGCCCGCCGGTATCGCCGCCCGGTTGCGCGAGCATCTCTGGTACAGCTTCCTGGCGGTCGCGCTGTCCGCGGCGCTGGCCGTGCCGCTGGGCATGGTCATCGGCCACACCCGGCGCGGCTCGGCGTTCATCGTCGGCTTCGCCAACGCCATGCGCGCCCTGCCCACCCTCGGTCTGCTCACCTTCCTGGTGCTGCTGATGGGGCTGGGTCTGGTTCCGCCCCTGCTGGCGCTGATCACGGTGGGCATTCCGCCGCTGCTGGCCGGGGCCTACGCGGGGGTGGCCAATGTGGACCCGCTGGTCGTGGACGCCTCCCGCGCCATGGGGATGCGCGAGTACCAGATCCTGCTGCGCGTGGAATTCCCCAATGCGCTGCCCATCCTGCTGACCGGGCTGCGCGCGGCCACCCTCCAGGTGGTCGCCACCGCCACCATCGCGGCCTACGTCAATCTGGGTGGGCTCGGTCGCTACATCTTCGACGGTATCGGCCTCTACAAATACGACCGGGTGCTGGTGGGCGCGATCCTGGTCGCCGCCCTCGCCCTGGCGCTGGACGGCCTGCTCGCACTGGCCGTGCGGGCCTCGGCGCCGGGCGTCGGCGGTATGCGTCCGCTATCGGCCCGCAAATCCAACCATTGACCCCTGCTGTGAGGTGGGTCACGATGGATTCGGCCCGAAGTAGTGCCGGATTCACTCACCCCACCCTCAGGAGGATTGTTGTGAAGGCCATGAAGGCACGCGACATCATGCACCGGGACGCCACCTGCGTCCCCGCCGACGAAACCCTGGACAGGGCCGCGCAGCTGATGCGCAATATGGACGTCGGCGCCCTGCCCATCTGCAATGACGACCGCCTCATCGGGATGCTCACCGACCGCGACATCGTGGTGCGCTGCATCGCCGAGGGCCACGACCCGAGCCGGGTGCGGGCGGGCGATCTGGCGCAGGGCACCCCGCGGTGGGTATCGGCCGACACCGATGTCTCCGAAGTGCTCGAGATGATGGAACAGGCGCAGATCAAGCGCCTCCCGGTCATCGACACCCGCAACGGCAAACGCCTGGTCGGCATGATCTGCGAATCCGATCTGGCCCGCAATGTAAGCGACGAGCAGCTCGCCCACTTCGTGGAGGCCGTCTCGGTACCGCACTGAGAACGCCCGCCGGGTGCGACGGCCCGGACGCGGATGATGCCGCGCGGGCCGTTCGCGCCGCCGGGTTCCGACCAACTCGCCGCGTCGAGACACCGGCGTCCGGCGGGTCTCTCAGGCGCGCAGTGCCGCCGCGAGCACTGGATTCAGTGCCAGGGCCGGGAGCGAGTCGACGAGCATGTCGACCAGCGTCTCGCGGGGGATGGGTTCCTCGCGCAGCCAGGTGAGGGTGGTCTCCTCCACGAAGGCGATCCAGCCGCGCACGGCCAGGCGCAGGCGGGGGCGGTCCGGATCGTCGACGGCGATCGGGGATTCGGTGAGGATGCGGTCGACGAGGGCCAGACGGGTCTGGGTGACCAGGGCGACCAGTTCGGGGCTGGCGCTGGCCGGGCCGCGCAGCAGGGCCAGATAGGAGGTGCGGTTCTCGCTGACGTAGTCGACATAGCGTTCGATCGCGTCGCGCAGCATGTCGTAGAGCGGCAGGGTGCGGTCGGGTGCGGTCTTCTCCAGGAGTTCGGCATTGGCGTACTGGACGATCGCCAGGTGGAAGTCCTGTTTGGACGGGAAATAGTGGAACAGCAGGCCCCGGGAGATGCCGGCCTGGGCCGCGATCTCGCCGATGGAGACGTCTTCGAGCGCGCGTCCGCGCAGCATCTCCACGCCCAGCGTGATGAGCTGTCGGCGGCGTTCCTCCGGGCTCAGGCGCACACGCTTGGATACGGTCTGGTCCCGGCTGCGTTCCCTACTCACCACACCGATACTACTGAACGTGAGTCAATACTGTTGACTCCTGCTCAATAAGACCTTACGCTCGCTTATATGAGTCGCAAGGTTACAGACAAAGCTGTCGGCAACCGGCCTGCCCGTCACTCCCGCATCATCATCGTGGGCAGCGGGTTTTCCGGTCTGGGCATGGCGATCCGCCTGAGCCAGCAGGGGCACAACGATTACCTCGTGCTGGAGCGCGGGCACGATGTCGGCGGCACCTGGCGCGACAACACCTACCCGGGCGCGGCCTGCGATGTGCCCTCCCAGCTGTATTCGTACTCCTTCGCGCTCAACCCGGACTGGAGCCGCTCGTTCTCCAGGCAGCCGGAGATCCAGCGCTACATCCAGGGCGTCGCCGACAAGTACGGGGTACGCGACCGCCACATCTTCGGCTGCGAGATGACCGGTGCGCAGTGGAACGACGCCGCCGCGCGCTGGGAGATCCAGACCAGCCAGGGCGCGTTCACCGCCGACATCCTGATCTCCGCCGTGGGCGCGCTGTGCGAGCCCAACCTGCCGGATATCAAGGGCATCAACGAGTTCCAGGGCGAGATCTTCCACTCCGCGCGCTGGGACCACGACGCCGACCTCACCGGCAAGCGGGTCGCCGTGATCGGCACCGGCGCCTCCGCGATCCAGATCGTGCCGAATATCGCGAAGCAGGTCGCACACCTGGACGTGTACCAGCGCACCGCGCCGTGGCTGCTGCCGCGCATGGACCGGCCCTACCTGGCCCCGGAAAAGCTGGCGTTCAAGTACATTCCGGGCGTGCAGGCGCTCTCCCGCGCCGCCATCTACGCCGCCCGCGAAACCCAGGTGGTGGGCCTGGCGAAATTCCCGCCCGCCATGCGCATCCTGGAGACCATCGCCCGCGCCAAGCTGTTCGCCGAGGTGCGCGATCCGGAACTGCGCCGCAAGGTAACCCCGAACTTCCGCATCGGCTGCAAGCGCATGCTGATCTCCAACGACTACTACCCGGCGCTCTCGCGCGACAATGTGGACGTGGTCACCGACGGCATCAAGGAGATCACCGGCAACTCCATCGTCACCAAGGACGGCACGGTGCGCGAGGTCGACGCCATCGTGGTCGCCACCGGCTTCCACGTCACCGACTCCCCGGTGTTCGAGACCATCGCCGGTCGTGACGGCCGCACCCTCGCCGAGGTCTTCGACGCCACCGGCCAGCAGGGCTACAAGGGCTCGACCATCCACAACTACCCGAATATGTTCTTCCTGCTGGGCCCGAACGTGGGCCTGGGGCACACCTCGATGGTGTACATGATCGAATCGCAGATCAACTACATCGCCGACGCGGTCGCCACCATCGACAAGCAGGGGCTGCGCACCGTGGAGGTGCGCCAGGACGTGCAGGACGCCTTCAACGCCGAATTGCAGAAGAAGCTGGTCGGCTCCGTGTGGAGCACCGGCGGCTGCGCCAGCTGGTATCTCGACAAGCACGGCAACAACACCACGCTGTGGCCTGACTTCACCTTCCGGTTCCGTAGTCTGCTCGAGAAGTTCGACGTGGCGGCGTACGACACCACGACCGCCGCCGTCGCCAAGGCATCCTGAAACCGTCCACCCCAACCGAAAGAGTGACCGTGAGCAACGACGCTTACTTCCAGGACAAGGTCTGCGTGATCACCGGCGCCGGATCCGGCATCGGTCGCGCCCTCGCCGAGGCGCTGGCCCGGCGCGGCGCGAAACTCGCGCTCTCCGATATCGATACCGAGGGCTTGGCCGAAACCGTGCGCCGCTGTGAGAAGTTCGGCGTGCAGATCAAGTCGGACCGGCTCAATGTGGCCGAGCGCGAGGCCGTGCTGCTCTACGCCGACCAGGTCAAGGAGCATTTCGGCAAGGTCAACCAGATCTACAACAATGCCGGTATCGCCCACCACGGCGACGTGATCGCGACGCAGTTCAAGGACATCGAGCGCATCATGGACGTCGACTTCTGGGGAGTCGTCAACGGCACCAAGGCTTTTCTGCCGTATCTGATCGAATCCGGCGCGGGCCACGTGGTGAACGTGTCCAGCCTCTTCGGGCTGATCGCGGTACCCGGCCAGAGTGCCTACAACGCCGCCAAGTTCGCGGTGCGCGGATTCACCGAGGCGCTGCGGCAGGAAATGCTCATGAGCGGTGACCCGGTCAAGGTGACCTGTGTGCACCCCGGCGGCATCAAGACCGCCGTGGCCCGCAACGCCACCGTCGCCGAGGGCCTGGATCAGAAGAATCTGGCCGCCCTCTTCGACAGCAAGCTGGCCATGCACACCCCCGAGATGGCCGCCGAAACCATTCTCAACGGCGTCGGCAAGGGCCACGGCCGCGTGCTGATCGGTTGGGAGGCAAAGGTTCTGGACCTGTTCGTGCGCACCACCGCCTCGTACTACCAGCGCATCGCCGCCGTCGTGCAGAAGCGCGCTCTGCCCTGAAAGTGATCATGCCCGAGATCTCGCTGCCGCTGCCCGTCGCCCGCGCGGTACTCCGTCCGCTGTTCCGTGTCATGCTCAACGCCCGACTGCCGTTCACCGTGCAGCGTCGGCTCATGGACGCCGGTGCGGCCGGGCAGCTGCTGCCGCGCGGCACCCGGGTGGAACGCATCCGCCTGGGCGAGCGGCCCGCCGAAAGGCTCACCGCTGGACCGGTTTCCGATGCCATCACGGTGCTGTACCTGCACGGCGGCGGTTACACGGTCGGTTCCCCGGTGACGCACCGCGCCCTGGCCGCGGTGCTGGCCCGGGAGATCGGCTGCCGGGTGCACGTGCCGGACTACCGGCTCGCGCCCGAACATCCGTTCCCGGCCGCGCTCGACGACGCCGAAGCCGCCTTCCTCGATCTGGTCGCCACCGGCTACCGCCCGGAACGCATTGCGGTGGCCGGTGATTCGGCTGGTGGTGGACTGTCGATGGCTTTGGCGCTGCGGTTGCGGGACCGGCACGGATTCACCCCGGCCGCGCTCGGACTGATCGCGCCGTGGACCGATCCCAACGAGATCCCGGAGCGCTCCAGCGATCTCGTGCTCACCAAGCCGTGGTCGCGTGCCTGCGCCGACGCCTACCTGGGGGACGGTGACGGGCTCGACCCCGGCTACGCGCCGCTGCTCGCCGAACTGCACGGCCTGCCGCCCACCTATGTGCAGGCCGACGTGGACGAACTGCTGCACGGTCAGTGCCTGCGGTTGGTCACGAAACTGGAATCTTCCGGTGTTACGGTCGACTTCAGCGAGAGCCGTGGGCTCTGGCACGTCTCCCAAGCGCAGGCAACTCTGGTAGAAGCCGCCGCGCAGGTGACCCGCGAGCTCGCGGTATTCCTGCGGCAGGCCCTGCGACCTGCTCAAACACGGTCCATAGGCTAGTGTCCGAGCGCTTGTGACCCCGGCCCGGCGGCCTACCGCGGAACGTGTTCCGCCGGTCCCGCCGGGCGCTGCGCCGAAGCGTGGCGTAAATTACTGGCGAGTTAACCCACTGTGGAAGGGCAGCGATGCGAGAGTTCGAAGTCCCGGCTACCTACACCATTCCGGAGAACGCGAACATGTCGGACGGCGCGTTCCGGCATGCGAAGGAGACGCCGAACCTGGTCGTCTTCAACACCCCGGATGGTAACGGCGGCTGGAACGACGTCACGGCCACCGAGTTCGCCAAGACCGTGACCGATGTCGCCAAGGGCTTCGTGGCCTCCGGCATCGAGCTCGGCGACCGCGTCGCGATCATGGCCGCCACCAGCTACGAGTGGGTGGTCCTCGACTTCGCCATCTGGGCCGCCGGCGGCTGCACCGTCGCCATCTTCGACAGCTCCTCGGCCGAGCAGTGCCGCTGGATCCTGTCCGACTCGGCCACCAAGCTGATCATCGTCCAGAACGAGCAGCATCGCGCCACCATCGGCGAGATCGAGGGCGGTCTGGGCGAGCTGAACGAGGTGCTGCAGATCGAGGGCGGCGCCGTCGCCGAGCTGATCAAGCGCGGCGCGGACCTCGACGACAGCGTGGTGCACGAGCGCCGCGCCCAGGTGAAGGCGGCCTCCCCGGCCACCCTCATCTACACCTCCGGCACCACCGGCCGCCCCAAGGGCGTCATGCTCTCGCACGCCAACCTCTACGCCGAGTCGGCCGCCGACCGCTCCGCCATGAGCGAATTCCTGCGGCCCGACCGCAAGTCGCTGCTGTTCCTGCCGCTGGCGCACGTCTTCGCCCGCGCCGTGGCGTTGGCCGCGTTCGACGCCGGTGTCACCGTGGCGCACACCGCCGACTGGTCCACGCTGGTCGAGCAGTTCGGCAAGTACAAGCCGGACTTCATCCTCTCGGTGCCGCGCGTGTTCGAGAAGGTGTTCAACGGCGCCAAGCAGAAGGCGCACGACGGCGGCAAGGGCAAGATCTTCGACGCCGCCGCCGACGTGGCCGTGCAGTACTCCGAGGCGCTGCAGAACGGCGGCCCCGGTTTCGTGCTGAAGCTCAAGCACACCGTCTTCGACAAGCTGGTGTACGGCAAGCTGCGCGAGGCCATGGGCGGCCGCTGCGCCTCCGCAGTCTCCGGCGGCGGACCCCTGGGCGCGCGCCTGGGCCACTTCTTCCGCGGCGCTGGCGTCACCATCTACGAGGGTTACGGTCTGACCGAGTCCACCGCCGCCGTCAGCGTCAACACCCCCGAGAACATCAAGGTCGGCACCGTGGGCCGTCCGCTGCCGGGGCACGGTGCGAAGGTCGCCGAGGACGGCGAGCTGCTCATCAAGGGTCCGGTCGTGTTCGCGGGCTACTGGAACAACCCGGAGGCCACCGCCGACGCGTTCGCCGACGGCTGGTTCAAGACCGGCGACCTGGGCGCCATCGACGAGCAGGGCTTCATCTCCATCGTCGGTCGCAAGAAGGAGATCATCGTCACCGCGGGCGGCAAGAACGTCTCCCCGGCGCTGCTCGAGGACTCCCTGCGCCAGCATCCGCTGATCAGCCAGGTCATGGTGGTCGGTGACGGCCAGCCGTTCGTCGGCGCGCTCATCACCATCGACCAGGAGGCGCTGCCGGGTTGGAAGGAGCGCAACGGTGTTCCGGCCGACACCGCGATGGAGCAGATCATCGAGAACCCGAAGCTGGTCGCGGAGATCAACGAGGCGGTGGCCGCCACCAACAAGCTGGTGTCGCACGCCGAGGCCATCAAGAAGATCCGCATACTGCCGGTCGACTGGACCCAGGAGGGCGGCGAGCTGACCCCGAAGATGTCGCTCAAGCGCGCGGTGGTCATGAAGCAGTACGCCACCGACGTGGACGCGATCTACAGCTGAACACCGATGAGTTTCGGCCGCGGCCGTCGTCTCCATTGCGGGGGCGGCGGCCGCTGCCGTTTGCCCGACCGATCAGCACGTGAGGAGGCATACCGTGAACCTGAATCCGTACCTGCTCTTCAACGGCAACGCCGAGGAGGCGTTCACCTTCTACCAGAGCGTCTTCGGCGGCGAACTCGACATCACCCGCTTCGGTGAGATGGGCGGGGGCGAGGAACTCTCCGACGAGGCCAAGAACCTCGTCGCCCACGTAGCCCTCCCGCTGCGCGGCACCGCCCACCTGCTCATGGCCTCCGACTGCCCACCCGGCCAGACCGTCAACACCACCAACCCGCCCTACGCCGTCTCGGTGGACCTCGACCTCCGGGAGGAAGCCGAACGCATCTTCACCGAACTCGGGGCCGGTGGCGAAATCACCATGCCCTTCGGCAAGACCGAATGGTCGGAGGGGTTCGGCATGGTGACCGACAAGTTCGGGGTGCCGTGGATGGTGGGCTTCAGCCCGGTCGAGTAGTCCCGGAATGTTGGTGATGTACTCGTCCTTGTACATGACCAACATCAGCGGAGGCATGTCATGACCGTTACTCAAATCGATCTCGACGACGACGCCTTACAGCGCGCGATGACGCTCTCCAAGGCCAGGACCAAGAAGGAAGCGGTCAACCTCGCGCTGCGGTTCTACGCCGAAAGGCAAGAGCGCGCTGCCCGCATCGCTCAGCATTTCGACCGAGCACAGCACTGGGACGTCGTAGCGGATGCCGCACGCAGGCATGCGGCGGAATAGTCTCGATGATCTGTCGGCTGGATACTTCCGGTCTGGTCCGGTTGTTGTCCGACGAGAAGTTGCAGCGGGATGGTTCGATGCCATCGACGCCGAGGCGATCGGCTCGCGCTATCCGCAGCGGGCCGATCTTCTCGTCAGCGCCCGCGATCGTGCCGGGTATGACGGAATCACAGAAATGTACTCCGACCTGTATCCGGACGTCGCCGTGCCGAAACATGCCGATCGGTAGGTCGCTGCGACGCAGTACCGGATGTCCCGCGTGGGTGAGCACCGCAGCGCATCGGCCATTGCTCTGATCATTGCGGCGACTGCGGCGCACCACGGCCTGACGGTTCTGCACGACGACAACGATTTCGCCACACTCGCGTGCCATGCACCCGAACTCGGGCAGCACAATATTCGCGACATCGCCTGACCGTGCTGATTCCCGGCTCGCCGCCGGTGTGGGCGGACCGAGAGACCGCACCGGCTGTACGAACAGTTTCGCGACGTCCCGTGATGGATGGCGGCTGAGCCGTGGTTCTGCGCGGTTCGCGTTGCGGTGGCGTGCCCCTCGTGAGAGTCTATCTCTCATTAAGAGGCTCTACCGGGGAGTGTTCATGTTGCGGGTTGTCCAGTGGGCCACGGGCGGGGTGGGCAAGGCGGCGATCGAGGCGGTACAAGCTCATCCGGAGCTGGAGCTGGTCGGCTGCTATGTCCATTCCGAGGCAAAGCGCGGTAAGGATGTCGGGGAGATTCTCGGCACGCGGCCGGTGGGTGTCACCGCCACCGGCGATGTCGAGGAAATCCTGGCGTTGCCCGCGGACGCGGTGGTGTATACCCCGCTGATCCCGAATGTCGGTGAGGTGACGCGCATGCTGCGGTCCGGCAAGAATGTGGTCACGCCGGTCGGCTGGTTCTATCCGACCGACCGTGATGCCGACCTCGAACGGGCTTGCGTCGACGGTGGTGTCACGTTGCACGGGATCGGCATCAATCCCGGTGGGACCACCGACCTGCACCCGCTGGTGCTCTCGGCGATGTCGTCGAAGGTGACGTTCGTGCGCGCCGAGGAATTCTCCGACATGCGCACCTATGACGCTCCCGACGTGCTGCGGTGGGTGATGGGCTTCGGCGGCACCCCCGAGCAGGCCCGCGAATCCCCGATGCGCGGTCTGCTGACCGGCGGATTCACCCAATCGGTGCGCATGTGCACGGACACACTCGGATTCGGTGACGCCCCGATCCGGACTTCGCACGAGATCGCCGTCGCCGCCGCGCCGATCGAGTCGCCGATGGGGATCATCGAGCCGGGTCGGGTCGCGGGGCAGCGATTCGTGTGGGATGCGATGGTCGGTGATCAGCCGGTCGTGCGAATCGCGGTCAACTGGCTGATGGGAGCGGAGCATCTGGAGCCGGGCTGGGAGTTCGGGCCGGAGGGCGAACGCTACGAGATCGAAATCAAGGGCGACCCGGACACTTTCGTGACCATTCGCGGTTGGCAGCCCGCCTCGATCGCGGAGGGGCTGAAGCGCAACCCGGGCATCGTGGCGACCGCGAACCACTGCGTCAATTCGATCCCGTACGTGTGCGCGGCCGCACCCGGCATCAAAACCAGCCTGGACCTGCCCGTGGTCGCGGGCCGCGCACATGCGGACCTGCGGGGTGCGCGTGGCTGATTCATTGCGGGATCGGCAGAAGGCACAGATCCGCGGGGACATTCAACGCGCAGCGGTGCGACTGTTCGCCGAGCGCGGTTTCGACGCGGTGACCACCGAGGAGATCGCGGCGGCCGCGGGTATCGGGCACAGCACCTACTTCCGCTATGTAACCAACAAGGAGGACCTGCTGCTGGGCATTCTGCGCCGGGCCGGTGCGGCCATCGTCGCCAATCTGCGGGCACGGCCGCACAGCGAGTCGGCCGAAGAGGCGCTGTGCCAGGCGAGTCTGCGGTGGAGCCGAGCATTCGTCGCCGAGCAGGAGTCATTGGACCACTGGCGCACCGCGATTCGGGCCGCACCACACGTCCTCGACCGCGTGGCGGTGGTCGGCCAGGTCGAGCGCGCGCAGTTGACTGAACTCGTCGGTGAGCGCATGGGTGCGCGACCCGACGCGGACATCCGACCCGGGCTGCTCGTCCACACCGTGCTCGCCGGCGCCGAGTTCGCTTTCCTGCGCTGGCTCGACAACGGCAATCCCCGCGACCCCACCTTGCATCAGCTCACCGAGCAAGCTCTGGAAGGAATCAGGTTCCAATGTTGGAAGTAGACGACCCCGCGGTGCGCAGCGCCGGAATTCTCCGAGTCTGGATGGTGGTCGCCGCATTCGTCGTGGTCGGTGCCGCGGTACCGATTGCCCTGCATATCGCGCGCTACGGCGTCAATGTCGGGCAGATCGTGCTGGTGACGTTCACCTGGATCAACGTGATGATCGCACTGTGGGAGATCTCGCTGAATCTGCGCATCTCCCTCGTCGAGCGCCAGCACCGGCGATTCGTCGCGGACTACCGCGGGCGCGAACTCGACCGTGTGATCGACTTCTTCACCGCACCCATCCGAATCCGTGAGATCGTACGACCGAGCACCTGGGCGCAGGTCTGGTCGTCGTACTCGCTGTTCGATCCCGCCTATGCCAACCGCAAGTCGTTCGGCTTCTGGGTGGACTCCGGCAACGGGTACGTGACGCTGATCCCGTCGCTGCTGTTCATCTACGCGCTCACCTTCGATATCGTGCCCGCGCGCGCATTGGGGATCATCGGCCTGGTCATCTTCTGGATGATGTTCTATGGCACGGTGCTCTACTACGTCGTCTACTTCGTCAACAAGGAATACGTTGGGCACACCGCACGCAACCTCGCGATCTTCATCGGCGGGACGAACAGCCTGTGGCTCTTCGCCCCGGCCTGGGGCATGGTCGCCAGCATCATCTTGATCAACACCGACTCCTACGGATTTCTCCGTTGATCGGTGCAACTCGGTCTACGCCTGGATGACCTCGATCCCCACCAATGCGTTCAGCGAGTCGCAGCTGGCCCAGGACTGGTTCTGCCCATAGTGTGCCGGGCCGTACTTCCAGTAGATGAACGGTATGGGCCACGCGACACAGGTGAGCTTCACCTGGTGCCAGGTCGGCAGCTCGCAGGTGGACATCCCGCCGGTGTTGAAGATGTTGTACACGTGACAGTTGGCCTGCCATACCGGCACGTCAGCCTGTGCCGTGCCGCCACCGGCGAGTACGGTGGCAGCGGCCGCACCGGCTACGACGGCGCTGGCGGCGAGTCGCTTCGCAGATAACATCCCGAACCTCCTGAATGGGTGATGCCAGACACATCGGACCGAGGTAGCTGTCGTGTTACTGAATGCCTCGGGCGCTGCTGCCGCGCACCCGGAACGTCGTCGTCCCACAGGGGCGGCCCTGGGGCCAGGGTCGTTGATCATGGAACTTCTCCTGACGATCGCGGTGCCGGCGGGATGCTGGTGGGTGTTTCGTGCGGTTCGGGGCAGACAGCGGAGAGGCGTGCTGACCAACACGCCTCCCCGCACGTATGGAGATCTGCCGCTTCCGGGGTATGACCCGACCGAGAGCAGGGCCGCCGAGAACTACGTCGAACAGATCGACAAGGACGACCGGCCTCCTGGATTCCGCCTCGGTGACAGCTGACCTCTCGCGTTGTTCGCGCGTCGCGCCACGCGGGAGCACTGCCCGCGTGTGGGATCGGTCAGCGCAGGAAGGTGGTGAGCAGGGGGATGGTCTCGGCCGGGCAGTCCTCGTGCAGGGTGTGGCCGCAGCCGGGGATGACGGTGGCCGTCGCATCGGGGAGCCGCTCGGCCAGGCGGCGGGCCTGGGAGGACGGGAGCCAGGCGTCCTGGCCGCCCCACAGCACCAGGGTCGGCGCGGTGACGTCACCCAATCCGGCGTCGGTCAGGCGGTAGTCCAGATTGCGCCACAGCGCGAGGAATCCGGCGCGGTTGGCCGGGCGGGAGAAGGGCGCGTAGCCCTCGTCGATCATCTCGTCGGTGACGAGTTCCTGGTGCGCGAAGGTGCCGCGGATGCTGTCGGCGTAGAAGGAGCGGTCGGTGAGGGTGGTGGCGAGCTCGCCGAGCAGCGGCGTTTTGAAAAGCGATGTGATGGGCGCTTTTTCGGCATCCAAGCCGGGGGAATCCAGGAGGGCCAGCCGCTCCACGCGATCCGGGTGGCGTTGCGCGAAGTACAGACTCCACGCGCCGCCCCAGGAGTGGCCGACCAGGGCGGTGCGCTCCAGGCCGACCGCGTCCAGGAAGCTCGCGATGGCCTCCGACATGGCGGGAAGGTCGTAGGCGAAGTCGTGCCGACGCAGCTCGGTGTAGCCCTGGCTGGGCAGGTCGACCGCGTACACGGTGTGCTCCCGCGCCAGCTCGGGAACCACATCGCGCCAGGAGTACCCCCACAGCGCACCGCCCGCGATCAACACGACCGGCGACCCGCTACCGGCCACCGTGTAGTGGAAGCGTGCGAGATCGGTATCGGCATACCGTGATTCGACGCGAGTGAGGTACTGCGACCGGTAGTCCGAACGCGGCCCCTCCCACGCGTACGCGACCGGCACGGCAAGGGCGAGCAGGACGGCGAGGGTAACGGCGAGGGCGACGCCGATCCGCCGCGACCAAGTTCTGAACATCATCAGGCTCTCCGATTCGAGTGGGCTGGTGCGATTCAGACGAGCGGGCCCACCCGAACGTGACGGGCGGTGAGCTGATTCACCTCCGAGCGGACCGAACGGCGGGGGTGTGGACGCGGTCCAGGAAGTCGGCGATGAGTGGGGCGATGTCGGCCAAGTGGGTTTCCAAGGCGAAGTGGCCGGTGTCGAAGAGGTGTAGTTCGGCGTCGGGGAGGTCGGTGCGGTAGGCGTGGGCGCCGGGGGCGGGGAAGAAGGGGTCGTTCGCGCCCCAGGTGATGAGGGTGGGGGGTGTGTGGGTGCGGAGCCAGGACTGCCATTCGGGGTAGCGGGCCACGTTGGTGTGGTAGTCGAAGGCCAGGGCGAGTTGGGCTTCCTTGCGGCCGGGGAGGTCGAGGTAGTGCTGGTCCAGGGTCCAGCTGTCGGGGGAGAGCAGGGTGGGGTCGGGGACACCGTGTTCGTACTGGCCTCGGGTGCCTTCCGGGGTGAGCAGTTGGCGGATGGTGGCCTCCGCGCCGTCCTGGTCGGGGCGCAGGGCGATGAAATCCCTTGCGCCGTGGGAGAGTCCGGCCTCGTAGGCGTTGCCGTTCTGCACCACGAGGGCGGAGATCCATTCGGGGTGGCGGGTGGCGAGGCGGAAGCCCACGGGTGCGCCGAAATCGAAGACGTACATGGCGAAGCGGGTCAGGCCGAGACCCTCGACGAAACCCTCGGTGATATCGGCCAGACGGTCGAAGGTGTAGTCGAAATCGGCTGGGGCGACGGTGTTCCCGAAACCGGGGTAGTCGGGGGCGATGAGGCGGTAGCGGTCGCCGAGTAGGTCGATGAGGCGACGGAACTGGTGCGAGCCGGAGGGGAAGCCGTGCAGGAGCAGCAGGACGGGCGCGTCGGCGCGGGTGGGGACCGATTCGCGGTAGTGGACCTCGACGTCGTCGACGGTGCGAGTGCGGTACTGGGCCAGGGGGAGGGCGCTCACGTTATTCACATGCTTTCTCTCGGTGATGATGCATTAGTTTCTAGCCCATGGCTTTCTAATGTGTCAACAGCTTGAGTTAGCATTAGGGAGTGATGGAGCTCGAACCGCTGATCGGCGAACCACTGGCCCTGGACCTGGTGAACACCCGGCCGGTCGGCGGTGACCTGCTGGAAACCCCGGAGCAGCTGGGAAACTGGTTGCGGCTGGAGGGCGACCGGCTGCCGGAAACGGTGAACGCGCATCCCGGACCCGCCGAACTGGCGGCGGTGCGGGCCGTCCGTGAGCACACCGCCGCCGTACTCGACGCCCTGCTGCGCGAACGCCGTCCCCCGGCGGCGGCGCTGCGCGGACTGTACGAAGCGCAATCCGCCGCACCCGCCGTCCGTCGGCTGGACTGGAACGGTGCGACCCTCACCGCCGCCCCGCGCCGCACCGGCGACCCGACCGCCCACCTGGCCGCGACCTTGGCCGACGCCGCCGTGGATCTTCTCACCGACCCCGCCCTCACACGGGTGAAGCGTTGCGCCGCAGACGATTGCGTCATGCTCTTCCTGCCCGCCCACCCGCGCCGCCAGTGGTGTTCCCCCGACCGCTGCGGCAACCGGGCCCGCGTGGCCCGCTACTACCAGCGACACAAAGGCGACGCGCACTGACCGGTCCCGGCACGCATCGTGGATGCCGACGGGGAGTTGGTCGCGCGGGCCAGCCAGCGGCTGTATGTGCGGCGAGCGCGGGAGAACGGCGCACCCGCATCGCCCTGACCTGTCCCGTATCGCCGCGGCGCAGGGTGTGCTCGCACGTGCCGGGTCCCGGCCACCCTCTACCCGACGTCACCGGAATGTCATAACTCGCCGCAGCTCAGCGGCTCGCACCGGCAGTAGGGTCGATTGGGTGGCCGAACGGGAACTGCGGATAGCGAGCGGCGTCGTGGCGGCCGGGGCGATCCTCGGCGTGGCCGAACTGCTCGCCGCGATCGTCGCCGTGCAGAGCGCGCCCCTGGCCGCCGTCGGGGCCGGGGTGGTCGACCACACCCCGGACGCGGTGCGCGAGTGGGCGATCGACACCTTCGGCACCAGCGACAAATTCGTGCTGAACCTCATCATGGGCGCGGTCGCGGTGACCGTGGCCGCCGGTGCGGGCCTGCTGGAACGGGCGCGCCGACCGCTCGGATCGATTCTGTTCGGTGCCTTCGGCGTGCTGGCAACCGCTGCCGCCCTGGACCGTCCCCAAGCGGCTTGGACTTGGGCGCTCCCCACGGTCATCGGCGTACTCGCCGGAATCACGCTGCTGCGCAGGCTGATCCGCCGAGTCGAAGACCTTTCCGCGGAGACGAGTGTCGCCGAGTCGGGTCGCGCGCCGGGCATCGGCGGCACAACCTCAGGCTCGTCCGGATGCCTGTTGCCGGGTGATCCGGGATCAGGCGGCATCACGGAGCCGAGCGTCGGGTCCGGTCGCGCGAGCGCCCGCCCCGGCTCGTCCGACGGCCCGAAGTCCGGTGAGCGTGCGGTCGCAGGCGACGCCTTCGGGGTGGGCGGTCCCGCTTCCGCTACGGCGGCAGCGGCCGCCCGGGTGGATCGTCGGCGGGTGGTGCGCGGGATCGCGGTCGCGGGTGCGGCGGCGGTGGCGACCGGGGTGGTCGGGCGGTGGCTGGGGGCGCGGGCGCGGGATGTGTCGGGGGAGCGGGCGGCGGTGACGCTGCCGCCGCCGAGCGGGCCGGTGACGGTGCTCGAGGGGGAGGCGGATCTGCGGCTGCCGGGGTTGACGCCGTATGTCACGTCCAACGCCGACTTCTACCGGATCGACACCGCGCTGATCCTGCCGCAGGTGAGCAAGGACGACTGGTCGCTGCGCATTCACGGCATGGTGGATCGGGAAATCCGGCTCGGCTACGCCGATCTCGCGACCCGGCCCGCGATCGAACGGCTGGTGACCCTCGCCTGCGTCTCCAACCCCATCGGCGGCGACCTCATCGGCAATGCCAGCTGGCTGGGGTACCGCCTGGACGATCTGCTCGCCGAGGCCGGGCCGCATCCGGACGCCGATATGGTGCTCTCCCGCAGCGCCGACGGCTGGACCGCGGGCAGCCCGCTGTCGGTGCTCACCGACGGCCGCGACGCCATGCTCGCCGTCGGCATGAACGGCGAACCGCTGCCGGTCGCGCACGGCTATCCGGCCCGGCTGGTGGTCCCGGGCCTGTACGGCTACGTCTCCGCCACCAAATGGGTCACCGAACTGGAGGTCACCAGATTCGATCGCGCCCAGGCGTATTGGACCCGGCGCGGCTGGTCGGCGCGCGGTCCGATCAAGACCGGCACCCGCATCGACACCCCGCGCTCCCGCTCCCGCCTGAGCCCGGGGCGGGTGGTCGTCGCGGGTGTCGCCTGGGCACAGCATCGCGGCATCCGCGCCGTGGAGGTGCGCATCGACGACGGTGACTGGCAGCCCGCCCGGTTGGCCGCCGAACCGTCGGTGGACACCTGGCGGCAGTGGGTCTTCGAGTGGGACGCCACGCCCGGCGAGCACACCGTCACCGCCCGCGCCACCGACGGCACCGGCGCGGTGCAGACCGCTGAACGCCGGGACGTGGTGCCCGACGGCGCGACCGGGCATCCCACGGTCACCGTCCGGGTCGGATAGCCGAATTCAGACCGGCAATCGGACATACGGCACGCCGTACCGAACTACCGGTCTTCCCGCGGTGGTGTGGGCTTAGTATCTCTTCCGGCCGTCGACGCCCACCCGAGGAGCGTGCATGACCGGTGTACTGGATTGGGCTCGGCCGGAGAACCTCCAGCCCGAGCCCATCACCCTCGATATCTGGAAGAAGCTGCCGCGCGAGTTCTGCCGACTCGTCGAGGTGGTCAACGGTGATGCCGTGCGGGCCGACAAACCCACCCTCGCGCAGCGCAATGCGGCGCGGCGACTGTCGTCCATGCTGGAGACCGCGGCCGAGAAGCATATGAACCGCTACAACGACGGTTGGCTGTTCGTGGCGACCGACCTCGATGTGCTGCTGTGGGATCTGCCGCGCGTCACCGTGCGTCGCCCGGACGTGGCGCTGTTCTGCGGTGAGCCCTCCGATTTCGGCCCCATGCCCGCCGCCCGCATCAAGATCGCGGTGGAGGTGGTGTCCCCGGCCACCGAACGCGTGGACACCGCCGACAAGACCGCCGAATACGCGCTGGCGGGCATCCCCTGGTACTGGCTGGTGCGGATGGACGGCGAGCGGGTGGCGTCCATCGACATCCATGTGCTGGTGCTGCGCCAGTACCGGCTGCACAAGCGGCTCCAGGCCGATGTCGAGTCGACGCTGGTGGAGATGCCGATCGAGATCCGGGTGGACTGGCACCGCCTCACCGGTCTGCTGCTCTGACCGCGCGCGCCGGTTCGGATTTCGGCTGGTCCGCGCCGGGGCGGCCGACGAACAGCGCGGCGGCCACCACACCGATCAGCAGCACGCAGGCGGGCAGGTACATGGACTGGCTCAACGCGGTGCTGAGCTTGTCCAGCACCTCCGGCGGCATCGCTCCCATGCCCGGCGCGCCCTCACCGATCGGACTGTCCGACGGCAGCCCCTGCGCCGCGATGCGCGCCGAGAGCAGCGCGGCCACGGCGGCCGACCCCAGCACCGAACCCACCTGACGCGTGGTGTTGTAGACGCCGGCTCCCGCTCCGGCCTGCTGCACCGGCAGATTGTGGGTGGCCGTGGTGGCCAGCGGCGCCCAGATGCACGCGTTGGCGATACCGGCGATGCCACCGATCACCAGGAACACCGGAATCGGCGTATCCGGCGTCATGAAGATCGCGAACCCGAAGGTGGTGGTCGCGAACAGGGCGAAACCGACGGTCGGGAGGAGGCGCGGCGGCGTCCGATCCGACAGCTTGCCGATGATCGGCGCGCACACACCGGTGATGATGGCCATGGGGGCCAGCACCAGCGCCGAACGCGTCGGCGACAGGTCCCGCACCTGTTGCAGGTAGAAGTAGAACGGCACGAAGATCGCGGTCACCGACGCGCCCATGGCCGCGATGCCCAGATTGGACAGCGCGAAATTGCGATCCCGGAACAGGCTCAGCGGCACCAGCGGTTCCCCGGTATTGCGAGCCTGATTGATCACGAACAACCCGAGCACCACCAGTCCGGCGATGATCAGCGCCCAGATGACGGCGTCCCAATCCCGGCTGTTGCCCTCCTGAATGCCGAAGACCAGCAGGAACATACCGACCGCGCTGAGCACCACACCCACCAGATCGAACTTGTGCGAATGGGTGTCCAGGGCGGGCACCAGCCAGACGGCCAGACCGAAGGCGATGACGCCGACCGGAACATTGATGTAGAAGATCCACTCCCAGCCGTGCGAATCCACCAGGAAGCCACCCAGAATCGGGCCGACCAGCGTGGCCAGACCGGCGACGCCGCCCCACAGTCCCATGGCCGCGCCGCGCTTGTCCGGCGGGAAGGTGCGGGTGATGACCGCCATGGTCTGCGGGGTCATCAGGGCCGCGCCGAGACCCTGCACCGCGCGCGCCGCGATCAGCATCTCGATGGTGCCGGACATGGCGCACCACAGCGAGGAGGCGGTGAAGACGGCCAAGCCGAGCAGGTAGATGTTCTTGGGACCGAAGCGATCTCCGAGTCGTCCGGTGACCAGCAGCGGGACCGCGTAGGTGAGCAGGTAGGCGCTGGTCACCCAGATGACGCTGTTGATGTCGGCGTGCAGGTCGGTCATGATCGCCGGATTGGCCACCGCCACGATGGTCATATCCAGCAGGATCATGAAGAACCCGACGACCAGCGCGTACAGCGCCAGCCACGGATTGCGTTGAGCGGGCATGGGTTTCGTTCCTCGTCCGAGTGGTGGGGATGGGCGGTTCATGGGGTCGGGGAGGTGTCACCGCCTTTCCGCACCTCGTCGAAGATGTCTTCGGAGATCGAGGCGGCCCAGTCGTGCCCGAGCCGCTCGTCGGGGTCGGGCAGGCGCTCGCCGGTCTCCGGATCGAATGCCTCCCAAGTGAGTTCGCCGCTCTCCAGTTCGGCGACGAAATCGCGCAGCCAGCCGACCTCGGTGGCCCGCTGGGCGCGCAGGTAGTCCAGGACCATCCAGTAGCGGCGGGGCACACTCCTGTGGCGTACCCAGTCGCGCAGGGCGTCGAGTTCGGCGATGTCACCGTCCAGCCGGGCGATGCGTTCACGCAGCGCCGCGAGCACCTGCTCGCGGGGCAGATTGTGGGATTCGGCCAGCGCCACCGGGAAGATCGGGTATTCGCGCAGCGGCTGGCGGAGCAGTTCGGTGACCTGGCCGCGCAGGGCGGCGCGGCCCGCGTCGGTAATCCGGTAGATGGTGCGCTCCGGGCGGTTTCCGGCGCGGTCGGTGCCCTCGGCGGCCGCGAAATCGTGCTGGGTGAGGCGGTCCACGGTGTGATACAGCGAGCCGGGGCGGATCTTGATCAGGTGATCCTCGCGCCGGGTCCTGAGCAGTTGATACATCTCGTACGGATGCATCGGCCGCTCCTCCAGCAGGGCGAGCACCGCGATCGCCATCGGCGTCAGCGCCGCACCTGCCGCCTTCTTCGCCACCGTCAGATTCCTCCCAGCGGATGTCCCGAACCAAATATTCCATGCGGAATATACGGCGCGGAAACGTGGGGCGACAAGGCGGTGTGAGGCCCTTCACGCGCTCAGTCCGGCAGCGCCCGGCGGTAACGCGCGATGAGGGTGCGCAGCGCGTCGGCCAGTTCCGGCGCGTCCACCACCTCGAAGTCGGCGTCGAGCATGCCCACGTACAGGGCGAGCTGGAGCGGATGGTCGGAGCCCGGCGTGAAGGCGCACCGGTCGGGACCCTGTGCTTCGATCTCCACCGGAATCGGAAGTCGCTCCCGCACATGGCTTTCCGGGGCGTGCACGATGATCCGCGCCCGGTACCGCCAGGTGCCCTCGCCGACACCGCGCTCCACCCGTGCGCTGATCTCGTGATCCGGCGGCAGCGCGCGGGGGGTGAAGCGCGGTCCGGTGGGCGTGCGCGGGCGGATGCGATCCACCCGGAAGGTGCGCCAGTCGTCGCGTCCGCGATCCCAGGCCAGCAGGTACCAGCGCTGCCGATGGCTGACCAGGCGATAGGGCTCGACCTCGCGTCGAGTGTCGGCCCCGGAGTGCGAGCTGTAGTCGAAGCGCAGCCGCTCGTTGTCGCGGCAGACCCCGGCGAGCACGGTGAGCACCTCGGGGTCGACCAGCGGCCCACGGGCCGGAACCGGCAGGGTGTGCGAGCCGAAGGCGCTCACCCGGTGGCGCAGGCGGGCGGGCAGGATGCGCTGCAGTTTGGTGAGTGCGCGCAAGGACGTCTCCTCGATGCCCGCAATGGAACCCGTTGCGGCAGTGCGCAATCCGATGGCCACCGCCACCGCTTCGTCGTCATCGAGCAGCAGCGGCGGTAGCGCGCCGCCCACGCCGAGCCGGTAGCCGCCGTCCACACCGGGACGGGCCTCGACCGGATAGCCGAGTTCGCGCAGGCGCTCGATGTCCTTGCGGACGGTGCGCGTGGTGACGCGCAGACGATCGGACAGTTCGGCGCTGGTCCAGTCGCGGCGGGACTGGAGCAGCGAGAGCAGACGGAGCAATCGGGCGGACGTTTCCAACATTTCTCGATTG
Organism: Nocardia otitidiscaviarum NBRC 14405; assembly: GCF_000308635.1. GTDB lineage: Bacteria > Actinomycetota > Actinomycetes > Mycobacteriales > Mycobacteriaceae > Nocardia > Nocardia otitidiscaviarum. The sequence continues at coordinate 25,394 of NZ_BAGD01000104.1, read as the reverse complement.
CACCTCCAATTGCGGAACGAACCCTTCCGCAATTGTCCCTACCGTGGCTTTACCAGCGCAAGACAGCGCAACCGCACCGAACGGAGTTCCGAGATGCACGCCGATATCCGCCCCTTCCGCCTCGAGATCCCGCAGTCCGACCTCGACGACCTGCACGACCGGCTGGCCCGCGCCCGCTACGCCCAGCACGTGCCCGGCACCGGTCCCGAACGCGGCATCCCCGTGGACGACCTGCGGGAGTTGGCCGACTACTGGCGGACCGACTTCGACTGGCGCGCCCAGGAAGCGGCGCTCAATGCCTACCCCCAGTACGTCACCGACATCGACGGGCAGCACGTTCACTTCCTGCACGTGACCTCGAGCCATCCCGATGCCACGCCGCTGCTGATAACCCACGGCTTCCCGAGTTCGGTCGCCGAATTCCTGCACCTCATCGAGCCGCTGGTGAATCCCGAGCAGGGCCAGGCATTCCACGTGGTGGCCCCGTCGTTGCCCGGCTACACGCTGTCGACGCCGCTGAGCGGCACCGGCTGGAGCATGGCGCGCACCGGGCGCGCCTGGGTGGAACTCATGCGCCGCCTCGGCTACGAGCGCTACGCCGTGCACGGCGGCGATGTGGGCGCGGGCATCTCCGGCATGGTGGCGAGTTTCGACCCCGAACACGTCATCGGCATCCACGTGGTCACCGATCCGTTCACCGCCGCCGCGACCGCGACCTTCATCCCCGGCATGGCCGACCGCCTGGACGCCGACGATCCGGTCGACAAGCTCATCCTCACCCGCATAGCGGAGTTCCAGCAGGACGGCTCCGGCTATCTCGCCATCCAGAACACCCGGCCCCAGACCGTCGGCTACGGCCTGGTCGACTCCCCGATCTTCCAATTGGCCTGGATCGCCGAGAAGTTCGCCGAATGGACCGAACGGCCCGTCGACCGCGATCAACTCCTCACCACGGTCAGCCTCTACTGGTTCACCGCCTCCGGCTCCACCGCCGCTCACACCCTCTACGACCAGGCCCACAGCACCGACTGGGGCGGCCCCACCAGCGTCCCCCAGGGCTTCGCCGCCTTCGGCTCCGACGACACCGTCCGCCGCCTCGTCCCAGCCCCCGACAACGCGCACTGGACCGACTTCCCGCACGGTCTCCACTTCCCCGCCATGGAGGCCCCTGCCGATCTCGCCGCCGACCTCCGCGCCTTCTTCGGCCCGTTGCGCTGAGGACACCGGGACGGTCCGCGAGTACGAACTCGCGGGCCACCGTCGTCGTGCGGGGTTCAGTTGTCGCGCGAGCGGGCCACGTCGACATGGAGCCTCCCATCGCCGAACCAGGCTAAGGGGGGTTGCCCGTATGGGCGGTTTGTGCTGGGGTGTGTGCACCGGGGCGCGGTCGGGGGATCGTCCCATATGGCGGGATTCGGTGTTCGGCGGAAGAAGGGGCGTTCTTTGCCGACGGGTAGTGAGCGGGACAGGTGTGCGATCGTCCGCGCCTGGTGGAACGATCCGGTGGACTACCGGTGGCTGCTGCGGACCTTGGCGGCGCGATCGGCGGACTGGCCGGTGCGGATCGTGGTGGGTGCGGGCGGGGCCGTCATGGTGGTGATCTCGGTGCTCACCTGGATCTCACCGGCGGGGCCGCACGGGACGGCCGGGCATATCGTCTTCGCGTTCGTGACCGGCGGGGCGACGCTGTGGGCGCTGCGCTGGTGGTTGGGGCCGTGGCCGGGGGAGAACGAATCGCTGCTGTTGATCGGGGCGGCCGACCTGCTGGTGGTGTCGGCGTGCCTGATGGACCAGGACCGGGTCTACGGCTCGATCGGGGCGTTGCTGCTGGTGGTCACGGGCGGCTACGTGAGCGTCTTCCACAGCCCGCGGGCACTGACCGCGCATGCCGTGTTCTCCCTGGTGTCGGTGATCGTGCTGGCGGCGCGGCTGGCGGGGGAGACCGGTGACGTCGCGCTGGCGGTCGCCATCGTCCTGATCATGGCCGTGGCCATCGTGGTGGTGCTGCCCACCGTGCACTTCTGCTACTGGGTGCTGCGCACCGACGCCCTCACCGACGCGCTGACCGCGCTGCTGAACCGCCGCGGCCTCGACTACTACCTGTCCGGTCGGTTCGGCGTGGACGACGGTCGCGCGGTCTGCGCCATGGTCATCGACCTGGACGACTTCAAGGCGGTCAACGACACCTACGGGCATTCGGCGGGCGACGACATCCTGGTCCGCACCGCGGCCCGACTACGCGCCTGCGCCGACGGCGACACTCTCGTAGCCCGAAGCGGCGGTGAGGAATTCGCCGTCCTCGCGCACCTGGACCCGGCCGCCGCACAGGCTGCGGCCGAACGCGTCTGCCGCGCCATCGCCACCATGACCGGCCCGCACACCCCGATCACCGCCAGCGTCGGCGTCGCCGCCTTCGAACACGGCGCCACCGCCGACGACCTGCTGCGCTGCGCCGACGCCGCCATGTACCGGGCAAAACAGCTGGGCGGCAACACGGTGGTGCTCGCCGGTCGGGCCGCAACCAATCCTGTCTCAGCCGCACCGCGGCGAGGCGTGCCGCGAGCGTAGGCGCGGCGAGGCTCGAATTGTCCGCGGCCTCATGTCACCGGCTCATGTCACGAAGGTTCTATTCGGACTTGCTTCAGCTCGGGCACTGCGCGCTGGATGGTGCCGAAGTCGGTGTCGTTGTGCACCACGGTCGCGTCGTGACGCAGTGCGATAGCGGCGATCTGGATATCCGTGGTCTGCGCGCCACGACCGGCGCCGATCTTCCACAGCGCGCCGCGAATCCGGCTTACCTGCTGCTCGACATCCGCATCGGTGGCGAGCCAACGGAATACCGAGCCGTAGAGCTCGGTGAGGAATGCCAGGTCCCGCTTGTTGCGCGCACTGAAACGAGCCTCGTCCATAGTGACCATCGAGGAGCACAGCACTCCGTGTACCGCCAGTTCATCGACTCTTCGGCGGATGCTCGGCTGCGACCAGTAGTGGGGCATCACCGACTGGTCCAGGAGATAGCGGGGACGATAACCGGGAAGAGGGAGCGTCACGATCGATCCGCGGCCGACGGGTCGTCGAGCTCCTCATCGGTGAGGAACGGATTGTGGTCCATGCGCTTCAGCCGAGTCAGTGCCTCGCGCTGCCGGTAGCCCTGGACCAGCTCTGTCATGGCCAGGTTGATGACGGCCTTCTTCGTGGAGAGTCCGGTGAGGCGCATCGCCTCTGCCAGGATCTCGTCGGGAATCTCGACGGTCGTTGCCATCCGAACCCCCATATTATGAATCCTCGATATTCATAATATGTCGGTTTCGTGATATCGGGAGTCGCGACGGCGGAAGTCCTCCGGCCGCGACGCCGGGTGCGAACCGTTCGAAGTGAACGGCGTCGACCCGGCGTCGAGGACGTGGCTTCGCCTTACGAGGTCGCCGCGAACGCCTCTTCGATGATCTCCTGCTGCTCCACGGCGTGCACCTTCGACGAACCCGAGGACGGGGCCGACATGGCGCGGCGCGAGATGCGGCGCAGCTTGCCGAACCGGGCCGGGAGGATCTCCGGCAGGTTCAGGCCGAAGAACGGCCACGCACCCTGGTTGGCGGGCTCCTCCTGGATCCACACCAGATCGGTGGCGGCGGCGTAGCCCTCCAGCGCCTCGTTCAGGCGGAACTTCGGAATCGGGTACAGCTGCTCGACGCGCACGATGGCGACATCGTCACGGCCCCGCTTCTGCTTCTCCGCCACCAGCTCGTAGTAGAGCTTGCCCGAGGTGAGCAGCACGCGCTTGACCTTCGACCGGTCGCCGTCACCGCTCTCGTAGGTCGGCTCCTCCAGGACGGTGCGGAACTTGTTGTCCGTGAAGTCCTCGATATCGGAGATGACGGCCTTGTTGCGCAGCATGGACTTCGGCGTGAAGACCACCAGCGGGCGGCGGATGCCGTCCAGCGCGTGGCGGCGCAGCAGGTGGAAGTAGTTCGACGGCGTGGACGGCACCGCCACCGTCATCGAGCCCTCCGCACACAGCTGGAGGAACCGCTCGATACGGCCGGAGGTGTGGTCTGGGCCCTGACCCTCGTGACCGTGCGGCAGCAGCAGCACGACCTCGGAGAGCTGACCCCACTTGGCCTCACCGGAGGAGATGAACTCGTCGATGATGGTCTGCGCGCCGTTGACGAAGTCGCCGAACTGCGCCTCCCACAGCACCAGCGCGTCCGGGTTGCCCAGCGAGTAGCCGTATTCGAAACCGACGGCGGCGAATTCGCTCAGCGCCGAATCGTGCACCGCGAACCAGCCGGCGTTCGTCGACCCGATGTTGTGCAGCGGGGTGTACTCCGCGCCGGTCTTGCGGTCGATGATCACCGAGTGGCGCTGGGTGAAGGTGCCGCGACGGGAGTCCTGACCCGTCAGGCGCACCGCGTGCCCCTCGTCGATCAGGGTGCCGAAGGCGAGCAGCTCGGCGAACGCCCAGTCCACCTTGCCCTCGTAGGCCATTTCGCGGCGGCGCTCCAGCACCGGCTTGACGCGCGGGTGCACACTGAAGCCCTCGGGCACGTTCACGAACGCGTCGCCGATGCGCTGCAGCACCGTCTTGTCCACGGCGGTAACCATATTCGGCGGAATCTGCTGGTCGTCCTCGACCGACTCCGACGGTTCCGGCCGGTACTTCTCCAGCTCGCGGACCTCGTTGAAGACGCGCTCCAGCTGACCCTGGTAGTCGCGGAGGGCGTCTTCGGCTTCCTTCATGGAGATGTCGCCACGACCGATCAGGCTCTCGGTGTAGATCTTGCGCACCGAACGCTTGGTGTCGATCACGTCGTACATCTGCGGCTGGGTCATCGACGGGTCGTCGCCCTCGTTGTGCCCGCGGCGGCGGTAGCAGATGAGGTCGATGACGACGTCCTTGTTGAACTTCTGCCGGTAGTCGACGGCCAGCTCGGCCACCCACACGCAGGCTTCGGGATCGTCGCCGTTCACGTGGAAGATCGGCGCACCGATGAACTTCGCGATATCGGTGGAGTATTCGGTGGAGCGCGAGTACTCCGGCGCGGTGGTGAAGCCGATCTGGTTGTTGACCACGATGTGCACGGTGCCGCCGGTGCGGTAGCCGCGCAGACCCGACAGGTTCAGGGTCTCGGCCACCACGCCCTGGCCCGCGAAGGCCGCGTCGCCGTGCAGCATGAGCGGCACGACGGAGAAGTTGCGCTCCTCCTCGCCCTTGGTGGACAGGTCCTCCTTGGTGAGCAGGTCCTGCTTGGCGCGGACCAGGCCCTCCAGCACCGGGTCCACCGCCTCCAGGTGCGAGGGGTTGGCGGTCAGCGACACCGTGATGTCGTTGTCGCCGAACATCTGGATGTAGGTGCCCTGCGCGCCCAGGTGGTACTTCACGTCACCGGAGCCGTGCGTGGCGGCCGGGTTCATATTGCCCTCGAACTCGGTGAAGATCTTCGAGTAGGGCTTGCCGACGATATTGGCCAGCACGTTCAGGCGGCCACGGTGCGGCATACCGATGACGACCTCGTCGAGGGCGTGCTCGGCGCACTGGTTGATGACCGAGTCCATCATCGGGATGACCGACTCCGCGCCCTCCAGCGAGAAGCGCTTCTGACCCACGTACTTGGTCTGCAGGAAGGTCTCGAACGCCTCGGCGGCGTTCAGCCGCGACAGAATGTACTTCTGCTCGGCGACCGACGGCTTCTCGTGCTTCTGCTCGACCCGGTCCTGGATCCACTGCAACTGCTCGGGATCGAGGATGTGGGTGTACTCCACGCCGACGTGGCGGCAGTAGGCGTCGCGCAGGATGGACAGCACGTCGCGCAGCTTCATGCGCTCCTGGCCGTGGAAGCCCGCCACATTGAATTCGCGGTCCAGATCCCACAGGGTCAGGCCGTGCTCGGTGACGTCCAGGTCCGGATGCGAGCGGAACTTGTCCTTGACCAGCCGCAGCGGATCGGTGTCGGCCATCAGGTGGCCGCGGTTGCGGTACGCGGCGATGAGCTCCTGCACGCGCACGCTCTTGTCGATGCCGCGCTCGGTGACGTCGCGGCGCCAGCGCACCGGCTCGTAGGGCACGCCCATGCCGTGGAAGATCTCGTCGTAGAACTCGTCGGAGATCAGCAGCTGGTGGATGGTGCGCAGGAAGTCGCCGGACTCCGCGCCCTGGATGATGCGGTGGTCGTAGGTGGAGGTGAGCGTCATCAGCTTGCCGATACCGATCTCGGCGAGCTGGTCGTCACCCATGCCCTGGAACTCGGCCGGGTACTCCATGGCGCCCGCACCGATGATCGCGCCCTGACCCGGCATGAGCCGCGGCACCGAATGGTTGGTGCCGATGGTGCCCGGGTTGGTCAGCGAGATGGTGACGCCCGAGAAGTCCTCGATGCCCAGCTTGCCGTCGCGGGCGCGGCGCACGATGTCCTCGTAGGCGCTGTGGAACTGTGCGAAGGTCATGCCCTCGCAGTTCTTGATGGCCGCCACGACCAGGGAGCGGTTGCCGTCCTTGCCGGGCAGGTCGATGGCCAGACCCAGGTTGGTGTGCGCCGGGGTGACCGCGTTGGGCTTCCCGTCGATCTCGGCGAAGTGCCGGTTCAGGTTCGGGAAGGACTTGACCGCCTGCACGATGGCGTAGCCGAGCAGGTGGGTGAAGGAGATCTTGCCGCCGCGGGTGCGGGCCAGGTGATTGTTGATGACCAGACGGTTGTCGATCATCAGCTTCGCCGGGATGGCGCGCACGGAGGTGGCGGTGGGGATGGTCAGGGACGCCGACATGTTCTTCACGACCGCCGCGGCGGGCCCGCGTAGGACCTTGGCCTCATCGCTCACGTCCGCCTTCGGCGCACCCGCGGTGGGGGCGGCGTTGGAGGCGGGGGCGGGAGTGGTCTGCGGGGAGCGCGCCTGCGCGGGAGCCTTGGCCGGTGCCGGTGCCGGTGCGGGCGCGGCGGCGGGCTTCGGAGCGGCGGGCCGCGGCGGGGCGGGAGCCGGAGCGGCGGCGGCAGCGGCCGGGGCGGCGGCCTGGCTGTTGCCGTCGGCGTTGTTCTCCGGTGTGTAGTCGGCGAGGAACTCGTGCCAGCTCTCATCGACAGACGACGGGTCCTGTTTGTACTTCTGGTACATCTCGTCGACGAGCCACTGGTTCTGTCCGAACTGGTCTGTTGAGCTGCTCACAGCAGGTGTTCGCCTCATTTCGTTCTTCGCGCTGCGACGTTTGTGACGTGCCCGGCACGGGTAATCGGCAAGATGCGCGCCGATGCGCCCCCACTGAGGATATGCCCCCGCCCGATCGCCCGTGGGCGTGGACTACCACCGGGTGGACATCTCCCTTGGTGACGACTCGTCCCCGCCCGAGAATATTCCTTTCTCCGCACCCGCCGCAGCCCACAGGCGGGAGTACGTGCCCGCGGCGGCCAGCAGTTCGTCGTGGGTGCCGATTTCGGTGATGCGGCCGTGCTCCACGACCGCGATCCGATCGGCCTGGGCGGCGGTGGCCAGGCGGTGCGCGACAATGATCGCGGTCCGCCCGCGCGTCACCGATCTGCTCGCGACCAGCACCGATGCCTCGGCCGCCGGGTCGAGCACGGCCGTGGCCTCATCGAGCAGCAGCAGATCCGGGTGCACCAGCTCGGCCCGCGCCAGGGCGATGAGCTGCCGCTGGCCCGCCGACAGTCCCCGTCCTCGTTCGCCGACCGGCTGCCCGAACCCGCGCGGCAGGGCCGCGATGGTGTCGAGCGCTCCCACTTCATCGGCTGCCCGCGCGATCTGTGAGGTGGTGGCGAAAGGTTTGCCAAATGAGATGTTGCTCGCCACGTCGCCGGTGAAGAGGTGAGCTTCCTGCGGCACCACACCCAATCGGGAGCGGTAGTCGGTGAGCCGGTAGTCCCGGATGTCGACGCCGTCGACGAAGACGCCGCCGGAATCCGGATCTCGGGGCAGGTCGTAGAGCCGGGCCAGCAGTTTGACGATCGTCGACTTGCCCGCACCCGTCGCGCCGACGAGCGCGAGGCTGCCACCGGCGGGGATGCGGAAACTCACCCCGTCCAGGGCCGGGGTCGAGGCGGTCGGGTACCGGAAACGCACATTCTCGAATACCACCTCGCCGCGCAATTCACCCGCGATCGGGACCGCGTTCTCCGGATCGGCTGCGATGGACGATTCGGTGCGCAGCAGTTCGCCGATGCGCCGCAGGCCCACCCGCGCCTGCTGATAGCCGTCGAAGAGCTGGGACAGCTGGTGGATGGGGCCGAACAGCAGGCCCAGGTACAGCACGAACGCCACCAGCGTGCCCGCTGTGGTGGTGCCCCGGGCCACCTGCCAGGCTCCGGCGAACACCACGGCGGCCAGCGCCAGATCCGTCCACGCGCCGACGAAGGAGAAGAACACCGCGATGGCGCGCTGCGCCCGCATCCGGCTGGCCCGGTAGTTGTCGGAATACCGGGCGAAGCGGCGCGCGGCCCGCGGCTCGTGCCGGTACGCCTGCACCACCCGCAGCCCCGACACGTTCTCCTGGAAGTCGGCGTTCACCGTGGCGGCGTGCTCGCGCGCCGCGCTGTAGGCCGAATTCGACACCCGGCGGAACAGCCAGGTGGCCAGCGCCAGCGGCGGAATGGCGGCGATGATCACCAGTGCCAGCTGCGCGTCGATCAGCAGCAGCGCCGCCGCGATGCCCACCACGGTCAGCAGGCTGACCACCACCTCGGGCACGCCGGTCTGCAGGAAGGTCGACAGCGCGTCGATATCGGTGGTCATCCGGGTCATGATCCGACCGGACAGTTCGCGCTCGTAGTAGTCCAGGCCGAGTCGCTGCAAATGCGCGTAACTGCGCACTCGCAGCCCGTACAGCACCCGCTCCCCGGCCCGCGACCCCCACAGCAGCGCCGCCGAGGCCACCACCCAGCCGACCGCGACCAGCACCGCGCCACCCCCGGCGGCCCACCCCAGCGCCCCGCCGTTCCCGGCACTCACACCATGGTCGATGGCGAACCGCACGAGGGACGGGAATCCCACGCTCACCAGTGCATCCAGCCCGAGCAGCAGCACGGTCGCCGCCACCAGCCACCGCACCGGCCGCAACGCCCGCCGCAACCGGAACCCGGGATCGGGCTCCCGCAACCCCCGCTCGTCCACCCCGGGCAGCTCGGTGGCCGGTGCCAGCTTCCGCAGCGACCGCCGCACCTCGGGCGGTGTATCCGGATCGAGCTGAGTGGGACCGGCCGCGCCGTGCCCCACGGAGACGGCATCCGGGTCGGGTCCGCCGTCCGCGGCGGTGCTCACGTGATGCTCGCGGCCCGGACTCGAAGTGTCCGAGTGGTGGCTGCTGTCCGAACCGGCGGCCCCCACGTGGGGCCCGCTGTCCGTCGGGGTAGCCGTTGGCGACTGTCGGCCCGAGCTGACGTCCACGCGCCCGTCCGGTGGGTCCGATGCGGGTGCGGGTTCGCCGTGCGGGGACCCGCCGTGTGCTCGGGGTTCGGTGGGCGGTTGCTCGGTCGTGGTGACCGGTCGGTGATCGGTTGCGGGTAAGGACTCGTGGTGGGGTGGTTCGGTGCTTGCCCGGTGGTCGGTGTCGTGGCCGTTGCCCCTCGATCGGTGGTCCGACCGGGCGTACTGGCGTTCGGCCGGTGCGGGGAGTACGCCGGAGGCATGGGACGACATCCCCAGCGGACCCCGTTCTACGGGGTGCTCATGCTGCTGTTCGTCATGCTCGCCGGGCTGTGGGTGCGCGACTGGTCGGTCGTGTGGTTGCGGGTGCTCGGGTTCGCGACGCTGTTCGTGGTGGCCGTTGCCGGGTTCCTCATGACCTTCCGCGACTATTCCTGACGGCACGGTGAGGTCCGGGCCGGGGAGGCGGATGACGCGGTCGGCGCGGGCCAGGGTGGATTCGCGGTGGGCGAGGATGATGGTGGTGCGGCCCGCGCGGTGGGGGAGGGCGTCGAAGATGGCGGCCTCGGTGACGGCGTCGACGGCGGAGGTGGCGTCGTCGAGAACCAGGATGCGCGGATCGGTGAGCAAGGCGCGGGCCAGGGCGATGCGCTGGCGCTGACCGCCGGAGAGGGTGAGCCCGCGCTCGCCGACCACCGTGTCGTAGCCCTCGGGCAGCGTCTCGATGAATTCGGCGGCCGCGGCGATGTCGGCGGCGGCGCGGATCTCGGCCGCGGTGGCGTCGGGGCGGCCGAGAGCGATATTGGCGGCGATGGTGTCGGAGAACAGGAACGGCTCGTCGAACACCACACCGATGGCCGAACGCAGGTCGGCGGCCCGCAATTCGGCGAGATCGGCCCGGGTGTCACCGCCGCGCAGCATGATTCGACCGGCGTCGGGCGGGTAGAAGCGGGGCAGCAGCAGCGCGAGGGTGGACTTCCCCGACCCCGCGGGACCGATGATCGCCACCGTCTCGCCCGGTTCCACCGTCAGCGTGAAATCGCGCAGGATGGGCTGCTCCGGATCGAATCCGAAGCTCAGCCCGTCGATCTCGATGCCGAGCGGCCCGCTGGGCAGGGCGACCGGATGCTCCGGATCGGTCCGGAGCGGGGCGCTGTCGATCACCTGGTGCACACGTTCGGCGGCGGCGCGGGTCAGCTGCGCCATCACCAGCACCGAGGAGATGGTGCGGGCCGCCGCGGTCATGGTCGCCACATAGGCCGTGAACGCCAGGAAGGTGCCGACGCCGATCGATCCACGCAGCGCCAGCAGCCCGCCGACCGCGATCACGCCGACCAGCCCGGCCTGCGGGATGGCCGCCAGCGTCGGCGCGAATCGGGCATCGAGTCGCGCCGCCCGCATGCGCTCGGCGAACAGCCGCCTGCCGTGCCCCTCCAGTACGCCGACCATGCGGGACTCCTGCCCGAAGCCCTTCACCACCCGGACTCCGGTGACGGTCTCCTCCACATGCTGGGCGAGATCGGCCGCCCGCTGCTGCGCCGACCAGGTGGCCGCGTACAGCCGTGGCCGGATCCGGTACACCACCACGGCGATGGCGGGCACCACCAGCAGTGCGGTCAGGGCCAGCGGCGGCGACAGCCACAGCATCACCGCGGCCGCCAGCACGAATTGCAGGGCCGCCATGGTCGACCAGGGCGCCATGGCCAGCAGTCCCTGCACGAGTTGCAGATCGGTGATCGAGCGTGAGACCACCTGCCCGGTCCGCAGCGCGTCCTGCCCCCGCCCGTCGAGCCGCTGCAGCGCCGCCAGCAGATCCAGCCGCAGTTCGTGCTGCACGTCCAGCGCCAGCCGTCCCGCCAGCCAGCGCCGGGTGAAGGTGGCCGCGAACCGCCCCACCGCCAGCACGGCCATGAATCCGGCCATCACCCCGATGATCGCGGTATCGCCCGCCGTCGCCCCGTCCAGTGCGCGTTTGGCCAGCAGCGGCCCGGTCACCTCGACCACGGCCCCCGCGAGCAGGGCCGCGGTGATGCCGAGCAGCACCCACGGATGCTCCCGGCAGCGCGCCCACAAGCGCCGAATCCACCCGCCGCGCGCGGCGCCCGCCGCCGGTCGGTTCCTCGGCTCATCAGTCTCGATCGCAGTCATCCGTATCGACGGTATCTACCCGCACCGACGCGATTTTGTTCCCGCCGGATCGGGACGCCCGCTTGTGGACCGTGCTGGTCGGAGCCGCCCCGCCGATTCAGCGCGTCGATCACGCCGTTCTGTTCGTCCCCGACCGGAGCGCTCGGCCGCGTTCCGCGGAGTGGTGCTCGGCTTCCGGCGGATGGGCGGCTTCCCGGGCCGGGTGTTCCGCCAAGTCCGCTGGCTGGTTTCGGATGCCGCGGTCGAGCGGGAACTGCGCGCGCCGACCCGCCCGCTGGACCTGGCCGCCGAGATCGCCGTGTACGGGACCGACACTCCGGTGGCCCGCCACGGATCACACCGTGTGGCAGCGGGTTTCGATCGTCACCGACTAGAGGTCGCGCACCCGTAGGAACCACCAGGCCGCGGTCACCGTGCCGACGGTCCACAGCAGCAGCACCACGATGGCCGCCGGGGTGTGCGCGATGAAGGCGGCATCGGCGAACGCGCCCGCGGTGGCGGTGGCGAGGGTGGCCGAGACCGGCAGCACGGTGGCGAAGCCCGGAATACCCGCCCCCTGCACGACCAGCCACACCAGCGGTTCCAGCACCGTCCACCCGACGATGACAGCGACGGCTTGGACGGGTGAGCGCAGCAGGTACCCCAGTGCCGCACCCAGCAGCGCCCAGCACAGCGCGCTCAGCAGCACGCCGCCGAGCAGTCCGAAGAACCAGGCGTGCAGTTGCAGCCGCTCGCTGCCGAACAGCAGGAAGGCCCCGAGACCGAGCACCTCGGTGAGCAGCACCGTGCCGACCGCGAAGGCCGCTGTCACAGCCAATTTGGAGCCGAACAGCAGATTTCGGTCCGGGGTGAGCAGCGCGCTCACCGGCAGCGTGTGGTACCGGTACTCGGCCCCGGAACCGATCGCGCCGAATATTCCGGCCAGTACGATGGCCGCCGCCAGCGTCGCCCCCACGGCGAGTAGCGCCGACCCGGCCGCCATGGTGTGTGAGATGCCGTCGCTGGCGATGGCGGTCTCCACCGTGAGTCCGGCGACGGTGAACACGATCGCCCCGACCAGCACCAGCGCCCCGGCCATGGTCCGGTTCATGCGCAGCGAGGTGACCTTGCGGACCTCGGAGGTGCCCGCCTGGAGCACGGCGGGCGGCACGGTGCGGATCATCGACTACCTTCCGGTCGGAAACCTGTGCGGCACGGCGGATGTCACCGCGGCATCGCGTACAACGCCGGGGACGGCGGGGCGGGCGCGCCCCGGGTGAGGGTGGCGAGCACCTGATCCGGGTGGACGTGTTCGGCACTGACCTCGGTGAGCTGCACCCGCGCCGCCGCGGCGGCCGTCTCCAACTGGGCGAGGGTCACCTCGGCGACGGCGAGCCGACCGTCCGGCCGCATCACCGCGTCCGTGAAGCCGTGGGCGGCGAGCGTGGTGGCCAGCGCGATCTGGCTGGAGGACTTGACCAGCAGCCGATCCGGGTGGCTGCGGCGCAGTCGCGCCGGACTGCCCTGGTAGGCGATGGCCCCACGGTCCAGCACGATCAACTCGTCGGCCATCGGCAGCGCCTCGCTGAGGGTGCGCGCGGTGAACACGACGGTGCCGCCGCGCCTGGCATGCGCCCGCAGGAACTCGGTGAGCCACGCCGTTTCCCCGGGGTCCAGGCCCAGGGTCGGCTCGTCGAGCACCAGCAGCGGCGGATCGCCGAGGAGTGCGGCGGCCAGGGCCAGCCGGGTGCTCATGCCCGGTGTATAGGACTGGATGCGCTGACCGCCCACGGTGTCCAGGCGCACCAGGGCGAGCAGTTCGTCCACCCGAGCATCGGAAACCCCTGCGGCACCGGCGAATACCCGCAGCTGATCGCGGGCGGTGCGGGCGGGGTGCAGTCCGCGCGGGGTGAGCGCGGCGCCCACCGCGCGCCGTCCCGGACGCACGCCCGAACCGGGGCCGCCGATGTGCACGGTGCCGGAGGTGGGTGGCAGCAGGCCGAGCAGCATGCGCAGCACGGTGGATTTGCCCGCCCCCGGCGGGCCGACGAGTGCGGCGACGGTTCCGGCCGGCACCACGAAACTCACATCGCGGACCACGGGCGCGGTATCGAAGGTCTTGTGCAGGCCCGCGACGGCGAAGGCGAGCGGCCGCGCCGGGCTCATCGCGCCTGCTTGTCTGCCGCGTCCAGGGCGGGCAGCGGGTCGGCGTCGATGACGTGTGGTTGCGGCCAGGTGCGCGGCGGGGTGCCGAACGCCTGCCGGGAGTTGTCGATGAGCCGGTGGCCCAGCGCCCGGTTGCCGAAACCGCCGACGGCGGCGCCGATTCCGGCGGGCAGCACCTTGCCGAACATGAGCGCGCTGCGTTTGGTGATGAACTGCACCAGGAATCGCTTGAGCAGCGAATCGTTCATGCTGCTGATGCCGGGAATCTTGTTGGCCAGCAGGGTGCCCCAGTTCTTGGCGGAGTGACCGACGCTCTTCTGCACGATCTCCATACCGCTCTCGCCCAGCACCACGGCGAGCACCAGCGCGCGGCGGCGCTCCTTGTCCTCGGGTGCGACACCGTGCACGGCGGCGACGGCGAGGGTGAACACCGCGGAGGCCTCCAGGAAGAACGCGGTCTCCGCGGAGATGGCCGCCACCGAGGCGACGGTTCCGACGCCGGGCACCGCGGCGGCGGCGCCGACGGCCGTGCCGCTGCCGGTCACCGTGGTCAGGTACAGCTTCTCCAGTCGCGTGATGATCTGCGCCGGGGATTCGTCCGGATGGGCCTTGCGCAGCCGTTCCACGTATTTGGCGACGGCAGGCGCCTGCACCTGTGATCCGTTGTCGAGCAGCGAGACGACCGTCTTCTCCAGTCCGCCCTTGAACATCGACAACACCCCTCTCCTCCGGTCCGCTGACCAGAACTCTATGGCACGAAGACAACGATCCGCGATGTACGGCGGTTCCGGGTCGATCACCGGCTGTACCCGGGCGAGCGGCTGCCGCCGTACCGGCGGACACCTGTGCAATACCCAGAATGCGGCCTCCCGCTCGCCCGCGCCGCGTGGCGGACGCGACGCTCCGTACGGGCGAGGCGGTGACGCACCGCGTGTCGGGCCGCGGTGGACCGCGAGGCGTGTGCTGGCTGCCCGCACGCGCCGGGGCCGTGAGCTTTGGTGCCGGGTTCGGTGGACTCGAGGCTTCGGGCTTGGCGGCAGGTGACGCACCGCATGCTGCTGGTGGCGGTGGACCGTGACGCTCGCTGTGGTCGGGTGGCGGCCCACGGATGTTGCGGTAGCGGTGGCGGGCCCCGGGAGCTTCGCGCGGCGGGGTGGTGGCTGTCGGTGCGCGGGCTTACCGTGATCAGGTGACCGGAGTGTCCGAGGGCGCTCGGGGCCTGCCCGATCCGCGTCTGCGACCGTATGTCCTCTCCTACGAGGGCTACCTGTTGCGCGGCTTCGCGCCGGGGACACATGTGGGCATGCCCGCGACCACGCTGACCATGCTGGTCACCATCGACGAACCGGTGGACGTGCCGGTGTCCTCGCATCCCGAGCAGGCGGGCGGGCGCTGGGACATGTTGGCCAGCGGATTGACGGTGCGCCCGGCCCTGGTCGCGCACGATGGTTTCCAGCACGGCATCCAGTTGGGTTTGACCCCGCGCGGGGCACGCGCGCTGCTGGGTGTTCCCACCGCGGCGCTGGGTTCGTGGGTGGTGGATCTCGGTGACCTGCTGGGCGCGCGGGCGGTGGAGTTGCGGGACCGGATCTCGGCGACGCCCGCCTGGTCGGAGCGGTTCGCCGTGCTGGACGACATCCTGCTGCGCGAGGTGCGACCGGTGCCCTGGGCCGACGAGCTCACGCGGGCCTGGGATCTGCTCTCCGGGCCCGGCCCCTGGGTGCGGGTCGGCGACGTGGCCGCCGATATCGGTTGGAGCCGCAGGCATCTGGTCAACCGGTTCACCGCCGAATTCGGCATCTCGCCGAAGGACGCCGCCCGCATCGCCCGCTTCGAGCGCTCGCACCGACTGCTGCGGTTGCCGGACGTGCCCGCGCTCGCGGAGGTCGCCGCCCGCACCGGATACTACGACCAGGCGCACATGGCCCGGGAATGGCGCGAATTCGCCGGTCTGCCGCCGTCGGTGTGGCGGGAGCGCGAGGTGTTCCCATTCGTCCAAGACCAGCTCCCGTACGCGGCGGGATCCTCGTCCCATGACTGAATCGACCGCCGCTGAATCGACCGCCGCTGTACCGGCCTCCGTTGCGTCGACGCCCACCGCGCCCACCGGCACAGCGATCTGGCCGTGCCTGACCTACCGTGACGCCCGCGCCGCCATCGACTTCCTGGAGCGGGCCTTCGGATTCGAGACCCGCGCCTGCTACGCCGAAGGAGAGGTGGTGCACCACGCCGAGCTGGCGTGGCCCGGCGGTGGCGGGGTCATGCTCGGCTCCTGGCGGGAGGACATGGCCGCCAGGGAGCTGCCGCCCGGCGCGGGCTGCGTTTACATCGCCCTCGAGGACGTGGACGCCCTGCACGACCGCGCCCGCGCGGCCGGGGCGAGGGTCACCCGGGAGCTGCGGGAGGAGGAGGGCTACGAGTCCCGCGGCTTCACCGTCCGCGATCCCGAGGGCGTGTACTGGAGTTTCGGTACCTATCGGGGGCACGGAGAGTCCTGACGACGCCGCCGACACCGGACGCGGAACCGCGACCCACCGGTGCTGGGGCGGTCCGTCTTTCGCGCCCGCGTGGCCGGGGCGAGGGTCACCCGGGAGGTTGGGTGCCACCGCCTCCCCGGGGGCCGGGTGCCGCTGCCCGCCCTGATGATCGGACTGTGCCCCGGCTTGTCCCGCTACGCCGCCCCGTGTTCGGCAGGCACCCGCTCGGCCTCCACCGGCGGCGGGGGCGGGGTGCCGTCGCCGAACGGCTTGCCGCCCAGCGCTTCCCGTCCGTGTGGGGTGAGCCAATTGGACAGTTCCGGCCCCTTGGGCACGATCCCCGTCGGGTTTATGTCCCGGTGGACGATGTAGTAGTGCTGTTTGATCTGCGTGAAGTCGACGGTGTCCCCGAAGCCGGGCGTCTGGAACAGGTCGCGGGCGTAGGCCCACAGCACGGGTAGTTCGGTCAGCTTCTCGCGATTGCATTTGAAGTGCCCGTGGTACACGGCGTCGAATCGCACCAGCGTGGTGAACAGCCGCACATCGGCCTCGGTAATGGTGTCGCCCACCAGGTAGCGCTGCCCGGCGAGCCGTTCGGAGAGCCAGTCCAGCGCCGTGAACAGCCGGTCGTAGGCGGCGTCGTAGGCGTCCTGGGAGCCCGCGAATCCGCAGCGGTAGACGCCGTTGTTGACCTCGGTGTAGACCCGCCGGTTCACCGAGTCGATCTCGGCGCGCAGCTCCTCCGGATACAGCCGCGGCGCGCCCGCGCGGTGGTATTCGGTCCACTCCGTGGAGAAGTCGAGTGTCATCCGGGCGTAGTCGTTGGTGACGACCTGCCCGGTGCGTTCGTCCACGACGGCGGGGACGGTGATGCCGCGCGGGTAGTCGGGGAAGCGCGCGAAGTACGCGTCTGCCAGGAAGTGGATGCCGAGTACGGGATCCACGCCGCCCGGGTCGAGATCGAAGGTCCAGCTGCGCTTGTCGTGTGTGGGCCCGCAGAGGCCCAGCGACAGTACCGGTTCCAGGCCGAGCAGTCGCCGCACGATGAGCGTGCGATTGGCCCACGGGCAGGCGCGCGCCGCGACCAGTCGGTAGCGGCCGGGCTCCACCGGGTAGCCGTCGGGCCCGTCGGCGGTGATCCGGGTGGTGATGTAGTTGGTGTCCCGCGTGAACTCGCCGGGTTCGACGTAGCTGCCGCGCTGCGAAGTGTCCGAAGCCGAAGTAGTCACCCGGCCAGTCTGTCAGAAGGCGCGCGCTCCCAGTAGGGCGTGACACCGTCGGTGGGCAGGGCTGTCGCCCGGTCGCGCCAGCGCCTAGATTCGCCCTCATGACCGACACCAAGCCGACCCGTCTCGAGTACGTCACCACCGAGGGTGGCGCGCGGGCCGCCGTCATCACCGTCGCGCATCCGCCGCTGAACCTCTTCGACAAGGCGCTGATGGAGGCCCTGGCGGCCGATATCGCCGAGCTGTCGGCCACCCCGCCGCGGGCACTGCTGTTGCGCGCCGAGGGCAAGCTGGTGTCGGGCGGCGTGGACGTGCACATCTTCGACGGCCTCACCCCCGATCAGGGCGCGGAACTGTGGCGGACCCTGTTCGCGCGCATCATCCACCCGTTGGAGGCGCTGCCCTGCCCGGTCGTGTTCGCCGCGCACGGCCTCACCCTGACCGCCGCCTTCGAGGTCGCGCTGGCCTGCGATGTCATCCTGGCCGCGCCCAAGGCCAAGTTCGGGTTGGTGGAGACCGTGGTGGGGCTGACCCCGTCCATGGGCGGTCCGCAGCGGCTGGCCGAGCGCGCCGGATCCGGCCGCGCCCGCGAATTCGTCATGACCGGCGACCTCTACGACGCCGCCACCATGGCCGACTGGGGCGTGGTCAACGCCGTCCACGAGGACGTCGACACCGCCGCCCGCGCGCTGCTGGCCCGCCTCGCCGACGGTCCCACCAAGGCGCACGCCGCCACCAAGCAGATCATCGAGGCGTGGCGCTCCGGCGGTGTCGCCCACGCCGATTCGGTGACCCCGGCCGTCTCCGGCGCGCTGTTCGACACCGCCGATCTGCAGGGCGCGGTCCGCAGCTTTCTCGAGGTCGGCCCAGGTAAGGCCACCTATACCGGTCAGTGAGTCGGTTTCAGCCGGGTGACGGCTGAAAGACGTTTGCCGACAATCCACCCTAGAATGTGACGTGCATCATATAGTCACTGGTGCCTGATGGCTCGGAGGCACTCGGAGGGACGGATGTCGCAGTTACTGGTCGAATATCCCCAGGCGTCGTGCGAATCGCGAAAAGCCTGGAGCGACAACCCCCTTGCGCGCGGTGCCGACGGCGTGCTGCGGTACGGCAACCTGAATCCGGCGCTCACCGAGCTGCTGGACATCCAGGTGCACACCTTCGCGGCGCGGGAGGCGGTGGTCGAGATCGGCGGCCCCCGCCTCACCTACCGCGAGCTCTGGTACTCGGCCTCCCGCATCGCGGGCGGGTTGCAGGAGCACGGGATCGGCTACGGCGACCGGGTGGCGGTGCGCATGCCGGTCGGGGCGCGCTGGGTGCAGGCGTTCCTGGGGGCGCTGCTCTCCGGTGCGGTGCCGGTACTGGTACACGAGGGCCTCCCGGATGCGCTGGCGGAACGGGTGATCCACGACAGCTGCGCGGACTACATCCTGGACGGCGGCGGCAGTGCGGCCGGATTCCGCGAGGCGCTGCCCGACGGCGCGGCGTTCATCGACGACGGCGCCTCGCTGACCGAGTTGGCCCTGCTCTGCTACACCAGCCCCGCCCACGGCGCGGACCCCAAGGGCGTGGAGCTGACCAACGAGAATCTGCTCTCGGCCATCCGCTCCGTGGTGGGCGCGCTGGATCTGCCCACCGACGGGCTGCGAAATCTGCTGCTGCTGCCACTGTCGCATGCCAGCGGCTGCGTGGACCAGCTGCTGCCGACCTTCGCGGTGGGCGGCACCGTGGTGCTGGCCCCCGACCCGGAGGCGGTCGCGGCAGCGCTGGTGTCCGAACGCATCGACATGGTCTCGGCCACACCGCGGGTGTTCGCCGGGCTGGTGCCCGAACTGGCGGGGCTGCGCCTGGACCGGGTCGGGCGGGTGTGCAGTGCCGGTCATCGCGCCGAACTCGCCGCCGCCGAACCCGGGATCGCCGATACGGTCGCCGCCGCCCTGCGCGACATCTTCCCCGAGGCCCGCCAATGGTCGGTGTGGGGTGCGACGGAGACCAGCGGCATCGGACTGGCCCGCGACGACACCGCCACCCGGGACGCGCTCGGATTCGCCTTCGGCGGAACCGAACTCGCGCTCTGGGGCCCGCGCGCCGACACCGGCCACGGCGAACTCCTCTGCCGCGGCCCCAATGTCACCCGGCGCTACTGGAACGACCCGCAGACCACCGAATCCCGTTTCACCGGAACCTGGTTCCACACCGGGAATCAGGTCAGCATCGACGCCGACGGCCTCGTCCGCCGCGCCCACCGGTAGACGGCGCGTTCCGCCCTCGCATCACCGAGTGCTGCCGACGCAATCCGCCCGGTGCCGCCGTCCTTCCCGGATCGCCGTTGTCCGGTGCCGCCGCCATCTGGGCTCGCCGTTCCCTGGTGCCGCCGTCACCAGGGACGAGGGGCTCGAACGGTGGTGCACGCACCGGAAACGAGGTCGACGCTCGGCGACCGGGGCGCGGACTCCGCATCCGTGCTCGGCACTGATGCGTGGTGGTCGCCGATAATCGTTTGTCGGAAACCGTATGGATCGGCGAGGATCGGTCTCCCGCACCAGCTTTCGCCCGTGGTGTAATCGGCAGCACGCGAGATTTTGGTTCTCGCTGTCCAGGTTCGAGTCCTGGCGGGCGAGCTCACTCCAGCAGGCGGGCGCGCAAAGCCTCGCGGCGGTCGGGGGTGATGCCGATCTCGACGAGGTAGCCGTCGATGCCGCCGTACATCTCCACCATGGAGGCGGTTCCCGCCGCGAGGTAGTCGGCGCGTACGCCGAGCAGATCGTCGGAGAGTTCCTCGTCGCTGCCGGCGGCGATGATCGCGCGCAGGGTGGGGACGGCGTCGTTGCTGCGCAGGTAGTCGGCGAAGATGTCGTCCTCGGTGACGTCGACGGCGCGCAGTACGGTGGCGACGGCCCAGCCGGTGCGGTCCTTGCCCGCCGCGCAGTGCACCAGCGCGGTGCCCGCCAGGATCGAGTCGGCCAGGGCGGCGATGGCGGTGTGCGCCTCGGGCAGGGCGGGGAACCGGCGGTAGACCTCGAGCATGTGCGCGGAGGCGGTGCTGTGGCGGCGGGCCTCGTGCGGCGGGGCCTCGCCCATGCGCGGATCGAACGGGGTGACGTTGAGCCGCACGCCCTCGGGTAGCGAGTCGTGACCGATGTAGTCGATCTCGGCGTGGCCGCGCAGGTCGTGCACGTCGGTGATGCCGAGTTCGAGCAGGGTGGCGTGGCCGTCGCCGTCGAGGCGGCTGAGTTCGGCCGACCGCATGAGGATCCCCGAGCGGACCTTCGCGCCGCCTCCGGTGCGCGCGCCCGCGACGTCGCGGTAGTTGAAGGTGCCGGGGATGAGGAACTGATCGGAGCCCGCTGAAGTCACCGACCCAGGCTATCGGTACGGCGGTATACCGTGGGTGTCGATGTCGGATCGATGGGACGAATTCCTGCTATGACCAGGGGGCTTTACGGCTTACACCTGTGTCATATGGCACAGTATGTGGCATTGTCCCGAATCGAATCCATAAAATACCGTTCGGTCGCCAAAGTCGGCGTTTACCAGGTCGCCAGCCTAATTCCGAACATTCCCGTTCGATCGCGTCACTGTTCCGATTAGGTAACAAAACCGTCTTCAGGTACGAAAATGGCTATCAAAGCTGGTCGAGCACCCAGAAAAACCTTTACCATCGGTACCCGTTGAGCGGTTGCATCCGAGGTGGAAGCCTGGGGGGATCAGTGTCGATCCGGCAACCCGCTGAGCGAGCCGCGCAGTGCGAAGTGCGCGAGTTCTTTCGCTGAGGGAGTCGTCGTTGAGCGCTGGAGAAACAATTCACATCGGAGTGCGGCCCGCCATGACCGAGTCGATCGAGAAGGCCGCCGCCTCGCTCGATTTCACCGGTACCCGGGCGCTGCGCGTACTGCTGCACGCCGGAATCAGCGCGCTGTGGCCGATCATCAAGGCCACGCCGGACCGGCAGATCGAGGCGTACGAATCCACCCTGGCGGTGTTGCGCCGCCGCTGGGAAAACCAGTCGGTCTGCACCCCGGATCCGGTGGCGTCGGCCATGTACCGGCAGATGGACGCCGATGTCGTGTCCTTCCTGCATCTGTGCGCCGAGCGTTCGGGCACCGAATGGCTGGAGCCGGTCGAGGCCATCGCCGCTTACCTGGTCGCGGTCATGCAGGGCATCGTGTTGCGCTGGCTGGCCGACTGCGATGACGAAACCGCCCTGGTGGTGCTGGACGACCTGGTCTCGAGCCTGTCGACCAAGGCGCTCGATCGCGGTTGAGTCGAAGCGGTGCGCCCGGTGGCAGCGGGCGCGTCGGTCGGGGTAGTCCTGGAGTGGGCGGGTTCGGCACGTCCGGAATGCTGGACGGATGACCAGTTTCATGGTTGAGTGGCCTATGTGACCGATTCGTCGCTGATCAGCGGGCTGCACGCGGCCACCGCCGATCTGGATCCACCGTTGGCCGCCGTCGACCTCGCCGCCCTGCGGGCCAATGCGAACGACCTGGTACGCCGCGCGAACGGCGTACCGATCCGGGTGGCGAGCAAATCGGTGCGGTGCCGGGCCGTGCTGGAAGAAGTGCTCGGCAAGGACCTCACCGCCGACGGCGGCTTTGCCGGCATCATGGGCTACTCCCTGCGCGAGGCCATCTGGCTGGTGCACGAGGGCGCCCGCGACATCCTGCTCGGCTACCCCACTGCCGACCGCGCCGCCCTGGCCGAACTGGCCGCCGACGACACGCTGCGCGCGGCCATCACCCTCATGGTCGACGATGTCGATCAGCTGGACTTCATTCGTGCCGCCGTCGGCACCGAGCACGTGCACCCGCGCGTCTGCCTCGACGTGGACGCCTCGCTGCGGATCGGCCCGCTGCACCTGGGGGTGCGCCGCTCGCCCATCCGCACCCCGGAGCAGGCCGCCGCCCTGGCCGCCGCGGCCGTCCGGCGCGGCTTCGAAGTGGTCGGCGTGATGACCTACGAGGCGCAGATCGCGGGCCTGCCCGATACGAATCCCGCTGTGCGCCTGGTGAAGAAGATGTCCGCTGCGGAAATCCTGCGGCGTCGCCGCACGGTGCTGGAGGCGGTGCGCGCCGAGGTCGGTGAACTCGAGATCGTCAACAGCGGCGGCACCGGCTCCATCGAGGTGAGCATCGCCGACCCGGACGTCACCGAGGTGACCGCCGGTTCCGGGCTCTATCTGCCCACCCTCTTCGACGGCTATCGCAATCTGGCCCGGCGCCCGGCCATGCACTTCGCCCTGCCCGTGCTGCGCCGCCCGGCCCCGGGCATCGCCACCGTCTTCTCCGGTGGGTTCATCGCCTCCGGTCCGGCGGGTGCGTCACGGGTGCCGAAGCCGGTGTGGCCCTTGGGATTGAAGCTGATCGGCACCGAGGGTGCGGGTGAGGTGCAGACCCCGCTCACCGGCGCGGGTGGACTGCGCATCGGCGACCGCGTCTGGTTCCGCCACGCCAAGGCCGGTGAACTCTGCGAGCGATTCACCGAAGTTCACCTGGTGAAGAACGGTATTCGCACCACCGTGCCCACCTACCGCGGCGAGGGGAAGTGCTTCGGCTAGACCCGATCCAGCTGCAGGAACGCCGCCAGATCCGACAGCTCCGCCGTGCCGCTGGGCAGATACTCGGTCAGCAGCGGTGAACGCACGATGACCGCCGCCCACATGGCGCGGGAGATAGCGCTGGTCAGCCAGTGTCGGGAGAGCAGCGCCGCGACACCGTGCGGGGCGTCCTTGGGGGCCGAGGTGGTCATGGAGACCAGCACCACCGCGGCCTCGCGACCCTGGAAGTGATCGGGGGTGCCGACGAGCACATCCTCGATCCGGGCGCGGGACAACGAGGTTCGAATCCGGGCCACCTGCGCGTGATACGGCGCGACCACCAGAATGTCGTGCGGATGCAGGCGACGCGTGACGGCCCCGGTATGCCAGGGCAGCCCGAGCAGGGTGCGCACCTGGCGCACGATTTCCCGGGCCTCCTCGGCGGATTCGGCGGCATTGCCGTGATGTTCGACCGTCACGGTGCGGATGCCGGGCGCGACGCCGTCGAGTTCCCGTGCCAGCGTGACGGTTTCATTGGCCCGCAGCCGATTGTCGTAGCGCAGCCGCGACACCGGGCCGCACATGCGCGGATGCATGCGCCAGGTGCGGTCCAGGAAGTAGCCGTACTCGGCGGGCAGCGTCCGATGCGGTCCGATCAGCCAGCCCAGCACCGCCTCGTCCACCGGTTCCGGATGCGCGCCGTGCCCGGTGCGTGGTGCGGGATCGCCCACCAGCAGCAGGTTTCGGGCGCTCACCGCCACCGCGACGGTATCGGCCAGGGGGAAGCGACCGGCGTCGGCGATCACCAGCAGATCCAGGCTGTCGCGCGGAATCCGTTCGGTATCGGTGAAATCGTCGGGCAGGCCACCGACCACGCAGCCATTGACGGCATTGTCGAGGAAACGTGCATAGCGGTCGGCGTCGATGCCCAACCACTCCGGGGCCACCGTCTGCGCGTCCGCCTTGGCCACCAGTTCCGGCAACACCCCGACCCGGACCACCGCGTCCAGCAGATGTTCCACCGCCACATGGGAGCGCGCCACCACGCCGACCCGCCACCGGTACCGGGTCACCAGGCGTTCCACCGCGCGGGCGGTGGTGTCGGTCTTGCCGGTGCCGGGCGGACCCTGCACCGCCACATAGGAATCCGCGAGATCCAGGACGGCCGCGGTGATGGCGGCCGCATGGTCGCCGAACACCTCCGGCAGCGCCCCACCCGACAGCAGACGCGGCGGGCGGCGGCACAGCAGGTCGAAGGTCGCCGTCGGCGGCACCTCCGGCAGGGTCACCAGCAGATCGTGCGCCACATCCTCGATGGCGTCCTCGAGCCGGTCGGCGCGCGCGGGCGGGCACGGGGCGATGGCGGCGGGCAGTTCGTCGAAGGGTTCGCAGCCCGCGGGCAGCAGTTCCACCACCCGCACCACATCGTCGAAATTGGCGTCCAGCGCACAGCCCAGCACGGTCGCGCGAGCCAGCGGGCGGCGGCCGGGACGAGCCGGGATATCCGGTGCCGCACGGTCGTACAGGGTGACGACCGGGGTACCGGGCGGGGGTGCGTGACCGGTGCCGAGCCGTCCGGTCAGGGTGAGATAGCGGCGCATGGGATGCTGGCCGGTGCGGTGCCAGTTGGTGTCCACCGTGCCCCAGTCGGCGATGAGCACGCCCGGAGTGTCGGCCCATTCCTCCACCGGATGGTCGAGGCGGTCCGCGTGTGCCCAGCGCAGCGGGCGACGCTCACGACGGTGGTAGCCCAGGGCGGCGGCGGTCAGCGCGGCCGCCAGCCGGGCGTCGTCCCGCTGCCCGTCCACGTCGTACGCCGCCCCGCCACCCGATCGCGCCGCATCGCCGCGGGCCGGGCCGGTCGCGAACTCCCGCAACGCGGCCTCCACCGCGGCGGGCACCGGCTCGGCCACCATCTCGTCGGGACGCCCCCGAGGATGAACGGCGTACCCCTCGGCCAACTCCAGCAGCCAGTCACGCAGCCGCGCCACGGCAACCCAGTCACCCGCACTATCCGCCGCGGCCGCGCAATCGGAATCGAGGTGCGCGAGCGCGGCATGCTCCAACTCGGTCAGCGCCGGCGCGGGCAGCAGGGACTCGGTGAGCCCCGCACCCACGAAAGCCGCCTCCGCCCATACCGAGTCGGCCGGTTCGGCGACCGAGATGAACTCGTAGACCGCGCGATATGTGCGAGCCCCGGTTCCCCCGGATCGGGCCACCGGCTGCGTCCGTTCCGCATCGGCCTCGACGAATTCCACACCGGCGCTCCCCGCCCCCACCACATCCGCTCGCCCGGTGCCAGTGACTTCGCCCGGCACCCCGTCGATTCGGGACGTATCGACGAGACCGTCGTCGATGTGCGAGACGTCGGCGTGCACCGCATCGGCGATTCCGGTCCGCGCGGCTGCGGTCGATGTCGTCGCCGACTCCGATTCCGGTGCGGCGGTAGCCGTATCGGTCGGTGCTGTTGCCGTAGCGGTCGTGGCTGCGGTCGTC
>NZ_BAGD01000105.1 GCF_000308635.1 Nocardia otitidiscaviarum NBRC 14405 | reverse complement strand
AGCCGCGGGAGCGCTGGTGCGGTAACGCGCGGGAACCGGGGCGGCGCTGCGAGACGACGCAGGACGCCGCTGGGAGTGGTGCGGAACCGAATGCGCCCGACGATCGTCGAACTAAGGTGGTCGTTGAAACGCCGGGAGGGGAGCGAGATGAGCGTGGGTGCGAGATCGGTCGCGGAGTCCGCGGGCCGTGGTCGCAGGGGTGCGCGCTGGGTGGCGGCGGTGGCGGCGCTCGCGGCGGTGACCGTGCTGGCGGTGGTCGGGGTCGGCTGGTGGCAGCGGGGGCACCTGCCCGCGGTGGCGGGGGAGCGGCTGCGCGACTTCCCGGCGGTCGAGCAGGCGGGGCTGGACGATACCCAGAAACGCATTGTGGAGGTGCTGCGCGGCGAATTCGCGCGCCAGCCCGCCGGCACCGAATACTCCGAGGGCGTCGAGGAGCCGTGGTGCGCCGATTTCGTCAGCTGGGTGCTGCGCGAGGCCGGACGGCCGCTGGCCAATCCGAACTCGGGATCGTGGCGGATTCCCGGGGTGTACACGCTCACCGAGTACTACCAGCAGCAGGGGCGCTTCGAATCGCCCTCATATCGACCGCGGGTCGGTGATGTGGTGCTCTACAGCGAGACCAGTCCGTTCAGTCAGCACACCAACTTCGTGGTTGCCGCCGACGGCGATACGATCACCACCGTGGGGGGTAATGAGTTCGGGCGCATAACCATCCACCGCTATCGGCCCGCGGAGCTTTCCGGCCTGGTCGGATACGGCCGACTGTGATCACCGGCATCCCGCATGATGAAAAACATGCGGGCGTGCCCTAGGTAACGGGGGAATTACGCCCTACCATGGAGCCCGGCGGTGCCCGGCAGCATCGCCGAACGATCCCTGTCCTGCTGCCCCCTCATCGGCAGGACAGGGATTCCGCCCGACGAAAGAAGCTGGATGCCGTTATCCGACCAACCGACCTGGATCGATTACGCCGAATTCGGTGAACGATTCGTCGAGGCGGCGGTCACGGAATCCCGAATCGAGGCGGCGGTCTCCGGTATGGCCGGTCGGGGGATGACGATCGGACCGTTCTCGGTCGGACCGGCCGGACTCGCGCGATTCGTCGCCAAAGGCAGTGTGGGCAAACCACATATCGTCCGCCATGGGCCGCATGTGCACTTCGAGGTCATGGTGCCGGTGAAATTGCGGGTGGACATCACGCTGGGCGGCCAGCGTCTGCGACTCGAGGCGGTCGTCGAAATCGACTTGGACCTGCACGCCCGCACCGCGCGACCATTGCTCATCGTGATCGACATTCCGCCCGTCACCGGGCGGGACGTCAGCTTCGTCATGCGGGCGCAGGCCATCGGCACCGCGTTCGAACTGCTGCTCGACCCGATTTCCCGGATGGTGCAGCGCGAGGTCGCCAATCGGCTCAATGCCATGCTCGACGATCCGGAATCGCGACGCGGCCGGGTATTCGATGTCGAGGCCATCGTCGACGGCCGGCAATCGGAGTATCGCGGACAGGCGGAATTCGACTGGATCGGCTACGACGAATTCGGGCGACAGTTCTTCCAGCGCGTGGTGACCGCTCAGCGGGTGCGCGAAGTCGTGGAGTCGCTGGCGGGCAAACCGATCGAGGTCGGGCCGCTGCGCACCGGGCCGCGCAATGCCGCCGAGGTGTCGGTGCGGGGGAGCGTACGCATGCCGCGACTGGTGCCGCACGGGGACGCCACGAATGACGCGGTGCCCGGCCGCGCGACGACCGCCGCCAGCACGGCCGGTGCTGCCGGTGCGGACGCGAGCGTCGCCAGCGTGCATGCGGGTGCCGGTGTGGACGCGAGTGCTGCCAGCACGGATGCCGGTGCGGCCGGCACGGATGCCAGTACCGCCGGTGGTGCGGACGCGAGTGCTGCCAGTGCGGACGCGGGGGCTTCCGACGCGGGTGCTGCCAGGGTGAACCCGGGTGCTGTCAGCGCCGACGCGGGTGCTGCCGGGGTAGACCCGGGCGGTGCGAGTGCGTCGAGTACGGGCGCGGCCGCGGACAGCGACGCCGGGCGTACCGGTCTCCATGACGGCAGCCCTTCCGACACCGATGGGCTGGTGGCCTTCGACCTGACGATCCCGGTGACCCTGGACATCACCGTCGACGTGTTCAAGGCCAACCGCTACCGCGCCGAGGTGGAGGTCCCGCTCGAACTGGTGGCGCGGGCGGCCGACCCGCTGCTCATCGTGATCGACACCGAGGCTCCGGCGGCGCGGGATATCGCGCTCGAGGTGGTCGCGGAGGGCTGGCGGGCGCGGATGCTGGGTCGCCTCGCCAAGATCGACGAACAGGTGGCGGCCCAGGTGGCGGCGGTGGTGCGCGGTGAGGTTGCCGACGCCTCGCGTCGCACCATCGACGTGGCCGCGCGGCTGAACAGCATCGGCGTCTGAGAAGTCCGCTCTGCCGGCTGTGTCCCCTCGGTCTGCCCTGGGGCCAATGGTGCACATGTGTCCGGTGAGCCTGGCGATTCCCATGTGAATGTGGTGAAATGAGTGCACGTTCGGGGTCCCCGGCGCACTGATGGCATGTCCCGCCATCGGGGAAGGTGCGCCGGGCATGCCGCAGACTTTGCTCGATCAGGTTCGTCCCATGGTGCGAAGGAGTTCTGCGATGCGCTATTCCGATGTCAACCGCCGCGACTTCCTCGCCCGCGCCGCCGCGCTCGCCGGCGGTGCGGCCGCCCTGGGCGTGGCCGGAGCCGCCGTGGCGCCCACCGCCACTGCCCGCACCTCCCTGGGCACGCTGCTCGACTACGCGGGCGGGGTGCCCGACGCCCGGGCCATCGCCGAGGCCGGACATATCGGCGTCATCCGATACGTCTCGGATCGGCGACCCGGGGCGGAGTGGATGGCGGGCAAACCGCTGCTGGCCGCGGAGGTATCGGCACTACAGGCGGTGGGCCTGAGCATCGTGTCGTGCTATCAGTTCGGGAAGGGGCCGACGGCGGACTGGCGCGGCGGATTCGAGGCGGGCAAGCAGCACGCCCAGCGCGGCCTGGAGTTGCACAATGCGGCGGGCGGACCCGATACCGCGCCGATCTACGCCTCTATCGACGACAATCCGAGCGAGGGCGAGTTCCACGACCTCATCGCGCCGTACCTGGAAGGCTGGGAAGCGGTACTCGGGCGGGAGCGCACCGGCGTGTACGCCAATACGCCGACCATCGACTGGACGCGCGGCGCGGGGCTGGGTTCCTGGTTCTGGCAGCACAATTGGGGCACCCCGAAGGGATTCGTGCACCCCGCGGCACACCTGCACCAGTTCGAGATCGACAAGCGCACCGTGGGTGGCGTCGGCGTCGACCTGAACGCCGTGCTGACGCCGGACTACGGGCAGTGGTGAACCCCCGGCGTTGAGTCTCTAGGTCTGGGTGTGGCAGGTCGGGTCCTGCCGCAGATCGGGTTCGTCGGCGACCACCCGCAGTGCCGGGCGGCCCTCCGCCTCCACGGCCGGGGCCGCCGGAGCCTCGTGGGCGCTCCACGCCGCGCGGTCGCTGCGCCACGAGAACATCGACCAGCTGGACAGGGCCGAGAAGGCCGACCCCAGACTGCCGAACGAGCCCGCCGAGATGATCGAACCGAACGATCCCGCCGATCCGATGGACAGCACCGATCCCACGCTGCCGATCGACAGAATCGAGTAGGACGATCCGATCGACAGGATCGAGCCCTCCGACCGGATCGACAGAATCGACCGCCGTGAATGCAGTCCCCGCACAGTCTCTTTCACCGCCGCCATGTCCCCGGTCTACCACAGTCCACCCCCGCCCGAAACATCCCGATGGGCGGGCCGACCGGTCGGTAGAAACAACAATGCCCGGGTGACCTCAGGGGTCACCCGGGTATTGGGTCGTCGCGATAGCGCCTACGCGACCGAGAAGAATCCGATGGTCGGCAGGAACGAGCAGGTGATCGGCGCGGATTCCGGATCGGCCTGGGTGGTCAGCGAACCGGAGACCACGGCGACCACGCGGCCGCTACCGGTGTCGGCGATGGCCGACAGGGTGGCCGGGCCGTCGGGGTTGATCTTGGCCTCGTCGGTCAGGTTCAGTACGCCGGACTGCCGCGTATCCAGATTGATCCACTGCACGGTCATCGGCGGATTCTGCGCCTCGGTCGGGCTCTTGGTGCCCAGCGCGGTGAACACGAAACCGGTCTGACCGGCCTGCGGGCCGGGCGGGGGCAGCTGCGCGGGGCCGGGGACGGCCAGGGCGGTGCCGATCGAGTCGGAGGACGGGCCGATGCAGCCCTTGCCGATGGTGGGCCACAGGAACTGCGCGATGACCGGGCCGTCCTGCGGGATGTCCGGACCGCCGCCGCCACTGCCGTCCAGGAACTTGATGATTCGCTCGAGGGTCGACTTGATCTGCGGGGGCAGGTTCAGCGTGTTCAGGATCTGCTTCGCCTGATCCAGGATGGCCTGCTGCGGTCCGGCGGCGATATCGGCCGGTCCGGCGGCAGCCCCGATGATGGCGGGCACCAGCGACGCGAGCGCCTCCACCGGCACGCCCTCGGGAATCACCGGAATCGTGGAAACGGCTTGGGGCGCGGGGGCGGGCTGGGCGGTCGCTGTGGGCACGGCAATGGTGGCGCAGGCCGCCACGGCCAGCGCGGTGATTGCGAACCGCGATCCTCGGGTGCGAAGCACTGGTGTTGCCGTCCTTACCTTCGGGTACATCTGCGGCGATGGGACATCGCTGCGCGACACTCTAAGTACCGGGCCGCCCTGTTGTACAGCCACGGTGTGATCTTGCTGTCTTCGATCGAATCACGCTATCGGACGGACGATCAAAAAGCCTGTTACGCGTGGTGCCAGTGATACGAATGTTACATCTGAATCCGGTGTGGCGTGCGGTTTTCGAATCGGCGTCGCGAGTCGGCGAAAATAGGGCCCGACGCGCACCGCTACTCTGGTGCATCCACAACTCGACCCGAAAGTCCGCGCTGTGACTCGACACTTCCGACTCGCCGTCGCGGCGCTGGTGTTCTCGGTGCTCGCGCGGATGCTGTGGATGCTGTTATCGCCGAACGGCATGAATCTCGTCGATTTGCACGTCTACGTCGACGGGTCGGCGGCGCTGCTCACCGATCATCTCTACGACTTCACGTATTCGAAGGAGACGCCGGACTTTCCGCTGCCCTTCACCTATCCGCCGTTCGCCGCGGTGGTGTTCTTCTCGCTGCACTATCTCCCGTTCACGGCGGTTGCCATCGGATGGCTGCTGGCCACGGTGGCCGCGCTGTACGGCGTGGTGCGGATCGGACTCGAACTCATCCTGGGCGAGCGGGCGCTGCGCGAACCGCGCTGGCGCACCGCGGCGGTGGCGTGGACCGCGGTGGGTGTGTGGATGGAGCCGGTGCGCACCACCATCGACTACGGCCAGGTGAACGTCTTCCTGGTGCTGGGCGCCATGCTCGCGGTGCGCAGTGCGCGCTGGTGGATCTCGGGCACCCTGGTCGGCGTGATCGCGGGCATCAAGCTCACTCCGGCCATCACCGGGCTGTACTTCGTGGCGCGGCGGCGCTGGGGGACGGCGGCGTGGTCGGCGGTGGTGTTCGCGGGCACGGTCGGGGTCAGCCTGCTGATCAATCAGGCGGAGGCGCGGCGGTATTTCGGCACGCTGTTGGGGGACGCCGACCGTATCGGACCGGTCGGTTCAGTGTGGAATCAATCACTGCGCGGCACCCTCAGCCGTATTCTCGGCCACGACGTGCAGTCCGGCCCGTGGTGGATCGCCGCCGTGCTGGTGGTGGCGGTGCTGGGTGTATTCGCCTGGCGCGCCCTGGGTCCGGACGACCGGATGGGCACCCTCGTCATCGTGCAGCTGTTCGGTCTGATGATCTCGCCCATCTCCTGGTCGCACCACTTCGTCTGGCTGCTGCCGACCGTGCTGTGGCTGCTCTACGGTCCACTGCGGGCGGCGGCGGGCGCCCGGCTGCTGGCCGGGTACTGGCTGGTCACCACGCTCGTCGGAGTGCCCTGGCTGCTGTCGTTCGCGCAGCCGGACATCTGGACCATTCCGCGGCCCGCGGGCTACGCGTGGCTGGGCGCGGTCGACGTGGTGGGCGTGCTGGTGCTGTTCGGCTGGATCGTCTGGGTGGGCCGAATCAACTCTGCAGAGTCAGCCGATCGATCTCGTGAGCCAGCGCCACATCCAGCTGGGTGAGCCCACCCGCCGAATGGGTGGACAGCGTGAAAGTGACCCGCCGCCAGCGGATATCGATATCGGGATGGTGATTGGCCGCCTCGGCGGCCTGGGCGACGCGCCGGACCAGCTCGATACCCGCCAGGAAGGACGGCGCTTCCACGGTGCGGGCGATGGACGCGCCGGTGTGGGTCCAGCCGGGAAGGTCGGTGAGGGCCTTGGCGATGTCGTCGTCGGACAGCAGCTCGGTACTCATAGTCCCGGTCTACGCCTTCGATCCGGAGGATGGGCGGACTCGGGGAAAAAGATGCGGAGTCGCAGGGTGGGCGCTCAGGCCGCGCGGGCGTGCTTGAGGGCCTTCTTCAGGTCCTTGCCGCAGACGCCGGCGGCCTCACACTTCTTCATGCGCATGATCACCACGGGGCATTTCAGGCAGCGCGTCTTCTTGCGACAGCACTTGTTCTTCGGCTTCAAGCTCGAGACATGCTTGGCCTTCACCTTCTTTCCCACGTTGGTTAGCTTAACCTAAGTCGTACGCGTGAAACGTGTGAGTTCCGACTGCCGGTACGCTGTTATCCGGCCGTAGCCACCATCGCCGAACGGTCGATGGCGCTCGTGTCGTCGACACGGCCGCATTACCCACTTGCACCAGGAGGATCAACCGTGTCGTCTGTCGAGTTCCGCAACGTCGCCATCGTGGCGCACGTCGACCACGGCAAGACAACACTTGTCGATGCCATGCTGCGCCAGTCCGGCGTCTTCGGTGAGCGCGCCGAGGTGGTGGACCGCGTCATGGACTCCGGTGACCTGGAGCGCGAGAAGGGCATCACCATTCTCGCCAAGAACACCGCCGTGCACCGGCACAACGCGGACGGCTCGGTCACCGTCATCAATGTCATCGACACCCCCGGGCACGCCGACTTCGGCGGTGAGGTCGAGCGCGGCCTGTCCATGGTCGACGGTGTCGTGCTGCTCGTCGACGCCTCCGAGGGGCCGCTGCCGCAGACCCGGTTCGTGCTGCGCAAGGCCCTGGCCGCCTCGCTGCCGGTGATCCTGGTGGTCAACAAGACCGACCGGCCCGACGCCCGCATCGAAGAGGTCGTCGAGGAATCCCACGACCTGCTGCTGGACCTGGCCTCCGACCTCGACGACGAAGCCTCCGAGGCCGCCGAACTGGCCCTGGACCTGCCGGTGCTCTATGCCTCCGGCCGCGCGGGCGTCGCCTCCACCAAGCGCCCCGAGAACGGCACCGTCCCGGACGCGGAGAACCTCGACGAGCTGTTCGAGGTGCTCATGAAGTACGTGCCCGCGCCCAAGGGCGACGCCACCAAGCCGCTGCAGGCGCACG
Organism: Nocardia otitidiscaviarum NBRC 14405; assembly: GCF_000308635.1. Taxonomy (GTDB): domain Bacteria; phylum Actinomycetota; class Actinomycetes; order Mycobacteriales; family Mycobacteriaceae; genus Nocardia; species Nocardia otitidiscaviarum. Next base: position 45,949 of record NZ_BAGD01000105.1, on the reverse strand, counting down.
TCACCAACCTCGACGCCTCGCCGTTCCTGGGCCGCATCGGTCTGGTGCGCATCCACAACGGCACGCTGAAGAAGGGCCAGACCGTCGCCTGGATGAGCGCCGAGGGCACCAAGTCGGTGCGCATCACCGAACTGCTCAAGACCATCGGCGTCGAGCGTCAGCCCGGCGAGGAGGCCGTGGCCGGCGATATCGTCGCCGTCGCGGGCATCCCGGACATCATGATCGGCGACACCCTCGCCGATGCGGAGAACCCGGTCGCGCTGCCGCGCATCACCGTCGACGAGCCCGCCATCTCGGTGACCATCGGCACCAACACCTCGCCGCTGGTCGGCCGCGTACAGGGGCACAAGCTCACCGCCCGCATGGTCAAGGCGCGCCTGGACCAGGAACTGGTCGGCAATGTGTCGCTGCGCGTGCTCGACATCGGCCGCCCGGACGCCTGGGAGGTGCAGGGCCGCGGCGAGCTGGCGCTGGCCATCCTGGTCGAGCAGATGCGGCGCGAAGGCTTCGAACTGACCGTGGGCAAGCCGCAGGTGGTCACCAAGACCGTCGACGGCAAGGTGCACGAGCCCTTCGAGGAGCTGACCGTCGACGCCCCCGAGGAGTTCCTCGGCGCGATCACCCAGCTGCTGGCCGCCCGCAAGGGCAAGATGGTGCAGATGAGCAACCACGCCGCCGGATGGGTGCGCATGGAGTTCATCGTCCCCTCGCGCGGCCTGATCGGTTTCCGCACCGACTTCCTCACCGAAACCCGCGGCACCGGCATCGCCAATGCCGTCTTCGACGGTTACGCGCCGTGGGCCGGTGAGATCCGTGCCCGCCACACCGGTTCGCTGGTCTCCGACCGCGCCGGAACCGTCACCCCCTACGCCATGATCCAGCTCGCCGACCGCGGCCAGTTCTTCGTGGAACCGGGCGCGGACACCTACGAGGGCCACGTCGTCGGCATCAACCCGCGCGCCGAGGACCTCGACATCAACGTCACCCGCGAGAAGAAGCTGACCAATATGCGCTCGGCCACCGGCGACGTGCTGGAAACCCTGGCCAAGCCGCTCCAGCTCGACCTCGAGGGCGCCATGGAATTCTGCGCCGCCGACGAATGCGTCGAGGTCACCCCGGAGATCGTCCGAGTCCGCAAGGTCATCCTCGGCGCCACCGAACGCGGCCGCGAAGCCTCGCGCCGCAAAGCCCGCGACCGCGCTGTCCAGTAGTCAGGCGGTAAGGTGCCGATCGTGAGATCGGGGGCCTACGGGCGTGCGACGTTGCGCGCGGTGTTGCTTATGGTCGCGGCCTGTCTCGGGGTCGCCACCGGGTGCACCGCGAATCCGCCGCCGCCCATCGAGAGCACCGACAGTCCCAAGACGACGCCGGCCAAGCCGAGCAATACGTCGGTGGTGGTGGCCATCGACGACATCGGGCTCGGGTTCAATCCGCATCTGCGGGCGCATCAGTCGCCGGCCGCCTCGGCGGTGGCGTCCATGGTGCTGCCCAGTCCGCTGCGGCCGGTGCCGAGTCCGACGCTGCCGGGGGCGACCGACTGGGTGCTGGACGAGGCGCTGATGGTGGCGGCGGATGTGACGGCGCAGGAGCCGTTCACCATCACCTATCAGATCCGCAACGAGGCGTCCTGGTCCGACGGTGCGCCCATCGCCGCCGAGGACTTCCGGTACCTGTGGCAGCAGATGATCACCCAGCCGGGTGTGGTGGACTCCGCGGGCTATCGGCTCATCTCCGAGGTGAGCTCGTCGGCGGGCGGCAAGACGGTGACCGTCACCATGCGGGAGCCGTATCCGGCCTGGCGGCAGCTGTTCTCGAACCTGCTGCCCTCGCATCTGGTGAAGGACTCCGGATTCGAGACCGGGCTCACCGACACCATCCGCATCTCGGGCGGGCACTTCCGTATCAAGCAGACCGATCGCGGCCGCGAGGAGATCCTGCTGGAGCGCAACGACCGGTACTGGGGTACGCCCGCGGTGCCGGACCAGATCCTGTTGCGGCGCGGCGGAACTCCGGCGCAGGTCGCCGAATCGCTGCGCACCGCGGACGCGCAGATGGCGTTGGTGCGCGGCGGGGTCTCGCTACAGGCGCAGTTGGCCGCCATCCCCTCGGTGCGCACCGCCACCAATCTGCAATCGCGGGAGATGGAACTGGTGCTCAACGGCCGCACCGGCGACCTGGCCGACCCGCGGGTGCGCAAGGCGGTGCTGGGCCTGCTCGATCCGGTGCTGCTCGCCACCGTCGGCGCGCAGACCGGAAGCTGGGTGGAACCGGTACGGGCGCAGGTGCTTTCGCCGTCGGATCCCGGCTACGCGCCCACCGCGCCGCCGCGCATCAGTCCGGAGGAGGCGTTCGCGCTGCTGGGTGAGGCCGGGTTCGGGCGCGCACCGGAACCGCCGCCCAATGCCTCGCCGACATCGCCCGCGCCGCAGCCGCGCCCGGTGGCCAAGGACGGCGAGACGTTGAGCGTGCGGATCGGCGCGGTGGAGGGCGACGAGGCCACGCTCGCCGTCGCCAATACCGCCGCCGACCAATTGCGCAGCGCCGGAATCGATGCCACGGTGCGCAGCGTCGCGGCGGACCAGCTGTACGGACCGGAACTGGTCGACGGCGGCATCGACGCCATCGTCGGCTGGGAGCGCGCCGGGGACGATCCGGCCACCGTGCTGGCCTCCCGCTACGGCTGCCCGCCCCCGGAAACCCCCGAGACCGACGGCGCGGACGCCCGCGCCGAGGCGGCCCGCAACGCACCGGCCAATCTGTCCGGTGTCTGCGATCCCACCCTGCAACCCGCCATCGACGCGGCGCTGCGCGGCATGGACACCCCGCAGGTGATCGCCGACGCCGAACCCAAGCTGTGGGAGCTGGCCACGGTGCTGCCGATCGTGCAGGACACGCAGGTGGCGGCGTCCGGCCCGCGAGTGGACGGCGCGTCGCTGAGCGGCGCCATCCAGACCGGCATCTTCGGGGACGCGGCGAACTGGCGGCGGCTGCCGTGAGCGGGTACGCCACGGGCGGACTGCTGCTGGTGCACGCCCATCCCGACGACGAATCCATCACCACCGGCGGAACCATCGCCCACTACCGCCGACTCGGCGTGCCGGTGACCGTGGTGACCTGCACGCTCGGCGAAGAGGGTGAGGTCATCGGGGAGCGGTGGGCGCGGCTGATCGCCGACCAGGCGGATCAGCTGGGCGGCTACCGGATCTCCGAATTGGCCAGGGCGCTGGCGGAATTGGACGCCGGGCCGCCGCATTTCCTCGGCGGGGCGGGCCGCTGGCGGGATTCCGGAATGGCGGGGACACCCGCGGCCCGGCATCCGCGGGCCTTCGTGAACTCCGGTGCCGAGGCGGTCGAGGCGCTGGTGGCGGTGCTGCTGGAGCTGCGGCCGCGGGTGGTGGTCGGCTACGACCCGCGCGGCGGGTACGGGCATCCGGATCACATTCGGGCGCACGAGATCACCATGGCCGCGGTGGACGCCGTGGCCGGACGCGGCTGGGACGTGCCCAAAACCTATTGGACCGTCACCGATGCCGAGGTGCTGCGCATGCACACCGAGGCGCTCAAGCGGCGCACGGTGGATCAGCTGCCCGGCGCGCTGCCGAGCGGCTGGCGGCTGCCGCACGACGGCGAACTGGCCTGCGTGCCCGGCGAATCCGTCACCACCACGGTGGATGTGGCGCATGTGCTGTCCGCCAAGCGGGCCGCACTGCGGGCGCACGCCACCCAGGTGACCGTGGCGCCCTCGGGCCGGGAGTTCGCGCTCTCCAACGACATCGCGCAGCCGGTGCTGCCGGAGGAGCACTACATTCTGGTGCGCGGTCGGCGCGGTGACTCCGGTCCGGACGGTCGTGAGCACGACCTGTTCGCGGGTTTGCCCGACATGCTCGATCCGCGTCCGAGCCGAATGGGAGACTGATCGCCATGTACAACTGGAGTATCCAGAACATGATCGCCGCCTTCGTGGAGAGTCAGAAGCCCCACTTCGAGGCGCAGCACGACCTGTATCTCCACGCGCTGCACACCTTCGTCGACATGCAGAGCCACCTGTTGGAACTGCTCGGCTTCCCGCCGGTGCCGTGACCGCGGCGCTCGGTACCGCCCCGCGCCTCGGATCGCTGTCACAGCGGAACTGGTTCACCGGCGTCATCGCGGCCCTGCTGGTGCTCGACGGCGTCGTCACCCTGGTGCTGGAGGCGCTGTTCCTGCCCATCTATCTGGGCCACGCCGACGTGGCGGCGGCCCAGCCGACGACGGCGCAGGCGGCGGCACTGGCCGCCGATCTCACCGCGGGCTCCATACCCTTCCCGATCACCGCGCTCATCGCGGCGGTCGTGAACGTGCTACTGCTCAAAGGCATGTCGACGATCACCGACCGGCTCGGCGTGATCGCCCTGCCACTGACCGCCTGGACCCTGTCCTACCTGCTGCTCACCTTCGGCGGCCCCGGCGGCGACGTGCTGTTCATCAACGACTGGCCCACCCTGGCCCTGCTGGTCTGCGGCCTGCTGCCCGCCGGCCTGTACCTGTACTACCTGGCCAACCTCCGCGCGATCGGCCCGGCTCGGCCGAACTGACCGACCCGTCGGGGGTGCGGCCGCTCGACGAACGAGGCCGTGTTCCGCGAGTTCGCTCGCGCGAGAGCCGTCAGCGGTGGTGCACCGAGGTCGGCAGCACCCGCGTCACTCGCATCCGGTCGGCGTCGAAGGTCGTCGTCTGGGGTTCCTGGCCGTCCGCTACGACAATGCTGATCGTGTCGCCGACGCCGAACGACACATGCGCCGGGCAGGGGCCCGCGAACGGCTGCGACACAAGGGTCTGCCTGCTCAATATCCAGCCGCGCTCCCGAAGCATGACTCGACATGAGGGGTCTATACCCCCGACCGACTCCATGGCGGCTTCGAATCGCCCATCCGGACTCATTTCGACGGCCACGACCTTGTTGTCGTCGAACAACATCGCCACGACCATCGCGATACCCCAGAAAAGCAGCGTCAGCGAGGCCAGGATGGAAACGAGTGTGGCCCGTATCCACATGCGGCGCGGAGCGGGCCTCGAGGCGGCGTCGAACCCGAGGGCGATCAGCGCCGCCGTCCAACATGCGGGCAGAGCCCACGTCGGGATCCAGCCGAACCGATAGTAGCGATCCGACAGGTTCAACGCGGCAGCCGCCGCGATTCCCGCCACCAGCAGTACGAGGGCTGCGAGCAGCCACCATCGGCGCCGTTCACTCACTTCCACCTCGCCCGTCACCGCTCGCCCAAGCGGCCCGGGGTGACGGCTTCGATCAGCGCCCAGGCGCGGTCGATGGGGATGTCGAGGACCTGATAGCGCTTCTTGCCCGCGGCGGTGGCGGCGGTGATGGTGGCCAGGCCGACGCGGCGCTGGAACCAGCTCTGGGTGACCGTCCAGCCGATGATGCCGGGGGCCTCCAGGCAGTCGCGGTCGCGGTCCAGCGAACCGCTGCGGGTGATGAGCCAGGTGGGGTTGTCCGCGGCGGCGGGAATGACGGTGTGGCCAAGCCCGCGGTAGCGGTCCCAGGCCAGCGCCACCGCGAGAACGGCGGCCAGCGCCAACAGGATCCAGCACCACGGCGGCAGCGGGCGCACCGCGACGGTGTAGACCGCCATGGCCGCGGCGGCGACCAGCACCGGGCTCAGCGCGCGGGTGTAGCGGCGGCGGCGGGCGGCGGGGCCGTGCGGGACCAGCGTGACCGTGCTGGGCGCGGATTCGCCGAGCAGATGGGCGAGGGTGCGGTCCACGGCGGCGCGGGGCGCTTGGGGCAGGATCCTCTGGCGGGGATCGGTGCCGGTCATGACCGCCTCGAGTTCCGCGGCGCCCGCCAGGCGCAGCAGTAGCGGCTCGTTCACGGTGGCACCGCGCAGGCGGGCCAGGTCCAGGGTGATCTGGCGGGTGGTGAACAGGCCGTGGCGAATATGCAGGGTGGTGCCGTTGTCGAGCACCTTCAGGCCGAAATAGGTTGCCAGGTATCGCCCGCTGGCGGCCAGGCTGACCACCGCGATCAGGGCTAGGGCCAGTCCGACGACCACCGCCGTCAGAAACCACAGCCCGCGGTCGTCCAGGCTGTCGACCGTGTCCGAATCGACAGTCACTCGGGCGAAACCGAATTGGAAGGCCAGGCCGACCACGGGTGCGATGAGCGCGAAACCGGTGAGCGACAAGGGCGCGTAACGCACCCACTCCGGTCGCCAGTGCGCGATCTCGACACCCGTCTCGCGGTCGGCCGCCGGACCGTCGTCCTCGGCCCCCGGAACCCGCTGTGGTGCGGTGGTTTTCGCCGTGTGCGCGAGCAGTTCGGCGCGCAGACCCGGCACCAGCCGGGCGTCCAGGGAATCGAGTTTGAAGCCCTCGCCGCGCTCCGCCTGCTGCCCGGTGCCGATCTGCAGGACGGCCAGGCCCAGGATGCGGTGCAGCACATCGGCTTCGATGTCCACCGAGCGGATGCGCGAGCGCGGCACCGCGAGCTTCTTGCGTTCGAGCAGGCCGGTGCGCAGCTCCACATTGTCCGGACCGATGCGGTAGGTGGTGGTGAACCAGCGGGTGACGGCGACGCCGACGATGAAGGTCAGCGCCAGCATCGCCCACATCGGGTTCTCGCTCTGCGCGCTGCCGATCACCGACGCGATCAGCACCGGGATGTACTTCACGGTCTCGGTGATGGGGTGCACCAGCAGCATGCGCTTGTCCAGGCGCTGCCACGGGGTTTCGAGCGGGGGAGCCACCATGCCGGACTCGGCCGTGCTCGCCGGAGCCGCGCTGTGCTCGGTCGTGCGGTCTGCCGCGCTGTGCTCGGTCGTGCCGTCCGTTCGCTCACTCATGTCGCGTCCCCGCGATGTCTGGCCGCGATCTCGGTCAGCTTCTCCACCGTCTCCTCGGCGACGGGCAGGTCGAGCGCGTCGATGGTGACCGCGCCCGCCGAGGACGCCGTGGTGACCGTGACCGTGGCCAGTCCGAGCAGCCGCTCCAGCGGTCCGCGCTGGGTGTCCACCGTCTGGATGCGGGTGATCGGCGCGACCCGGCTCTCCTGTGTCAACCACCCGGTACGGGTGTACACGGCCTCGTCGGTGATCTCCCAGCGGTGCACGGTGAACCGCCACAGCGGCACCACCGCGATATTGAAGCCGGCCGCGAGCACGATCACGATCAGCGCCGCCAGCTGCCAGCCCCGGCGGTCGGGATCGAGCACCGCCCACACGATCAGGCCGAGCAAGGGGAATACCCAGCTCAGGGCGGCTGTCAGAGACCACAGGAGTTTCGCACGCGGGCTGGGGCGCCATGCGGGGTCGGCCATGATGCCGCCGGTGCGCAGAGGCTGGGACATGCCTGCCATGCTTCCATGCCCGCACGCGACGGGGGTGGACATCTTTCCTTCGGCGGAATAGTGCGCCGCGGCACCCGGTTGTCCCCCCCGCATAGACACCCGAGTCGGACCACGCGGACGGATGGCGCATGATCGAGGACGTGACGGATCTACCGAACCCGAGTCTCCCCTCGGCACCGCAGGGCCCACCGGCCGCGGGACCCGGCGGTGCCGCAGGATCGTCCCCGGTGGCGCCGAGCGCCTCCGCCATGCGCCGGGCGCTGCGCCGCGCCCGGGACGGGGCGACGCTCAATCTCGACGAGGCCGTGGTGCTGCTGCACGCGCGCGACGCCGACCTCGATGATCTGTGCGCCACGGCGGCGCGGGTGCGGGACGTGGGGCTGCGCGACAGCGGGTACGCGGGCGACGTCCTGCCGATCACCTACTCGCGCAAGGTGTTCATTCCGCTCACTCGCCTGTGTCGGGACAAATGCCACTACTGCACGTTCGTGACCGTGCCGGGCAAGCTGCGGGCCGCGGGCCACGGCATGTACCTGGAACCCGACGAGGTGCTCGACATCGCCCGTCGCGGTGCCGAATTGGGCTGCAAGGAAGCGCTTTTCACCCTCGGTGACCGGCCGGAGGAGCGCTGGTCGGAGGCGCGGCAGTGGCTGGACGAACGCGGCTACGACTCCACGCTGGACTATGTGCGCGCCATGTCCATCCGGGTGCTCGAGGAGACCGGCCTGCTGCCGCACCTCAATCCCGGCGTGATGTCCTGGGCGGAGCTGTCGCGGCTCAAGCCGGTCGCACCGTCCATGGGCATGATGCTGGAGACCACCTCCACCCGCCTGTTCACCGAGAAGGGGCAGGCGCACTACGGCAGCCCGGACAAGGATCCGGCGGTGCGGCTGCGCGCGCTCACCGACGCGGGTCGGCTGTCGGTGCCGTTCACCACCGGCATTCTGGTGGGCATCGGCGAGAACCTGACCGAGCGGGCCGAATCGATTCTGGCGATCCGCAAGGCGCACAAGGCGTTCGGGCATGTGCAGGAGGTGATCGTGCAGAACTTCCTGGCCAAGTCGGATACCGCCATGCGCGATACCCCCGATGCCGACCTCCAGGAGTTCCGGGCCACCATCGCCGTGACCCGCATTCTGCTCGGCCCCAAGATGCGGGTGCAGGCGCCGCCGAATCTGGTCTCGCTCGACGAATGCCGGGCGCTGCTGGCCGCCGGGGTGGACGACTGGGGCGGGGTGTCGCCGCTGACCCCCGATCACGTGAATCCGGAGCGGCCGTGGCCGAATCTGGAGGTGCTGGCGCAGGTCACCGCCGATGCCGGATATGTGCTCACCGAGCGCGTCACCGCCCATCCCAAGTATGTGCTGGCGGGGCATCCGTGGATCGATCCGCGGGTGTCGGCCCATGTGGCGGCGCTGGCCGATCCGGCGACCGGGCTGGCGCGCCCCGACACCAAACCGACGGGGCTGCCGTGGCAGGAACCCGACCACGACTGGGAGTCGGTCGGGCGCATCGACCTCAATACCGCCATCGACTCCGAGGGCCGCAATACCGAATCCCGCAGTGACTCCGCGCTTTCCGACGACGGGCTGGGCGCGTTCGGCGACTGGGAGACCATTCGCGAGCAGGTGCACGAGCTGGCCGCCGCCGCGCCGGAGCGCTTCGACGCCGATGTGATGGCGGCGCTGCGGGCGGCCGAGCGCGATCCGGCGGGGTTGACCGACGACCAGTACCTGGCGCTGGCCACGGCCGACGGCGCGGCGCTGGAGGCGGTCACCGCCTTCGCCGATCAGTTGCGCCGCGACACCGTCGGCGACGACGTCACCTACATCGTCAACCGCAATATCAACTTCACCAATATCTGCTACACCGGGTGCCGGTTCTGCGCCTTCGCCCAGCGCAAGGGTGACGCCGACGCGTTCACGCTGAGTTCGGAGGAGGTCGCCGACCGCGCCTGGGAGGCGTGGGTCGAGGGCGCGACCGAGATCTGCATGCAGGGCGGCATCGATCCGGAGCTGCCGGTCACCGGATACGCGGATCTGGTGCGCGCCATCAAGAACCGGGTGCCGGAGATGCATGTGCACGCCTTCAGCCCCATGGAGGTGGTCAACGGTGCCTCGCGCGGCGGGCAGAGCATCCACGACTGGCTCTCGGCGCTGAAAGAGGCCGGGCTGGACACGATTCCGGGTACGGCCGCCGAGATCCTGGACGACGAGGTGCGCTGGATTCTCACCAAGGGCAAACTGCCCACCTCGGCCTGGATCGAGGTGATCACCACCGCGCACCGGCTGGGCATCCGCTCCAGCTCCACCATGATGTACGGGCACGTGGACAATCCGAAGCACTGGGTCGGCCACCTGCGGGTGCTGCGCGGAATCCAGGACGAGACCGGTGGTTTCACCGAATTCGTGCTGCTGCCCTTCGTGCACCAGAGCGCACCGCTGTACCTGGCCGGTGCCTCGCGTCCCGGCCCCACGGTGCGTGACAACCGCGCCGCCCACGCCCTGGCCCGCATCATGCTGCACGGCCGCATCGCCAATATCCAGACCAGCTGGGTGAAGCTCGGTATCACGGGCACCCAGCTGATGCTGAACGGCGGCGCGAACGACCTGGGCGGCACCCTCATGGAGGAGACAATCTCGCGCATGGCCGGTTCCGAACACGGCTCGGCCAAGACGGTGGCGGAACTGACCGAGATCGCGACGGGTATCGGCCGCCCGGTGCGCCAGCGCACCACCACCTACGGCACCCCGCCGCGCCGCACCCCGGTCTCCCTGCCGGTGAGCTGAGCTGACTCCGGCGGGCGGCCCGAGCCGTGCCCCGGCGGCGCACGAGACCGGGCGGTGTCGGCTTCGGGTCACGCCGTGACGAGTGTGGTCCGGTCCCGGTACCGCAGCTGTACCGCGACCGCCACCCCGACCGTGGTGAGGGCCGCGCCGATGAGCGGGAGCGCTCGCAGGCCCGGGCCGTCGGCGATGACCCAGCCGCCGACACGTCCGGCGAGGGCGGCCGCCACCTGGAAGGCGGCCGCGTTGACGGCGACGCCGAGGGTCGGTGCGGCGGCGGAGGCCGCGACCACGCGCGCCTGCATGCCCGGGATGATCGCGAATCCCAGTGCGCCCAGGGCGAAGACGAGAACGGCGGCGGCCACGGCGACCTCGCCGACCGCCCAGAACAGCGCCAGGGTCGCGGACAGGGCGAGCAGCAGGCCGATGAGGGCGGGCAGCAGGGCCCGGTCGGCCAGGCGTCCGCCGACGTGGTTGCCGACGATCGCGCCCGCGCCGTAGACGAGCAGCAGCGCGGGCACGGCCGCCGCGGTGAGGCCGGCGACATCGGTCAGCAGCGGCGCGATGTAGGTGAAGACCATGACCACGCCCAGATTGCCCGCCGCCGTGAGCGCGATGGCCAGCAGCAGTCCGCGATCGCCGAGGACGCGCAGCTCACCGAGCACGGATCCGGTGGTGGCCGCGGGCAGGTCGGTGACGAAACGCGCGACCGCCAGCAGTCCCAGCGCGGCGCACGCCGCCACCACCACGAACGTGGTTCGCCAGCCGAAGTGCTGACCGACGAGCGTGCCGAGCGGACTGCCCAGCACGATGCCGAGATTCATGCCCAGCGCCACCCGCGCGACGGCCGATGCCTCCCGGCCCGGCGGCGCCAGCCGCACCGCCGTCGCGATGGCGATGGCGAAGAACGTGGCCACGACCAGACCGGCGGCGAAGCGGGTGGCCAGCAGCAGCGCATAGCCGGGTGCCAGGGCGGACGCCAGATTCGCCAGTACCGCGAACGCGATGAGGCCGAGGATCAGCGGTCGGCGCGGTAGGCGCGCGGTGAGGGTCGTGACCACCGGTCCGCCGACGATCATGCCCAGGGCGTAGGCGCTGACCAGCAGTCCCGCCGACGACACCGGTACGGCGAGGTCCGCCGCCACCTCCGGAAGGATCCCGGCGATCACGAATTCGCCGGTGGTGAGCCCGAATACGACAAGTGTGAGGGAGAGAACAGGAAGTTTCACGGACGCTCCAAGTAGTTACAACTCGAATGATTCGAACTAGAACTATCACAGTTCGAATGAACGCCGCTAGACTCGGCGGCATGGGTGGGCGAGACGCCGACGTGACTCGGGAAATCGACCGTGACGTGTGCAAACTCGTGCACTCGTTCACTCGTCGGCTCGATGTGCACGTGCGCCGCGCGGCGGAGGACCTCGGGCTGACCCCCACGCAGGTGATCGCGCTGCGGGAGCTGTCCGAACCCGTCACCGCGCGCGAACTGGCCGTTCGTATGTCGTGCGAGCCGTCGAATGTGACCTTCGTAGTGGATAGGCTGGAGGCGCAAGGATTGGTCGAGCGCACCCCGCACCCGACCGACAGGCGAGCCAAACGACTCGAGCTCACCGCCGCCGGGCAGCGCAGCCGGGATGCGGTGTTGACGCGACTGGCGAGCGGATCGCCACTGACCAGGCTCGGTGTCGCGCAGCAGCGGGAACTGCGAGAACTGCTGCGGCTGCTGGTGGCATCGGAGGACCCGTGACGAGTGTGGCCGCGCCGGTCGGCTCACCGAGGTCGGTGGGATAGCATTCGCCCCGAGTTAGGGCAGGCTGGCCAGTAGTAATGTTGGGGCGCCGGGATACTGTTTCGCGGGCGGAGTATCCCGCATGTGAGGACAGACTAGGAGAGCGGCAGTGCCGTACATCATCGCTGAACCGTGCGTTGACGTGAAGGACAAGGCGTGCATCGAGGAATGCCCCGTGGACTGCATCTACGAGGGCGGCCGCATGCTGTACATCCAACCGGACGAGTGCGTGGACTGTGGTGCATGTGAACCGGTGTGCCCGGTGGAGGCGATCTTCTACGAGGACGACACCCCGGATCAGTGGAGCGGTTACGTCAACGCCAATGTCGAGTTCTTCGACGATCTCGGCTCGCCCGGTGGCGCGACCAAGGTCGGCAAGGTCGACTACGACCCGCCGTTCATCGCCGCGCTACCGCCGATGGCCAGCGAGTAGGCAGCAGGTTTGAGCGCGCGTGGCCGGGTCAGCTCGCTGCTGCCCGATTTTCCCTGGGACACCATCTCTTCCGCCAAGGCTCGGGCCGCCGAGCATCCCGGCGGCATCGTCGACCTGTCGGTGGGCACGCCCGTCGATCCGGTGGATCCACTGATCCGTGCGGCGCTGTCCTCGGTGGCGGAGATACCGGGTTATCCGACCACGCACGGCACCTCCGAATTGCGCACGGCCGCCGTGGAGGCGATGAAGCGGCGGTTCGGCATCACGGGCGTCGGCCCGGCCGCCGTGCTGCCCGTCATCGGCACCAAGGAGCTGATCGCCGGACTGCCGCGCATGCTCGGGCTGGGCGCGGCGGATCTGGTGGTGATTCCGGAGGTCGCGTACCCCACCTACGAGGTGGGCGCGCTGCTGTCCGGAACCCGAATCCTGCGCGCGGACGGCGTGACTCGGCTCGGCCCGGAAGCGCCCGCCCTGATCTACGTGAACTCGCCGTCGAATCCGACCGGCAAGGTGCTCGGGGTCGAGCATCTGCGCAAGGTGGTGGAGTTCGCGCGGGAACGCGGCGCGATCGTGGCCTCGGACGAGTGCTATCTGGGACTGGCCTGGGAGGGGCGGGCGGTGTCCATCCTCGATCCCGAGGTGTGCGACGGCGACCACACCGGCCTGCTGGCCATCCACTCGCTGTCCAAGACGTCGAATCTGGCCAGCTACCGCGCCGGGTACGTGACCGGTGATCCGGACCTGGTGGCGGAACTGCTGGAGGTGCGCAAGCACTCCGGCATGATGCTGCCCTTCCCGATCCAGGCCGCCATGACGGCCGCGCTGGCCGACGACGAGCACGAGGCGCGGCAGCGGGAGCGCTACCGGGTGCGCCGCGAGGTGCTGCGAAAGGCTTTGGTGGAGGCGGGATTCCGCATCGACCATTCGGAGGCCGGGCTGTACCTGTGGTGCACGCGCGGGGAGCCGTGCCGGGTCACCCTGGATCGGCTGGCCGAGCGCGGCATCCTGGCCGCCCCGGGCGAGTTCTACGGTCCGCTGGGCGCCGAACATGTGCGCATCGCGCTGACCGCGACCGATGAGCGCATCGCGGCCGCCGCGGCACGTCTCGCCGAATAGCGGTTTGGTCGTCTGACCAGCCGATTTCCTCCGGTGTCGAGCGGCGTGATAGCGTCTTCCACGCAGTCGGCCCGCGGGTCGGTGCGAGTAAGGCCCTGTGGCGCAGTTGGTTAGCGCGCCGCCCTGTCACGGCGGAGGTCGCGGGTTCGAGTCCCGTCAGGGTCGCAAGGATTGATTCCAGCGGTGAACATTCTGTTCACCCCGCCCTTTTCACTCCATGATCGAAAGATTTCCGGCGTGTCCGGAATATCCCGCGCGGTCGCGTTTCTCATCGCTATAACAGGTTCCCATCTACGACTCGATGAGGAGCCTGGGTTTGTCTGTTCGCACCTATGAAATGCCTGTTGGTGGCCGGTTCGGGCGGGGGGTGAGCAGGCGCGGGTTTCTAGCTGCAACGGGTTTCACTGTTGCCGCCGCGCTGGTGGGGAGGTCCATGACACGGGCGCTGGCCGCACCGCTGGCGGACGGGGAGACGATCCCCGCACTCGTCATCGGCAGCGGATACGGGGGAGCGGTGGCCGCGCTGCGGCTGGCGCAGGCGGGGGTGGAGACCACCGTGGTCGAAATGGGGAAGTCCTGGGATACGCCCGGATCCGACGGCAAGATCTTCTGCCCGGTGCTGAAACCCGACGGCCGCTCGTACTGGCTGCGGGACCGCACCGACCAGCCCATCGGTTACTTCGTCGGCGGCGACTACAACAAGGACATCGAAAGGTACACCGGCGTCCTGGATTCCGAGCACTTCGGCGGCATCCGCGTCTACCAGGGCCGGGGCGTGGGCGGCGGCTCCCTGGTCAACGGCGGTATGGCGGTGACGCCCCGGCGGGAGCACTTCGCCGACATCCTGCCCTCGGTGAACGCCGATGAGATGTACAACGTCTACTACCCGCGCGCCAACAGCGGCCTGGGCGTGAACCACATCGACGAGAACTGGTTCGAGTCCGCCGAGTGCTACCAGTTCGCGCGGGTGGGCCGCAAACACGCGGAGCGCTCCGGCTTCGGCTGGACCTTCGTGCCCAACGTCTACGACTTCGGCTACATGAAGAAGGAGCAGGCGGGCACCGTCACCCGCTCCGCCCTGGACGGCGAGGTCATCTACGGCAACAACCACGGCAAGCGGTCGCTGGACAAGACGTATCTGGCCGCCGCCACCGGCACCGGCAAGGTCCGCATCACACCCCTGCACGTGGTGACCGCGGTATCCCCGACCGAGGGCGGCTACCGGGTGGAGATGAACCAGATCAACACCTCCGGCGCGACCGTGGCGACCAAAGCCGTTGTGGCGCAGAAGGTGTTCTTCGCGGCGGGCAGTATCGGCACCTCGAAGCTGCTGGTCGCCATGAAGGCGCAGGGCAAGCTGCCCGACCTGCCCGACACCGTCGGCAAGAAGTGGGGCAACAACGGCAATGTCATGGTGGGCCGAGCCAACCACATGTGGGACGGCACCGGGAAACTGCAATCCAGCATGCCGTGCCTGGGCATCGACAACTGGGCCGACACCGGCGGCCCGGCCTTCGCGGAGGTCGCGCCGTTCCCGGCCGGGCTGGAGACCTATGTGAGCCTCTACCTCGCCATCACCAAGAATCCCAACCGGGCGCAGTTCACCTTCAATTCCGGTACCGGGAAGGTCGACCTGAACTGGCAGACCTCGCAGAACCAGTACTCCATCGACGCCGCCAAACGCATCTTCGACAAGATCAACAAAAAGGAGGGGACGATCTACCGGACCGACCTCTTCGGCGTGTACAAGACCTGGGGTGACGATCTCACCTACCACCCGCTGGGCGGCTGCGTGCTCGACGAGGCCACCGACAATTACGGCCGCCTGCCCGGCTACACCGGCCTCTACGTCATCGACGGGTCGTTGATACCCGGCAATACCAGCGTGAATCCGTTCGTCACCATTACCGCACTGGCCGAACGCAATATCGAGAACATCGTGGCGAACGACCTGTGAGTCGGCGGCGTCCGTAGCCGGGTACGCGTTAGCCTGGGATATGGACGCTGTCACGGTTGTCCCCCTTCCCGGTAACGAACCGGTGCACTCCTACGCGCCGGGAAGCCGGGAACGCGCGCTGCTGCGTGATCGACTCTCCGAACTCTCCGCCGAGACGGTGGACGTGCCGCTGGTGATCGGCGGCAAACACCAGCCCGGCGGCGGCGAGCGGCACCACATCGTGATGCCGCATCGACACCGGCACGTGCTGGGGACCTACACGAATACCACCCACGACGAGGCCAGGACCGCCGTCGAAGCCGCGACGGCCGCGGCGGCGGACTGGCGGGCGCTGCCCTTCGACGAACGGGCGGCCGTCCTGCTGCGGGCCGCCGACCTGCTGGCCGGGCCGTGGCGGGAGACGGTCGCCGCCGCCACCATGCTGGGCCAGTCCAAGACCGCGCAGCAGGCGGAGATCGACGCACCCTGCGAACTCGTGGACTTCTGGCGCTTCAATGTGGCCTTCGCCCGCGGGATTCTCGAGCAGCAGCCGCAGTCCTCGGCGGGAGTCTGGAACCGCATGGACTACCGGCCGCTGGAGGGGTTCGTCTACGCCGTCACCCCCTTCAACTTCACCGCCATCGCCGGCAATCTGCCCACCGCACCGGCACTGATGGGCAATACGGTGGTGTGGAAACCGTCGCCCACCCAGACGCTGTCGGCCTACTACGTGATGAAACTGCTGGAAGCCGCCGGGATGCCGCCGGGGGTCATCAATATGGTCACCGGTGACGGGGTGCGGCTGTCGGAGGTGGCGCTGACCGATCCGCGCCTGGCCGGGATCCACTTCACCGGCTCCACCCGCACCTTCCAGTACCTGTGGCAGCAGGTGGGCGCGAATATCGGCAACTACCGCGGCTATCCGCGCCTGGTGGGCGAGACCGGCGGCAAGGACTTCATCGTCGCGCACGCCTCCGCCGACCCGGACGCGTTGCGCACCGGGCTGATTCGCGGAGCCTACGAATACCAGGGGCAGAAGTGCTCGGCGGCCTCACGCGCCTACATCGCCGCATCGGTGTGGCAGCGCATGGGGGACGAGTTCCTCGCCGAGGTCGAAGGGCTCAGCTACGGTGACGTGGCCGATCTATCGAATTTCGGTGGGGCCGTGATCGATCGGCGCGCCTACGACAAGAGCGTCGCGGCCATCGAGCGGGCGCGGGAGCGCGGGGTCACCATCGCCGCCGGTGGCACCTACGACGACAGCGAGGGGTACTTCATCCGGCCGACGGTGCTGCTCACCGACGATCCGACCGATGAAGCCTTCAGCACCGAGTTCTTCGGTCCCATCCTCGCGGTGTACGTCTACGACGACCGCAATCCGGACGCCTACGCCGATGTGCTCGCCGAGGTCGATTCCGCCGCGCCCTACGCGCTCACCGGAGCCGTCTTCGCCACCGACCGCCAGGCCGTCGACCAGGCCTCGGCCGCACTGCGATTCGCGGCGGGCAACTTCTACGTCAACGACAAGCCCACCGGTGCGGTGGTCGGTCAGCAGCCTTTCGGCGGGGCCCGCGCCTCCGGGACCGACGACAAGGCCGGGTCCTATCTCAATCTGCTGCGCTGGGTCGCGCCGCGTTCGCTCAAGGAGACCTTCGTTCCGCCAACGGATTACCGCTACCCGCACATGGAGGCGTGATGAATCCCCTGCGCCCGGTCATCCTCGCCGCGGCCGGATCGGATCGGCTGCGGCGGGCGATCGCCTCGGCTCCCGTCACCTCCGGGGTGGTGCGGCGGTTCGTGGCGGGGGAGACGCGCGCGGAACTCGCTCCGGTGGTGCGCGCACTGCTCGCCGACGGACGCGCCGTCAGCGTGGATTTCCTCGGCGAGTACACCACCGAGCGGGCCATGGCGGATACGGCGGTGGCCGAATACGTGGCGCTCATCGACGATCTGTCCGCCCTGGGCGGCGGGCAGGAAACCGCACCGCGCGTGGAGGTTTCGGTGAAGCTCTCGGCATTGGGGCAGTCGCTGGGGCAGGACGGCCCGGCCATCGCCATCGAGAATCTGCACAAGCTGTGCGGGAAGGCCGAGGAATCGCGGGTGTGGGTGACCGTGGACGCCGAGGACCACACCACCACCGAGGAGACCCTGGAGGCGGTACGTCAGCTGCGCGAGGAGTTTCCGTGGCTGGCGGTCGCGGTGCAGACCTATCTGCGGGCGGCGGAGGGACGCTGCCGGGAGCTGGCGGCGGCGGGGGCGCGCATCCGCCTGTGCAAGGGCGCGTACCAGGAACCCGCGACGGTCGCGTACCAGAAGCGTGCCGAGGTGGACGCCTCCTACCTGGAATGCCTGGACGTGCTCATGCGCGGCGACGGCTACCCCATGGTGGCCTCGCACGATCCGGCCATGATCGCGGCCGCGCTCACCGAGGCCGCCGAATACGGCCGGGGCGCGGGGGATTTCGAGTTCCAGATGCTGTACGGGATTCGCGACGCCGAACAGCGTCGCCTGGTCGAACAGGGGCACACCGTGCGCGTGTACGTGCCCTACGGCGGGCAGTGGTACGGCTACCTGATGCGGCGGCTCGCCGAGCGGCCCGCCAACCTGGGCTTCTTCCTACGGGCGCTGGCCGAACGGAACTGATCGGCGGTTGCGTCGATTTCGGGAACGACGCTGCCGGGCGGCGTCGAACCGGAGGTCCTCGGTCGGTGAGCTAAGGCCCGAGAGCCGTCGAGCTTGCCGCCGAGAGCCGTTGCGCCTGTGGCCGAGAGTTGTTGCGCGTGTGGCCGAGGGGCGGTCGCAGTGCGGCCGGGTACCGGTGCGTACGCGAGTCGGTCTGGACCGGAGCGGGTGGAGGTGCGGCCGTAGGGGCCTGTCGGCGCGGAATCGGCGAAAGCTCGCACGGGCAGCGCGCCGAATGATCGGGCGGGCGGGAGTGTCAGCTTTCCCGCCCGCCCGGCAACCGCAGGCCCCTTATGCCCTAGACCAGCGGTCGACCCAGTCGCCGCCGGATGCGCATATCGGCGAGGTAGAAGTTGAACGGGAACAGGCGCAGCGGGACCGGCAGGCGGGTCCACACCGTGGCGATGGCGCGCAGCATGGCGCCGAAGACGCGCTCGTCGCGGGCGGTCCAGGTCATGTGCATCTGATCGCGCAGGTGCTGGGGCAGCAGAGCCGTCACGATGAAGCGGTGCAGGCGGCCGAAGACCAGTTGGAGCGGGCGCGGCAGCATCTTCAGGTCGGTGAGGTCGTTGAAGTAGCGCCGGGTGGGCTCGTCGATGGTGTGCGTGGGCAGGGTCGCGTCCCAGTAGGCGTAGAACTCCTCGCGGGTGGCGGGCCACATCTCCGGGCGCATCTGCAAGGTGGTGCCCAGGCGGGCGCAGTACCGGTAGAACGACTCCGCCACATCGGGTTTCATGGGGCCACGCATGCGGTGGTAGAGGTCGTCCACACCCCAGTAGAGGCAGGCCGCGACCCATAGTTGGAGTTTCGGATCGAAGGCGTTGTACTTCACCGGGCTGGTCGGCTTGGTGCGGATGGTGCGGTGCGAGCCGTTGACGGCCTCGCGGTAGTCCGCGCGGTCGCGGTCGTCGCCGAGCCAGGCGACGGCGAGGTAGGTGAGCGTGGTGCGCAGTCGCTTGATCGGGTGCACGGTGATCGCGCCGCTGTGCACATCGCTCTCCATGACGCCGTAGGCGACCGGCTTCAGCGACAGCTGCATGATCACGTTGGCGGCGCCGCCGAGGAAGGCCGCCACGCCGTCGATGTGCTCCCGCACTGTTTCCGGGGTGAACGATTCGGGTATATCGACCGGTTGGTACTCCGATTTGCGCAGAGGGGCGGTCATCGTTGACTCGTCTCCTTGTCCTCGCTCCCCACCTCGCAGTCGCGCCGTGGAGAGAGTATGAGAATTATCTCCTCGCACCTTCTCACTCCGGGCGGGTGGTGTCAATGTGCGATGATTTGTGTGTCATCGTTTCGCCGCACCGAGAGGGGATCGGGTACATGGCCAAACTGGCCAAACTGCTGCCGTTGGTGCGCGGATCGGGGCCCGAGGACCGCAATCAGGCCACCGTGCTCGATGCCGCCCTGCTGGCCTTCCTGGACTTCGGCATCAAGCGCACCAGCATGGTCGAGGTGGCGCGGCGCGGCGGACTGTCGCTGGCCACCCTGTACCGGCGCTTCGCCGGCAAGAACGACCTCATCCAGGCCGTCGGGCTGCGGCAGACCCGGCAGTTCATCGACTCCGTGGACGCCGCCATCGCCAGCGAGATCGAGCGCGACGCCAGCGCCGAGGATCAGATCGTCGCGCTGTTCACCGCTTTCATCGAAGGTCTGCGCGGCAACAAGCTGCTGGTGCGGCTGCTCAGTACCGAGCCGGAGATGGTGCTGCCGTATCTCACCGTGCAGGGCGCGCCGGTGATCGAACTCGGCCGCGACTACCTGGCCGAGTTCATCACCCGCTTGCAGTCGGAAGGCAAACTGCCGCACTACGATCCGATGCCGCTGGCCGAGATGATCGCGCGCACCGCCCTGTCCATGGCGCTGACCCCGCAAACCGTCATCCCGCTCGACGAGCCCGAGAAGCTGCGCGAATTCGCCGTCGAGCACGTGGTTCCCGGGTTCCGGCTGATCTGAGGGGATATCCGGCCTGCTCAGACGAGCCGCAGTCCCAGGCGGCGGCGCACGCGCATATCCGTCAGATAGAGATTGAGCGGGAAGGTGCGCACGGCCGTGGGCAGGTGGTCCTCGACCCGACCCAGCGTGCGCAGCATGCGGGCCAGCACCCGGTCCTGGCGCGGCGACCAGGTCATCCCCATTTCGTCCCGCAGATGCTGGGGCAGCAGGCCGGTGACGAAGAAGCGGTGGGTCGGCCCGAAGGCCAGCTGGAATGGGCGCGGCAGCATCTTCAGGTCGATCAGATCGTCGAAGTAGGCGTGCACCGTCGGATCGATGGCGGCGCGGGCCAGATTCTCGGCCCAGTAGCGGTCGAAGTCCGCACGCGTCGGCGGCCACATCTCCGGGCGCATCTGGAGCGTGGTGCCCAGCCGGGCCGAGTAGTGGTAGAAGGCGTCGGCGGTGGTGTCGTCCATGGGGCCGTGCATGCGCTGGTAGAGATCCCGCGCGCCCCAGTAGAGGCAGGCCGCCACCCAGAGCTGAAGTTTCGGATCGAAGGCGTTGTACTTCACCGGGCTACCCGGGCGGGAGCGGACGTGGCGGTGCGAGGTGTCCACGGCGGCGCGGTAGGCGGCCCGCTCGTCCTCGCTGCCCAGCATGGCCACGGCGAGGTAGGTGACGGTGGTGCGCAGTCGCTTCACCGGATGCTTGAAGACATTGCCGCTGTCGACCGGACTCTCCACCACGCCGTAGCCGACCGGTGGTTGGGACAGCTGCATGATCACATTGGCCGCTCCGCCGAGCAGGCCCGCGGCCCCGTCGACGAACTGCCGGATATCGATCGGCGGCAGGTCCGGTTCGTGCGTGGGCAGGCGCAGGGGACTGGTCATCGTTGACCCCGTTCTCGATGAGAAGGTTATACACATACTTTCTTACCCGCTCAGGGGAGTGTCAACCGTTCCGGCCGAATCGTGACGACCTCGATCCGGGCAGTACCGTTGGCGGCGTGTCGTATGGGTCGCCGCTGCTGCTGAGCTCGTTGAATCCCGCCGCCGTCGCCGCCGGGGACGATATTCCCGATGCCGTCACCATCGACGGCGTGACGCTGTCGCGCGGCGATCTGCTGGGCGCGGCCACCTCCGTCGCCGAACGGGTGGCACGGGCGCAGCGGGTGGCCGTGCTGGCCGAGCCGACCGTCACCACCGTGCTGGCCGTGGTCGGCTGCCTCATCGCCGGGGTCACCGTGGTGCCGGTGCCGCCCGACGCGGGCAGCGCCGAACTGGCGCACATCCTGACCGATTCGGGGGCGCAGGCGTGGCTGGGGAAGGCTCCCGAAGGCAGCACGCTGCCGGTGGTGCCGGTGCGCAAGCACGCCCGCTCCTGGCATACGTATGCCGAACCCGACCCCGGGGCAACGGCTTTCATCCTGTACACCTCCGGCACCACCGGCGCGCCCAAGGGTGTGATACTGAGCCGCCGGGCCGTCGCCGCCGGGCTGGACGCACTCGTCGAGGCGTGGGGGTGGACCGCGAACGACGTACTGGTGCACGGGCTTCCGCTGTTCCACGTACACGGGTTGATCCTGGGTGTGCTGGGGCCGCTGCGGGTGGGCAGCCCGCTGATCCACACCGGCAAGCCGACGCCCGAGGCGTACGCGCGAGCGCGGGGGACCATGTACTTCGGCGTTCCGACCGTGTGGTCGCGGGTGGTCGAAACGCCTGCCGCGGCTAGGGAACTGGCGTCCGCCCGGGTGCTGATCTCCGGGAGCGCCCCGCTGCCGGTGCCGGTGTTCGAGCGGCTGCGCGAACTCACCGGGCACGCGCCGATCGAGCGCTACGGCATGAGCGAAACCATGATCACCCTGTCCACCCGGCCGGACGGGGAGCGGCGGCCCGGATGGGTCGGCACCCCGGTCGCCGGTGTCGAGACACGACTGCGGGACGAGGCCGGGAACCCGGTGCCGCACGACGGGGAGAGTGTCGGCGGACTACAGGTGCGCGGGCCCATGCTGTTCGACGGCTACCTGAACCGGCCCGAGGCGACCGCCGCGAACTTCACCGCGGACGGCTGGTTCACCACCGGCGACGTGGCGGTCGTCGACGCCGCCGGATTCCATCGCATCGTGGGCCGGGAATCGGTGGACCTCATCAAATCCGGCGGCTACCGGATCGGGGCCGGAGAGATCGAGACCGCACTGCTCGGGCACCCCGCCGTGGCCGAAACCGCCGTGGTGGGAGTGCCCGACGACGATCTCGGGCAGCGGATCGTCGCCTTCGTGGTGCTGCGTGACGGCGACTCCGCGGCCATCGAGCAGCGGCTCATCGACCATGTGGCGGGCGAACTCTCGGTGCACAAGCGCCCGCGCGAGATCCGCGTGGTCGCATCCCTGCCGCGCAATGCCATGGGCAAGGTGCAGAAGAAGCTGCTGCTGTGACATGAGGCGCGGGGTTGACCTCGAGCCCGCTCGAGGTTCTACCGTCACACCCATGGTCGCAACGCTCACCCCCGCCCAGATCGACTATCTCCGCAGCCAACGACTCGGCCGCCTGGCCACCATCCGTCCCGACGGCTCCCCGCAGAACAATCCGGTGGGCTACCGCTACGACGAGATCCTCGGCGTGATCGACATCGGCGGCTACCGCATGGGCGCCACCCAGAAGTTCCGCAACCTCGACAAGGAGCAGCGGGTGTCCTTCGTGGTCGACGACATCAAGTCGGTGGATCCGTGGGAGGTGCGGTGCCTCGAAATCCGAGGTACCGCCGTCGCGTTGCGCGATGTGGAACCCTACGCCGACGGGATGTCGCGCGAACTCATCCGCATCACCCCCGAGCGCGTGCTGGCCTTCGGCATCGACTGAGCGGGTTCCGAGCGGTCGTGCTGTCTCGAATACGACAGTGCCCCCACGGTTCTCACCGCGGGGGCACCGGTCGATCGCGGATCAGTCGTTGGCGTGCAGGGCGGCGTTGAGTTCGATGCCGGTGCCCTTGCGGGGCACCACCTCGACCGCGCCGGAGACGGAGTTGCGACGGAACAGCAGGTTGGACTTGCCGCTCAGGTCGGCGGCCTTGACGGTGCCGCCGTCCGGGAGGGTGACCTTGGTGCCGGCGGTGACGTAGAGGCCCGCCTCCACCACGCAGTCGTCGCCGAGGGAGATACCGATACCGGCGTTCGCGCCGAGCAGGCAGCGCTCGCCCAGCGAGATGACCTGCTTGCCGCCGCCGGACAGGGTGCCCATGATGGACGCGCCGCCACCGACGTCGGAGCCGTCGCCCACCACCACACCGGCGGAGATGCGGCCCTCGACCATGGAGTTGCCGAGGGTGCCCGCATTGAAGTTCACGAAGCCCTCGTGCATGACCGTGGTGCCGGAGGCCAGATGCGCGCCCAGGCGGACGCGGTCGGCGTCGGCGATGCGCACCCCGGAGGGGACCACGTAGTCGACCATGCGCGGGAACTTGTCCACGCCGTACACGGTGACCGGGCCGCGGGCGCGCAGGTTCAGGCGCACCAGCTCCAGCTCCTCCAGCGAGCAGGGGCCGTGGTTGGTCCACGCCACATTGGCCAGGTGGCCGAAGATGCCGTCCAGATTCAGGCCGTGCGGCTTGACCAGGCGATGCGAGAGCAGGTGCAGGCGCAGGTAGACGTCGTGGGTGTCGACCGGCGCGGCGGCCAGGTCGGCAATGCTGGTGCGCACCACGACCACCTCCACCCGGCGGGCCTCATCCGGGCCCGCGACCTGGGCGAACTTGGCGTACTCGACATCGGAGGCGTCCAGGCGCGCGGTGCCGGTCTCGGCGACCTCACCCAGCTCCGGGTACGGATACCAGGTATCCAGAACCGTCCCGTTGGCGGTGATGGTGGCGAGGCCGACTGCTGATGCTCCCTGAGTGCTCACGTCCCCAGAGGTTACCCGGCGGCAGCTGGACGGTGAATCACTGCCTGGCGGGGGATCGATACAGCGAATCAATACAGTGGGGGCGTGACCATCGATCTGCGCGCCGACCCCATCGCCCTCACCGCCGCCCTCGTGGATATCCCCAGCGTGTCCAAGGACGAGGCGGTCATCGCGGACACCGTCGCCTGGGCACTGCGGGAGCAGACCGAAGGGTTCGAGATTCTGCGGCACGGGAACACCGTGCTGGCGCGCACCAATCGCGGACTGCCGACCCGGGTGATCCTCGCCGGACATCTGGACACCGTGCCGATCGCCGACAATGTGCCCGGCCATTTCGTGGAGGGCGAGAACGGGGAGCGGCTGCTGTACGGCTGCGGCAGCGTGGACATGAAATCCGGCGACGCGGTGTTCCTGCACCTGGCCGCCACCGTCGCCGAACCGGTGCACGATCTGACCCTCATCTTCTACGACTGCGAGGAGATCGCCGCCGAGTTCAACGGGCTCGGGCGGATCGAGCGGGAGCTGCCGGAATGGCTGGACGGTGACCTCGCGATCCTCGGCGAGCCGTCCGGTGGCTGGGTGGAGGCGGGCTGTCAGGGCACGCTGCGGGCACGCATCACCACCGCCGGGGTGCGGGCGCATTCGGCGCGGGCGTGGCTGGGCGACAATGCCATTCACCGGCTGGCCCCGGTGCTGGAGCGGATGGCGGCCTATCGGGCGCGGGAGGTCGACATCGACGGCTGCGTGTACCGCGAGGGGCTGTCGGCGGTGCGGATCTCCGGCGGGGTGGCGGGCAATGTGGTGCCCGACGCCGCCGAGGTGGACGTGAACTTCCGCTTCGCCCCCGACCGCACCCTGGACGAGGCCACCGAGCACGTGCGCGCGGTCTTCGACGGCCTCGACATCCACTTCGAGCGCACCGACGGCGCCCCCGGCGCCCTGCCCGGCCTGTCCGCCCCCGCGGCCAAGGACCTCATCAGGATCGTGCACGCCCACGGCAGCGGCGGCGTCCGCGCCAAGTACGGCTGGACCGACGTCTCCCGCTTCGCCGCCCGCGGCATCCCCGCCGTCAACTTCGGCCCCGGCGACCCCAACCTCGCCCACAAACGCGACGAACACCTCCCCGTCACCCAGATCACCCAGGTGACCGCCATGCTCCGCAGCTACCTCACCGGCGACAACCGCTGACCCACTGCCCCCGCGGCCGCCACGACCGAGACGCTGCCAGCGACGCCCCATCTCCAGGTAGCCGTGGCGAGAGAACGCCGCGCACAGAGGTGCTCCGGCGGCCGGTCCAGCGTGTGGGGCCCTCGCGGCCGGTCTCGTGTGCGAGGACTCCGCTGACACGACAACTTCTGGAGCAGCACCCCGACTCACCACATCCCGAACAACCACACGCCCCGCCCGGAGCGCAGCGGAGGGCAAGATAGATACTGCCCGTATGTCTGCTGACGCCGAATTCGGTGCTCGCTCGTCCAAGACTCCTCGGTTCCGGGGTCCGATAATGCTGCGCCGTGATCGTAAGAAGGGGATAGGGACCACCGACGAGCATTTGCTCGACGAACGCGGGACCGGTGACTGGGTGCACACCGATCCGTGGCGGGTGCTGCGGATTCAGGCCGAATTCGTCGAGGGCTTCGGCACTTTGGCGGAGGTGCCGCGGGCCGTGGCGGTGTTCGGGTCGGCGCGGACTCCGGCCGATCATCCGGAGTATCAGGCGGGGCAGGCCATCGGGGCGGCGCTGGCGCGGGCCGGGTTCGCGGTGATCACCGGCGGTGGGCCGGGGGCGATGGAGGCCGCCAACCGGGGCGCGTCCGAGGAGGGCGGGTATTCGATCGGGCTCGGCATCGAGCTGCCGTTCGAACAGCACCTCAACGAGTGGGTGGATCTGGGGATCAACTTCCGCTACTTCTTCGTCCGCAAGACCATGTTCGTGAAGTACTCGCAGGCATTCGTCTGTCTCCCAGGCGGTTTCGGCACCCTCGACGAGCTGTTCGAGGCGCTCACCCTGGTGCAGACCCGCAAGATCACCCGCTTCCCGATCATCCTGTTCGGCACCCGCTACTGGTCGGGTCTGGTGGATTGGCTGCGGGATTCGCTGTTGGGCTCGGCCAAGATCTCCCCCGGCGACCTCGGCCTGCTGCATGTCACCGACAGTGTGGAGGATGTGGTGAACATCGTGACGCAGGCCGCCGAGGCCCGCGCCGAACTCGAGGCGGCGGAGGTGGAGGAACAGTGGTGAGCGACGCGGGTCCGGACAACACCGCGTACGCGGTGTGCGTGTACTGCTCGGCCAGTTCCGCCGACGCGTCGGTGCTGGAGCTGGCGGCGCGGGTGGGCACCGAGATCGGCCGTCGCGGGTGGCGACTGGTGTCCGGCGGCGGCAATGTCTCCATGATGGGCGCGGTGGCCCAGGCGGCGCGGGCGGCGGGCGCGCACACCCTCGGCGTGATCCCGAAGCACCTGGTGCACAAGGAGGTCGCGGATGTGGACGCCGACGAGCTGATCGTCACCGACACCATGCGGCAGCGCAAGCAGATCATGGAGGACCGCGCCGACGCCTTCCTCACCCTGCCGGGCGGTATCGGCACCCTCGAGGAGTTCTTCGAGACCTGGACCGGTGCGTATCTCGGCGTGCACGACAAACCGGTGGTGGTGCTGGATCCCGACGACCACTACCGCGGCATGTTCGACTGGATCGACGAGCGGTTGGGCGGCCGGGGTTTCGTCGGACGTGAGGCGGTCGACCTGGTGACGGTGACCAAGGATCTGCCCGCGGCGTTCGCCGCCCTGCGGCCCGACGCCTGAAGCGGCCGAATTTCGCGTTCTCCTCGACAACTCGGGCGTCATCGGAAAGGCTGGAAGATGTGACGACCGATGCACGTTCGACGGTGAGCCTGCTCGACCTGGTCCGCGCCCTGCCCGGGATGGCCGTGCGAGCACCGCGGATGGCGCGAAATGCGCTGGGCCTGTTGGTGAAATCGCGGGACAGAGCCTCGATCGGCCTGTTCTTCCAGCGTGCGGCCCGGCGGCATCCGGACCGGCCCTTCCTGAAATTCGAAGGCCGCGTGTACACCTGGGACGAGGCGAATGCCGAGGTGAACCGGTACGCGCACGTGCTGGCCGGGCGCGGGGTCGGCCGCGGTGACGTGGTCGGCGTGCTCATGACCAACCGCCCGGAGACGCTGTTCACCGCGCTGGCCACGGTCAAGCTCGGGGCGACGGTCGGGCTGCTCAACCACAATCAGCGAGATACCGTGCTGGCGCACAGTTTCGGGCTGTTGGACAGTGTGGTGGACGTGGTGGGGGAGGAGTGCCGGGAGGCGCTCGAGTCGTTGTCCGAGCCGCGCCCCGCGGTGCTGTGGTCGCAGCAGCTGGCCGACGCCGCCCGCACCGCCGACACCGCGAATCCGGCGGTGACGGCGGAGGTCACGGCGGGCGAGCGGGCCTTCCTGATCTTCACCTCCGGCACCACCGGCATGCCCAAGGCGAGCGTCATGACGCATCTGCGGTGGACCAAGAGCATGGCGGGCCTGGGTGGGCTCGGCGTGCGGCTGCGCGGCGACGACACCATGTACTGCTGTCTGCCGCTGTACCACAACAACGCGCTCACGGTGGCGCTGTCGTCGGTGGTGTCGGCGGGCGCGTGCCTGGCGCTGGGACGGCATTTCTCGGCCTCCCGGTTCTGGGACGAGGCCATTGCCGCCGATGCCACGGCCTTCATCTACATCGGTGAGCTGTGCCGGTATCTGCTCAACCAGCCGCGCAAGAGCACCGACCGGTCGCATCGGGTGGCCGTCGCGGTGGGCAACGGGCTGCGGCCGGAGCTGTGGGACGAGTTCCGGGATCGGTTCGGCATTCGGCGAATCGTCGAGTTCTACGGTGCCAGTGAGGGGAACGTCGCCTTCATCAACGCCTTCGGTGTGGACCGCACCGCCGGCTTCACGCCGCTGCCCTTCGCCATCGTCGACTACGACGACGAGACCGGTAAGGCCCGACGCGGTCCGGACGGCAAGCTCCGCAAGGTGTCGACCGGCGGCGTCGGCCTACTGCTGGCCAAGGTGACCGACCGCTCCCCCTTCGACGGCTACACCGACGCGGACGCCACCGAATCCAAGCTGGTCCGCGACGGCTTCGCCGACGGCGACTGCTGGTTCGACACCGGCGACCTGGTCCGCGATCAGGGTTACCGGCACATCGCCTTCGTGGACCGCCTCGGCGACACCTTCCGCTGGAAGGGCGAGAACGTGGCCACCACCGAGGTCGAGGGCGCGTTCGACGGCCTCGACGCCGTCTCCCAGGCGGTCGTCTACGGCGTCGACATCCCCGGCACCGACGGCAAGGCGGGCATGGCCGCCGTCACCCTCGCCGAGGACGCGAAATTCGACGGTCACCAGGTCGCCGCCCACCTGTACGACCGCCTCCCCGCCTACGCCGTCCCCCTCTTCATCCGCGTCGTCGGCGAACTGGAGCAGACCTCCACCTTCAAGAGCCGCAAGGTCGACCTCCGCAAGCAGGGCTACACCCCCGACGACCACAGCGACCTCTACGTCCTCTCCGGCCGCACCGACGGCTACGTCCCCGCCTACCCCACCTATCCCGAGGACGTGGCCAACGCCCGAGCCCCCCGCGACTGACCGCCGTCGCGGGGAGCCGGACCCGGGTGTCCTCGATCTCCTGACGGGCGGGGTGGGTACAGGGCTGGGTACAGTCGAGGGCATGTGTGCGCCGTTGCCGACATTGTGCGGGAAGCCGGTGGCGACGGATCGGGCGCTGGTGATGGCGATCGTGAACCGGACGCCGGACAGCTTCTACGACAAGGGTGCGACCTTCGGTGACGAGGCCGCCATGGGGGCGGTTGCCCGGGCGGTGCGGGAGGGGGCCGATCTCGTCGACATCGGCGGGGTGAAGGCCGGGCCCGGTGCCGAGGTGGACGCCGCCGAGGAGGCGCGGCGGGTGGTGCCGTTCGTGGCCGCCATTCGGGAGGCGCATCCGGACCTGTTGATCAGTGTGGACACCTGGCGGGCCGAGGTGGCGCGGGCCGCGGTGGCGGCGGGCGCGGATCTGATCAACGACACCTGGGCCGGCGCCGATCCGGACCTGGTGGGGGTGGCGGCCGAACTGGGGGTGGGCATCGTGTGCAGCCACACCGGCGGAGCCGTGCCGCGCACCCGCCCGCATCGGGTGCGCTACGCCGATGTGGTGGCCGAGGTCACCGAAACGGTGGTGGGCGCGGCCGAGGCCGCCGCGGCGGCTGGCGTGGCAAAAGATTCGATACTGATCGATCCCACGCATGATTTCGGCAAAAACACCTACCACGGGCTGGAATTGTTGCGGGCTTTGGACGTTCTCGTTAACTCCGGCTGGCCGGTCTTGATGGCGCTGAGCAATAAGGATTTCATCGGAGAGACTCTTGGTGTCGGCCTGTCCGAACGATTGGAGGGCACATTGGCAGCAACTGCTTGGTCCGCCGCCGCGGGTGCTCGGGTTTTCCGGGTGCACGAGGTCGCCGCCACGCGCCGTGTGGTCGACATGATCGCCGCCATCCAGGGTCTCCGCCCGCCCGCCCGAACCCTGCGAGGTCTCGTATGACGGACTGGAACTTCACCCATACCTGGGATCGTCCCGACTGGACGGTCGAAGAGCTCGTCGCCGCCAAGAAGGACCGCACCGTATCGGTGGTCCTGCCCGCCCTCAACGAACAGGACACCGTCGCCGACGTCGTCGCCAGTATCAGACCCCTGCTCGGCACCCTGGTGGACGAACTGGTGGTGCTGGACTCCGGCTCCACCGACGCCACCATCGAACGCGCCCGCGCCGCCGGGGCCACCGTGTACACCCGCGAACAGGCCGTACCCGAACTCGAGCCCGTGCCGGGCAAGGGGGAGGTGCTGTGGCGGTCGCTGGCCGTCACCGACGGTGACCTGGTGGCGTTCGTGGACTCCGATCTCATCGATCCGGACCCCATGTTCGTGCCGAAGCTGCTCGGCCCACTGCTCACCGTGCCGGACGTGCAACTGTCCAAGGCCTACTACCGCCGCCCGCTGCGCCACGACACCGGTATCGACGAGCACGGCGGCGGCCGCGTCACCGAACTGGTGGCCCGTCCACTGCTGTCGGCGCTGCGACCCGAACTGTCGAAGGTGTTGCAGCCGCTCGGCGGCGAGTACGCGGGCACCCGTGAACTGCTCACCTCGGTTCCGTTCGCACCCGGCTACGGCGTCGAGATCGGCCTGCTGCTGGACACTTTCGACCTGTACGGCCTGCACGCCATCGGCCAGGTCAACCTCGGCGTCCGCACTCATCGCAACCGCCCGCTGTCCGACCTCGGCGTCATGAGTCGCCAGATCCTCGGAACGGTGCTGGGCCGCAGCGGAATCCCGGACTCCGGCGCGGCCCTGACCCAGTTCCCGCTCATCGGCGGTGAATTCACCGCGCTCACCACCGAGGTATCCCTCACCGACCGCCCACCTATGAAGGAGCTGCGCCCCGCCTGGGCCGCCGCCTGACCTGAATCCGTCGCGAAGGCGGGCCGACCGGAATCGCCGGAGCGGCCCGCCTTCTCGGTGTCACGAGGCCGCCTGTCAGCGGTCGTGGCGGTAGATGGGGGTGAGCAGGTCGGCTTCGATGGGTTCGCCGGTGGAGCGGTCGTAGCGGACGCCCACGACGGCCGAGAAGGGGTGGATGCCCGCGCGCTCGTGCAGGGTCGCCAGACGGGTGGCCAGCAGGCGGATGGCGCCGAGGGAGGCGGGTGGGTGCAGGCCGTCGATGACCAGCACGTGGCCGCGGCCGTCGGGGCGGGGGAGGCGGGCCAGGTAGGCGATGTCGTAGGGCTCGGTGCCGCCCGGTCGGTATACCCGGCGGGCGGCGCGATCCTCGATACCGCGGCGCACCCGCCCGGCCCGCGCCACCGTGCGCCGCAGCCGCGGGTCCGCCGCCACCAGGTAGCGCAGGCTGGGGGAGAGCTCGGGCCCGCCGAGCACGATCAACCCGTCCCGGTCGAGATCCAGCGGACGTCCGGGCAGGAAGCGCTCGATGGTGACGGTGAATCCCAGTTCGCGCAGCAGTTCCAGCAGCCGGTGCGGCCCGGCCGGGTCCGGCGCGCCCACCAGGGCCATGGCGCGGGTGGTGGACCGTACGTCAGGGGTGAGGATGGTGAGCGGTCCGTGCCCGAAGAACAAACCTTCCGGTACCGGTCCCTGCGTGCTCACCTGATGGATGCGCGCCCGGGAAAGCCCCGCCGCCGCACCGATTCTCGCGAAGGTCCAGCCCTCCGCGTGCAGTTCCCTGATGACCGCACGCCGAATTCTGGTGAGCTCGTTGATGGTCTGCTGGGCTGCGGCCACACCATCGGTGGCCGCCTTGAGGCGTTCGACCTTGTCCTCGATCGCGAACACCCGTGCCACCTCATCGGCCGACATAACCGAAGTCTAGGTACCTGAACAGCTCTCGGCGTCTACTCCGGTTTACTTGGCCCGAATTAGGTCGCGTCGGGATCCAGCGGCGGGCGCTCGTTGCGCTCCAGCGGTTTAGCCGGTTCCGGCATCGAAAAACTGCCGTAATTGCTGCTAGGAGCGCTGACGGGTTTGTCGAATTTTCCGGTGAAGAGGGAATCGTCGCCGTCGAGAAGGTGTTTGGTCACCATCGACCGCGGATTCATACCGCGGAGTTCGTTCAACTGCTCGAGCGGTTTCCGGATCTCCTCGAATTCCGGCCCGAGTTCCTGCTTCAGCGATGTCGTCGCACCGGTAGCGTAATCGCGTACCTGTCGCAGCGTTCTACCGGTCCAGCGGATAGCGCCGGGCAGCCGCTCCGGTCCGAGGATGACGAGGGCGGCGACGACCAGGATCATCATCTCGCCCCAGCTGATATTGCTGAACACGGTGTCTTCTTGCCTCCGCTTCGCTCCGGCTGTTCGCGGCCCCGGCGGGCCGCGATTCTCCCTCCTCCGCTCCTGTCGAGGTGTCGTTCGAGGGTGGTCAGTCTGATTCGAGAGTAACCGGGACATCTACTTCCCGGCCGTCGCGGATCAAGCGGACGGTGACCGTCTGGCCAATTTCCTGTGACTGCACCGCGACGGTGAGCTCCTCCGGACCGGTGACCTCGCGGTCGCCGACCCCCACGATCACGTCGCCCTCCACGATGCCCGCCTTGGCGGCCGGACCGCCGGCCTGCACATCGGCCACCTCGGCACCGCTCATCACGTCATTGGCGACGATCTTGGTGCGGGCGCTCACACCCAGCCGGGGGTGGTGCACCTCACCGTTGTCGATCAGCGCCTGTGAAATCCGCTTCACCTGATCCACCGGAATGGCGAAACCGAGGCCCACCGAGCCGCCGCTCTCGGATTTGATGGCGGTATTGATGCCGACCAGTCGGCCCTGCATATCCACCAGCGCACCGCCGGAGTTGCCGTGATTGATGGCGGCATCGGTCTGCACGGCGTCGAGCGTGGCATCGGTGTCGGTGCCCTCACCGCCGACCTTGACCGGTCGATTCAACGCCGACACGATACCGGCGGTGACCGTCTCCTCCAGGCCCAGCGGTGAACCGATGGCCAGCACCTGATCGCCGACCTTCACATTCTCCGATTCCCCGAGCTGGATGACCGACAGATTCTTCACGTCCACATGCAGCACGGCCAGGTCGGATTTGGGATCGCGTCCGACAATGGTGGCCGGGACCCGCGTGTTGTCGGAGAACACCACCTGCAGTTTGGCCTGGCCGGTCTTGTCGTTGGCGGCCAGTGAGATCACGTGATTGTTGGTGACGATATGGCCCTCGCCGGAGATCACCACCCCGGAACCGGAGGAGCCGCTGTCGCCGACCCACGCCCGCACCGTGACCATGGCGGGCATGACCGCGCCGACCACCCTGCCGATCTCACCGGCCGGGATCTCACCGCCGCCGGCGGTCTGCAACTCCACCTTGCGCGCGGTGAGCGAGGAGGCGGACTGACCGGCGAACAGGCCGATCACACCGCCCAGCAGACCCGCGAGCACACCCAGCACCACCGCCACCGTGCCCAGCGCGAGCAGCGCCTCCGGCTTCACCTTGCCGCCGAACAGCACCTCGCGGGCGGTCAGCTGCTCACCGGGAGCGAGTGGTTCGGGCCGCGGCACGGCGATCGCGGGCGCGCCCAGGCGCGCGACCGCATCCGGGTCACGCCACGGATCGGCGGGCGGGGTCGCGGCCGCGTCGTCGTGCGCCGCCTCCGGATCGCGCTGCAACAGCTCGGTGGAGCCCTCGGGACGCGAGAACGCCTCGGCCAGTACGGCATCCGGCGGGCGGTTCTGCACCTCGGGCGCATCCGCGGGCGGCGCGGCCGGGACTCCGCCGGGCCGCGGGCCGAAGGAACCGGCCTGTCCGTTCGGGCGGCGGAAGGCGCGGGCGGTGTGCTTGTCGACGTGCGGGCGGTAGACCGGGCGCGGCCCCAGGACCGGTGCGTCCGACGGCCTCAGGTTCCCCCTGTTGGCCGCCGAATCGGGCGTCTCCGCGGAGTGCGGTGGCTGCTGGTCCCCGGCACCCGATGCCGCCGGAGTGTTCTTCGATTCGGAGGTCACGCGATGAACTCTACTTGCGCCACCACGCCGTCCACCGCCTGCTGTCGAACGAATCTTGGCGCATGCCGAAGGAACTCGCTCCCGCGGCGAACATGCCGTGGTCGGCGGCGGGGCCCGGGGCGGGATGCTGCGGTGGTGTCGGCTCCGCGCCGGGCAGCTCCGAGATGGGGATCCGGCTCAGGGTGTCGTGCAGCCGCAGCGGTGCGGTGATGTGGCTCGACTGCCGCAGCGCGATCCGCGCCTGCTGCTGGGACTCCACCTCGGCCGCGCATTCGGGGCACACCGACAGGTGATGCGAGGCGCGCAGATACGCGTTCATCCGCAGCTCACCGTCCACGTACGCGGCAATGGCCTCGGTGGCCAGATGCTCGGTGGGGGCGAATCGAGGCGGACGCTTCGGCGTTCTGTCCTCGCCGTTCATATGGTGCACACCCTTCCGGAACGACCTCGGCAATGCCCGGGAACCCGGTGCCGGGAACTACGGACACACAGCCCGCAAGGTTTACCCGACCTTCGCGGCGTCGAAACGCCGCTGTGTCCCATTATGCTCGAGGTATTCGCGCAGTGCCTGCCGTCCCCGGTGGATTCGGCTGCGCACGGTGCCCAATTTCACGCCCAGGGTGGCGCCGATCTCCTCGTAGGACAGGCCCTCGATGTCACAGAGGACGACCGCCGCACGGAACTCCGGCGCCAGCGCGTCCAGCGCCGACTGCAGGTTCGGGTCCAGATTCGCGTCGTGGTAGACCTGCTCCGGCCCCGGACCCTCGGACGGCACCCGGTCGTAGTCCTCCGGCAACGCCTCCATGCGGATGCGGTTACGGCGGCGGACCATGTCGAGGAACAGGTTGGTGGTGATGCGGTGCAGCCAGCCCTCGAAGGTTCCCGGCTGGTAGTTCGACAGGGAGCGGAAGACGCGAATGAAGGTTTCCTGGGTCAGGTCCTCGGCGTCCTGCGGGTCACCGGTCAGGCGATAGGCGAGGCGATAGACGCGATCGGCGTGCTCGCGCACCAGATCGTCCCAGGAGGGCATCATGGTGCGGTCACCGGTGGCGTCGAAGGCGGCGGTCCCGGTGAGGGGCTCGTCCGCGAAGGATTCGCCGTCCAGCGCGATATCGCTGTTCGGCGGGATCTGCTCGGGCAGATTGGCGTGTTCACGCGCCGCGTCGACCATGTGGATGGGGTTACCTCCTACTCGGGACCGTGAACGTCGGTACGGGGTACAACCGAAGGGTTGGCTCGAGTTGTTCCCGAACCGGGCTCGCGGTCGCTGGCCTGGCGTTGGCGATTACTCTTCCCGGTCCCGATGTGGCAGCCGTATGCGCAGGCTGAGGGACACCTGAGAAAATTCGCCACACCGGTCGGTCACCGGCACGCGATAGGGGCGTCGCGCCGTTAGCCTCATATCCGTGAGCCAGACTCCCGCGGCATCGAACCTGCAGCGCAACCTCGCCTACGTCGAGGAATCCGTGGCCGAGGACGATATTCTCGTCGCCGCCCGCGAACGCGCCGTCGAATTGGGCGCGTCTCCGGTGCCGCCCGCGGTCGGAGCGCTGCTCAGCATGTATGCCCAGCTGCTGGGGGCCAAGGCCGTGGTGGAGGTGGGCACCGGGGCCGGGATCAGTGGGCTGTGGCTGCTGGACGGCATGCACTCCGAGGGCACCCTCACCACCATCGACTCCGAGCCCGAACACCAGCGGGCCGCCCGGGAGGCGTTCCGCGCCGCGGATATCGCGCCCGCCCGCACGCGGCTCATCAACGGCCGCGCCCTGGACGTGCTGCCGCGTCTCGCCGACGGGGCCTACGACCTGGTGTTCATCGACTGCGCGCCGCTCGAGCACCCGCAGTATGTGGAACAGGGGGTGCGCCTGCTCCGCGAGGGCGGCGCGATTCTGCTGCACAATGCCCTGCTCGGCGGCCGCGTGCCCGACCCGGCCCAACGCGATCCGGCCACCCAGGCGGTCCGCGCCGCCACCCGCGCCGTAGCCGAGGACCCGCAACTGACCAGCGTCCTGATCCCGGTCGGCGACGGTCTGTTGTGCGCGTCGCGCGGCTGAGCCCGTGGGCACCGCGCCGCACCGGCCGTGCGGTGGGTGACGCCTAGAGCGTCGCGCGGTCGCGACCGGTGGCGCGCCGACCGTATTCGGGTGCGTCGCAATGGCTCCCGCAGCGACCGCGGCCGGTGGTGGGTCGGAGGGCGGACGGTGTCGCGCAGGTGGCATATCGGACGGTTCGGGGCTGTGTCTGCGGGTATTGCTCGCGAGAGTCGAGTGATTCGAGAGGTGCAGACGAATGGCTATTGCCGACGGCATTGTGCGGGGAGCGTTCGCGGCGGCCGCGCGAGTGCGTGACGCCCGTGTCTTCCATCCGAACGGATTGCCGTTGACCGGTGTGCTGCATGCCGTCGACGGTGTCTACAAGCAACTGCTGGGCAGTGCGGCTCGTCCTGTGCTGGCGCGGATTTCGAAGGGCGTCGGGTTGCCCGACGGGGTGCCGGACGTGCTCGGACTGGCGGTGCGGGTACTCGACCGGCACGACCGCCCGTGGGATCTGGCGCTGGCCACCACGGGCACCGGCACGCTGAGCCGGTTCGTGATCACGCCCGCGCTGGGCTGGTCGAGTGCGTACTACGGCAGTCTGATGGCGTACCGGTTCGAGGACGGTCCCGTCGAGTGGATCTTCGCCGAACCCGATGCGGCCCAACCCGAATCACCGTCGCTCGGGGCGATGTCGACCCATCTGGAGGGGCACCGACTCGGCTTCACCCTGCAGGCCGCGCCGCTGACCGGTCCCAAGCGGACGCTGGCGGAGATCACCGTCGCCGCACCGGAGATCGGCGAACAGGCCGGACCCGGATTCTTCGATCCGGTGCGCAATCTGCCGCCGGAGGTGGAGTTGCTGCCGCGTCCGGTGACCGCGGTGCGGAAGTGGGCGTACACGGGCAGCCGCCGCGGTCGGCACGAGACCGACGCCGTGGCGACCGCGGGTGTCGCCGGATTGCAGGGCATGTCCGAACGCTGAGGCCGGACACCACCGGGACGGCACTGGGGTCGCACCGCCGGATGCCGCCGCGCCGGGCATCGGCGTTTGTCGAACGCGTGGAATTCTGACATGCGGAGCAATGCTGCCGGGTTGAACTTGCCGTGCGGAATATCCGCGCGAGGCATGCGGCGACCAGGGGAGTGTCGGGTCTTGCGGAAGCGTTGAACGCCTGTTTAGTATATTGAACGTGTGTTCAACCGACTAGCCGTACCGCAAGGATCCGCCGAGGATCTGAGTACTCGCGCCCGTATCCGGGACGCCGCCATCGCCGTATTCGGTGAGCAGGGCTTCGGGGTGGGCGTACGCGCGATCGCCACGGCCGCGGGAGTCTCGCCCGGCCTCGTCAACCATCACTTCGGATCGAAGGACGGTCTGCGCGCGGCGTGCGACGAGTACGTCCGCGCGGTGGTGCGGGAGGCCAAGGTCGAATCCATGGAACGGCCGTCACCGTCGGGGCTGCTGCGGCAGATCGCCGAGATCGAGGAGTACGCGCCGCTCATCGCCTACCTGGTGCGCAGCTTTCAGGCCGGAGGCAGTCTGGCCGCCGCCTTCTTCGAGCACATGGTCGAGGACGTCGAGCACTATCTGAGCGCCGGTATCGCGGCCGGAACCCTGCGTGCCCCCAGCGATCTCGCGGCAATGGCGCGTTTCCTGGCGACCACCAACGGCGGCGGCATGATGATGTTCCTGCAGCTCTACGCGACCGAACACCCCGGCCCCGTCGACTACCGGAAAGCCCTGCGCGAGTACGCCGACCGCATGATGCTGCCCGCCCTCGAGCTCTACACCCACGGTCTGCTGACCGACTCCATGATGCTCGACACCCTGCTCGCCCAGCGGCAGGACAACCCCCCATAGCCGACCGGATCCTGCTTCCGGCAAGGAGATTCGATGAATGCCTCGACCACCCCGGCCATCTCGGTCCGGGATCTGCACAAACACTTCGGGCCGGTGCGCGCCCTGGACGGCCTCGACCTCGAGGTCGCCGCGGGGGAGGTGCACGGCTTCCTCGGACCGAACGGGGCGGGCAAGTCCACCACCATCCGCGTGCTGCTCGGCGTGCTGTCCCGCACCTCGGGCGAGGCCCGGGTGTTCGGCCGCGACCCCTGGGCCGACGCCGTCGCTCTGCATCACGACATCGCCTATGTGCCAGGCGATGTCACGCTTTGGCCGACACTCAGCGGCGGGGAGACCATCGACCTGCTCGGGCGGATGCGCGGCGGCATCGACGACGCGCGGCGCGCCGAGCTGATCGAGCGTTTCGAACTCGATCCCAAGAAGAAGGCCCGCACCTACTCGAAGGGCAATCGGCAGAAGGTCGCACTGGTCTCGGCGTTCTCGTCCCATGCCAGCCTGCTCCTGCTGGACGAGCCCACCTCCGGCCTGGATCCGCTCATGGAGCAGGTGTTCAACGAGTGCGTGGCCGAGGCGGCGCGGCGCGGCTGCACCGTCCTGCTGTCCAGCCACATCCTGTCCGAGGTGGAGAAGCTGTGTCAGCGCGTGACCATCATCCGCGCCGGACGCACCGTGGAATCGGGCAGCCTGCGCGAGCTGCGGCATCTGAGCCGCACCTCCATCACCGCCGAATTGTCCGGTGACCCGGGCGATCTCGGCCGCCTTCCCGGTGTGGCCGACGTGAGCCTGGAGGACCATACGCTGCGCTGCCAGGTGGATGCCGAGCATCTCGGCGAACTCGTCCGCGTGCTGGGCGCGGCCGGAGTGCGGAGCCTGGTGAGCCAGCCGCCGACGCTGGAGGAACTGTTCCTACGCCACTACTCGCACAATGGCGAGCGGGCCGCCGGGGCGGAGGCGGTGCGATGACCACCGCCGTGCTGCCGCGCCCGCGCGCGACCGAAACCGTGTTCCGTGCGGCCGATTTCGCCGGTACCGGTCAGATGCTGCGGTTGTTCCTGCGTCGCGACCGCATCGTGCTGCCGCTGTGGGTGCTGCTGCTGTCGCTGCCGTTGGGCAGTGTGTACATCGAGAGCATCGCGTCGGTGTACCCCGACGAGGCCGGACGGGTCGGCTTCGCCCGGTCGATTCTGGCCAGTCCCGCCCAGCTCGCCATGTACGGCCCGATCTACGACACCGGTCTCGGCGCGGTCGGGATCTGGAAAGCGGGCATGTTCTTCACCCTGCTCGGCATCGCCACGATCCTCACCGTCATCCGGCACACCCGGGCCGAAGAGGAAACGGGGCGCGGGGAACTGGTGGCCTCCACCCGGATCGGACGGTTCGCCGGACTCACCGCGGCGCTGGTGCTCGGCCTCGGCGGTGCGCTCGCCACCGGGTTGCTGGGCACGCTGAGCCTGCTGGGCACATCGGTACCCGCCTCGGGTTCACTGGCTTTCGGGCTGGCACTGGCCGGATCCGGCGCGGTCTTCGCGGCCGTGGCGGCGGTGGCCGCACAGGTATCGCCGAGCGCCCGCACGGCACGCGGAATCGCGTTCGCGGTACTGGCCGCCACCTACACGCTGCGGGCCATCGGCGACGCCCGGGCCGGGGACGGGCCGACCTCGGTGCTCACCTGGCTGTCGCCGCAGGGGTGGTCGTTGCAGGTGCGGGCGTACGCGGGCGACCATTTCGCGGTGCTGCTGCTGCACCTGGTCGCGGTGATCGTGCTGACCGCCGTCGCCTACACCCTGCTGGCGCACCGCGATCTCGGCGGCGGTCTCATCGCCGAACGGTCGGGCGCGCTGCGGGCCGGGCCCGCGCTGTCCGGTCCGCTGGGGCTGGCGTGGCGGCTGCAACGCGGATCGCTGCTGGCGTGGACCGTCGGACTCGCGCTGTACGGGTTGGTGTTCGGCAGCGTGGTGTACGGCATCGGCGACGAACTGGGCGACAGCGAGATGATTCGCGAGCTGATCCAGCGCATGGGCGGTGCACAGCTGCTGGAGGATGCGATGCTCAACTACGGATTCACCATGCTGAGCGTGGCCGCCACCGCCTACGCCATCTCGGCGGCGCTGCGCCTGCACGGCGAGGAGGCCGCCCAGCACGCGGAGACGGTGCTCACCGTCGCTGTCTCCCGGATCCGCTGGGCCGCATCGCATCTGGTGATAGCTCTGCTGGGTCCGGCGGTGATACTCGCCGTGGCCGGGACGGTCGGCGGGCTGGTGTACGGGCGGGCCGCCGGGGATGTGAGCGGCAAACTCGGCGCCGTGCTGGGCGCGGCCCTGGTGCAGTTGCCCGCCATCTGGCTGTTCGTCGGTGTCGTGATCCTCCTGTTCGGCGTGGCGCCGCGCTGGACCCCGGTCGCCTGGGGCGTCTTCGTCGCCGCCGTGGCGGTCTTCCTGCTGG
This sequence comes from Nocardia otitidiscaviarum NBRC 14405, assembly GCF_000308635.1. Lineage (GTDB taxonomy): Bacteria > Actinomycetota > Actinomycetes > Mycobacteriales > Mycobacteriaceae > Nocardia > Nocardia otitidiscaviarum. Next base: position 6,135 of record NZ_BAGD01000105.1, on the reverse strand, counting down.
GCGCGATTTCCGGAGCACCCCAATGGTTCCGCAATCTCGACCCCTACCAGCACGCACCGAAACTCCCGGGCGCGGAGTTCACGGCCACGCCGCTGGTGATCATCACCCTGCTGGCGGCGACCCTGATCATGATGGGGCTGTTCGGTTTCCGTCGCCGAGATCTGCGCTAGGGCAAGGCCGCTCCGAATCTCCTGGCGTGCTGTGGATTTCCGACCGGTCGGTTATGGGTCGGGAGTCTGTGAACTCGGGCCGAGGTCTGGATTTCCCCACCTGGACGGTGGTACACGAATGGTGGGGGAATCGAAGGATGAGGAGGTGCGGCAATGTACGAAGGGGCAATCCTCGGCGCGCATCTGCCGTCGGGATGGCTGTGGCCCGCGCTGATCCTGTTCGGCGGCGTGGTTTTCGTGGCACTGCTGGTGCTGCTGCTGGTCAGCGGGGCGCGGTTCGACGACCATCAGGGTGGTATATCGCCGACCCCGACGCCGGGATCCTGCGCCCCGTTCTGTACCGAACCGGTGTACGCCCCGGCTCACCAGCGCTGAATCGGTGCGGTGAGGATTACCTCACCGCCGTGGCGGCTACTCCATCGATGAGATCGACGGATGGGGTGTGCCATGGTGCAGCGGTTTCCGACCGTGGTGGGGTTGTACCTGCGTGAAGGTCAGCGGTGGCGGCGCATCGCCGAGTTCCGGGTGAATACGGAGGGGTACGCCACATTTCGCGCCATCGATCCGGTCGAGGGGCTGGTCGGCCGCGTCTGGTTCCAGCAGGGCGTCGACATCCTCGGCGAACAGCGCACGGTGCTGCCCGGCGCGGGCGCGGAATTCCTACGGGCACTATTGCAGCCCTTCGGATTCCGCGACTACCTCTTCCGTGACGACAGCGTACCGGCCGAGGCGGGCGCACGGCCGCGCCCTGGCCGCACCCGCACGCACGGCGCGAGTGCGGGCCGCAACGGTTCCGGCGACCGGCACTGCGCTAGAGACTATTGGCCAGCAGCGCGTACTGCGCGGACGCCTTCCGCTGCACCGACGTCTCCGAATCCGCGTTGACCAGCGCCACATACCGCTTGTAGGACACATAGCAGCGGTACACGCCGTCGCCGCTGCTCGAGCGCGGCAGCCGCATGCATGTCGTATCGGGCACCCGTTCCGGCGCCGAACCGCTCACCCAGCGCTCGCCGAGACTGCCGATCAGCCCGTCGATCAGATTCCGCCCGGCGGCGGCGTCACGCACCCGGAACAGGACGTTCTCCTCGGTCAGGCTCATGGCGTCGAGGTCGGTGTCGTCGACCAACTGCTGCCGTTTGGCCTGATCGGGCGCACCCAGCACCAGCGCGTTCGGGCCGTAGACCGCGAAGTCGTCCGGATTCGGGGTGTGCCCGTCGCGGTTGTCCACCAGGGTCCGCGCCAGCATCTGTCCCGGATCGACGGGCAAATCGTCCACCCGATCCGCGGGCGTGGGTTCGAAGGCGTCCACCAGCGGCACCTGGGCGTCCAGGGTCTTGCGCGCCCACGACACCAGATCCTGTTCGTCGGCACGCGGCCGGGACGCGAACACCGCGATCACGAACTCCTTGCGCGGCATGGTCATTCCGATATTCGGCACGCCCGGCCGCCAATGCGCGAAGGCATCGGGGTATTCGGCGATGGTCAGCTTGCGGTTCTGCTCGCGCGCCACGTCGAAATCGGCGTCCTCGAGTTCCCGCGCGGCCAGCTTGGCGGCGTCCTCCGACGGGAAGCGCAGCAGTCGAACGGTCACCGTGGTGCTCGTCGGATCGGGCGCGTCCGAACCCGCCGGATCGGGCTTGTCGGAACCGCTGGCCGCATAGCCCGCGATGAAGCCGCGATTCTCCAGGATCGGCCGCGACACCCCGGACAGATGGCTCACCTCGACCACCGTGTCCGCATCGGGCAGCACGATGCCGCCGCGACCCACCGTGAGCGACGGATCGATCCGCACCGCGGGGGTGACCGCCTCGGCCATGCGCATACCCTCCAGCACCGGGCCGGAGCCTTCGGCGCGCTCCTGATAGGTGTAGCGGTCGACCGGATAGGAGCCGGTGTCGAGGGTGCGGACGTCGATCTCGCCCGCCGTGGGCGTGCCGGACACCCCGCATCCGGTGAGTAGGGCCGTCACGGCCAGACAGGTCGCGGCGGTGGCGGCACGTGCGGCGCGTCTCATGATGCTCCCTCCCGCGCTGCCGAGCGGCGCGCGTCACCCACTCGATTCTCTGGCCGCGAGCGGGCGGCTGTCCAGCTAAACCCAGATGCCCTTGCCGACGGTCACCACACCGCCGTTGCTCACCGCGAACCGTTCCCGATCCCGTTCCAGATCCACGCCGATGATCTCGCCCTCCGAGACCACCACGTTCTTGTCCAGGATGGCGTGCCGCACCACCGCGCCGCGCCCGATGCGCACACCCGGCATGAGCACACTGCCCTCCACCGTCGCGCCGTCCTCCACGAATACATTCGAGAACAGCACCGAATTGCGGACCGTGGCCGCCGACAGAATGCTGCCCGCGCCCACGATCGACTCCTGCGCCAGGCCGCCGCGGCCGAACTTGGCCGGAGGCAGGTTCTCGGCCGCGCCGCGAATCGGCCAGTGCCGGTTGTACAGGTCGAACACCGGATCCACCGACACCAGATCCATATGCGCGTCGTAGAAGGCGTCGATGGTGCCCACATCGCGCCAGTAGCCGCGATTGCGTTCGGTGGATCCGGGCACGTCGTTGCGGGCGAAGTCGTAGACCGACGCCTGCCCGGCGCGTACCAGCTCCGGGATGATGTCGCCGCCCATATCGTGATCGGAGTCGGTGTTGTCGGCATCCGCGCGAATGGCGTCCACCAGCACCTTGGTGGTGAAAACGTAATTGCCCATGGAGGCGAAGGTGGCGTTCGGGTCGTCCGGGGTGCCCGGCGGATGCACCGGCTTCTCCAGGAAGCCGATGATGCGACCGGACTCGTCGGAGTCGATGCAGCCGAAGGCGCTGGCGCTGCTGCGCGGCACCCGGATCCCCGCGACCGTCACGCCCGCGCCGGATTCGATGTGATGCGACACCATCTGCTCGGGATCCATGCGGTACACGTGATCCGCGCCGAAGACCACGATGTACTCCGGATCCTCGTCGTAGATGAGGTTCAGCGACTGCATGATGGCGTCGGCGCTGCCGGTGTACCAGCGCGGGCCCAACCGCTGCTGCGCGGGCACCGGGGTGATGTACTCGCCGCCGAAACCCGACAGCCGCCAGGTCTGGGAGATGTGGCGGTCCAGGGAATGCGACTTGTACTGGGTGAGGACGCAGATGCGCAGGTATCCGGCGTTCACCAGATTCGACAGCACGAAGTCGATGAGGCGGTAGGCCCCGCCGAACGGCACCGCGGGCTTGGCCCGGTCCTTGGTGAGCGGGAAGAGTCGCTTGCCCTCGCCACCGGCGAGCACGATCCCGAGTACGTGCGGCTGGCTCCTCACCCTCCCCAACTTACAGCGTCAGGGTGTCTGCGCAGTGCCGGCGAGACACACGCCGACTTACGAGCAATCGGACAATCCCGTCGCCGATATCGAGACACGCCGAAGACCCGCTGTGACGCGGCCCGGACAATCCGTACAGAGCTTGGTGGCGATTCGGTCGAGCGTTTAGGTTGGAGCGCGTGGAATACGGCGCGGACGGTGGACGCGAACTGCGCGTCGCCATGATGACCCGCGAATACCCGCCCGAGGTGTACGGCGGGGCGGGCGTGCACGTCACCCAGCTGGTGCCGCGGCTGCGGCGGCTGTGCGACGTCACCGTGCACTGTATGGGGGTGCCGCGCACCGACGCCGTCGTGCATCAACCCGATCCCATGCTGTACGCGGCCAATTCGGCGCTGCAGATGATGTCCGCGCAACTGCGCATGGCCGATGCGGCGGGCGGGGCCGACGTGGTGCACTCGCACACCTGGTACACCGGGTTGGCCGGGCATCTGGCGGCCGAACTGTACGGGATACCGCATGTGCTCACCGCGCATTCGCTGGAACCGAGGCGGCCCTGGAAGGCCGAGCAGCTGGGCGGTGGATACCGGCTCTCGTCCTGGTCCGAGCGCAATGCCATGGCCGCCGCCGATGCCGTGATCGCGGTGAGTTCCGGGATGCGGGCCGACGTCCTCGACGCCTACCCGGATCTCGACCCCGAGCGAGTGCACGTGGTGCACAACGGAATCGACGCGCAGACCTGGCATCCCGGCGGGCCGCCCGAGGGGGTGCGGGACGTACTGGCCGAACTCGGGGTGCGCCGGGACCGGCCGATCGTGGCGTTCGTCGGGCGCATCACCCAGCAGAAGGGCGTCTCGCACCTGCTGGCGGCGGCGCGGCGACTGGACCCGGACATCCAGCTGGTGCTGTGCGCGGGCGCGGCGGATACGCCCCGGCTGGAGGCCGATGTGGCGGAATCGGTGCGGGAGCTGAGCCGACGACGCGGCGCGGTGTTCTGGGTGCGGGAGATGTTGCCCACCGAGATGGTGCGGCAGATTCTTTCCGCGGCAAGCGTTTTCGTCTGCCCCTCGGTGTACGAGCCGCTGGGGATCGTGAATCTGGAGGCCATGGCCTGCGGAACCGCGGTGGTGGCGTCGGATGTGGGCGGCATTCCGGAGGTGGTGTCCGACGGGGTGACCGGGCGGCTGGTGCCCTACGACGCGCACGACACCGTGGGCTTCGAGGAGGCGCTGGCCCGGGTCATCGAGTCCGTCGCGGGCGACCCGGTGACCGCCGAGGCCATGGGCGCGGCCGGAAGAGCCCGCGCCATAGCCGAATTCGACTGGAACCGGATCGCCGCGCAGACGGTGCGGGTCTACGACCGGGTGCGTAAGAGCTAGAAACGCGCGGTGTCGGGGTGCACGAAGCTGGTGCTCGCCGCGGTGCCGGGTACACGATGCGGGTGCTCGCCGCGGTGCTGTGGCCGACGCGGTGCTCGCGGCGGTGCCGGAAACCGACGATCGCGGCGTGGTTCGCGCCGGTGGCGGCGCGACAGGTTGCCGCCGGTGCCGTGACTACCGGGCGGCGGTGCGGCGCAGGGCGAAGATACGCAGTTCGCGGCTGGTGCGGCCCTTGTAGGCGGTGTACGCCTGCGTGGTCTCCTCGAAACGGGCGAAGATCTCCGCCTGCTGCTCCGGGTCGGTGACGCGGGTGGCCGTCACCGGAATCCGCTGTCCGGCAATGGTGACCGTGCCCGTCGGATCGGCCAGCAGATTGCCCGTCCACGCCGGATGGGTGGCCTGACCGAAATTGCTGCCGATCACGTACAGCACATCGCCGTCGTGCACGTACAGCAGCGGCGTGGTGCGCGGCTGCCCCGACTTGCGGCCGGTGGTGGTCAACAGGATCACCGGCGCACCGATCGGCCCCAGCACCGTGTACTTGCCCGCGGTGCGCTCCAGCACTCGCCGATCCAGCGGCGTGAGCTTGCGAATCACCGTCGACCCCACGTTGGTGGCCGCGAACGAACTCGCCGCCCGCCGCAGCAGACCTGTCTGCGGACCCCACCGCCGATCCGGGAACTGAGCGCTCATGCGGAGAACCGTACCGCCACAACCGGACACGGAGGTATTCGAGGAGGCCGGTGCGGGCGGCACCCGGCTCTGGGGGTGGTCAGCCGCGCGGGCGGTACACCGACACCGTGACCGAGGCGGTCACCGGATACGGCTCGGGCATCGCCGCGATGCGTTCGTCGCGGGTGTCGGCCGCGTGGAAGGCGGACGGGCCCATGCGCACCACGTGGCGGATATCGGCGTGGTCGAGCGTCATCGTGTACTCCACCGGGGTGCGCTCCAACAGTTCGAACCGCGCACCCAGCGATTGCGCCAGCCGCTCCTGCTTGTCCGCGTCCACCCGCACCATGGCGAGCGGCTCTATGAGCTCACCCAGATGCCGCTCGGTCGGCGTGACCACCACGAACCGGCCGTCCGATGTCAGCACCCGCGCCACCTCCTCCGCGTTGCGTGGCGCGAACACGCACAGCACCGCGTCGAGCACCCCGTCGCGTACCGGCAACCCCCGCCACGCATCGGCCAGCACCGCCCCCGCCCGCCCATGCGCCCGCGCGCACCGCCGCACCGCCGGTTTCGACACATCCACCGCGATCCCGCGCGCGGCGGG
>NZ_BAGD01000106.1 GCF_000308635.1 Nocardia otitidiscaviarum NBRC 14405 | reverse complement strand
TTCCCGCATATGCGCGCGCTCGGCGATCCCACCGAACTGGCCGAGGAACGCCGCCTCGCCTACGTGGGCATCACCCGCGCCCGCAAGCGGCTGTACCTGACCCGCGCGGTGGTGCGCTCCGGCTGGGGCCAGCCCGTCTCGAATCCCGAATCCCGCTTCCTCCAGGAGATTCCGCAGCACCTACTGGACTGGCGTCGCCTGGAGCCCGCGCCGAAACAGTCGAGCGGATTCCGGCGGCGACGCGACGACGACGGCTTCGAACGGGATTGGACGCGGGGCGACGGCTGGAGCGAACCCCGGCCCGGCGTGCGGGATCGCGGGGGCGAGCGCCGTCCGGCACCCGCCTCCGCCGGAAAGCGCAACAACACCGGTCTGGTGCTCGCGGTCGGGGACCGGGTCAGCGATGACAAGTACGGTCTGGGGCGGGTGGTCGCCGCCGAGGGGTTCGGTGCATTGGCCACGGTGACAATCGATTTCGGTACCGCGGGCAAGATCAGGCTGATTCCGCAGTACAGCCGCACCCTCGTCAAACTCTGACCCTCGTCGCGCCGCCCCTTGCCGGGGCGGTGCGGCAGGGCGTGTACTCGAAGTATGGCGACGAGAATGACCGTGTTGCTTCCGGATGCGATCGCCACCCGGCTGAGAGCGACCGCGGGCGCGGATATGAACGACTATGTCACCCGCGCGGTGCGGCAGCGGCTGCTCGAGGAGGATCTCGCCGAACTGCGCGACCGCCCACCCGACGAAAGGCTCGGCGCGGAGGCCGAATTCGAAGCCTCCGATGCAGACTGAGCCGATGCGGCAGGGTGAGCTGTGGATGGCGGCCAGCTCACTGTTCGGGCAGGAACGCCGGGTGGTGCTGTTGGACGCCGACGCCGTGGTGCAGCAGAATCCGCTGCTGGTGGTAGCGCTCGTACACCCCGGTGACGAAGTGCCCGCCGCGCACCGGCTGCTGTCGGTTCCCATCCCGGGCACGCCGCACGTGATCGCGCTCTACGACATCACCATCTACCGGCGCACCAGTCTCGTCACCTACGAGGGGGTCATCGGGGGCGAGACGCTCGAGCAGGTCAAGGTGGGTATGCGGGCGCGTTTCGACCTGTGAGGCCGCCCCCGCGCCCGGCACCGACCGAGCCGCCTCCCCTGTACGCGGCGACCGCCGAGCGTGGAGATGATCGCCGAATGTGGAAGCGATCGCCGAGGGCAGGAACGACCTCCGAGTGCGGGAGAGACCAACCGAGCCCGGAAGGATCGCCGTCGTGAGGCTGGCTAACCCTGGTAGACCTCGACATAGGCGTTGGTCGCCACGGCCACGACACCGGGACCCATCCCCGTGCACCCCGTGGTGACGCGCTCGCCGTTCGGCGTGAACGGGTAGCTGAGCGCGGTGTACGGCCCGACGCCGTACATCGGGAACGGACCACTGGCGTATAGCCCGAAACAGTCGACATGCAGGACGTAATTGCTGCCCCCGTCGGGCTGGCACACGGCCGACGCGCCGAACAGATCGCGCTCGACGGCGCAATCCTGCGGCGCCGCCTGCGCGCTCCCGGAACCGACGATCGCTACGAAGGCCACACCCGAAACACCAGCGGCCGCGACCCGTGCCGCGGCGGCAATCGTTTTTCTCATGGAACTCCTTCCGGTTACCGAAGGATCGTCGGTGCGGTGGCGTCGACTGTTACCGATCGGAAGGAATCGCCAGGTATACCGGGGCCGTGGAGCGTGGCCCCGGCACGGTCTCCCTGCGCGGGCGGCCACCCAGCAGAGTGGTCGTCATGCGATACCGACTCTTCGGCCGAACCGGCCTCCGCGTGTCCGAACTGGTGCTGGGCACCATGGCCCTGCGGGACGCGGACGAATACCGCCGCATACTCGATGTCTTCGCCGCCGCCGGAGGCAACTTCCTCGACACCGCACCCATGTACGGCCCCGGCGAGGAACTGCTCGGCTCGGTGCTGCGCGACCGCGATCGCTTCGTCATCGGCACCAAATACACGCCGACCCGCGACCCCGCCGACCCGAACGCGGCGGGCAACCACCGCAAGAACCTGATGTTGAGCCTGGAACAGAGTCTGCGGAAGCTGCGCACCGACTACATCGACGTCTACTGGGTGCATGTCTGGGATCGGCTCACACCCATCGAGGAGACGCTGCGCGCGCTCGATGACGCCGTTCGCTCCGGCAAGGTCCTGCATCTGGGCATTTCCGATGTGCCGGCCTGGGTGGTCGCGCGCGCGAACACGGTGGCGGAGCTGCGCGACCGCACCCGGTTCGCCGGACTCCAGGTGCCCTACAACCTGCTGTGGCGGGATGCCGAACGCGAGTTGATCCCGATGGCGGAGGCATTCGGCATGAGCGTCACGGCGTGGGGGCCGCTCGGGCAGGGCGTCCTGTCCGGTCGTGCCGGACGCCGCGCCGACCCCGGCCGGTTCACCGAGCGCCAGCGCGCGGCAGCCGCCGCGGTCGACGAGGTCGCCGCCGAGTTGGGCGTGCCCGCGGCCCACGTCGCCCTGGCCTGGACCCGCCACCGCTCACCCGCCGTCCTGCCCATCGTCGGCGTCAGCAGCGCGGGGCAGCTGACCGAGAACCTCGGCGCGGTCGAGCTCATGCTGTCGGACGAAGCGGTCGAAACCCTGGAAGCCGCCGCTCCTTTCGACCTCGGCTTCCCCGGCGACTTCATCGCGAGCTGCGATACGGCACCGGGCATCTACGGCGAGCAGGTCTCCAGAGTCGACACCAGCGGATACACGCTCCGAGCGTGACGCCACTCCCCGGCGGGGTGCGTCATGGGACCGGCTGTGGCTGGTGCGCGGAAGGCCGGTGGGCGCGCGGAGAACAGCGCGTCCACACCAGAGTTACGGAGGTATCGAGAGTCAGTCGCGCTGGGGGCCCAGGGCGATGCCGCGGGAGGCCAGCCAGGGGACCGGGTCGATCTTGTTGACGCCGTTCAGCCAGACCTCGAAGTGGCAGTGCGGGCCGGTGGAGAAGCCGCGGTTGCCGACGGTGGCGATCTGGTCGCCCGCCATGACGTACTGGCCCTGGGAGACGGTGGCGGTGTCGATGTGTCCGTAGACGGTGACGGTGCCGTCGTCGTGGAGGAGGCGGACCCACATGCCGAAACCGGAGGCGGGACCCGCTTCGAGGACCACGCCGTCGGCCACCGCGTAGATGGGGGTGCCGATGGGGGCGGCCACGTCGATGCCGAGATGCTGGACACCCCAGCGGGCGCCGAACCCGGAGGTGAAATTACCGCTGGTGAACTTGGTGAACAGCGGGCGCAGCTTGGCGGCCTCCTGGGCGGCCAGATCGGCGGCGAACTGTTCACCCTTGCGCAGGATGTCGTCGAAGGAGCCCAGGTCCATCGGCGTCGAAACGTTCAGCACCTGCGGTGCTCCCGAATCCTGCGTCTCCGCGCCGGTGAGGCTCACGCTCTGGGCGGCCAGTTCGGTGACCTGATCGGCGGCCTGGAACTCGCCCGTCGTCGGCGCGGTGTCCATGCCGGTCTGCCCGGCGGCCACCACGGCACCGGCGGCGACGGCCACCACGGCCGCGCGGCCCTTCAGTGCGGCGGGCGGGGCGGGCACCCGGTGCGCGCCGCCCGAACGGCGGTTGCGCGCGGCGCGGGTGGCGGAACGCGATGCGGGGGAGGCGGATTCGGGCGCGCCGGAGGCGGCGGAATCGACGCGGGCACCGTCACGGGAGAACTCCAGCGGCTCACCGGACGCGGTGCGGAAGGTGTAGACGGGCCGATGCTCGTCGGAGGGGTTCGGATCGGCGGGCGACTCCCAGGCGTCGTCGCCGGAATTCCAGGAGTCACCGGACCATTCGGCGGCGGGTTCGCCCCAGCCGCCCGCGCCGCCGTTCGCGGCGTCGCCGTCCCAGGCGCTGCCGGAATCACGGTTCCAGTTGGCGGCGTTGCCGTTCCAGGAGCCGTCGACCTTGCCGTTCCAGGAGCCGTCGGCGTTGGCGTGCCAGTCGCCCCGAGCGCCGCCGTCGTTCCAGTCGGCGGTCTCGTTGTTCCAGTCGGCGTCGGCCGCGTTGTTCCAGCTGGCGCCGTCATAGCAGGTGCCGCTGTTCCAGTTGTCGCCGTAACCGTTGTCGCCGTAACCGTTGTCGGCGGTGCCCTGCGCGCTCGCGGCGTGTGCGTCCCAGCCGCCGTGGGCATTCCACTCGCCCTGCGCGGACGAGGGCGCCTGCCAGCCGTAGACCTGGCCGTGCTCGTATCGGGTGCCGCCGCCGGACTGGGCGTTATGGCTGAAATGTCCGGAGTCGCCGAAGGTTTCGTCGTCCTGTCGGTACCGATTGGCCCGCGCGCGCCGCCCGGTCGGGAATACGCCGTCACTCATGGGCGTTCGTCCGACCCGCGGGGAGGGAGCTCGATTTCGACGGGTCGCCTGCGGAGCGGCTTCCTACCTGCGGAGCGCTGTGCTGCGTCAAGCTTGCCGTCCTCCTGCCGTGACCGTGTTGTGACATCGACCGCAACGACGGTAACGAAACGATTGCGGGTCGGCAAGCGATGAACCCCTGTCGTGTCGATGCTGTGACATTCATCACGTCGCCCTCCGGGATTGCCTCACTGTGCTGTGGGTAACTGTGTGAGCCCGTTCCACTACAAGGCGTCGTAGTCTGTACCGCTCTGCGGTATTCGTCCCGTTTACCTGCCGCGCGGTCCGAAAGCTACTCGCGAGTAGTCATACCCAGCGGTTTTGTGGCCCTGGAGACTGTACCGTGACCTGCGCCACTTAGGCTGTATGCGGCTGATTTCGGCTCCATGTGACTGATTAGAGTCCGACCCGACCCACTGGCCTTCACGGGCGACCTGCAAGCGGTCGCTACGGGCTGACGACGGGCCGCCAACAAAGACGTTGTCACAACAACGCAGACGAGACGGTGAGTACATGGATCTCTTCGAATATCAGGCGAAGGAACTCTTCGTGAAGCACGGAGTGCCTTCGTCGGAGGGCCGCGTCACGGACTCGGCCGAGGACGCTCGCGCGATCGCGGAGGAAATCGGCAAGCCTGTGATGATCAAGTCGCAGGTCAAGGTCGGTGGCCGCGGCAAGGCCGGTGGCGTGAAGTACGCCGCCACCCCCGAAGACGCTTTCACCCACGCCCAGAACATCCTGGGCCTGGACATCAAGGGTCACATCACCAAGAAGATCCTGGTCGCCGAGGCCAAGGACATCGCGTCGGAGTACTACATCTCCTTCCTGCTCGATCGCGCCAACCGCACCTACCTGGCCATGTGCTCGGTCGAGGGCGGCATGGAGATCGAGGAAGTGGCCGCCACCAAGCCCGACCGCCTGGCCAAGGTGCCGGTCGACGCCGTCAAGGGCGTGGACCTGGCCTTCGCGCGCTCCATCGCCGAGCAGGGCCACCTGCCCGCCGACATCCTGGACGCGGCCGCGGTCACCATCCAGAAGCTGTGGGAGGTGTTCATCTCCGAGGACGCCACCCTGGTCGAGGTCAACCCGCTGGTGCGCACTCCCGACAACGAGATCCTGGCCCTCGACGGCAAGGTCACCCTGGACGAGAACGCCGAGTTCCGCCACCCCGACCACGCGGCCTACGCGGATATCGACGCCACCGATCCGCTCGAGCTCAAGGCCAAGGAGAACGACCTCAACTACGTCAAGCTCGACGGCGAGGTCGGCATCATCGGCAATGGCGCCGGCCTGGTCATGTCGACCCTGGACGTGGTCGCCTACGCCGGTGAGGGCCACGGCGGTGTCAAGCCCGCCAACTTCCTCGACATCGGCGGCGGCGCGTCCGCCGAGGTCATGGCGAACGGCCTGGACGTCATCCTGGGCGACAAGCAGGTCAAGTCGGTGTTCGTCAATGTCTTCGGCGGCATCACCGCCTGTGACGCGGTCGCGAACGGCATCGTGAAGGCACTCGAGATTCTGGGCGACGCGGCCACCAAGCCGCTGGTCGTCCGCCTGGACGGCAACAAGGTCGAGGAGGGCCGCCAGATCCTCGTCGACGCCAACCACCCGCTGGTGACCCTCGCTCAGACCATGGACGAAGGCGCCGACAAGGCCGCCGAACTGGCCGCGGCCAAGTAAAGGACACGAACCACAATGTCTATCTTCCTGAACAAGGACTCCAAGGTCATCGTCCAGGGCATCACCGGCGGCGAGGGCACCAAGCACACCGCGCTGATGCTGAAGGCGGGCACCCAGGTCGTCGGCGGCGTGAACGCCCGCAAGGCCGGCACCACCGTGGCGCACACCGACAAGGACGGCAATGCGGTCGAGCTGCCCGTGTTCGGCACCGTCGCGGAGGCCATGAAGGAGACCGGCGCGGACGTGTCGATCGCCTTCGTGCCGCCGAAGTTCGCCAAGGACGCCATCATCGAGGCCATCGACGCGGAGATCCCGCTGCTCGTGGTCATCACCGAGGGCATCCCGGTGCAGGACACCGCCTACGCGTGGGCCTACAACGTCGAGAAGGGCAACAAGACCCGCATCATCGGCCCCAACTGCCCCGGCATCATCACCCCGGGTGAGTCGCTGGTCGGCATCACCCCGGCCAACATCACCGGCAAGGGCCCGATCGGTCTGGTCTCCAAGTCCGGCACGCTGACCTACCAGATGATGTACGAGCTGCGGGACTTCGGCTTCTCCACCGCCATCGGCATCGGCGGCGACCCGGTCATCGGCACCACCCACATCGACGCCATCGAGGCGTTCGAGTCCGATCCCGAGACCAAGCTCATCGTCATGATCGGCGAGATCGGCGGCGACGCCGAGGAGCGGGCCGCGGCCTACATCCAGGCCAATGTCACCAAGCCGGTCGTCGGCTACGTCGCGGGCTTCACCGCCCCCGAGGGCAAGACCATGGGCCACGCGGGCGCCATCGTCTCCGGTTCGTCGGGCACCGCCGCGGCGAAGAAGGAGGCCCTGGAGGCCGCGGGCGTGAAGGTCGGCAAGACCCCGTCCGAGACCGCCGCCCTCGCGCGCGAGATCCTCGAGAAGGCCAGCATCAGCGCCTGATTCGGATATCGGCGCACCGGCGCCGATCCGATGTCGCAAGGCCGCCCGCCGTGTCCGGTGGGCGGCCTTCGCGTATCCGTACCGTTATCGCCATGTGGCCGGAAGACGCCGATCCGGCCGGGTTTCCGCCGCCCGTCCAGCGGGCTTGTCCCGCGCTTTCGGTGAACGGTGTTGTCGCCCAACGGCTTACGCTATACGACGCCGGGTAGCATGCGTTCGGTTCGGCGCAAACGCGCCGGTCGCGGGCGGCGGTAGATGGTGACCCGGACGGTCTGGTGCAGTAGCGTCGGGGGAGCAGCCAGCGCTGTTCGTGAACTATTCGATAGGAGACGACGACATGTCATACCCGACCGGGGGCTCGGGGTACAACGCGCCCGCGCCGACGCCCTCCTCCGCACCCGGCTTCGGCCAGCAGCCCGCCGCCGGTCCCACCGGTGGAGCGAGCGCCGCGGCCGCGACGGGCAAGGGGCTGCCGTTCTTCCTGGCCATCGGTGTCGCCGCGCTCGGTGTCATCACCTTCCTGCTCGGATTCACGCCGTTCACCAGCTTCGACCTGGGTGGCGGCTCGGTGGACGTGGACACCTCCGCCAGCTTCTTCGAGGGCGGCGGCTCCGCGCCGCTGGCTCTGCTGCTGATCGCCGGAATCATGGCCGGGCTGTCGTTGATCTCCAAGCAGAACTGGGCCCCGATCGCGGCCGCCGCCTCGCTGGCGGCGTTCCTCACCCTGCTGTTCACTGTCTTCTCGCTCGATGACTCCGTCTCGCTGGAGTGGGGTGGCATCGTCGTCCTGGTCTTCGCTTTCGCACAGACCGTGGTCGCCATCGCGGCCCTGCTGTTCGAGCTGGGGATCCTCAAGCCCCCGGCCCCGAAGCCCGCGCCGCAGCCCGGCGGGTACGGCCAGGGTGGGTACGGTCAGCAGCCGGGCCAGCCGGGCGGCTACGGTCAGCAGCCCGGTCAGCAGTCCTACGGCCAGTCGGGTGGCTACGGTCAGCAGCCCGGCCAGCCGGGCGGCTACGGCCAGCAGCCGTCCTTCGGCGGCGGCCAGGGCACCGGTCCGCAGTACCAGCAGCAGCCCTCCTACGGTCAGCAGCCGGGCCAGCCGGGCCAGCAGTCCTACGGTCAGCAGCCCGCCTACGGTCAGCAGCCCGGTCAGCCGGGTGGCTACGGTCAGCAGCCGTCCTACGGCCAGTCGCCCTACGGCACCGGTTCGCAGCCGCAGCCGCGCCCGGACGAGGGCGCGACCCAGCACTTCGGCGGTCAGCAGTACGGCGGTCAGCAGTACGGCGGCGGCCAGGAGAAGCCGTTCGGCGGTGAGCAGAGCGCCGATCCGGCCGCCGACGCCACCAAGGCCTTCCGGCCGGGGCAGGACGACAAGTAGTCGGTCCGGGTATCGACCGACGTGACGAACGGCCCCCGGTGGGAACACCGGGGGCCGTTGTGCTTGCGGGCCACCCGGGGCCGCTCGCGGGCCATCGGACTTCGTTCGCGGACCCAGCAATCGTTGCCCCACTCGCCTCGTCGATCCGCCGCGGTGGCATCACCGCCCGGTGCATCCGGCCTCGGCGGTCGGGTCGTCGACCACGCTCGAATCGGATTGCCCTGTCACCGTGACTCCTTCAGAACCCCCGCGCGAACCCCGCCGCCCCCGCCGCTCGGGAGAGGGCAGCGGCCCTCCCCCCGCACGTCGGGCCACCACACCACGCCGTACGCCCGATGGCGCATCCGGCCACATGCCGTGGGACGGCTTGCGCCATGCGCTGTCTCGGGTTCGACGGCGTACCACCGCGAGACGGGCGTCCGCGTCCGCCGACATCCGTGCCACGTCGCGTCACGATGGATTCGACGATGACCGCCGGGGCTACGCGGGGGAGCCTCGCAGGACACGCACCGGGCCGTTCGGGAGCCGTTCGAGTGGTACCCGGCGCGGTGCCGCCGAACCCGGCGTCGACCGTCGGGCATACGCGGACGACCGCCGGCGGCCCGCCGACGGCTCCGAGCGCGGCGGCGCGCGGGCGCGTGCGGGCGGAAGACGTATGCGTCCCGCGGACGAGCGCATCGACGTAGCAGCGCGCGGCAGCGGTCCCGCAGACACCCTGGATACGGATGTGGAGCGCGGGCGCGGAGGTTTCGGGCCGCCGGGCCGGGCACCCAGGGCGGCAGCGGCGCGTGGCCGTGCCGGGCGATCGAGCGGTGTTCGGGAGCGAGGGCGTTCCCGGGGGCGGGTGCGCGGCGCGCCTGAGGCGTCGCCGTGGGTGAAGCTGCCAGGGTGGATGTCCATGAGCGCTGCGAAGGCCGCATTGGCGCGTCTGAGCGATATCGAGCCGCCGGAACCGGGTTCGGGGGGACCCGGCGGCGGATTCGGGTCGTTGACTCCGGAGCGGGCTCGGGTACTGCTGGTGGTGGCGGCGCGGGCGTCGAGCATCACCCTGCTCGTCATCGTCGCACTGGTGTCGGGGGCGCTGTTGGCGGCGGGCAGTGGGCTGGAGGGGACCGGAGGCGCGATCGCGGCGAGCTGGCTCGCGGTCCATCAGGTTCCGCTGGTGATCGGCAAGACGTCACTGGGACTGCTGCCCCTGCTGCCGACCGGGCTCATGCTCTGGATCGCGGCGCGCGACTGCGCCCACGCGGTGCCCGACGAGAGCAACCGCGCCGACCTCGGCTGGATCGTCGGCGCGGCGCTGGGCGGTCCGCTGCTCATCACGGCGGTCTGTCTGGCCGTCGCCGACGATGCCGCCGCGGTGGTGTCGTTGCAGCCGCCGAACACCTCGGCCGCCTTCGGCTGGGTCTTCGGCCTGCACCTGCTGGCGGCCGCCGCGGGCATCGGCAGTCGCCGGTGGCGGGAACTGCTCGCGCTGTCCCCGGCGCCGGTGCCGCACTGGGTGGTGCCCGGGGTGCGGGCGGGGGTGCGGGCCGTGTGGCGACTGCTGCTCGTCGCCGCCGCCGTCACCCTGGTGTCCTTCCTGGCGCACTGGTCCGCCATCGGTGAGACCTACCGGGCCGCGGGCGATATCGCGGGTGTGCTCGGGCTGACGCTGCTGTCGGTCGCCTATCTGCCGAATGTGCTCATCGACGCGGTGGCGGTGCTGCTCGGCGGGCAGGTGCACATCGGCGCCGGTTCGCTGAGCCTGTTCGAGGTCACGGGTGCGCCGATTCCGGCGGTGCCGATCGCGGCCGCCGTGCCGACCGGTCCGGCGGCGGGCTGGTGGGTCGTGCTGCTGCTGGCGCCCGCCGCGGTGGGCGCGCTCGGCGGCCTGGACATCGGACGCACCACCGACGATCGGCCGACCGCCCCGTGGGCCACGCTCGCCTCGGCCGCCGTGGCGGCGGTGCTGCTCACGCTGCTGGGTTCGCTCGCCGGCGGTGTGCTCGGCTCCTTCGGGCAGATCGGTCCGAATCTGCTGCTGCTGGCGATACCGGCCTTCCTCTGGCTGGCGCTGCCCGGATACGTGGGCATGTTCGCCGCGCGGTGGTTCGCCGTCCCCGCCGCCGACCCCGCGTACGCCGCCGCCGACTACCCCGATGGTGAATACGCCGACTACGACGACGAATACGACTCCGACGGTCAGTACGACTCCGACGGCGAGTACGACTCCGACGGCGAGTACGGCGAGTACGACTCCGACAGCCGGTACGACTCCGACGATTACGAGGACGCCGACTACTACGACGAATACGACGAGTACGAGGACGCGCCCGACGGCACCGAGCGTGTGGTCGAGGTCGACGGCGAACTCGTCGACGAACCGCCCGCCCTCACCGCCGAACCCCACGCGGACGACCCGGCCGACACCGACATCGTGGACGCCGAAGTGGTGGAGGCGGACCTGCTCGACACCGGTGGAGTGGACGGTCGTTAGGCTCTAGGGCGGCGGTTCGCAGCCGCCCGCCCCCCGCCCCGCCCGACTCACAGGGAGTAGTGCGCTGACGTCCACGCCCGCCCAGCTGCTGCCGCCCACCGCGCCCGCGAGCGTCGTCGTGCTCGCCTCCGGCACCGGTTCGCTGCTGCGTTCGCTGCTCGCCGCCACCCGGGAACCGGACTATCCGGCCCGCGTCGTCGCCGTCGGCGTGGACCGCGACTGCGCCGCCACCGCCCACGCCGACGAGTACGGCATTCCGAATTTCCGGGTCGCCCTGCGTGATTTCGACGATCGTGCCGCCTGGGATGTCGCGCTCACCGAGGCCGTCGCCGCCCGCGAACCCGATCTGGTGGTGTCGGCGGGTTTCATGAAGATCCTCGGCCCCGTCTTCCTGGACCGGTTCGGCGGCCGCATCATCAACACCCATCCCGCGCTGCTGCCCGCCTTCCCGGGCGCGCACGGTGTGCGGGACGCGCTCGCGTACGGGGTGAAGGTCACCGGCTCCACCGTGCATCTGGTCGATGCCGGTGTCGACACCGGGCCGATCCTCGCGCAGGAAGCCGTCGCCGTGCTGCCCGCCGACGACGAGGCGTCGCTGCACGAGCGCATCAAGGTTGTGGAACGGCGGTTGTTGGCGGAGGTGGTCGCCGCCGTCGCGACGCGAGGCATTGTCTCCGATGGACGAAAGGCAGTTATTCCAGATGAGCGAGTTCTCCGGTGAGTGAGGCACAGATGGACCCGGCAGCGCGCAAGCCGATCAAGCGGGCCCTGGTCAGCGTCTACGACAAGACGGGCCTGATCGAGCTGGCCTCCGGTCTGCACGCCGCGGGCGTGGAGTTGGTCTCGACCGGCTCCACCGCGGGCAAGATCGCCGACGCGGGCATTCCGGTCACCAAGGTCGAGGACCTGACCGGCTTTCCGGAGACCCTGGACGGCCGCGTCAAGACCCTGCACCCGCGCGTGCACGCGGGCATCCTCGCCGACACCCGCCGCGCGGAGCACGTCGACCAGCTGGTCGAACTGGGCGTGGAGGCATTCCAGCTCGTCGTGGTGAACCTGTACCCCTTCACCCAGACCGTGGCCTCGGGCGCGACCGTGGACGAGTGCGTGGAGCAGATCGACATCGGCGGACCGTCCATGGTGCGCGCCGCCGCCAAGAACCACCCGTCGGTGGCCGTGGTGGTCGACACCCGCGACTACGACGACGTGCTGGCCTCGGTGCGCGACGGCGGTTTCACCCTGGCGCGGCGGACCGAGCTGGCGGCCAAGGCTTTCCAGCACACCGCGACCTACGACGTGGCGGTCGCCAGCTGGATGACCTCGGTCGCGGTTCCGGCCGCCGCTCCCGCCGCGGTTTCCGCGGGTGCGGAATCCGAAGGCGCGCAGCGCTTTCCGGAGTGGATCGGCGCCACCTGGACCCGTGAGTCGGTGCTGCGCTACGGCGAGAACCCGCACCAGGCCGCCGCGCTCTACACCGATGCGGCCGGACCGGCCGGGCTGGCGCAGGCGCAGCAGTTGCACGGCAAGGAGATGTCGTACAACAACTACACCGACGCCGACGCGGCCTGGCGCGCCGCCTACGACTTCGACGCGCCGGCGGTGGCGATCATCAAGCACGCCAACCCGTGCGGCATCGCGGTGGGCGCGGATATCGCCGAGGCGCACCGCAAGGCGCACGCCTGCGATCCGGTCTCCGCGTACGGCGGCGTGATCGCGGCCAACCGCGAGGTGTCGGTGGAGATGGCCGAGCAGGTCGCCGAGATCTTCACCGAGGTCATCGTGGCCCCCGGCTATGCCGACGGCGCCGTGGACGTGTTGCGGCGCAAGAAGAACGTGCGCATCCTCATCGCCGAGGCGCCCCGGCGCAAGGGCGCGGAGCTGCGTCCGGTGAGCGGTGGTGTGCTGCTGCAGGATCGCGACATTCTCGACGCCGCGGGTGACGCGCCCGCCAACTGGCAGCTGGTCGCCGGTGACGCGGCCTCCGCCGAGACCCTGGCCGATCTCGAATTCGCCTGGCGCGCTTGCCGTGCCGTGAAATCCAACGCCATTCTGCTGGCCCACGACGGCGCGTCCGTCGGTGTCGGCATGGGGCAGGTCAATCGCGTGGACGCGGTACAGCTGGCGGTGCAGCGTGCCGGTGACCGCGCCAAGGGCTCGGTCGCGGCCTCCGATGCCTTCTTCCCGTTCTCGGACGGGCCGCAGCAGCTGGTGGCCGCCGGGATCACCGCGATCGTGCAGCCGGGTGGATCCATCCGCGACAAGGACACCATCGACCTGTGCCGCGAGGCCGGGGTCACGCTGTACTTCACCGGGGCGCGCCACTTCGCGCACTGACCGACGATTCGCCGAGCCGGTACGCGGGTGACGCGTACCGGCTCGGCTGCTTTCCGGGCGCTGTCTCTACTCGGCCTCTAGTCGGCGCTGTTTCTACGGGTCGCTGTCTACTTGGCGCTGTCTACTTGGCGCTCAACACTGTTCGGTCGCCCAGCGGTTTCTCCAGCTGGATCTCGAGGGTGCCGAACACCGCGATCATGGTGCACATCCGACCCACCGCTTCGGGCCGGGTTCCGGCGCGCAGTTCCACCGTGACCGATTCGTCGGTCTCGGTGGTGGTGGCGTCCACGCCGTAGCACTCCGGGGAGCCGGTCTGGAAGTTCACCGCGATCTTGTCGGGGGCGAGGCGGGTCCAGCTGTCGAAGGGGATGGGGCGGGGGTTGACGATGGTCGGGTCGGCGGTGAAGGCCCGGCCCAGCTGACCTTCGGGGGCTTCGGTGGGTGTGGTCTCCGTCGTGGAGGCGGTGGTGCCGCGCGGCGTGTCGGCGTTGTCGTCCGAGCTCGAGCAGGCGGCGATCGTCAGGCTCAGCAGCCCGGCGGTCGTGGCCGCGGCGAAGCGGCGTCCCCAATTCCCGTACATGGCCCCAACCCTAATCGTCCGGCCGATTCCACACGTCCGGTCCGATCCTCCGGCGAACTTCTGGCGAAGCGTCGTCAAAATCTCATCGGATGCGGCGCGTATCTCCCCGGTGCGCGGCGTCCGAGCAGTAGCCTGTTCGGCAGATGCGCGAATGCACTTCTCCCGCCATCGATTTACCGAAGATCCCCCCTCCGAAAGGACGCATCGTGGGCGACGCGTTGCATGTAGGCGAAGAACTTGGGCTCGGTCAGTCCCTGAAGGGTGGTGCCTACACCCTGACTCTGCAGAATGATGGCAACCTCGTGCTGACGGAGCCGGACGGCAATGTCGTCTGGCACACCTCCACTCACGATCAGGGTGTCGAGCGGGCCGTGCTGCAGGCGGACGGCAACTTCGTGCTGTACAAGGGTGAGGGCGCGGCCTGGTCCACCGAGACCAATGGCAAGGACGCGGACCGGCTGGTCGTACAGCCCGACCGCAATGTCGTGCTGTACGGCAAGGACGGCGGCGCGCTGTGGTCGTCGGGCACCAATACCGACAACCCGATCCAGGCCGAGCCGGAGGCCGTCGCGGCCCCCGCGGCGGAGGCCCCGGCCCCGCCGCCGGCTCCGGAGGTGCGCACCCACACCGTCGCTCCCGGTGAGACCCTGTGGGCCATCGCCGAGCAGTACTACGGTGACGGCAACCGCTACCCCGAGATCGCGTCGGCCAGCGGCATCGACAATCCGGACCTGATCAATGTCGGCCAGGTGCTGACCATCCCGTAACCGCCCGGTCGCGCGGAACGAGCATCGAGCCCCGGCGTCAAAGGCGCTGGGGCTCTTCTCGTTCCGGGCGCGTCGGCAAACTTCCCGGCACAATGTGTGCCATGAGCCTCGGCTACGTTCCGGTCACCGTCGAATCCACCTGTCGCACCTCGGCGGCGACGGCCATGGAGGTGATCGCCCCCATCGATCTGCCCACCATCTTCACCGGCATGGGTCCACTGCCCGCCGT
This sequence comes from Nocardia otitidiscaviarum NBRC 14405, assembly GCF_000308635.1. GTDB lineage: Bacteria > Actinomycetota > Actinomycetes > Mycobacteriales > Mycobacteriaceae > Nocardia > Nocardia otitidiscaviarum. The sequence goes on along the minus strand of NZ_BAGD01000106.1, from coordinate 286,592 downwards.
CCGCGAGGTGCGCGACCAGTCCGGCCCGTGGGATACCGCGGGCAATACCCGCACCGTCGTCCTCTCCGACGGTTCCACCGCCCGGGAGGAACTCACCGGCTACACCCGCGCCCGCCACTTCAGCTACGAACTGACCGAATTCACCGGCACCATGCGCCGCCTGGTGGCCAAGGTCGACGGCGAGTGGACCTTCACCCCCGCAGGCCGCAATTCCCTTGTCCGCTGGACCTATTCCTTCTTCCCCCACCCCGGCCGCACCCGCCTCGTCCGCTACGTCGTCGCCCCCCTCTGGCGCCGCTACGCCACCGCCACCCTCGCCCGCGCCATCCGCGAAGCCGAGAAAGCCACCGTCTGACCCCGCCGGGTCCAGCGAAACGCATCGAGCCCCCGATGCGAAAGCATCGGGGGCTCAACCATTTACGTCCGACGGCCGCGTCAGCGGCTGGTGAACGGCAGCAACGCCATCTCCCGCGCGTTCTTCACCGCGACGGCGACCTGTCGCTGCTGCTGCGGTGTCAGCCCGGTGACCCGGCGGCTGCGAATCTTGCCGCGGTCGGAGATGAACGTGCGGAGCAGGTTCACGTCCTTGTAGTCGACGGTTTCGATACCGGCGGCGATCAGGGGGTTCTTCTTCGGACGTCGGGCCTGCTCAGCGCGGACCTTCTTCGACGGTGCTCGCTTCACTGCCATGTCAGCGGTTCCTTACTCACCAGATGTGGTTGCTTACCAGCTCGATTTGTGCACACCGGGCAGTTCGCCCCGGTGTGCCATCTCGCGCACGCGCACGCGCGAGAGACCGAACTTCCGGAGATGGCCGCGTGGGCGTCCATCCGAGGCGTCCCGATTGCGCAAGCGTACCGGACTGGCATCGCGCGGCAGTTTCTGCAGGGCGGTCTGTGCGGCGGCGCGGTCGGCGTCGGAGGTGGTGGGCTTGCGGATGAGCTCCTTGAGCTCGGCCCGCCGTTCGGCGTAGCGCGCCACCACGATCTTGCGCCGCTCGTTCTTCTCGATCTTGGACTTCTTGGCCACGTCAGCGCTCCTCACGGAAGTCGACGTGCTTGCGCACCACCGGGTCGTACTTCTTGAGCACCATCCGGTCGGGATCGTTGCGGCGGTTCTTGCGGGTGACGTAGGTGTATCCGGTGCCCGCGGTGGACTTGAGCTTGATGACCGGACGCAGCTCGGTCGACTTGGATGCCATCGGTGGCCTTCCTAGATCTTCTCGCCGCGCGCCCGGAGCCGGGCCACCACGGCCTCGATCCCGTCGCGGTCGATGGTTTTGATGCCCTTGGTGGAGACGGTCAGCGTGATGCGCCGGTCCTCACTGGGCAGGTAGTAGGTCTTGCGCTGGATATTGGGGTTCCACCGCCGGTTCGTCCGCTTGTGCGAGTGCGATACGGACTTGCCGAATCCCGGTTTGCGCCCGGTGACCTGGCAGATGGCCGACATGTCACTCCCTTCCAGTTGTTGATGACAATCGTTTTCGACAATGCCTGCCGGACAATGTACCGTTACCTTCCGGTAAATGAAAATCGTTATCGGAAGAGGTGATGGTGGTGCCGGGGATGCACGACGACCGCAAGCCCGTGCTCGTGGTCGCGGGCCTGCCGGGGCGTGCCGCCGCGGGCGTGGACCAGATCGCGGGTGAACTCGCGGAGCCGGGCACCGTCGTGGTCCGCCACGACCTGAGTGAACTGCGCCAAGGCGTGGTCCGCCGGATCGTGCACAGCGAGGGCCGGGGGAGCGAGACCATCCTCGAACTCGCGCACGGCTGTGTCTCCTGCACCCTGCGCGCCGACCTGCTGCCCTACCTGTGCGTACTGGGACAGCGTGATTCGGTGCGGCGCATCGTGCTCGCCCTGGATCCGGCGTTCGAGGCCGAGGCGGTCTGTCAGGCCATCGAGAATGTGACCGTCACCGGTGTGCACGGCCGCGTGGACGGTCCGGCCGGGCGCAGCGTGCGCATCGAGGCCGTGCTCACCTGCGTGGACGCCCGCGACTGGCTGACCGACGCCACCGGTGACGACACGCTCGCCGACCGCGGCCACGTCACCACCGACGACGAGCGCACCGTCGCCCAGCTGGCGGTCGGCCAGGTCGAGTTCGCCGATGCCGTCATCGCCGTCGAGGTGGGCGCGGTGGACGCGCTGGAACAGGCCCGCCTGGCCGCCGTCCTCGACCGGCTGGTGCCGCTCGCGCCGGTGCTGTGGGTGGCCGACCCGGACGGCGCGTCCGGCACCGACCTGCGCGCCCTGCTCGAGCAGATTCCCGCCGACGCCCGGCGCGGCCGCAGCTTCGGCGCGCACGCCCCGCTGCTGCGCGGCGAGCCGCCGCTCGACACCGAGAACGGCGTCACCCTCATCGAATTCGCCACCGACCGCCCCTTCCACCCGGAGCGTCTGCACTCCGCGCTGGACGTCCTGTTCGAGGGTGTGGTCACCGCGCGCGGCCGCGTCTGGCTGGCCACCCAGCCCGACGAGGTGGTGTGGCTGGAGTCCGCGGGCGGCGGCCTGCGGGTCGGCAGCGCCGGGAAGTGGCTGGCCGCCATGACCGAATCCGAACGGACGCAGGCGGACCCGGACCGAGTGGCGATGGCCGCACTGCGCTGGGATCCGGATTTCGGCGATCGCGACATCTCCCTGGTGATCCTCGCCCACGACGCCGAGCCGAACACCATCCGCGAGGCCCTGCACTGGGCGCTGGTCGACGAGGACGAACTGCGCCTCGTGCGGCGCGCCCCCGAGCGAGTCGCGCAGTGGGAGGACCCCTTCGGGGACTGGCACGAGGACCCGTGCGAGGCGTCCGAGGAGACCCGCTCGGTCGGCACCGAATCGTCCGGCCCCGCCACCGGCGACAACCGTTCCAACGAAAGGTAATGCGATGAAGCCAGGTATCCACCCGGACTACCACCCGGTGGTATTCCAGGACAACAACACCGGCAAGCGGTTCCTGACCCGCTCCACCGCCACCTCGGACCGCACCGTGGAGTGGGAGGACGGCAACACCTACCCGCTGCTGGTGGTCGACGTGACCTCGGACTCACATCCGTTCTGGACCGGTGCGCAGCGCCTGCTGGACACCGCCGGACGGGTGGAGAAGTTCGAGCGCCGCTACGGCAAGCGTCGCCGCGCGACGCAGGGAGAGGAGAACTGAGATGGCGGTTCCGAAGCGGAAGATGTCCCGGTCCAATACCCGCAGCCGTCGGTCGCAGTGGAAGGCGACGCCGCCGGATCTGGTCCCGGTCACGGTGAACGGTGTCGTACACAAGGTGCCGCGCCGACTGGTGCCCGCCGTGCGCCGCGGACTGGTCGATCTCGACAAGCTCTGAGGTAGCGATCGATACGCGACGCGTATCACTGATACGGAATGCCCGGATGTCCCGATAGACCGGAACGAAGCCGACGGTCCGGGCAGGGACTGAAAGCCGAAGGCGTCGAACCGCACCGCGGTTCGACGCCTTTGTCCATGTTGTGGCATATGGTCTTTTCGCCGCAATGGCGACTGAGCTGTCAAAAAGTCCTCTGGAAGTAATGAGCTCGTGTCCTGGCGGCGGTATTCTCGTGGCCGAGGGCGGGTTCTCCGGATTACCGGAGAACCCGCTCATCGCCAGTTCAGGGGCGTTTTTCCGGCGTTTCCGCGGCCTTCGGGGCCCGGTCGTCACCGTCGTCGCCCCAGCCCGGCAGCGGCAGATCCGGCAGTAGTTGTTCGATGCGATTGCCGACCGCGGTGGCCGGTCCCTCGATGAGCGAGAACGGCCACGGCCAGTGCGGGCCGGACAGGCGTTCGACCTCTTTGACCAGCTCCGCGGTGGTCGCCTCCAGTTCGCTGATCTCCGTGCGCAATTCGTCGATGTGATCCAGCGCGGCGGCGAGGCCGTCCACCACGGTGCGGTACCGCCCCTCCGGATCGGTGCCCAACTGCGGCCACCCGGACAGGCCCGGACCCCGCAACTGGATCTGCACGTCGCGCAGAATCGCCTCCTGTTCGGGTGTCAAATCCGCATCCTCCTGTTCGAAGTCCCATTGGCCGAAATCGGCTCGGTCGGTGGTGTTCACATCGCAGCGCACACCGTTCACGTCCACCTGGGTGGCGTGCTGCAGGATGTGCCGTCGCGGTTCGAGGTTGTTGCCCGACCAGGCCACCGTCTGCCACGCCCAGGTGGCGGTGCCCATGTCCAGGGCGCGGCTGATCGGCCAGTAGCCGCCGTAGATCCCGGTGTTCTCACGGCCCAGCACACTGGCCGCGCCGTCCAGGTAGGCGTTGATGGGCGCCTGCTGCTGCGGGGTGGCATCGAAGTCCACGGAGAAGTAGATGGGCCGATCGCGGCGGCCGCCGCAGCGCAGCACCTGCGCCAGCGCGGCCCGCGCGTCGGTGACCCCGGCGCCGTAGCCGTCGAGCATGCGGGTGGCGTAGGTCTCCCAGTTGGAGACGATCGAAATACCGTGTGCGCGCAGGTCATCGGCCTCGGCAGGGGTGAGCAGCTTGCCGGGCAGGGTGGGGCCGCCGTCGGAGAGGTAGCGGACGACGAAATCGAAACCCGCGGCCCGGATCGCAGCACCACCGGGCCGACCTCCTGCGTAGTCCAGCCCGAAACGCATGCTTCCCACTGTAATTCGCGAGACGCGCCGCCGCCCGTGCATCCGGAAATCGGCCAGTTCGGGAATTCGTCGCATTCGGGTGGTTGACTTGGTGCGGCCGTGTGACCGGCATCACGTCGCAGGGGGAGCGGTCTGATTCGGCCCCGAACACTCGAGATCACTTGTCGCGATATGGAAACGGAGACGATCGATGCCTATTCGCAGCGCAGCCTGGCCACCCGGCACGCCGTGCTGGGTCGACTGCCACGTGGACGATCCGGCCGCGGCCGGGACGTTCTACGCCGGACTGTTCGGTTGGGATGTGCAGGGCGCCGACCAGGAACCCGGCGGCTATCTGATGGCGCTGCGGGAGGGCCGGGCCGTCGCGGGCATCGGACCCACACCCGAATCGGGCATGCCCGCGGCGTGGACCACCTACTTCGCGGTCGAGAGCGCCGACGCCACCGCCGAACGGGTGCGCGAGGCCGGTGGCACGCTGCTGCTGCCGCCGTTCGACGTCCTGGATTCCGGGCGCATGTTCGTCGCCGTCGATGTCACCGGCGCGCCGTTCGCGGTGTGGGAGGCGCGGGCGCACAACGGGGCCGCCGTCCACAACGAGCACGGCGCGTACCTGTGGAACGATCTGCACACCGGCGCCTACGAGGCCGCCAAGCGGTTCTACGCCGACGTCTTCGGTTTCGGCTACACCGAATACGACAACGAGGTGATGCGCTACGCGGTGTTCGCCCCGCCCGGCCGCGCGGAGGGCACGGGGGGTATCAGCGACGCCAGCCGGGACGGCGACGCGCCCGCGCGCCCGTACTGGCTCACCTGGTTCCGATACGACGGTATCGACGAAGGGGTCGCGCGGGCCGAGGAACTCGGCGCGACCGTACTGCTCGCCCCGGCGGACGGGCCCTTCGGCCGGATGGCGATTCTGGCCGCACCGCAGGGGGAGCTGTTCGCGCTGTCGGACCCGAGCCGGGCCGTCGGCGAGCTGCCCGACCCGATCGGGTGACCCGGCGTCATGGTACGCGCATACGCCGAGGGCCGGACCGATCACACGGTCCGGCCCGGCCCGGCGGGCCCGGGGCTACCTCGCTCCGGGCGATATCGGAAGTCGGTTCAGCGCACCGCTTCCGGGATGCGGTCGGCGGCCGCACCCCGCTCGCGGGCGTCACCGACCGGCGACAGCGCGGGCACCGCACCGGATTCCCGGCGGTCCGGGGCGACCAGAATGGCCGTGATCGGAATCGCCAGCGCCAGTGAGCCGATGATGAAGAACGGCACGAAGAAGCTGAACAGGTCCACACCCTCCGGGGTCGGCGCGGCATGGTCGACGTCGAAACTGACGCCGACCAGGCCGGTGTAGTGCATACCCGTCACGACCAGTGCCCACAGGGCGGCACCGCCCAGCATCAGCAGCGATGAGCGCACGGTGAGGCTGAACCACAGCACCGCCACCGACAGCACCAGCGCGATGGCGTACACCGCGATGATCGACAGCACATTGCGCTCCACCTCGCCCTGGACGTGCACCGCCAGCAGCACGACCAGTTCCATGGAGCCGAGTCCCGCGCCCATCACCGCCGCTCCGATCCCCAGCCGCACCCAGTTCAGCGTGCGCCCGGCGATGACGAGCGCGGCCAGCACTGTGGTCCCCGACAGCGCCGAGAAGACCGCGATCAGCATGCTGTCGTAGCGCACCGGACTGCCGTGCGCCCCCACACCCAGCATGGAGACGAAGATCGGCATGGCGACGCCGACGCCGCCGATGGAGCAGGCGGCCACGAACATCCACACGAACCGGAACCGTGCGGTCACCGACTTGGTGGACTGCCGGATGCAGGCCAGGCCGACCGCCGCCCCCGAAGCCGACACGATCAACGCCAGCGCGATGATCCAGTAGCCCATTGCGAAGTAGATCACGCGGTAAATACTCCCAGGTCTGTTCTGTCTGTCCGGTCCGCGCCCCGCCTGCCAACGGGGTACGGCTGCCTAACCGCGCCAGGCGCTTTCGCGCTGCTGGGCCATGAGACGTTCGATGGCGTACTCGGTGACCGCGGCGAGGGAACGGCGCACCTCATCGGGATCACGGGCGTCGATGTCGACGATCGGCACACCCTCGCGGATGCTGAGCGCTTCGCGGAGTTCGCCCACCGGGAAGCGGGGTGCGTCGGGGAAGCGGTTGACCGCGACCAGGAACGGGAGCTTCTTGGCCTCGAAGAAGTCGACGGCGGCGAAGCTGTCCTCGATGCGGCGGGTGTCCACCAGCACGACCGCGCCGATGGCACCGCGCACCAGGTCGTCCCACATGAACCAGAACCGTCGCTGCCCGGGCGTGCCGAACAGATAGAGCACCAGGTTGCCGGGCAGGATGATGCGGCCGAAATCCATCGCGACCGTGGTGGTTTCCTTGCCCGGCGTGGCGGCGAGGTCGTCCACGCCGTCGGACATCCCGGTCACCATGGCCTCGGTGCGCAGCGGCACGATCTCCGAGACCGCGCCGACGAACGTCGTTTTGCCCGCACCGAATCCGCCCGCCACGACGATCTTCGTCGAGGCGGTGCGGAATTCGCCGCCCTCACCGGGACGCGGGGGGTACTGCTGTGCCGCCCCGGTGTTCGGGTGCTGCGGGCCGCCGTTGTAGGGCGCGGCGTCAAAGCGCCCGGAGTCCATGCAGGGTCCTCTCCATCAAAGATCGGCGCTCGTCGAAGGAGGCCTGATCGCTCAGAGTCGAATGCACGCGCAGTGTTCCGGCGACCACCAGGTCACCGATCACCACACGTACCATGCCCAGTGGCCGCTGCAGGTGCGCAGCGATTTCGGCCACCGACAGCCGGGCCGTGCCGAGACGCAGGATCTCGGTCCGGATGTCGCCCGCCGGCCAGTCGAAATGGGCGGTGTAGGAGAGGGTCTCGACGACCGCCTCCAGCGGCAGTTCGACCGCCGGCTCGGTGCGGCCGGAGGTCAGTGCGTATGGGCGGACACGCGATGTCGGCCGGCCGGAGCCGTTCGGTGCGGACATGTGCGGTGGCCGATCACGCGGTCTGGCGGGCGGTGGCCTGCACCACGGACCCGACGCGGTCTACCAGGAGCGCCATCTCGTAGCCGATGCGTCCGATGTCGTGCTGCTTGTTGGCCAGCACCGCCAGGTGCGAACCGTTGCCGACACTCATGACGAGCAGGTAGCCGCGCTGCATCTCCACGATGGACTGCATCACCTTGCCGCCGTCGAACAGCTGGGCCGCGCCGGCCGACAGGCTGGCCAGACCGGCGGTGACGGCGGCCAACTGTTCGGCGCGGTCGTTGGGCAGGTGCGGACTGGTGGCCTGGAGCAGACCGTCGGCGGAAACCAGCACGGCGTGCGAGACCCCGGGCACCTCCCGGGTGAACCGGGTGACCAGCCAGTTCAGGTTCTCATCGGTTGTGGTGCGCTGTTCGGTCATGCGTGCCCTCCGTCGTTGTATGGGTCTCCGTCTTTGTGCTGGGCGTCTGCCCGTCCACTGAGAACCCCGCTCAGATGCCTGGTCAAGCTGTGACGAATCTCTTCCGGATTCCGCGCGCCCTCGTCGTCCGCGGGTACCGCCGCGCCGGGGACCAGCTGGGCGCCGGGGCGGCGAATCGGCAGGCCGCCCTGGGTCTTCCCGCCGGTCGTCGGTTCCATGGCCTGTTCGGCGGCGGCCCATCCGGCGTCCGAGGACGAGGTCCACGCGGCCCCGCCCTGCCCGCCGACCGCCGGTTCGACCAGCCATTCCGACACCATGCGCTGGAAGATGGGCGTCGGCGCCTCGCCGACCGGACGCAGCGCCTGGGCGGGCGCGGGCGGCCGCGGTGCGGTGGCCGGGCGCTCGGCGGCGCCGTCGGCGTTCGGGGCAGCGGAAGCGGTGCCGCCGCTGGTGGGAGAGTCGCCGCCGAATCCAGCGCCGCCGCTGGGGGAGTCGCCGCGCGCACCGAAACCGCCACCGCCGGTCGCGGAACCGTTGCCGTCGGTGCCGCTACCGCGGTTGCTGTTGCCGCTGTTGCCGTTACTGCCCGTGCCGCCATTGCCATTGCCACCATTGTCACGGCCGTTGCCGCCGATGGTGACGAAACCATTGCCAGGGGTGGTGGGACCGTTGTCAGGGGTGGCGGGACCGTTGCCCGGGATGGCGGCACCATTGCCGTTGCCGCCGAATCCGTACCCGCCGCCGGACCCGTTGCCGGTGGTGAATCCGGGGGCGGGTGCGAAGCCGCTGTCCCGGCCGCCGTCCGCGTTCTCGAAACCGTTGAAGCCCTGGCCGGCACCGGTCGGGGCCGCGGTGTCGGGTGCGGGCTGGTTGCGTCCGCCGCCGTGGGCGAGCCCCCAGGCCTCGACATCGCTGGCCTTGTACTGCTGGGTCTCGCTGTTGTCCCACTCCCGGTTCTCGCCCCAGAAGTCCACCGGCGTCGGTTCGGCGGGAGCGGCCTCCCGCGGCATCTCGCTCGGCGGTGGTTCGACCGGCTCGCTGGCGGGCGTACGCCGCTGCGGCAGGCCGGAACTGGTGACCCCGAACCGCGGCTTGGTTTCCGGCGGATTCGGCACCGGCATCAGCCGCGGCGGTGCGATCGCCGGGGTCGCGGGCGGGGTGATCGGCGAACTCAGGTTCGTGAACTGGGTGTTCAGCGCCGCGGGCTGACTCTGCGGATGCAGCGGCAGCGCGGGCGCGACCGGCAGCGTTCCGGTCAGCGGATAGCTGCCGGTGCTGCTGTCGTTGCGCTCCGGCGCGGGGGAGACCAGGCTGCCCGGCAGGTGCACGCTCGCGGTGATGCCCGGCTGTGCCACCATCGCGGAGGTGCGGCGCAGGCTGACCGTGATGTTGTGCCGCTTGGCCAGACGGCCGACCACGAAAAGGCCCATCCGGCGCGCGGTCTCGACATTGACCTCGCCACCGGAGGCGAGCCGGTCGTTGATGGACTGCAGGTCCTCGGCGTTCATGCCCAGGCCGCGGTCGGTGATCTCGATGAGGTAGCCGCCGTCCACGGCCCGTGCCACCGACACCGCCACCGGTGTCGTCGGTGGCGAGTAGCGCAGCGCGTTGTCGATGAGTTCGGCCAGCAGGTGTTCGATGTCGACCGCGGGCTCACCGGCGACGATGCCGTCGGGCACGGTGCCGATCTCGACGCGCTGGTAGTCCTCCACCTGGGAGACCGACGACCACAGCATGTCCGACAGCGGCACCGGCGGCAGGTGGCCGCGGCGCAGCGCGGTACCGGCGAGCACCAGCAGGTTGTCGCCGTTGCGGCGCATGCGGGTGGCGAGGTGGTCCAGGCGGAACAGCGATTGCAGCCGCTCGGAGTCGTCCTCGTCGCGCTCCAGCTCCTCGATCAGATTGAGCTGCTGCTCCACCAGGGATTGGCTGCGGCGGGACAGGGTTTCGAACATATTGCCGATCTGCAGGCGCAGTCGCGCCTGTTCACCGGCGAGGTGCAGCGCCTGGGCGTGGATGTCGTCGACGGCCCGGGCCAGCTGGCCGATCTCCTCGGTGGTGTGCACGTCGACCGGATTGATCTCGGGGGTGGTGCCGCCGGAACGCACCACCTCGAGCTCCTGCGGCAGGTCGATGTGCGCGACCTGGAGGGCGTCGCGGCGCAGGCGGCGGACCGGGACGACCAGCGAGCGCGCCACGACGAGCGCGATGGCCAGACCGGCCAGCAGCATGCCGATGACGATCGAGGTATCGCGCAACACGTTGTTGCGGGCCTCGGTGCTCAGGGCGGCGAGATTGTCGTCGAGAGCGGCGGCGAGTCCGGTGGCTTCGCGGTGGTAGGCGTCGACGCTGGTGTTGATGGACTCCGTCATGGCCGGGACGGCCATGGGGTCGGGCACGTTCTGCATGAGGATGCCGATGCGGGCCTGCGCGGCGTCGGTGAGCGTGGTGTAGGCGGCGGCCTGCTCGGGCTGCATGCCGCGGTACACCTCGAGCATGGTGACCTCGGCGCCGATGGCGGTGAGCAGCCGGGTCCGCAGCGCCGGGTTGGTGCCCGCGCCCGGGGTGGCCAGCATGATGCGCTCCTGCGTGAGCAGGCGGCTCGCGGTCATCACGGTGCCCATCTGCAGGAACAGCTGCTGCACCCGGAGGTCGGCGACGGACTGCGAGGTCGACAGCGCGTTCTGGATCTTGCCCGAGACGGTGTCGGCCTGTTCGCCGATGGTCTGTGCCGAACCGGTGCGCAGCGAGTTGCGCATGCTGCGGGCGATGGCGAGAGTCTGGGTCAGTTCGTCCGTGACGGCGGCGCCGGGCTTGGCGGTGCGCAGCACGGTCTCCAGGTCGGCGGCGGCCTGGTCGAACGTGGTGGTGGCGGTGTCGATCAGGGGGTCGGCCGCCGGATTGCCGAATCCGTTGATGGCCGCGACGGCGAGTTCCTGCGTGGCGGACTCGAACTTGATGGTGGGGTCGAAGACCACGGCCTGTTCGGTGCCGGTGCTCAGTTGGTTGATGGTCTGCAATTCGCCGTTGATGCGCAGCACCGCGAAGGTCGAGGCTAGGAGCACCGGTAGCACCAGTACGATGCCGACCTTGCGAGTGACGGGCCAGTTGGACAGGCTGAATTGCCAGGACCGGGGTGCAGCTTCCATCCCGTTTCCGTCGCCTCCGCTTTCACGAGTGGACCCCGGGGTCGTATGCGGTTGTACGGATGTGGGGTTCAACCCGCGCGGAACCAACTAAGGGTCTTCTTTTACGGCACGCAACATACCGCGAGAAGTGTGCATCGGCAATTCGGACGACTCACCGTGACGGACTCCGAAAGTAGCTGGGCGCAACATCTTTCGAATTCGCATTCGCGCACCAGAGCCGACACGCATCACTGTCGAATAGAAAGACGCAGGTCACTCCATGGTGTCACTCGGCGTGTCGGATGCCGCCTTCTCAGTCACCTCTCAGTCGCTGCGGTCAGACTGGATGCCATGCGCATTCTGGTAGTCGACGACGACCGCGCGGTTCGCGAATCGCTGCGGCGTTCGCTGACCTTCAACGGCTACACCGTCGACCTCGCCGTCGACGGCGTCGACGCCCTGGACAAGGTGGTCGGACAGCGCCCGGACGCTCTGGTGCTGGATGTGATGATGCCGAGGCTGGACGGCCTCGAGGTGTGCCGCCGCCTGCGCAGCACGGGTGACGATCTGCCGATTCTGGTTCTCACCGCGCGGGATTCGGTATCGGAGCGAGTGGCCGGCCTCGACGCGGGCGCGGACGACTATCTGCCCAAGCCCTTCGCGCTCGAGGAACTGCTCGCGCGACTGCGCGCACTACTGCGCCGCACGACCGCCGATCCGGCGGATTCCTCGGAGACGATGAAGTTCGCTGATTTGTCGCTGGATCCGGTTACCCGAGAGGTGTGGCGCGGTGAACGACAGATCTCGCTCACCCGCACCGAATTCTCACTGCTGGAAATGCTGATGGCGAATCCGCGGCGCGTGCTGACGCGCAGTCGCATCCTGGAGGAGGTGTGGGGGTACGACTTTCCCACCTCCGGCAACGCACTCGAGGTGTACATCGGATATCTGCGCCGTAAGACCGAGGCCGATGGCGAGCCGCGACTCATCCACACCGTGCGCGGCGTCGGCTATGTGCTGCGCGAAACCCCTCCGTAGGAGTCGCGCTCGTGGGTAGAACCGTTCCGCGGCGGCCGGTGGTCGCCGGAATCGGGCATCCGGCCGGTTCCTTCGGCAAGGACGCGGCCGAACTGCGCCCGCCCATGCCGCTGACCCGGTCGGTATCGCTGCGATGGCGGGTGACGCTGCTGGCGGCCTCGCTGGTGGCGGTCGCCGTCGCGGTCACCTCCATCGCCGCCTACGCCATGGTGGCGCGCTCGCTGTACGCCGACGTGGACGCACAGCTGCGAGCCCGCGCCGCACTGATGATCGACAACAACTTCGACAGCCTCGGTTTCCAGTCCATCGTGCTGGCCGGGCTGTACTCCAGCGACGTGGGCGTGGCGCTGATCTTCCCGGACGGTGCGGATCTGCAGCGCTATGTGCCCCCGCAGGCCACCAAACCGCCCATCGGCTCACAGGAGGAGGCGGTGGCGCGCGGCGAACTCGGCTTCTCGCTGCGCACCGTCGACAATCAGCGGGTGCTGGCGCGGCGCACCAATTCCGGCTCCACCCTGGTGGTCTCGCAACGGCTGCAACCCACCCGCGAGGTGCTCGATCGGCTGGCCTGGCTGCTGTTCGTGGTCGGCGGCTGCGGCGTGGTGCTGGCGGCTGCGGCCGGAACGGCGGTGGCGCGCACCGGTTTGCGTCCGGTCGCGCGGCTCACCGCGGCGACCGAGCGGGTGGCCCGCACCGATGACCTGACCCCTATCCCGGTGTCCGGTGACGACGAACTCGCCCGGCTCACCGAGAGTTTCAACACCATGCTGCGCGCCCTGGCCGAATCGCGGGAGCGGCAGCGCAGATTGGTGTCCGACGCCGGGCACGAACTCAAGACCCCGCTCACCTCGCTGCGCACCAATATGGAGTTGCTCATCGCCTCCAGCCGCCCGGGCGCGCCGCGTATTCCGGACGAGGACATGGCCGAACTGCGCGGTGACGTGATGGCGCAGATCGAGGAACTGTCCACGCTGGTGGGCGATCTGGTGGATCTGGCGCGCGAGGACGCCCCGGAGACGGTGTACGAGCAGGTCGATATCGGGGACGTGGCCGAACGCGCGCTGGAGCGGGTGCGGCGGCGGCGCACCGGCATCGAATTCGACGCCGCCCTGCGGCCGTGGTTCGTCTACGGCGACGAGGCCGGCTTGGAGCGGGCACTGCTCAATGTGCTCGACAACGCCGCCAAATGGAGTCCGTCCAAGGCCAAGGTCTTCGTCCGCATGACCGAGAACGGGCGCGGGCTGCTGGAATTCACCGTGGACGACGCCGGGCCGGGAATCCCGCCCGCCGAACGGGAACTGGTCTTCGAGCGCTTCTACCGCACCACTGCCTCGCGCTCCATGCCCGGTTCCGGGCTGGGCCTGGCCATCGTCAAGCAGGTGGTCACCAAACATGGCGGCACCATCACGATCGACGGTTCCGACCGCGGCGGCGCGTTGATCCGTATCGTTCTTCCCGGGACGGGCGCACCGCCTCCGGTAACCGCTTGACCTGGCACGAATGCTCGGCGAAAAGCCAGCGCGATCTCAGTCCGCTCTCAGCCGTCGCCACCAGGCTGGTCGTCAGACTCGAGGAGAAACGAGAGATATGACCGACGATTCGAAGGACAAGCGCAGCGATCGGCCCGAAGTGCCCGGCGCGGCCCACCCGGCCCCCGGCGACCCGGCCACCCGTCCGTTCGGCGATACGCCGGGCGACCCGGCCACCCGGCAGTTCGGCGACGCGCCGGGCGATCCGGCGACGCGGCAGTTCGGCGATGCGCCCGGTGGTCCGGCGACCGAGCAGTTCGGCGGTGCCTCCGATGACCATGCGACGTGGCAGTACGGCGGTGCGCCGGGGCAGCCGCACGGCGGCGGTAGATCCTTCGGCGGGGCAGTCCCTTTCGGCAGTGGGGCCACCCCGTACGGCCCCGGCACTCCGGCATACGGCGCGGCGGGGCAGGGCGCGGGCCACGATGTGTCGGGAACCGCGGAGATTCCCGTCGGTGAATCGCATCCGGCTGGGTATGCGTCGGGTATGAGTATTTCCGGGCAGGGCGGCTACCAGACCGGGTCGCACCCGACCACCGCTATGAGTGCGGGAGGTCCGGGTGGCCCCGGATATGCCGGTGGACCGTTCGGCTCGGGTAGCCCCGGCGGCCCCGGCGGCGCTGGTGGACCAGGCGGATTCGACGGCCCCGGCGGATTCGACGGACCTGGTGGGTCGGGCGGTCCCGGTGGGCCGGGTGGACCCGGTGGGCCGGGGCAGCACGGTTATCCGGGCGGCCCTGCGCCCAAGGGCGGCAAGCGCACCGCGCTGGTGGCGGGCGCGCTGGTGCTGGCGCTGGTGAGCGGTGGTGTCGGCGGCGTGGTCGGCGGCTCGTTGGCGACGCGCGACGGTGGTGGCGGCCCGGCCGTCACCAATGCCCTCGACGCCCCACGCGAGAAGGCCACCAATGTCGCCAACGCCCCCGCGGGGTCGGTGCAGGCGGTGGCCCAGAAGGTGGTGCCGAGCGTGGTCATGATCCGAGTGGAGGGCAATCGCGCCGAGGGCGAGGGCTCCGGCGTGGTGCTGTCCACCGACGGCCTGATCCTCACCAACAACCACGTGGTCAGCGGCGCGGGCCCGAACGCCCGGATGGAGGTCGCGTTCAGTGACGGCTCCACCGCTCCGGCCACCCTGGTGGGCACCGACCCGGTCTCGGACCTGGCGGTCATCAAGGTGAGCGGGAAGTCCGGTCTCACCCCGATCGAACTGGGCAGCTCGCAGAACCTCCAGGTGGGTCAGTCCGTGGTGGCGGTCGGCTCGCCGCTGGGCCTCGCGGGCACCGTGACCACGGGAATCGTCTCCGCCCTCAATCGCCCGGTGTCCACCAGCGGTGATGCCGGTTCGACCGGCACGGTGATCGACGCCATCCAGACCGACGCCGCCATCAATCCGGGTAATTCCGGTGGCGCGCTGGTGGATATGAACGGCAAGCTGATCGGCATCAACACCGCCATCGCCACCCTCGGCGTCTCCGATCTGTCCGGCGGCCAGAGCGGTTCCATCGGCCTCGGCTTCGCCATCCCGGTCGACCAGGCCCGGCGTGTCGCCGATGAGCTGATCAAGACCGGCAAGGTCACCTACGCCCAGATCGGGATCAAGGTGCGCGGCCAGGACGACGTGAACGGCGCGCGGGTGGTGGAGGTGACCCCGGACGGCGCGGCCGCCGCGGCGGGCATCCCCAACGGCGCGATCATCACCAAGCTCGATGACCAGGTCATCGATTCCGGTAACGCGCTCATCGCGGCGGTGCGCTCGCACCAGCCGGGCGACAAGGTGAAGATCACCTACACCGATGAGCAGGGCAACAATTCGAGAACCGTCGAGGTGACCCTCGGCGAGGTAGTGGAGGGCGGCCGATGAGCCAAGTACGCAGCAGACCGATCGCGCTGGCAGCGGAGCGAATCCTCCGAGACGGGGGTTGGGAGCCGTTGTCGGACAAGGACGCTACGGTGAGCACCATGGAAATCGATGCCGCTGTGGCGGGCCGTGCTCTTGTCGTGGTCGTCGACGACCGAACCGCCCATGGCGGGGTGGACTCGCTGGGTCCGCTGGTCACCGAGCTACTCACCGAGGCGGGCTTCCTGGTGGACGCCTCGGTGTCGGTTCAGGCCGACGAGGTCGAGATCCGCAATGCGCTCAATACCGCGGTGATCGGCGGCGTGGATCTGGTCATCTCGGTGGGCGGCACCGGCATGTCCCCGCGCGACTGCACCCCCGAGGCCACCGCCGAGGTGCTGGATCGGGAACTGCCGGGGATCAGCGAGGCACTGCGTGCCTCCGGACTGTCCGCCGGTTCGGTGGACGCGGGCCTGTCCCGCGGTCTGGCGGGCGTCTCGGGCAGCACCCTGGTGGTCAACCTGCCCGGCACCCGCGCCGCCGTCCGCGACGGTATGGCCACCCTCGGCCCGCTGGCGATCCGGGTGATCGAGCAGCTGTCCGGGCTCGCGGATGAACTCTGACGCCGATCGCGATCCCGAGCCGCCACGGCGCAAGAAGCTCTCCGTGGCCGAGGCGGCTCGACTCGCGCGGGTCTTCGGCGACACCCTGCCAGCTACCACCCGGGACGAACGGACGCCGGAGCCGAACTCGGGTGCGTCCGACGACTGGTTGCGGTCGCAGGTGCCGCCGCATCACGGCTGAAATTGATCCGGGTGATCTGCGCCGGCTATCGCCGGCAAAGGCTCGACGCTTAGCGTCGAGCCTTTTCGTTGTTTCTACGACTTCCCTGCTCACCGCACTTATGCAAATCAAGTGATATGAGAATCATGGTCACTGTGATCCAGATCACATGGCGTTTACCAACTCTTACATTGCTCAGTCATTGCCTGAGTGTTTAATGTCCCACTTCGGGCTGTACAACCCGTGGGTTCTCCAGTCTCGGAGTGTGGCGTTGCCGCGCCCACTGCACCAGGAACCTGGCCCGGGTTCCTGTGGCTGAACTCGCTTGGAGCACAA
Organism: Nocardia otitidiscaviarum NBRC 14405; assembly: GCF_000308635.1. GTDB lineage: Bacteria > Actinomycetota > Actinomycetes > Mycobacteriales > Mycobacteriaceae > Nocardia > Nocardia otitidiscaviarum. The sequence goes on along the minus strand of NZ_BAGD01000106.1, from coordinate 269,918 downwards.
AATTTGTCATTAGTTACACAGTGGCAACAAAAAGGCGACAAACTGAGCTGGGCCTGAGAGGACCCCATTTCAGCCTCGGGTGTCGAGGCTGACCGCTAGAAACCTGATGAGGGGAAGTATGAGCGAGAACCGCACCAACGGTCTGCGTCGTGGTGCCCGGATCGCGGGCGCTGGCGCGGCTGCGGCCGTTGCCATCGGCCTTATGTCGACCGGTGCTGCCCACGCGGATACCTTCGTGCCGTTGCCGGACGGCCAGAAGACGAGCCCGGGTGGCGAGGTCACCATCACGCGTACGGGCGAGCAGGCGATCGTGTCGCCGTCCTTGGCGGCCAACGGTGCCGGGCGCACCGTGTGGGTGAGTGGCAATGCCACCGCCGATGTCCGTAGCACCCCCGAGGGTGAGCCGGGCCCCTGGAACGGCCCGTCGGGTCGTGACGGCTCCAACAACTCGTCCACCCACGGCGCTTCGCGGATCAGCACCGGCTACATCATCGGCTGCCAGGTCAGCATCGGTGACGAGGCCATCTCCGCGGGCGTGTCGGCGAGCATCAACCTGAGTGATCTCGGTGGCGGCGTGTCCATGGGCCTGGAGCTGGGCCCCGGCCAGGTCAAGTGGGTCGAGGTCGAGGGCAAGGACATCCTGAAGCCGGGTGTCTACTCGGTCGAGTACATGGATGCCGAGATGCAGATCCAGGGCTGCGCGGGCTACGCGCAGGCCCGGTCCTACACCGTGGTCGAGATCATCGGCGACCACTACTCGAAGACCACCCTCTACGGTATGCCGTTCAGCATTGGCTGACGCGTCCCGGTCTCGCCAAATCACTTCTCGCGCAAGCGAATTCAAACCCTTGAGGGAAAACAATATGAACATCCGTAAGACCGTGGCTCGGCTGGCCGGTGTGGGTGCCACTGCCGCCGTCGCCCTGGGCCTGTTCTCCACCGGTGCCGCGAACGCCGACACCTTCGTGCCGCTGCCGGGCGGCGAAATCACCAAGACCCTGTCCGACGGCACCGTGGTGACCGTCCGCCTGGTCGGTGAGTCCGCGCTGATCAGCCCGTCCATGGGTTCGACCCCGCTGCACCGCAACGCCTGGGTCTCGGGTTCGGCTCAGGTCGAGCTGTCCGGCGCCAGCAAGGGCAAGATCTACCCCGGCTACGTGGTCGGCTGCCAGGTGAACATCGGCGGCGGCGGCGTCGAGGGCGGTATCGAGGGCAGCGTTCCGCTGGAAGAGAACGGCAGCGCCTCCCTCGGTGCCTCCACCGGCGGCAGTCTGTCGCTCGGCCCCGGCCAGGCGGCCCGCTTCTATGTCCTCGACATCGAGAAGCCGGACGACTACGGCAACGAGGACCATGCCACCAACAACTCGTTCAAGGGTCAGCACGGCTCGGTGACCTGGGCCGACACCACCATCGGCCTCGGTGGCTGCGCCGGTTACGCGCAGGCGCGTGCCTTCGTGACCGTCAAGGTCGAGACGGACAACGTCATGAGCACGGTCACCCTGTGGGGCCAGCCGTTCAGCCTCGGCTGATCGACGCCTGATCCGAGAATGGGCCCGGTGCGTTTTCGCACCGGGCCCATTTTTGTTCAGCGCCGCTTGTTCACCGGGTGGTGGGCTGCCGTTCAGGATTCGTGTTTGCCGCCGCTGCGTTCGGGACCCGCGGCGAGCAGATCGCGAATCTCGGCGAGCAATTCGAGCTCGGTTGCCGTGGCTTCGGCTGTGCCCCAGCGCTTTTTGGCCTTGTTCGCCGGAACCACCACGATGAAGTAGAGCAGGGATGCGATGATGACGAAGTTGAGCGCGGCCGTGATGATGGGGCCGATGGCGATGAAGGTCGCCGGTTTGTCGGCCACGAGTTGGAATCCCAGCCCGAGTTCGTCACTCTCGCCGAATACGGCCAACAATGGGTTGATGATGCCATTGCTGAAGGCGGTGACAATGGCGACGAATGCGGTGCCCATGACCACGGCGACCGCCAGGTCCACGACATTGCCGCGCAGCAGGAAATCCTTGAATCCCTTGAACATGGCCGAAACTCCCTCTGCCTGATCGCCGCGCCGGGGCGGGTCGGATACGAGCGTCGGACGGTGCGTCCGGTGGAGCCGTGCACTGGTGTTTCATCAGGGGTTTACCGGAATGGTAATCGACCGGCGGTGCCGGTCAGTGGAACACCACCGTGAGGGCGGTTTGTAGCGAGGCGGCGGCGACCGCGGCGGCATGTCGGGCGTCGAGCGCCACCAACACCACCCGATCACCGGCATCGCGTGGCTCGTCGGCCCCGGACACCAGGATCACCGCGGCATCGGTCGCCAGCACGCGGACCGGTCGCGCGGCGTCGGCTCCGGCCGTCCGCCGCGATCGCTCCTCCCATGCCGCTTCGGCCGGAGCCGCCTCGGCCGGAGCCGCCACCACGTCCACGCGGTCACCGGCGCGCAGTACCGACGCGACCGCGTCGTCCGCCAGGCGGATGGGGACGATGCGCGCGTCGGGGGTACCGGCCGCGGCGGCGGCCAGTCTGGGGCCGACGACGCGGACATCGGTGAGGATCTCACCCGCGCGCACCGCGCCCGTCAGCGTCGCGCCCAGCACCGCGGCGGGATCACCCGCGAAACCCTCCGGCAGGCCGGCGGTTTCGCGGCCGACGGTGCGGACGTCCGACGGGCCGAGTGTATGTCCGGGCGGTAGCTCCCGGGCGGCGACCACCACATCGGTGCGCCGGTCGTCCGGGTCGCCGCGCAGTGCCAGTACGGCCGCCGTCGCCAGCAGGCCCACCGCCACCAGGCGGCGCGGGACGACACCGTCCGACCACGGTGGTCGTGGCAGGTCGGCGAGCGCGGAGCGCAATCGGTTCATGGCCCGGAGCCTAGGGCCGCGCACGGTCCAGCCGACTCCGCGGACGGCTGCCGCAGGGGTCGGTTGTGGATAACGAAAGCGGTGTGGACAGAGCCTGTTTCGGCCCGGGTCCGTCAGGCCGCGGAGGTGCTGGAGCCGGTGCTGGAGCCGGAGGAGGCCGTCGACGCGGTGGAGGTCGAACCGCTGGCCGCGGAGCCGCTGTCGGAGGACGCCGCCGCCTTGGCCGGTTCGCTCGAGGTCGACCCGTTGCGGCTGTCGGTGCGGTAGAAGCCGCTGCCCTTGAACACGATGCCCACCGAGTTGAACAGCTTGCGCAGCTTGCCGTCGCACGCGGGGCAGACGGTCAGTGCGTCATCGGAGAAGGACTGCACGATGTCGAACTTGTTGTCGCACTCGGTGCAGGCGTACGAGTAGGTAGGCATCGGGTAACCTCCACGGTCTTTGTCGACTTAGCACTCTACAGCCGATAGTGCCAACGCAGGTAATCGACCGCTTGTTCCGTGCCGCCTCTCCGCGTCTTCAGCGGGCTTGCCCGCCTCTCCGCGTCTTCAGCGGGCGGCATAGTGCCGTGGGGGCTCATGCACCCGTGCCGGCGGGTCGGGAGCGAACCTATTGTGGGCGTACCCGGTGAGTTACCCCGATTCTTGCGAGATCAGTGGTCGCGTTTGTGACGTGCGATCGGGTGGTCGCGTTTGTGGGTGGGATCGGCGGTTGTGGCTCTCGTTGAGGGAGGCCGGTGGTCGTACGTGGGTGAGGCTGGGTGGAGGGTGATCAGCGGGTGCGTGTGGGTGGGGGCTGGCGGATGCGGGATCGGCGCGAGTCCTGCTCACGGGGACCGGCGTACGGGTCTTCGGGTGAGAGCGGAGTGGTCCGCGCTGGTGTCTGCGCGTCGGGGGGCGTGTGCCGGTTGCTTGGGGGTGTTCGCTCGTGCGCGGCTCGGCGGCCGGTGCCGGTGCCGCTGGTGCGGGGGGCTACGCGTGCCGACCGGGTCCTTCCCGGGAGCGAGGTGGTCCGCATGCGGGAGATCGGGCACTGGTTTCGGGATGGGCGCTGCGATTTCTCGGGTGTCACCCGGGTGGGCGTTGCCGCCGGGGTGCGGTCAGTCGTCGGCTGCCAGTTGTCGGAGGCCGTGGTGGGGGGTCAGGGCCCAGCCCATGCGGTGGTCGTGGGGTTCTTCCGGGAGGTGGTCCACCAGTTCGTCGTCGCGGACCACGGCGATGAGGCGGGCGGTGGGGTGGGCGGCGTGCAGGGTGCGGTCGTAGTAGCCCGCGCCGCGGCCCAGGCGGACGCCGCGGCGGTCCACGGCCAGGGCGGGAATCAGGATCAGCTCGGCCAGGCCCATGGCGTCGGGGACGGGCGGGCCGTCCGGTTCCAGCAAGCCGTAGCGGGCGCGGCGGAGGCGGTCGCCGCCGAGGTATTCGGCCCAGGTAAGCGGGCCGGGTGGGCCGGTGACCGGGAGCAGCACCCGTGCGCCACCGGCGCGCAGTGCGTCGAGCAGGGCGAGCGAGCCGGGCTCGGTGCCGACCGGGACGTAGGCGCACACCCAGCCGCTGGCACGCAGTGCCGTCACTCCGGCCGCCAGGGCCGCGGCCTCGGTCGCGTGCTGCTCGGCGGAGACGGCGGCACGGCGTGCCAGTATCTCGGCCCGCCACGCCTGCTTGTCCCATTCGCCGGTCGTCGTCACGGCCTCACCCTAGGTGTTGCCGGCGCCGTCCCCCGACGCCGGTACGGCGGTGTGATAGGTGTCGCAGTGTCCGATTTTCGACCTGAGACTTCCGCCGCCAGCTGCGAATATCGCTGTTGCCGCGCGATAGCGGGGCGCTGTGGACGGTTTCGGCACCCCTCCGAACGGGCAGCTTATCCCCGTGTGAGCAGTGACGTTCGACGCGCTCGTCACGGTTTCGCCGCATAGGCTCTCCGGCATGTCGGAGCGCTGTCGAACGCGTCTTCGGCCCAGGTGACGGATGGATAGGGTGTGTTCATGACAGCAGATGCCGGACAGTCCGGGAACGGGTCGTGCTTCCGCACCGCGGTGGTGCCCGCGGCCGGACTCGGCACCAGGTTCCTGCCCGCGACCAAGACCGTGCCCAAGGAACTGCTACCGGTGGTCGACACCCCCGGTATCGAGTTGGTCGCCACCGAGGCCGCCGACTCCGGCGCGAGCCGACTGGTCATCGTGACCTCGCCCGGCAAGGACGGGGTGGTCGCGCATTTCGTCGAGGATCTGGTCCTCGAGGGCACGCTCGCCGAGCGCGGTAAGTTCGCGCTGCTGGAAAAGGTGCGCAAGGCCCCGGCCCTGCTCGACGTCACCTCCGTCGTGCAGGAGGAGCCGCTCGGGCTGGGACATGCGGTCGCGCAGGCGGAGTCGGTGCTCGACGACGACGAGACGGCCGTCGCGGTGCTGCTGCCCGACGATCTGGTGCTGCCCAGCGGCGTGCTGGCCGTGATGAATCGGGTGCGCGACACCTTCGGCGGCTCGGTGCTGTGCGCCATCGACGTGCCCAAGGATCAGGTGAGCGCCTACGGCGTGTTCGACGTCGATCCGGTGGCGGGCGGCAATCCGAATGTGCTGAAGGTCAAGGGCATGGTGGAGAAGCCCAAACTGGAGGACGCCCCCTCGACCTACGCGGCGGCGGGCCGCTACCTGCTCGACCGCGCCATCTTCGACGCCCTGCGCCGCATCGAGCCCGGCGCGGGCGGTGAGCTGCAACTCACCGACGCCATCGCACTGCTGATCGCCGAGGACCACCCGGTACACGTGGTGGTGCATCGTGGGTCGCGCCACGATCTCGGCAACCCGGGCGGCTATCTTCGTGCTGCGGTCGATTTCGCTTTGCAACGCGAGGAATACGGCCCCGCCCTACGCGAGTGGCTGGAACAGCGCCTGCGTCCGGATTGGGATCCGCAGCCGACCTCGTACGAATGATCCGCGTGACCGGTTGGGTCGGGTTGGAACGAGGAAGGGCTGAATGCGCTCGGTTGAGGATCAGCAGATCAAGGTGACCGCGGCGGCCGTCGCGCCGCGCCCGGTACGGGTGGCGATCTCCGAGGCTCAGGGACTGCTGTGCGCCGAGGACGTGGTGACCGAGCGCCCGCTTCCGGGCTTCGACCAGGCGGCCATCGACGGCTACGCCGTGCGCAGCGTCGACGTCTCGGGTGCGGGCGCCGATATCCGGGACGAGGACGGCCATCCCATCGATCTGTCCCTGCCGGTGGTGGGAGAGGTGGCGGCCGGATCGCGGCAGCCGATTCGCCTGCAGCCCAGGCAGACCGTGCGCGTCGACACCGGCGCCCCGCTGCCCACGCTCGCCGACGCGGTGCTGCCGCTGGACTTCACCGACGGCGGCCGGGCGCGGGTGAAGGTCTACGAGCCGGTGCGCACCGGCGACTACGTGCGCCGCATCGGCGACGATGTGCAGCCCGGTGATCTCGCCGTGCGCGCGGGCACCATCATCGGTCCGGCGCAGGTGGGCCTGCTGGCGGCGGTCGGCCGCGACAAGGTGCTGGTGCATCCGCGCCCCCGGCTGTCGGTGCTGTCGGTGGGCGGGGAACTGGTCGACATCGACCGCACCCCCGGGCCCGGTCAGGTCTACGACGTGAACTCCTATGCCCTGGCCGCCGCCGCACGCGACGCCGGAGCCGATGTGAACCGGGTCGGCATCGTGAGCGGCGACGCCAAGCGGCTGCGCGATGTGGTCGAGGGGCAACTGGTGCGTTCCGAGGTCGTGGTGATCGCGGGCGCGGTCGGCGGTTGGGCCTCGGAGCAGATCCGGGAGGCGCTCGAGGGCCTGGGCGAACTGGAGATCACCCGCGTCGGCATGCATCCGGGCTCGGTGCAGGGGTTCGGGCGTTTGGGGCGCGATGAGGTGCCCACCTTCCTGCTGCCCTCGAATCCCGTCGGCGCGCTGGTGGTCTTCGAGGTGATGGTGCGCCCGCTGATCCGCATCGCGCTGGGCCGCCGCCACCCCATGCGCCGCATCGTGAAGGCGCGCACCATCCTGCCGATCTCCTCCATTCCCGGGCGGCGCGGTTATCTGCGCGCCCAACTCATGCGCGACGAGCAGACCGGCGAATATCTGGTGCAGCCCCTGGGCGGCCCCAACGGCGCGTCCTCGCACCTGCTGGCCACGCTCGCGGAGGCCAATTCGCTCATCGTGATCGATCCGGAGGTCACCGAGGTGCGCACCGGTGACGAGGTGCGGGTCGCCTTTCTCGCGCAGCGTGGGTGAGCGGCGGCATGAACGGGTCAGGCCCGAAGGAGGCAGCTTGCGTAACCACGCAGGGCCCCCGGTCGTGCCAGATGGGCACAGCATGAATGTCTTCCGGGCTGGTCAGCATCCCGGGTGGCCCGCTCATCTGGGTCCGGTGCGGGTGGCGGCCGGGCGCGTGACGCTGCGCCCCATTCGTTTGCGGGATGCGAGCGCCTGGAGCCGGATTCGGCTGCGTGATCGAGAACACCTGGAGCCGTGGGAGCCGACCGGGCGCGGCTCCTGGGAGGCGCGCAATCACGCGTCGAACTGGCCGGCGCTGTGGTCGAGTCTGAAGGCCGAGGCGCGGCGCGGCGCGATGATCCCGCTCGTGATCGAGGTCGAGGGCCAGTTCAGCGGTCAGCTGACGGTCGGCAATATCGTGCGCGGCGCGTTGCGCTCGGCCTGGATCGGCTACTGGGTGTCCAAGGAGGTGGGCGGTCAGGGCGTGGCCACGGCCGCCCTGGCGCTGGGTCTGGACCACTGCTTCGGTGAGGTCGGGCTGCACCGCGTGGAGGCCACCGTGCGCCCGGAGAACCTGGCCAGCCAGGCGGTATTGCGCAATGTGGGGTTCCGGGAGGAAGGGCTGCTGCGGCGCTACCTGGACGTGGACGGCGCGTGGCGTGACCATCTGCTCGTCGGCATGACGGTCGAGGAGGTGTCGGGCACGGTGGTGAATCGCCTCATTCGTACCGGACGGGCAACCCCGGGTTAACTCCTGTGACTAGTGTGGCGGGTGTGGACGGCGCGCCTGCCGGGAATTCCTATGTTGCCGAATTAGCCTACGGACGTCGGTGGTGCGCCTGTACCACCATGCGGCGCATGTCGAAGGGACTGCTGTCGAAGGGACTGGGGCCTGGCGGGACGGAGGTGGAGCACGATGCCGAATTCGATCTTGTGGATCGGTCTGGTGGTGCTCTGGGTATTCGTGCTGTTCCCCATGCTCGCCGGACGGCACCCGCGCATTCGGCAGACCACCGACGCGGCCCTGGCGACCCGGGTGTTGCATCGTGGTGACGCCAAGCGACTCATCAGGAAACGGCCCGCCGCCGGCCACGACACCGACCCCGACTATGTACCCACCCGGAGAGTTGAGCATCCCCACACCGATGATGCGGAGGATCGGATGACGAGATCGGACGACGAGACCGCCACCGGCGACGACGATTTCGAGGCCGACCGCGAAGTCGATACGGTTGTCGCGCCGAACGCGGAGTCCGGCGCGGACCTCGACGACGAGTTCGTCGACGCGGACGAGGATCGGGTGGAGGCGGCCGACGAGTTCGATGCCGATGGCCCCGCGATCCGCGACGAAGCCCCGGTCGACGCGGACGATGTCGACGATGACGAGCGGGATGCCGCCTACGAGGCGGATATGCTCGACGACCCCCACTCCGACTACGACGCCGAATCCGCCCCCGACTATGCCGCCGGATCCGCTTCCGGCGCGGACGATTCCGACCTCGCGGCGGACGACGAACCCGTTCCGGCCGCCGCGCGGGCCACGGCCGTCATGGCCCGGATTCCCGCCGCCCCCACGCCGGAACCGTACGACGAGGACGAATCCGAATACGACGAGCGGGATTTCATCCCCTCGCGGCGCGGTCGCGGCGGCTACGACCCGGAGGCCGATGCCATCGCCCGCGCCGCCCGTTACCGCTTCCGCCAGCGGGCCGTGCTCGGACTGGCTTGCAGTGTGGTGCTTTTCGCCGCGGGCGGGCTGCTGGTGTCGTCGCGGGTGTGGGGGCTGTGCGCGCTGTCCGCGGCCGTCCTGGTGGGTTATCTGGCCTACCTGCGCAAGCAGGTGCGGATCGAGGAGGATATCCGCCGCCGCCGCGCCGCCCGTTTGGCCCGCAACCGCCACCGCGGGGACGCGGACGACGACGAGGAGGAGTCTCCACGCCGCGTCGTCGATCACCGTTCACCCGACCGGGAGAGCGCGCGCACCCGACTGCGCCGCGCCACCCTGCTGGAACCCGACGACGAGGATCCGATGTTCGAGCATCTGGAGATGTTCGACGCCGCAACCGCCCGTGAAACCCGCGAGCGCGCCGCGGGCGCCCGCATGCGCCGCGCGGTGGGCGAGTAGACCACCCGATCTCCCCGCTGACACCGAGGCCCCGTGTTCCAGGTCGGGGCGCACGCAGTGATCCCGCCTTTCGGGTCGCGGGCACTGGACTAGTGCCCGATCACCGAACGTGTCCGCCCGAGTCGAGGGGCGCGGACGAGCCGCTCGCCTACTCCGGGTCGCGGTACGGCGGATCGTTCGAACCCGGACCGGGTGCGACGGGGCGCGCGGCCGGTCGCACGGACGCGTGTACGGCCGCGGCACCGCGTGGTGCGTCGTCAGCCGATCTGCTGCTCGATTCGTTCGGCCAGAGTCCGCAGTGCGGCGGCGAATTCGCGGGCGGCGGCGGGGTCGCCGCTGGACTCGCGGACCGCGCGGCGGGTGAGGGCGGCGAGGCGCGCCTCCATCGCGGCGAAGGGTCCGGCGCGGCGGGTGGTCGTGGATTCGGGGCGGTCGCCGCGCTGCCAGGCGCGCAGTCGTTCGACCACATCGGCTTCGTCGAAGCGCGGCGGCAGCAGCGCCACCGCCTCGCGGAGAGTGGCGGCGGTGATCTTGACGTTCTCGGCGGCGAGGGTGGTGTAGACCGTCACGGCCGCGTCGTCGCCGTGCTCGGCCGCCACCGGCAGCAGTTCGCGAATCTGGCCCTCGTTGATGGCGGGTGCGTGCCGGTGCAGGCGCGCGGCCAGCGGCCAGGCGCGAATCAGCTTGTGGGCGTAGGAGCGCCGCATATCCCAGCGCTGCTCCACATAGTCGTCGAAGGTCGCGTACCCAGTGCGGTAGAGGCGGCCGTCGCGGACGATCTGCAATGCCCGACCGGCCGACCAGAATGCCTGGCGCAGCGTATCGATCGACGATTCGCAGGCGGCCAGCTGCGCGTGCTCGCATTCGCTCAGCGGTCCCTCACCCGCCGCGAGCGAGGGTAATTCCAGCACGGTGGGAGCGGCCTCCTGTGGCGGCGGTACCGTGCCCAGCCGAATGGCTGTCGGGCTGCCCTCCGCAATGCCGTCCTCGAATTCCGATCGCGGCCATCCGATATTGCGCGACGGCGGGTATTCGGCACTGTCGGACGAGGATTTCCGCATCAGGCCGAAACCTCGTCCAGGAGACCGTCGCGTGCGCCGAACTCATCGCGTTCACGGGGGATTGCCGCAGTTCCAGGGGGTTTGATCATGAACAATCCTCCAAAGATGAGGAGCGTCGGCGGATGCCGGAAAAGTCTCGCATGCATGCGTGCGATGCCTCCGGATTGGGCGCCGAAAATCGCCGTGACGACCGGATTCTCGTGCCTGCCGCCCGGGCCGCTGTGTCCAATTGGACACAGCGATGCGCCGCATTGTGGTGCGTTACGTTAGTCGTTCGTTACCGAAACTCGCGTGTCGGACTGTGTATAACCCTGTGAACAAGCGAACCATGCAATGTCGAAGTGTGGATGTGATGAGTGTCAACCGAGTAGCTCACAGCTCGATCGGAGGACTGCATCATGGAAACAGGCGGAGACAGACAACGGTTTCGTTTCTTCGCACGGCACATTTCTTGGCGGCCACTGGTGGTCGGGGCGCTCGGCGCCGCGGGCCTCGCCGTGGCTCTGCTCTACTCCGCTGGTTCGGCGAAGGCCGAGCCGGTGGCGGTGCCCGGCTTCGGCGTCATCGAGATCCCGAACGAGATCGCGGGCAGCTTCGGCTTCGGCCCGAGGCCCGCGCCGGGCGCATCGACGTTCGATAACGCGCCGGGCGTGCTCACCGTCCCCGACGCCGGCCCGGCGGCCATGGCACCGCCAGCGCCGCAACCAGCCGCCGCCCCGGCGGCTTCCCGTAGCGTCACCGTCGCGGGGCTCGGCACGTTCCCCGTGCCCGACGGTGTGCCCCCACTGGTCGGCATCCCCGGTGTCACCGACAATCCGGCCCCCGTGGCGGTTCCGGACCGTGCGACCACGGGGGAGCGGGCCGTCGAGGCCGCCCGCTCCAAATTGGGCACCGCCTATCGCATGGGCGGTACGGGGCCGGACTCCTTCGACTGCTCCGGTCTGGTGCAGTGGTCCTACCGCGAGGCGGGAGTGGATCTGCCGCGTACCAGTCAGGGCCAGTTGGCCGTCGGCACCCCGGTCGGCGTGGACGAGCTCCAGCCTGGCGATCTGGTGTCGTTCTACGGCGGCGGGCATTCGGCGCTGTACGCGGGTGACGGCCGGATCATCCACGCCGCCACCTACGGCGTCGGCGTCACCGAGACCGAACTCGGCGATATGCCGATCACCGGTGCTCGCCGGTACTGACCGATCGACATCCGATGGCCGGAACGCCGACGTCCCGGTCGGATACATCCGACCGGGACGTCAGCGATTGCGCTCAGGAGCAGCCGGTTCAGTTCCGGCGCTGCTTGGTGGTGCGGGCGCGACGGCGCTCGGCCTGCATTTCGGCGAGTTCACGCTCGAGGTCGTCCGCGACGCGGAACTGACCCGTGTCGTAGATATCGCTCGCGTCGGAGCCGTCCTTGTCGTCCTTGTTCTTGCCCGCGATCACCGGCGAGCTGATGGTCTCGGCCCAGATGGCGTCCAGCTCGGCGGCCGCAGCGGCCGACGCGCGGGTGGTCTCGGCCGCCGTGGTGCGCTTCTCCGGCGCCGCAGGGGCCGGGATGGTGTTCGTGGCGGCGGTGGCCGACGCGGTGCCGTTGCGCTTGGGTGCGGCACCGTTCTTCGTGGTCGCCGGGGTGCCCTTGCGGTCGGCCGGGGCGGCCTCGAGGGCCGGAGTGCGGCCCTTGCCCGCGGCTTCGGCATCCTCGGCGGGAACCGTTTCCGCGTCCAGCACCGGATCTTTCGGGCTGCCCTCCTTGGTCTCGGTGCGCTCGGGTGCCTTCTCGACGGCCTGGTGCGGCGCGGTCATCTTGTAGTCCGCCATGGTGGAGAGCCTGCGCACCTGTAACTTCTGCCGGATCTGCTCGGCCGGATCGGGCAGGCCCCGAATCTGTTCGGTGGCATGGCCGATGGCTTGGCCGTAGCGCGCGCTGACGGCATTGTGGATGAGCAGCGCGACGCCGATCATGACCGGCGCGACGGCGTGCACCGCGGTCTCGTACCAGTCCCCGGCGGCCACGTACGGGTAGGTGTTGAGGCCGACGGTCAGTGAGAGCAGGGCGAATTCGGCGATGTGCACCTGGCGGCGGTTCTCCAGCACACCCCATTCGGCCACCTTGTTGGTGCCGATCATGATGATGATCAGACAGACGCTGATCATGCCTTCGAGCAGGTAGCTGAACCAGAACAGCGGATTGCCGGGGCCGCCGGGCGCGATGTTCTGCTGCACGTTGACCGCGGACCACAGCATGCCCGCGCCGACCACGCCGGCCAGGGCGCGCAGGGACCACGCCCGGTGCTTGTAGAGCGAGGCCAGTTTCGCATGCGGGCTGGATTCGCGTCGCTGCGCGGCGATGGCCTTGCGCGCCATCAGCAGATCTCGCATATCGGCCTTCTCGATCTCCTCGCCGGTCGCCCTGGCGCGGTCGGCCGCCGCCGCGGTGGCCTGGACCTGCTTCCATCGCTGTTCGCGGTCCTGGATGCGAATCCGTTCGGCCAGCTCCCGTTCGGCAGCCAGCTCGTCTTCGGACAGCGCTTCGGTCAGGGCAGGATCGAACTGATACGCCAGCCGTCCCCGCGCCTTCTCGACGCGATTGGCTAGCTGCGTGACATCGTCCTCGAACGGAAACTCGATCGTCATATCTCCTCCCGCAGCAGACGATCCGACCCTGGACAGGTGTTCACGAGTGGCAATCGCACATGCCATTAATAGTCGATGGCTCGCTCAGACGAAACTGGGGATTTGCCCTCAGTCCAGTCCGTCTCGGCGTGCCGCGCGCGACACGCCCAACAATCGCTCGATTACGCACCGTTAGGTTCGGTCGGATGACCTGCAACGAAACGGACATAAAGGTTTCGGATCGCGCGTGTCAGGGTACGAGCTCCGTGCTGTCGATCCGGTACGCGTCATCCGCCCGCACCAACTGAGCCCGCCGGGTTTCGGTTCCGGTCCGACCGTCGGCGTAGCGGAGTGAGAGTCGGTAGGTGACCGTCAGATCCGCCGGATTCGGACTTACCTCCGAAACCGTGACGGAACCGACTGTGCCCCAGAAGTCTTGATACGCGGCGTAGCCACCGACGAAGTCCTGATAGCGCGGTGTCAGGCGGGCCCACGCGGCGGCGGTGTCGGACGGCAGCAGGGCGTAATGGTCGCGGACGTAGTTCGCCAGCCCGACAGCGCTCGACTCCGGAGTGGCGACTTCGGTGGTCGTGTCGGCCCGCCACGGGCCCAGTGCGGGCGCGGTCGGTGTCAGGGGCGGTGTCGTCGCACCGGTTGTCGCCGCGACCGTGGTCGTCGCCAGCGGCGGCGGGCCCGGACTCGCGCTGCCGGTCGGCCCCGCCGAGGACGACTCGCGGTCCACGAGCAGGCCGATCACCACCGCCGCCACGAGCAGCAGAGCGACCCCGGTGCTCACGGCCAGCACGGTCCGGCGGGTCGACGCGCCCGGTGTCGCCCTGGTGCGGGTCCACACCGGATGCGAATACGGCGGGGTGGGTGGGGGCGCGGGCGTCGTATCGAGTTGCGTGGCGGCCGTTCTGGACGACCCGCCGCCCGCCTCGGCCACGCCGCCCGTCAGCGCCTCCCGCGCGGCCGCGGCCAGCGCACCCGCGGACGGATAGCGCTGCGCCGGGTCCTTCGCCATTCCGTGCGCGATCACCTCGTCGAAGGTCGCCGGAATCCGCGCGTCCACCAGCGAAGGACGCGGCGGCGGTTTCGAGAGATGCGCGGCGATCTGCCGTTCCACACTGTCCCCGGGAAACGGCTTCGCCCCGGCGAGGCATTCGTAGAGCACGCAGGCCAGCGAGTACACGTCGGCCCGGCCGTCGCACTCGTCGTGCGCGAGCCGCTCGGGAGCCATGTACGCGAAGGTGCCGACCGCCGCGCCCGTGGTGGTCAGGCTGCTGTCGTCGCCGCCGCGTGCGATCCCGAAGTCGATGAGGTACGCGAAACCGTCCGCGGTGGTGAGCACATTGGAGGGCTTCACATCCCGGTGCAGCAGCCCGGCCCGGTGCGCGGCATCCAGTGCCGCGGCGATCTGGCCGACATAGGACACCGCCGTGGTCGGGGACATGGGGCCGTCGGTGGCCAGCCGGGTGGACATGTCGATGCCCTCGACGAGCCGCATGTCGAGGAAGAGCCGACCGTCGATCTCGCCGTAGGCGTGGATCGGAATGATGTGCGGCTCGGTCAGTTTGGCGGCCGCCTGCGCCTCCCGGCGGAATCGCTCCCGGTACACGGGATCGTCGGCGAAGTCGGGCGGCAGCACCTTGAGTGCCACCACACGATCGGTCTCGGTGTCGTAGGCGCGATGGACCTGCCCCATTCCGCCCTCGCCGAGCAGTCCGAGGAGGCGATAGCGCCCGAAGACAGTTCCCTCCACCCCGACAACCCAACCACACTCGCCGCGAATCCCACAGTGCCCCAGCGACGATGCCGAGGCCCGCAGCCGTCGCCCTCGTGGGTGGAGGATCCCGTCGGCGGGCAGGTGCGCCTGCCGATGGGGTATCGGCCGCCCGGCCTCGCGGCAATGGCCCGGACGCTACGTCGTGGGCGCACTGCCCGAATTGCCGTTCGCCACGGCAGCTTTCGGAACGTCCCGGCGGCAGGAGCCACGCGTCCGCGACGATGTGCGCTCCGGCACCCTCGCCGAACTCGCGGAGCACGGCTGCGAGGGGCTGGTGGTCGGAGCTGAAATCGCTGGTGAGTGGGCTTGTTCCCGATCGGCGGCGGAAATCGACGGCCGGGGGTGCCGTGCGAGGCCGCAGCGTGGGGCGCGGCGGGCGCGGAACGCTCAGGTAGCGAGTGCACCGCGGTGCGCACCGGAAAGCGGCGACTACGCGAGCATCCCGCCCGCCAGGGGGCTGATGCCCACGGTGTTGGGGTCGTGTCGGGGTGGCGGCGCTCGCATACGGTGGCGTCGTGAAGGCGAACGGGGTGTGGCAGGAGCGCGAACTGTCGGGGGTGGCGGAAATGACGTCGCGGCGCTTCCTGACGCCGGAGGAGGTCCACCACGTGGCCAGGGCGCAGCGGGGTTCCGCCGCGGCGCTCTCTGGGGAGCCCGCGGGCGCGCGGGAACGCGAACCGGCGCACCGGTTGCGCGGTCTGCTCTACCGGCTGGTGTGCGGGTCGAGCGTGAACGCCGGCGGCACGCCCCGGCACAAGGCGGCCCCGGCGCAGATCGTCGCCGAGTGGCGTCCGGTCGCGGCCGCGCTGACGCTGTGGGGATTGGCCCGCTGGATCGGGCCGGACACCCTGGAGGCGACCGAGGCCGGGGTGGAGTGGATCGCCGCCGATCTGCGGCTGCGCGGCGTGGAGCTGACGCCGTGAGCTAGCCGTGCAGCACGTTCAGGGCGCGGTCGACATCGTCCTCGGTGTTGTACAGGTGGCAGGCCAGTCGCAGCCGTCCGGCGCGCAGCGAGCCCACCACCTTGGCCGCCCGTAGCCGCTCCAGCGTGTCCGGGGTGACGGCGAGCGAGACCACCGCCGAATCGCCCTCGGGCAGGCCCAGACCCGCGCGCAGCCGGTTGGCCAGTGCGACATCGTGGCGGTGGATGGCCTCGATGCCGACGGCCTCGATGAGGTCGAACGCCGGGCGCTGCGCCAGCACGGCGGGCCAGACGGGGGAGACGTCGAAGCGGCGGGCGTCCTCGGCCTGCCGCAGCGGGCCGTCGTAACAGGTCTGCCACGGATCGAAGCCCGAGTACCAACCGGCGGCCAAGGGGCGCAGCGTGTTCAGTGCCTCGTCGGTGCCCGCGAGGTAGGCGGTGCCCTTCGCGCCGAGCAGCCACTTGTATCCGACGCTGACCACCCAGTCGGCCCCGGTGTCGTGCACCGGGTACCAGCCCGCGGCCTGGCTCAGATCGAACAGCGTTCGCGCCCCGTGGGTTCGGGCGGCGGCGACGGTGGCGGGCAGATCGAGCACCGCGCCGTCGGCGGACTGCACCGCCGCGGCGGCCACCAGATCGTCCTGCGGGCGAACGGCTTCCGGGAGATCGGCCAGTGCGGCGGTGCGCACATGCAGCTCGGGCCGGGCCAGGAACGGCCACAGCACCGAGGTGAACTCCCCCTCGGGCACGAGCACGTGCGCGCCCGCGGGCAGGCTCGCGGCCACCAGGCCCACCAGTTGCGACACCTGCGATCCGAGGGCCACCTGATCGGCCCGCATTCCGATTAGTCGCGCGAACGACGCCCGGCAGGAGGCGGCCACGGCGTCGACGGCGGGAATGTCGAATTCGCCGCGCATGCGTTCCCGTTCGGCGGCTCCGGCCGCGTCCACCGCGGTGACCGGCATCAGGCCGTAGCTGGCGGCGTTCAGGTAGGTGACGGCGGGTGCGAATGCTTCCCGGACCGAGGACGGCAGCAGGGCGGATTCGGCTGGCATCCCCTCATCGTGCGAGCGGCCGGGCGGCGGCGACAAGAGCCAGCACGGCGAATCTGGCCCGAATCGCCGGTTGTATAGCCCGGCGCGCCGGGTTGTGCGCAGCCCCACGCCCGGATGTGGCGGTGAGTTGCTCCCGGGGCGCTAGACTGTCTCAGACGTTGAATCGGCAGGAAGGACGATGCGATGGGAGCCCAGACGGTGGTCGCCGATGTCGCGGACGAGCTGGCTCGTCGCGTCGTCGCGGGGGACTACGAAGCGGGTGACCTCATGCCCTCGGTGCGGCAGGTCGCGGAGGAGTTCGAGATGAACCGGGCCACCGCGCAGCTGGTGCTCGGCAGACTGGAGTCCTACGGGTTCGCGCAGGCGTATCGGGGCAAGGGTTTCGTGATTCGGGATGTGCGCGCGGACGGGGGCGCGGAGGTCTACCGTCGGGTCTTCCAATTGTCGCTGGGCACGCCCGAGGTGGCCGCGGAGATGTTCCGCGACATCGTGGCCGAGGAACGCGGCATCGTCCTCGATGCCCTCGTGGCCTACACGGACGGCGCGGAGCGACTCCATCCGGGCGAGCTGACGGCCGCCGTGGACGAGCTGGAAACCCTGGCCCGCACCCCCGAGCCGGATCATCGCGCCATGCTCGCCCTGGAACTGGATCTGGTGCGACGGCTGCTCACCGTGCTCGACCACGGTCTGCGCCGGGCCGTGCTGAATTCCATCGGCGAGACGGTGCTGGACGTACCCGCGGCGGTCGCCGCGTACTACGCCGCCGGACCCGACCTGCACGTCCTGGTGTGGCGGGCGCTGCTGGCGGTGTGGGAGTCCGACGGCGGGCCGAGCGCGGCGCAGCTCGCACTGTTCGAGGACCTGTTCGAGATGTACCACGCCAAGGTGGTCGCCCGCTTCGCCGAACTGGTCGGGGCATCGGGTGAGCCGGAGGCGCGGCGGTCGGTGCGCACCGCCTGAGTGTTCGGAGCCGCGCCGGGCAGCCGCGCCGACCGCACTCACGGTGTGCCGCAGGACTGCTCCGGACCGCAGCGGCGTGTCACAAGCGGCGCAGGCGGGCCAGCCAGGCGGCCACGTTCACCCGACCGTCCCGTACCTGGAGTCCCTGTGCCTCTTCCGCCACCGGTTCGGTGACCCGGCCGAGATAGCGGGACGGGCTCAGCTCCTCCAGTTCCCAACCGTCGGTGAACGATTCGCGGATGATGTCGTCGCCGATGCGGGGGCCGATGCCGGGCTCGCGATTCGACAGCGCCAGGAGGTGCAGCCGCCCGCCGGGCTCGCACACCGAGTGCAGGCTGCGCACGTACTCGGCGCGCAGTTCCGGTTCCTCGCCGAAGATGTGGAACAGCGCGCTGTCGACGATGGTGTCGAAGGCGGGTGGTCGCCCGTTCACGGCGAGTGCCTCGGATTCGGCCAAGCGCAGCGCGTCGGCCACGTCGAAGCGCGCCGACGGCACGCCCTGTGTCGCGGCGTTGCGCCGCGCGTATTCCACCGCGCTGGGGGACAGGTCCACCCCGCGCACGTCGTAGCCCAGGCGGGTGAGCAGGATGGTGTGCTCACCGGCCCCGCTGCCGGGGTCGAGTACCCGCCCGCGGATCCAGCCCGCGCGCTCGAGGGCCACGATGGCGGGCTGTGGTTCTCCGATCACCCAGGGCGCGGTGTCGTTGTCGTAGACGGCATTCCAGGTTTCGACTGACGGGTTCATGCGGTCGAGCCTCCCCCCTCAACCTGGGTTGAGGTCAACCCGTGACGGAACACATAACGGACCGTAATCGTCTGAGACGGATGAATCAACCAGTAGACAGGCACATTCGCTCGACATTACCGTTGATTAATCGGCGATCGGGCCATCGTGGCCCAGACAACGATGTCGAGAGGATGCTCCATGGCCGCGCCCATCACCCCGGCTCCCGTACCCCTACCGCCCGACACCCGGTTCGACATCGGCCCGGAGCGGTATCCCACCGTGCACGTGGACACCACGGTCACGATCCCCATGTCGGACGGCGCGGTGTTGTGCGCCGATCTGACCCGACCCGCCTACCGGCGCACCGAGGTGGTGCCCGAGGCGTTTCCGGTGGTCGTGAACTTCACGCCGTACAACCGGATGGGCAATCGAGTCGCCGGGCGGTTCGGGCGGGTGGCGCGGCGTGCGGGAAACGCGGTGCGGCCGTCGGATCGGCGTCGCTTCCGCGGCCGCGACCTGCTGCACACCCCGGCCGGGGGCGCGGTGGACGTATGGGCGTCCAACCGCACGCTGGTGTCGCGCGGATACGCCGATCTGGTGGTCGATGTGCGCGGTACCGGTTCCTCCACCGGCACCTGGGATTTCTTCAGTCCGCGCGAACATCAGGACTATGTCGAGGTGCTGCGGTGGATTCGGGAACAGCCCTGGTGCGATGGACATCTCGCGATCACGGGCATCTCCTATGGCGGCATCGCCGCCCTGATCGCGGCGGGGCAGCGGCCGGAGGGGCTCGACGCCGTCTTCGCCATCGTCGCCGGTGAGGACCCGGTGCGGGAGCTGGGGCTCACCGGCGGTGTGCCGACGCCCGGCATGGCGGTGTGGCTGGCGGCGGTGAACGCCGGGAAGTTCGTGCCCTCCCCGCGCGGCATGGTCCGCAACCAGGTGCTGCGGCCGTACCTGCGGGATCGGTTCCGCTATCCGGCGAGCGGTTTGGGCTTGGCCGCCCGCATCGCCACCGGCGACGGTCATCCCGACGGCTTCCTCAACGACCGGTGGGCGGCCCGGCTGCCCCGTTTCGAGGACGTCACGGCGGCCACCTGGATCCACGGCGCCTGGCACGACGTCTACAACCGCTCCAACTTCCACATGTTCGACCGGCTCGCGTTGACCGACGGCGCCAAGCAGGTGCTCGTCGACGACGGCTACCACATCAGCGTCGGCAGCGGATTCGGCGCGGCCGGCAACCCGCCCGCCCTGGACGAACTGCAGTGCGCGTGGTTCGACAAGTGGCTCAAGGGAATCGACAACGGCATCGACGGGTACGGGCCGGTGACCGTGCGGCGGCAGGGCGGCGGCGGATGGGTGTCGCGGACCCGGTTCCCTGATCCCGCCGCCGAGGTGCGGCGGCTGTACCTCACGGCGCGGCCGAGCGGCGCCGCCGACCACGCCGACACCGATGCCTCACTGGATTCCCTTCCGCCCGAGGAGATCACCCGGTTGCCGCTGCCCACCGCCCGCGGCAGCCTGGCCTCCGGCAATACCGCGCTCATGTCCCTGGGTCTGGCCACCCTGTTCGGCCGCCGCTTCGGCACCGACGACCGTCGCGCGGAGGCCACCGCCGTCACCTTCACCACCGAACCGCTGGATTCCGATCTGGTGCTGTCCGGTCCGCTCACGGTGCATCTGCGAGTGGAAGCCCATGGGACGGACGCCTTCTGGTCGGTCACCGTCACCGATGTGGAGCCCGACGGTACCTCGGCCGTGCTCACCCGGGGCGCACTGCTGTCCTCACTGCGCGCGATCGACGAGCAGCGCAGCCGCTACGTGAACGGGGAACTGGTGTTCCCGCATCACACGCTGCGCGCGGATTCGGTGCTGCCGGTGGTGCCGGGGGAGCCCTTCGACATGGATATCGAGATCAACGCCACCGAGGCGGTCCTGCGCGCCGGTCATCGCCTGCGCGTCGCCGTGGCACCCACCAGCGTCCCCCGGCACTTCCTGCCGCCCACGGTGAAACGAAAGATCAACGGCCAGACCATAGTTCTCGACCCCGACCATCCCAGCTACCTCACCTACCTGGCGGTGTCCCCGGACTAGCGCCGCCCGGAGACCGGCTCCGGCCCCCGGAAGGCGCCGCGATACGCCGAGGGCGTGGTGCCGAGCGTGCGCGCGAACTGTTCGCGCATGGTCACCGCGCTGCCGAACCCGCACCGCTCGGCAATGCGTTCGACGGTGAGGTCGGTGGTCTCGAGCAACCGCTGCGCCAGGGCGACGCGCTGGGTGGCGATCCAGTCACCGGCGCCGGTGCCCATGGTCTTTCGGAAGTGTCGGGTGAAGGTGCGGCGACTCATGGCGGCATGCGCGGCCAACCGGTCGACGGTCAGCTCCTCGTTCAGATGCTCGATCGTCCAGTGCAGCGTGGCCGCCAGCGGATGTTCCGAATCCGTTGGCGGCAACGGGTGTTCGATGAACTGCGCCTGTCCGCCCGCCCGATGCGGCGGCATGACCAGCCGTCGCGCCACCCGATTGGCGAGTTCGGCGCCGTGCTGGCCGCGCAGCAGATGCAGGCAGGTGTCGATGGCGGCCGTGGTGCCCGCCGAGGTGACGATATCCCCGTCGTCGACATACAGCGATTCCCGATCCAGCAGCACCTGCGGAAATCGCCGTGCGAACACCTCGGCCCACTTCCAGTGTGTGGCGGCGGGGCGACCGTTCAGCAATCCGGTGTCCGCCACCACGAACGCCCCCAGACACAGCCCGACCACCCGGGCGCCACGGTCGTGTGCCGTCCGAATCGCCGTGAGTATCTCGGTCGGCGCGGCCAACTCCGGATCGGGCCAGCTCGGCACGATCACCATCGCGGCGTCCGCGATCTCCTCCAGGCCGAAACCGGTCGACACCGTGAACCCGGCGGTCGTCACGATCGGAGCCGCGTCGGGCGTGCACACCCGGACCTCGACCGGCGGCAGCTCCGACGACGGCTGCTCGGCCCCGAACACCAGACACGGCACCGACAGGTGGAACGGATTGATCCCGTCGAACGCCACGACCGCGATCACATCCACGGCGACCCTTCCGCTATCGATGGCCCGATTCCGTCGATTGTAGGCACGTAAGCCACTGTCGAGTGCGTTCGGGATGCGCGATCGTGAACTCCGTCAAGTTCACCCACCGAAGGGACACACCGAGATGACCAGTGCCGCACCGACTCTGCGCACCGTCAGCGGCCTCGACTCGCAGCCGCCCCGGCTCGCCGAGGCCACGCTGGTGATGATCGACTTCCAGAACACCTACACCACCGGCGTCATGGCGCTCCCGGACGCCGACGCGGCCCTGGCCGCGGCGGCGCGGCTGCTGGCGGCGGCCCGGGACTTGGGCCGCCCGATCGTGCACATCGTCAACGACGGCGGGCCCGGCGGCCCGTACGATATTCGCGCGGACATCGGCGCGATCCACCCCGCCGTAGCGCCGCTGCCGGGGGAGCCGGTGGTGGTCAAGCGGGTGCCGAACGGATTCCATGACACCGAACTCGCGGATGCGCTGCGCCGGCTCGGCTCCGGAACGGAGTTGGTGCTCGCCGGATTCATGACACATATGTGCGTGCAGTTCACCGCGGAGGGGGCCTGCTACCGCGGCTACCGACCCACCGTCGTCGCCGACGCGACCGCCACCCGGCCGCTGTCGGGTCCGGACGGCACCACGGTGTCCGCGGCTGATTTACAGACCGCCGCCCTCACCGCCATCGGCGACCTGTTCGGTGTGGTCGTGCCGTCGGTCGACGCGCTTACCCCGTGAGTCGCTCGGTGAGGAAGGCGATGATCTCGTCGCGCGCCCGCGTGGTGGGCTCGCCCTCGGCGTCGACGAGGTGGGCGGTGACGACGCTGTGCGGGCTGGCGACATGCTGGGCGAAGAAGGGCGGTGGGGCCGGATTCGCCGCCGAGTCGGGGAGGACGCGGGGTTCGAAGCGGGGGCCGAGTGCCGCGGCGTAGGCGGCGAAGCGCTGGGCGGTGCAGAAGCGGTCACCCGCGAAGCGGCAGGCGCGCACGGTGAGGTCGTCGCGGTCCAGGCGCTGTCGGATGGTGGACAGCTCCTCGGGGGAGATCTCCAGTCCGCCGGGATCGTCGAGGGGGAGCGAGGGCTGGCACAGGACCGGCGCGAGCGTCGTGGGCTCCAGCATCATGGTGAGTGCGAAATTGCCGGTGAAGCACATGCCCAGCGCGCCGACGCCCGGTCCGCCGCATTCCTCGTGGGCGAGGCGGGCCAGCGCGCGCAGCCATCCGGTGACCGCGCTGGACCTTCCCGCGCCGAACGCGCGGAATTCCGCACTGACACAGACCTTCCGGAAAACCTCGGCCCCTTCGTCGGCGTGTGGATACGCGCCGTCGCGACCGAACAGCGAGGGCAGGTAGACGGTGAGCCCGGCGGCGCGCACCCACCGCGCGAAGCGGGCCACGTCCGGACTGATGCCCGGCATCTCCGCCATCACGATCACCGCGGGGCCGGTGCCGCTCACCCGGACCGTACGGGTGGTGTCGTCGAGGGTGATCTCCCGGCGCGTGAAGTCGTCGAGCGGATCATCCGAGGAATGTCTCATCACGATGTGCACCCTGCCGGTGTCGGACCGGCTCCACCATTGACCGGAACGCCATACTTCGGTCTAATCTCGCCATATGATCACCCACCTGGTGTTGGACGGAGTGCTGGAGGGCGCGCTGGGGTTGGGGATCGACGTCGTCGATACGGCGGCCGGGTTCGCCGACGATCTCCGTCTGCGCCAGCGGGTGGTATCGGTGGACGGCGACCCGGTGCGGTCCGGCACCGGGCGCGATATCGCGGTGACGAATCGTATCCCCCTGGTAGGCAATGAATTCGGGCCGGGCGATGTGCTGGTGCTACCCGGTCCGTCGGCCGCCAGCGCATCCCGCGTGCGCGCCTTGCTGGCCCGCCCCGACACGCTGCGCGCCATCGACCTGATTCGCGACGCCGCCGCGAACGGTGCCACGGTGGCCGCCTCGTGCTCGGCCACCTTCGTGCTGGCCGCCGCCGGTCTGCTCGCGGGGCGCGAGGCGACCACCACCTGGTGGCTGGCCCCGCTGTTCACCAGGATGCATCCCGACATCACCGTCCGCGCCGACCGTATGGTGGTGGACGGCGGCTCCGTCCTCACCGCTGGCGCGGCCTTCGCGCACGCCGACCTGGTCCTCGCTCTGCTGGCCCGGCTGTCCGGTCCCGATCTGGCTCACCGGGTGGCCCGCTACCTGGTCCTGGACGCCCGCATGTCGCAGTCGCGCTACATGGTCCTCGAGCACCTGCGCGCCTCCGACCCCACTCTGCGCGCCGTCGAACAACATGTCACCACCCATCTCCACCGCCAACTGACCCTGACCGAATTGGCCAGCGCCGCAGCCGTTTCCCCGCGCACCCTGACCCGCCGCACCCACGAGCATCTCGGCATCACCCCCACCGAATTCGTCCACCGCCTGCGCGTCGGCCACGCCGCCACCCTGCTCACCACCACCCGCGACCCCATCGACGCCGTAGCCGCCGCCGTCGGCTACGCCGACCCCGCCGCCTTCCGCCGCATCTACCGCCGCCACACCGGCGAAACTCCCACCACCACCCGCTCCCGCGCGAACCATCAAGCCTCCGAACGGATCTCGTCGCCCGTCGTGGACGGTGCATCGGTGATCGACCGGACTCCTCGGTCGATCACCGGCCGCTCACGCCGTCGATGAGCTAGCGGGCGATGTCGGCGTACCCGGCGTGGCGGGCGGTCTTCCCGATCGTGTGGACGAGTGCCCAGCGCGCGCCAGCACCCTGGATGATCCCCGGAGTATCGTGCAGTCAAGCAAGATGCAAAAAGTCAAGCGCGGCGGAGGAGGGCCATGGCACAGCGGTCCTACGGTCAATATTGCGGGCTGGCGCGGGCGCTCGATGTGGTCGGCGCGCGGTGGAGCCTGCTCATCGTGCGGGAGCTGCTGGTCGGTCCGGCGCGCTACAACGAGCTGCTGAGCGGGCTGCCGGGGATCGCGACGAATCTGCTCGCCTCCCGGCTGCGGGAGCTCGAGGAAGTGGGCGTCGTCGCGCGCACCCTCGACACCGAGAGCAACGGTGTCGCGTACACGCTCACGCCCTGGGGCAGGGAGCTCCGCGATACCGTTGCCGCGCTGGTGAAATGGAGCACCCCGCTGATGATCTCCGGTCCGGGCGACGACACCTTCCGCGGATACTGGCTGGTGGTCGCCCTCGACGCGCTGCTGCGCGACCGGCGCACCGACGCGCCGACGACCATCGGGTTCACCGTCGATGACGAGACCGTCGTCGTGCACGTGGACGAGACCGGCGCGAGCGTCGAGCGCAGCCGTGGCGACGAGCCCGACACGGTGCTGCGCGGGGATTCCGCCGTCGTGTTGGGGTTGGCCTCGGGCATGCTCACCGTCGAGCAGGCGCTCGCGGCGAGTGAGTTCCGGGGCCGGAAATCGGACCTGCTCACCGTATTCGGGGGCGCTCGAGTGCGGTAGTCGAACGTGTCGGCATTCGAGTCGGGTGCGAACCCGACCCGTCTGCCGGGAGTGTGCGTCGTGGGCGGTCTGTCGCCCGGAACGTGCGCGCCATCCGAGGTCGCCGAGATCAGCGCCGCGGTAGTCCGTGCGTGATCGGGGCCGGTTTCGGACCGACGTCAGGTGTTCGGTGGGTCCGGCACCCGCACCTCGATCTCGCCGCCCAGCTCGAAACCGTTCTCCAATCGCAATTCGTCCCCGCTCCAAAACCGGCCCGGGTCATACCAATTGGGGCTGCGGCGCTGCGGTAGCAACCCCATCGGCGGTATGCGGATTCGGCCGCGCAGCCAGCGTCCGGCGAGGCTCGCGGTGGACGGGAAGGGTGTCCCGTCGAGCCGGGCGATGGTGCGCAGCAGGCTGTCTTCCATCTCGCGGGTCACCGGACGATCCAATTGCCGCAACCAGGCCCGCTGGCCGTAGCGGTGCGCCCACACCAGCACGGCGTCGCGCAGATTGTGCAGTTGGACGCCCCGATGCGCCGTACCCGTCCACATATCGGGCAGCGACCGACCGAGCTCCGCGTGCCAGATCAGCGCGGGCAGATCATCGAGCACCACCGACATGCCGACATGGTTCACCGGACTGTTCGTCGTCATCCGAATCGCCCGATCGGCCGCCGAATACCCACGAAACAACCAGATGTCACCGGTCCTGGTGAGCTCGATCGCCCGGTCGAGTCCGATGCTCGTCCCCGTCATGGACGTAGCCTATGCGGTATGAGGTGGTGGAAGGCAGTGGGATTGGCGGGTGCGGCCGGCGTCGTGGCGACCGGCGTGGTGATCGTGCGCGCCGAGCGCCGCCGCCGCGCGTACACCCCGGACCAGGTCCGCGAACAACTGCACATCCGGTACGTGCAGGCGACCGCGGCGGAACAGCCCCCCACCGTCCCCGCGTCCGAGACCCCCGTCGGCGTCCGCGCCCGAATCCGCCAGCGACTGCGCCGCCGCAAACCACAGAACCCGTCCGTCTAGGCGACGCACCCGAAGACCGCATCGCAGATCACGCCGGGCGGTCGAACTCCCCGTGTGCCGTGCTCGCGGTGAAGGCATCCCACGCGCCGGGGGTGAAAACCAGGGCCGGGCCGGTCGGATTCTTCGAATCCCGCACTCCGACACGGCCTTCGGGCAGCCACGCGATCTCGACACAATCGCCTTGGCTGCCGCTGTGGCTACTCTTGAACCACGCGGCTCCGGACAGGTCAATGCTCGCCATGCTCGAACTCCTTCGTAACCCGGCGAATGAGATTCCGGGTCGGTGTGTCCTCCAGCGCCGTGCTTCGGATAGCCGAAGCCAGCTCACTATAGAGTCGCACTTCGTCCGGCTTTTCCAGATACACGTCCTGAGTAGGCCCGCCCTCGATGTACACGATCGGCGGTTCGCCGACGCCTCCATCGGCGGCGTCGAACTCCAGAACAGTGAACGATCCACGTGGCATTCCCCAGGTCAGCCCGGCAGTGTAGGGGTGAATTCGCAGGGTGACGTTGGGCAGCTTCGACACCTCGGCGAGGTGACGCAGTTGAGTCGCCATGACGCGCGGGCCGCCGATCACGCGGTGCAACGCAGATTCGTGCAGTAATACCTCCAGCAGGACGGGTCTCGTCTTGCGAGTGACGATGGTCTGTCGTCTCATCCGATGCTCGACGCGACGGTCGATATCACTGGCGTCGGTGAAACCGGGATACGCACCGATCACGGCACGCGCGTAGTCGGCGGTCTGCAGCAGGCCGGGGACGTGTTCGTGGTAGGTGATCAGCCGGTACGCGGCGGCCTCGAGTCCGGTGTACATATTGAACGCCTCGGAGTACAGGCCACCGTAGGCGTGATACCAGCCTTGGGTCCGAGCTAAAACAGCCAGGTCGATGGCCGCGGCGGTGTCGGCGGGACCGACACCGTATACCTCGCACAGCGCGCGCACGTCCTGCTTGCGCACCTTCTGAGTCTGTCCGGCCTCGATGCGCTGGAGCGCGGATGTGGACAGGTCTACCAGGCTTGCGGCAGCAGCGAGGGTGAATCCGTTGGCGTCACGCCACTCCCGTAGGAACCGGCCGAGTTGTCGGCGTGGAAGCGTTGAACTCGAGGCTACTTCAGCAGGGTCGTCGTCATGTGCGGTGGCCATCGCGTGCTCCATCACGGTCGAAATCGGGTCGAGCCGGTCGCGGAATCGGGTGCTGCTCACAACATTTTCGGATTGGCACATGGGAGTTTGGACGAATCTTCATCGGATACCCGGTTTCACCCTAACCCTGTACGGCTCGGTGGTGTCCTGAATCGAGCGACGACAGGGAGGTATCGAAATGTCCGGCTATAACCCGTGGTCGGTGCAGGCGATCATCGACCGCATCGAACGTGAGAGACGGCAGACTCCCCAGGCTGAACCGGCGACCGGCGCGACCGCCCCCATCGGGTACGCCGTGCGTGGATTGGGGTCGTGCCACACAGATCCGGGTGACCTGACGGCCGACCGGGCCCACCGCGCCATGCAGGTGCATCTCGCATGCGGAACGGATCGCTGTCGAGTCCGGCGGCGCGCCCGCGATGCGCTGGTCGCGACCGGACGGATGGTGCTCGATCCGCGCGCCACCCCCACGTCCGTCACACCCTCCAGGTCCTGGCTGGCACACGTGCGGAACCTGTTCGGCTACGGCGCAACATTTTTCGGCGGCCGCCATGCCCTGCGATGACACCGACCGAATCGAGATCCAGGTCATCGTGGACGTCCTCGACACCATCGACGCCCGATTGCGCGCCCGCGAACGCCACGGCTGGCGCCTGACCGTCCCCCGCACTCACATCTACGCCGCTGTCCTGCACGCGGTCATCCGCAGTGCCCGCGCTACCCACATCTTCCCGCCCACTCTCGACCGCGCCGCCGTCCTCGACACGATCTTCGACGGCATCGAACCGTCCGCGGTCGGCGAGGGCTGCCCGGTCACCGCCGCCATCGCGGATCACACCGTGAATACGAACTGAATACGGGGTCCCGCGCAGTTCGGCGCGATCACTGTGCGACAGAACGACTTTCAAGGGCCTACCGCTGAACGCGGTGCGCGGGCCGGGGGAGTCTGTACCCGGCCCGCGCGATGACGCGGTCAGTGGCCGCCGTGGCTGTGCTGGCCGCCCTTGACCTTCGCCTCCTGCGGCTGGGCTTCGGCACCCTTGCGCCCGGCCTCGTGCGGGTCGGCGGCGTTGGGTTCACCGAAGCTGCCGGTGCTGGCCTGTCCGCCCTTGCTGGCCGCCTCTGCGGTGTCGGAGCGGTTGCCGAACTGTCCGGGGTTGTTCGGATCAGCCATGTGTCACACCTCCTGTGTCGGGAGTTATGAAGTGGATGCGCCCGGTGTGGCCATCCACGTTCAGGCTCTACCCGCCGAGCGACGAACAAACCATCAGCTACTCGAGTAACAGGTCACTGCACCGGTTCGGTGATGTGCCCGCGGCCGCGGCGTAGACAGCGCGAACGGGGATAACCCATCGATACCGGTCGGGTTGAGAAACCAGCCCACCGGTCCCGTGCAGCGGTGGAATCCCGAGGAGGACGCCGAGGCGCGCGCGGAGGGTCATACTTGCGTGATGACAGATACTGTCGACCCTGCTCGAAACGCCTCGCCGTACCCGGGCACCACCGGTGAGCCGAACCAGCTCACCTCGAACGAGCGAGGGTTCGGCAGCTTCCGCTTCTGGTTCGCCACCCAACGCTGGGAATGGTCGCCCGAGGTGTACCGCATGCACGGCTACGCCCCCGGCGAGATCGAACCGACCACCGAGCTGCTGTTGGCGCACAAGCATCCGGACGATCGCGAACAGTTCGCCGAATCCATCGCGCGGTCACTGACCAAGGGCCAGCCCTTCTCGAGCCGCCATCGCTTCCTCGACACCGCCGGCGTCGAGCACCGCGTAATGCTGGTCGCCGACCACATCCTCGACGCCACCGGCACACCGGTCGGTACCTCGGGTTACTACATCGACCTGTCCGACACCCTCGCCGAGGCCGAACGCGAAACCCTCGACACCGTGATCCCCGAAGTGGTGGAGAACCGCGCGGCGATCGAACAGGCCAAGGGCGTCCTGATGCGGATGTACGACATCAACTCCGACCAGGCGTTCAAGGTCCTGAAATGGCGCTCCCAGGAAACCAACACCAAACTGCGCGACCTGGCCGAAGCCCTGCTCGACGCCCTCCCCCAACTCCCACCCCCACCCCCGAACACCGTGGCCGCATTCGACCACCTGCTACTCACCATCCACGAACAGATCCCCTGACGCCCCGGACGACCAGTCTTCCGCGTCCCCTCATCACGGCGTCGTCGACGGGATGCGCACCGATTCCGCGACCGTCCGCTCGGCAGCATCGGGCAGGCTGCAGTTCTTCGTGACCATCGTCGTCGCCGCCCGCAACGCCATCGACGGCCCATCACCCTCCACCGCCTCGAGCTGCCAGCCCGGCTTGTTCTGCACCGCCCGCTCGACCGCATCGAATTGCTCGGCGCTGCTCATCCGCAAGAACTCAGCGCAGGTGACGGGCGACGCCTGCTCGTCGGCGCTCGATTCGCCGGAACCGCAACCGGTGAGCACGCCGAGAGCGGTCGCACCGCCGAGCACGAGGTGGAGGAGATACGGCTGTCGTTGGCAACGCATGCCCGTACTGTAGGTCAACGCTCGTCGTTCACCGCTCTCGAAAGACATTGGTAGGACTCGGTATCAGTACTACCGTCTCCGCCCGCCGACCCCCATCAGGCGATCGGTGGGTGCCTGATGGGGGTCGGCGGGCGGAGGACGCGCTCAGGCAGCGGGGCTGCCGTCCCAGGACACGAGCTTCCAACCCTTGCCCGGCTTCCCCTTCACGACCACCCGTCCGGTGTTCTGAATCGGGTCGGTCTGCAGTTTGCTCACGTCCACGTTGTCGAGCGACATCACCGCCCAGACCATCATGGCGCCGCCGTGCGAGAAGACCACCGCACGCTTGGTGCCGCGATCCTGGATGCCCTGAATGGAGGCGTCCATCCGCTGCTTGAACTCATGGCCATTGATCGAGCCGGGGATGCGAGCATCCAGGTTGCCCTGCATCCACTGGAGCGGAGCGGCGAAATAGCCCCGCATCGCATCCCGCTCCGGGGTGCCCTCGTAGATCCCGGCCTCGATCTCGTGGAAGCCGCTCTCGACGACCGCTGGACGATCACACCGCTCCGAGACCGGCTTCGCCGTCTGCTGGGTCCGCACCATCGTCGAGACGTACACGCCGTCGATGAACTTGCAGTCCCCCAGCGCCCCGGAGACAGCCTCAGCTTGTACCCACCCCTTGTCGGTCAGCTCAGGACCGGGGACGGAGGTGTCGATGAGGCCGGACGCGTTGCCGGCCGACTCCGCATGACGGATGAAGGTCAGAGTCATTTCACCAGGCGGTGCCGCTACCGCGGTACCGCCTCCAGCCGCCACAACTGCCACCGCCGCGACGACCGATCCGACCATCGTGGACAGGCGGGATGCGATTGATTGCATGGATACTCCTCGAGTGATGCGGCCCACACCGGATAGCGATATGGCCTGCTCAGGGACGGTAGGTCCGGGTGCCGACGGCCGCAAAGAGGTGTCCCGGTGAATGGGTTGACCCAATCCGTCGAGCCCGATGCGACGAATCAACCGCACACCGGGCGACCGATCTGCCGACGGGCTGGCCGACACTCGCGTCGCCCTCATCAATATCGGGCAGTGTCGGAACCGATTGCGGCGACTTGGAGTGGAGGCTGCGGGGACGTTCCGTCCCTAACCTGCGTTCGAGCAGCACATCGCTGCCGTGGGTCGGCGCTGACCGGTCGGTTGGCGGTGACCGGCGTGGTGTTCAGCTGGTCGGGGGAATCGAGGACGAGGTATGCGTAGTCGCGCCACGTATTGGTGAGTGCCGTTGCGCGGTGCACGAGGACTCGATCGGGAACAGCGAGAGCCCGATGTGTACCTGGCCGCAGCGATTGCGACCGCTCGCACGCCCCTGGCCGCCCTCGATAGCTCGTATTCGTATCTGCGGAAGTTCACCCCGGCGGTGTTGTCGGCGGTCCGGTTCGTCGGCGACACCGCTGCGACGGAGTTGCTGACCGCAGTGAATATGCTGCGCGAGCTGAACGCGACCGGTCGCCGCAAGGTGTTCGACGACGCGCCAACAGGGTTCGTGCCGACCAAGTGGCGCTCCGGTTGCGGGACGGCCTGCGCAGCGGGGATGTGTTCGTGCCGGGGTCGCGCCGCTACGCCGATCCGGCCGCCTACCTGCTCACGCCGCAGCAGTGGGAGCCGCAGCGCGACGAATTCTGCCGGCTGGTCGACAAACCGGCCGACCCGGCTGCCGCGTTGGCCGCGCTCACCGACGAATGGCACGGCGCGGTCGGAGAGTTGGCGCTCGCCCAGCTCGGGCCCACCGGTTACCGCCCGTTGCGTGTCCGCGACACCTCTTCTGACCTCGACCCGATGCTCATGCCATCGCTCATCAACGGCCTGTAACCAGCCGAGCGGTGCGTGTTCGGGGGCGATTCATTCTCTGCAAAACCTGTTGGTGAACCACGGCGACCACTGTTACCTTTTCGGAGGCCGTGCAAGAGACCGAGGAGGTGGTACCCGTGAACGCAGTATCGACATGGGTGCTCCCCTCGTGGATCATGGTCGGGCGATAGGTCGTCCGGGAGCGCCGTTCACCAGCACTCCCGAAAGGCACTATCGTGCAATTCAATTCCGAAAACCGCCTCGACGACAGCGTTCGCGAGCACAATGTCACCGCTGGTGACGTCTCCGACCGCCGGTCGCTGTCCTCCGACACCGATCGCACGCCCCTCACGTTCGACGTGATCATTGCCGGATGCGGACCAACCGGCGCGATGCTGGCCGCCGAACTGCGTCTGCACGACGTGCGGGTACTCGTTCTGGAGAAGGAAACCGAGCCCGCGTCGTTCGTGCGCATAGTCAGCCTGCACATACGCAGTCTCGAGCTGATGGCGATGCGCGGACTGCTGGATCGCATTCTCGAACACGGAAGGCGGCGTCCGGTCGGCGGTATCTTCGCCGCCATTCCCAAACCCGCGCCCGAAGGCCTGGATTCCGCGTACGCCTATCTGCTGGGCATCCAGCAACCGGTCATCGTTCGCCTGCTCGAAGAACATGCGATCGCGCTGGGTGCGCAGGTCCGGCGCGGTTGTGCGGTGGCCGGTTTCGAGCAGGACGACGAAGGGACGACCGTCGAGCTTGCCGACGGTGAGCAGTTGCGTGCGCGTTACCTCGTCGGCTGCGATGGCGCGCGCAGCGCGGTACGCAAACTGCTCGGCGTCGGCTTCCCCGGCGAGCCCTCACGCAACGACACCCTGATGGGCGAGATGGAACTGGATGTGTCACAGGAGGAGATCGCCGCCAAGGCGGCCGAGATATACAAGACCAACAAGCGATTCAGTCTCCGGCCCGTGGGTGAAGGGACCTACAGCGTTGTCGTCCCCGCTGCGGGAGTCAGTGATCGCGCGGAGCCTCCCACCCTCGAGGACTTCAAACTACAGTTGCGCGCCCTCGCCGGAACCGATTTCGGCGTACACTCCCCGCGCGGGTTGTCCCGCTTCGGCGATGCCACTCGGCTGGCCGAGCGCTATCGGGTCGGGCATGTGCTGCTGGCCGGCGATGCGGCGCACATCCATCCGCCCGCCGGCGGTCAGGGCTTGAACCTGGGCATTCAGGATGCGGTTAACCTCGGCTGGAAACTGGCCGCACAGATCCGCGGCTGGGCGCCGGAAACACTGCTGGACACCTACCAGGCTGAACGCCATCCGGTCGCCGCGGACGTGCTGGACAACACGCGCGCCCAGATGGAACTGCACGCCACCGAACCAGGCCCGCAGGCGGTGCGCAGGCTGCTCACCGAATTGATGGACTTCGACGAGGTGAGCCGCTATCTGATCGAGAAGATCACCGCGACCGGCATCCGCTACGACTTCGGCGAGGGGCCCGACCTGCTCGGGCGCCGACTGCCCGACATCGACCTGCAACAGGGCCGCCTCTACGGTCTGCTGCATCGCGGGCGCGGCCTGCTGCTGGACCGCACCGAACGCCTGACCGTCGGCGGCTGGTCAGACCGGGTCGACTACCTCGCAGATCCCGCTGCGGAACTGGATGGTCCGTGCGTCCTGCTACGCGCCGACGGCCATGTCGCCTGGATCGGCGACGATCAGCAGGACCTGGACGACTGTCTGTCCCGCTGGTTCGGCGAACCTGCCACTGAATTCACGTTCGAGCAACCGAAAGCCTGTGAGGAGGATCGGGCGGCCGCTGAGGACTGACCAGCGGAAGGCGTGTGAGGCGGCCAGGCCGCCTCACATGCTGCGACACACGTGGATGATCACTCGAGTCGAAAACGATCGTTGGTGAGACACGGTGCGACCCAATCCGTTCCCACAGATCGGGGCGCCTCGGATTCGTAAAGATTGCCATGTCCGCGTCAACGTCAACCTGTCGGGGGTGCGCAATACACTCCCCGCCATGCGAATCGGCAACGGGCGGGTCTCCACCCGCGACCAGCACCCCGAAGCCCAGCACGACGTGTTCACCGCCGCTGGCTGTGAGCAGATCTTCATCGACGAGGCCTCTGACAAACTCGCCTCCCGCCCCGAGTTGATCCAGCTGACCCGATGGCGGCACTGCAACGGCCGCGTCCTGGGGCGCACGCCACAAACCAGGCCCGTGGATGTCTGGTCTTGAGCCTGCCCTCGCACGCAGTCAAGTCCCTGGAAACGGCGGGGCTCCTCCGGACCGACTACACTCCATACCAGTCGGTCTTCAAGCCGGAATCGTTCCCCATAATTGCCATGCTGTTGGCCAGTGGCGAAGCGCATTGGTCCATATACCCCGCAGGGTGAGGTGCGCAATGAGGGAAACTCAGCCAGACAGATATGCGGACATGCCGATCCAGCTCTTCCACTTCCCCGACCCGGTCCTGGTCGATGGGTGGTGGCGCAGCGACTGGCGGTTCACCCTCCCGGAAGCAGCGGACCTCTCGACCTTCGAGATTCCGGTGCCGCAGGAAACCTTCAGGGAGGCGGTCGTCGTGATCCGCACGACCGAAGGTGGATCGGAGTTCACGGTTCGAACGTACGACCGTGCGGGGCCGGAAATCGCCGTGTCGTTGATTACCTACCTGAGCCTGTTTGCGTTGAGCTTGAAAGAGGAATTCGGCGACGAGGTGGCGTTCGAAGGCCAGCGAGACCATCCGCTTTTCACCATCTCACGGAGGCCCCCAGGCCCTTCCCCAGCCTCTATCCGCGAGTAGCGCGGGACAGGCCGGATTGAATCGTGATTCAGGATAGGTCTGGATGGGCAGTAGGCAGGGGCTTTGGGGGCGTTCAGTTGCTGGCAGGCCGGATTGTGTGCATGTCGTGGCAGAGGCTGCAGTTGGTCACTGGGGGGATCGGGTTCGGGGAGATCGGGGTGACGTCGAGGAGGGCTTGGGTCGTTCGCCGTCGGCGATACGGTTCCAGCGGGCGTCGAGGGTGAGCCAGGCATCGTTGGGGGTGAAGCGCACGCGGGCTCGTGTATCGGCGGACGTTGGTCGCGAGTTCGTAGCAAGTGGTGGCGGCCAGCATGTGGCTGCCGTTATCGAGTTCGGGATTGTGGTGACGCCATCCGGCCAGCGGGCTATCGGGTTCGGTGAGCCATGGTGCGGTCGGGGCCGGTGCCGGAGGCGTGGGCGGCGATGTGGAGCTGGTGGGCGTTGCCGTCTTCGTAGATTTTGGTCGCGGTTCCTGCCCATCGGTCGGTGGGGTTGTCGAGGTTGAACAGGGAGAAGAAGCCTGGCCTGTCGGTGAAGTTGTGGAAGCCTGCCAGCTTTCGGGCACCGTGTGGGCGGCGGGTGTGTCGAGGTAGGACAGTCGCAGCAGGTATTGAGCCGGAGGTGTGCTGGTCGCGATGCCTGCGGCGTTCCACTCAACGGACCCGATTTTCGGGATTTCAGGAATGGGGTCACTGCGGGCACGGTCCACACGGCGACGGCGTTCACCGATCCGAAGGGCCCGAGGACCGGGATGGCGATCATGCGCAACTCCCGGCCTCCGGTGACGGTGAAGCATTCGGTTTCGGCGGCACCGAAGGTGGTGCACGACCCTGGCGGGCGCATGTCGAACCGCGCTGGGCGACAACCGCGGTGCGCGATATCCGCACTCCGGCCGTGCGGGCTTGGGTCGCGGAGATGGTCGACAACGGCGCGGGGGTGTCGACTATCGAGAACGCGGTCGGCATCCTGCGCGGTATCTGTGAGGCCGCGGTGGAAGAGCGGCAGATCCCGCGTAATCCGTGTGCTCGGGTGAAGCTGCCCAAACGTCGGCACCGGCGCCGCGGGTACCTCACCCACCTCAGGTCGCGCAGCTTGCCGACGAGGTGACCGAAAATGCTACGGCGGTAAGGTTTCTCGCCTATGCCGGGCTGCGCTGGGGTGAGATGGCGGCCTTGCGTGTGGCGTTATTCGACATGCTCCGCTGCCGCGTCGATATCCGCGAAGCTGTGGCGGAGGCGGACGGCCGTCTGGTGTGGGATACCACGAAGGGCTACAAACGCCGTTCGGTCCCGTTCCCGCGGTTCCTGGTCGCCGAACTCGCCGTGCTCATGCGGGGCAAGGATCGCGATGCGTTGGTGTTCACCTCCGCCGAGGGGGAAGTCCTGCGGGTGTCGACCTACCGGCCGCGCGTACTGGTACCGGCGGTCCGGCGGTTCCGAGCAGCCATCAAACGGGCTCGCGCGGAGGAGATCACGAAGACGGGGGAAGCCAAGACGCCGGAGTTCCCCATCGTCACCCCGCACGACCTTCGGCACACCGCTGCGTCGCTGGCGATCAGCGCGGGCGCGAACCCCAAGGCGGTACAGATCATGCTCGGGCACAAGTCGGCAGCGATGACCCTCGATACCTACGCCGATCTCTCCCCCGATAATCTGGAGGCGGTCGCGGACGCTCTCGACCGCGCGGCGCGGGCAGCTAACACCGACGCTGCGGACGGACTGCGGACCGGCACCGACGAACAAGATTCCAGCTAGTCCCGGAACAGCAAACCGCCCCTGACCCTTACCAGGTCAGGGGCGGTTTTTTCACTGCCTCTGAAAGTGGAGCTAAGGGGAATCGAACCCCTGACCTCTTCGATGCGAACGAAGCGCGCTACCAACTGCGCTATAGCCCCGTGCAGTCCGTTTCCGGTCTGCGGTGAAGAACTTTAGCAGGTGGGTTCAGGGGAGGACGAATCGGCTGGTCAGAGGGGTGTTTGGGGCGGAAAATCGGTTGTGGGGGTGTTTAGGATTCGGGGGTGGACATGAGTGCGAGTATCGAGCTGCCGGGGGATTGGGACGGGCGGGTTCGGGGGGCCTTGGCGGGGGCCGGGGAGTTGGGGGTGGAGTTGGCCGCGGGGGAGATCGCGGTGTTGGGGGCGGGGATGGAGAGTGTGGCGATGATCGTCGCGGTGGGGGAGCGGCGGTATGTGATGCGGTTGCCGAAGGGGGAGTGGGGGGCGGAGGGGATGGTGCGGGAGGCTCGGTTGCTTCCGGAGTTGGGGCCGCGGGTGGGGCTGCCTATTCCGCGGTTCGCGTTCACGGCGCCGAATCCGTTGGGGCCGGGGGAGTTCTGTGTGTATCCGGTGGTACCGGGTGAAGTGGTGCTGCCGGAGGAGTGGCATCGGCGTGGGCTGCTCGGGGCGGGGACGGCGCGGCAGGTGGCGGAGTTTCTGGAGCAGGTGCACGCGTTTCCGGTGGAGCGGGCGGTCGAATTGGGGGTGGAGGTGGCCGATTTCCGGGCGGACTTCTCGGAGACCCTGGACATGCTGGAGGACGAGGTCGTGCCGCTGTTGGATGCGCAGCGGGGGCGGCGGTTGGTGGCGGTGTACGAGCGGTACCTGGGCGATGCGGAGAATTTCGCGTACCGGCCGACCCTGATCCACGGGGATGTGAGCCTGGATCATCTGCTGATCGAGGGCGATCGCATCAGCGGAGTAATCGACTTCGGGGATACGCAGGTCGGGGATCCGGATTACGACCTGTGCTACC
The DNA here is from genome assembly GCF_000308635.1 of Nocardia otitidiscaviarum NBRC 14405. GTDB lineage: Bacteria > Actinomycetota > Actinomycetes > Mycobacteriales > Mycobacteriaceae > Nocardia > Nocardia otitidiscaviarum. The sequence continues at coordinate 233,025 of NZ_BAGD01000106.1, read as the reverse complement.
TGTGGGCGGAGGCGGGTGCCGACTTCGTGCGGCAGGTGCAGCAGGGGCGCGGGCGGGAGCTGGACGCGTCGCTGGTGCGCAAGCTGGAGTTCTGGACCTGCGCCGACCCGGCCGACGACATCCTGCACGGGATCGAGAACGATATGCCGGACCTTCGGGAACAGAGCCTCGGCCGCCTGGTGCGGGCGCTGGACGGGCTCACGGATCAGGCGGGGGTGCTGTAGGCCAGCACGACCTGGAGGAACAGGTCCACCCGTCCCTCGCGGACGGCGGGATTGTCCGGTTCCAGCAGGCATTGGGCGAGGGTGCCGTCGTGGACGGCGACCAGTGCGCGGCCCAGGGCGCGCGGATCGGGGACGATGCGTCCCGCGCGTTCCAGCAGCGTCACGATCACGGGGATCAGGGCCGCGGCGATCGACTCCTCCCGAGCCACCATGGCCCGGCGCAGCGCCGGGGTGCGCAGGGCGTGCGCCGTGAACTCCGAGGTGATGCGAAACCACTTGTCGTCCACGGGAACCGCGGCCAGCACATGCTCCACCACCTGTCGCGGCTGCGACACCGTCACCGCGGCGGGCGCGTCCAGAACCGCCCGCACCTCGCTCAGCATCCGGCTGGAGCGCTGCTCCCACATGGCGAGGAACAGTTCCTCGAGCGAGGTGAAATTCGAATAGAACGCGCCCCGGGTGAACCCGGCCCGCTCACACACCTGCTCGACCGAACACCGCCCGAACCCCTCATCCGCGAACGCGTCGAACGCGGCGTCCAGCAACCGCTGCCGGGTCTGCTCCCGCCGCCGCCCGCCGCGCGGCTCGGCCACCTCGGCGGCGACCTCATCCACACTCTCGTCACCCCTGCTCACGCCCGCATCGTAACGAGCCGCGCCGCGTGGCCGACCGGACTACCGATCACGCCCGCCGCCGGAGCCGCCACCAGCACCCGTCGAAGCCACGCCCGCGATGGGCGAGTAGGGCACGGCGGTCGCGAAGTCGTCCGCGACCGGATGGACCGCCAGCCGCGCACACGCCATCAGCGGCCGGAACTTCGGCGATCGCCGTACCGGTTATCGATCATCGAGACCCGCGGCCGATTTCGCCTCGGCCAGCACGGCTTCCAGCATGGCCGGAGTCAGGCGGCCCGTGAAGGTGTTCTGCTGGCTGACGTGGTAGCTGCCGAACAGGTGCAGGGGTGTGCGGTCGGGGTGGGCGGGGGTGATGGTGGTGTGGACGCCGTGGCCGAACTTGGGTCTGGGTTTCGGTAGTGCCCAGCCGGATTGGGCGAGGGTCGGAAGCAGGGCCTGCCAGCCCCAGCCGCCCAGGACCACGATCGAGCGCAGCGTGGGGGCGAGGAGGTCGAGTTCGGCTATCAGCCAGCGGCGGCAGGTGTCGCGTTCGGTGGTGGTCGGTTTGTTGTCGGGCGGGGCGCAGTGGACGGGTGCGGTGACGCGGGCGCCGAGCAGGCGCAGGCCGTCGCCGCGGTGTACGGCGGTCGGTTGATTGGCGAGGCCGACGGCGTGCATGGCGGCGTAGAGGACGTCGCCGCTGCGGTCCCCGGTGAACATCCGTCCGGTGCGATTGCCGCCGTGCGCGGCCGGAGCCAGGCCGACCACCAGCAGTTTCGCATCGTCCGGGCCGTATCCGGGCACCGGCCGACCCCAGTACGCCTCGTCGCGGAAGGCCGCGCGCTTCTCGTCGGCGACCCGTTCCCGCCACGCCACCAGACGCGGGCAGGCTCGGCACTCGACGAGGTCGTCCTCCATGTCGGAGATCGTGCGGAACACGGTTCCAGCCAACCATGCCGCCCGCAACACCGTCCCATGACAGGCCGAAATCGGGCATCCGGGCATACTTAGCCCGATTGCCGAATATTTGCGACATGGAGGGTGCGTACATGGCCTACCTGGCGGAGCTGGGCGGTGCGGCCGGTATCGCACAGGAGGTGGGAGATCTGCTGGGGGTCTTCGCCTTTGCCGTGTCCGGTGCGCTGCTGGCAGTCCACAAGAGATACGACCTGGTCGGTATTGCCGTGCTGGCCGTCTGCACCGCACTCGGCGGCGGCATCATGCGCGATCTCGTCATCGGGGCGACGCCACCGGCGGCCTTCGTCCATCTCCGCTATCCGGCCACCGCGCTGCTGGCCGCGCTGATCATCTTCTTCTGGCACCCGCCGCGGCGACTCGTTCGCACCCCGCTCGCCATGGCCGACGCGGTCGGCCTCGCCAGCTTCTGCGTCACCGGCACCGTCACCGCCTACCACCACGGACTGTCGGCCTTCTCGGCCGCCGCGCTGGGCGTGCTCACCGCGGTGGGCGGCGGTGTCGTCCGCGATGTACTGGCCGGACGCACCCCGAGCATTCTGCGTCCCGACGAGGAGGTTTACGCCATCCCGGCGCTGGTCGGGGCCGCCGCCACGGCGACACTGCTGTATTTCGGCGTCTACACCTACTGGACGGGCGCGCTCGCGGGCGCGGTCGCCTTCGGCGTGCGGGTGGCCGCACTGCGCCTGCACTGGCGCGCCCCGCTGGCCCGTCCGCATCGCCGCCGGGACGCGGCGCCCGACGCACCGTGACACCCTGCTCGCGGTCGTGTCGCCAAGGCTGGGCTAACTCGGTTGATAGCATGTCGATGCTGGCCGACGCGGGCAATACGGATTGCGCACCTGCCCATGCGATCACACCTCGAGAGAGTTTCTTCCATGCAGTTTGAGATCGTCGAGCGGGACGAGACGTGGGTTGCCGGTCTGCCCGTGCGCAGTCCGAAACGCGCGCTCGGTGAACTGCGCGACCACGATCTGGAGGTGGCCTGGGCGGCGGTGCTGCATCAGGAACTCGGCGGCCCGCTGGCGGCGGCCTACACCGACTTCGCGGCCGAACTCGGCACCTACAACACGCAGATCGTCGGCTACCAGTGCGGTTCGTTCGACGAGGTCACCCGGGGGCATGTGGTGGCGCGGCTGCCGCGCGGCACGTACGCGCGGTTCTCCTCGGTCGGCAACTTCCCGCAGATCATGACCGATCTCTGGACCCAGATCGCGTTCGCCGAGGAGCACAAGCAGATCAAACGCACCTACACCGGCGACTTCGAGTGTTATCCGCACGCCTACAAGATCGACCTGTATCTGGCGGTCGAAGCCTCATGAGCTATTCGATCGTGGTGCGCCCCGGCGCGATCTACGGCGGCCTGGTGGTGCCGCGGGTCCGGCCCAGCTTCAAGGTGAGCAACAGTGAGCTCATCGAGTTCCTGCGCGACCGGCTGCGCGAGCGCAACGGCCTCGAACCGCCGCTGGCCACCGTCTACGTGCCGGATCCGGCGGGCAACTACAACGTGCTGGTGTCCTACGAGTACCCCGACGTGCACGAGGTGCCCGTCGGCGATGTGCTGATCAAGGTTCCCAAGGGCGTGTACGCCCGTTTCGAACCCAACGGCGACTATCACGATCCGGTCGAGGACGTCTGGGCCCAGGTCGACGATGCGACGGCATCGGCGGAGATCACCCGCGCCTACCGCGAGGAGATCGAGATCTGGCGCGGCACCTCCGAGGTGGAGCTCTTCATCTCCATCCTGATCTGATAGCTGCTAGTTAACTAAATTGGAACCAACCAGTCTTGTGGTTGTATTTCGTGACTGATAGCAATGATCTGACCGGGCGAAGTTTCCGCATGCACATGAGGGTTTCGGGAGATTTGCCAGACGCCTGGACAATTCCATGTGCGTGGCGGATACTCCCCTAGGTGCCTGCGTCGCGCGCGCTGGATGCATGAGCGTATCGGGACGAGAGTGTGTAGTGGCGCGATATGTCGCGTAGCAACGGAGTAGGAACTGTATGGCTGTCGATGTGATCGCGGAAAGCATAGGTCCGGACTTGCTGCGATTCAGAGATGAGCCGTCGGGGTGCATGTTCTACATCGGCACGCCGCAGGCGCATCCGCGGCTCTGGCGTCGCAACATCGACGGAGCGCTGGGCGTTTACCGGCACTACGGCGTCGATGTTGCTCTCGATTACGACAATGTGATCGACGGGCATTCCACCGCCCTGTTCATGACGGCCATCGATGCTGAAGGCCAGGTGGTCGCGGGCCTGCGTGCGCAGCGGCCGTACCGGCATGTCGACGAGGCCGCTGCCCTGCTGGAGTGGTCGGGACATCCCGGCGAAGCCCAATTCCGGAGGATGATCGCCGAGCGGATTCCGGCGGGCGTCGTCGAATTGAAGGCGGCTTGGGTCGCCCGTGATACCGAGCATCGGGTCGAACTCGGCGCCGCGATCCCTAGGGGCGCCGTCCATCTCACGAGGCTGCTCGGTGCGCGCTACGGGCTCGGGACTGCCGCCTCGCATGCCGCTGACCGGTATCGCACCGCGGGCGGCGTCATCGCGTGGTGGGTTCCCGCCGTTCCCTATCCGGATGAGCGCTACCGGACCGTTCCGATGTGGTGGGATTTGCAGAACCTCCGGTCCGTTGCGGAACCTTCGCAGATGGTCCTCATCGACTCCGAAACCGACCAGTTGTCAGGGTGTTTGGTGCATGGGTATGCCCACACCGCATGTCGGGGAGGGTCGGCGTAGGTCATGGCGACCGGTGATCCTGCGGCCGAACAGTATCGGCCGCTGTTCTTCGACGAATCCGACCCTGCGAACGCTGCGGACCTGGCACGGTTGCGGGCCGACCCCGCCGTTGTCTTTCGTGACTTGCGGGGTTTGCTGCACACCGAGTTCGGTGGGTTGGCGGACAGGCCGACGCGGGTGGAACCCGCCGATTGCGATCGCTGGGTCTACTACCCGTGGCGGGGGCTGGTGCTCGGCCTGCCGGGACCCGAGACGATGCGAACGATTCGCTTGGACCGAAATAGGAACAAAATCACGCGGGGCGAGCAGGAAATCCTCGCGCGGCAAAAGATCGGCATCGTCGGACAGAGCGTCGGTCATTCCATCGCGCATGTACTCGTGATGGAGGGCACATGCTGTGAGTTGCGTCTTGCTGATTTCGATGCTGTCGAGCTATCCAATTTGAACCGTTTGCCGGGAAGCCTGTTCGATATCGGTCTGAACAAGGCCGTGGTAGCTGCCCGCAGAGTTGCTGAGCTCGACCCCTACCTACCGGTACAGGTCTTCACGGGCGGCATCGATAGCGACAATGTGGACGTCTTCCTGGACGGCCTGTCCCTCGTCGTCGAGGAATGTGACTCCCTGGACATCAAGCTCGTGGTGCGGGAGGCCGCGCGTCGGCACGCCATCCCGGTCATCATGGATACCAGCGACCGTGGTCTGCTCGATGTGGAGAGGTTCGACCTGGAACCCTCCCGTTCGCCCTTCCATGGTTTGCTCGGCGATACGCGCGCTGCGGACTTGCGTGGATTGTCGAACCGTGACAAGGCACCGCACGTGGTACGGATTCTCGACGCTGCGGGCTTCTCGGTATCGATGGCGGCCAGTTTGGTCGAGGTCGGTGAAACCATCTCGAGTTGGCCGCAATTGGGCGGTGATGTGCATTTGGGGGCGGCGATCGCCGCGGCGGCCGTGCGGCGCATTGGAGTCGGAGGGAAGCTGCCCTCCGGTCGCACCCGCGTTGATCTGGAGAGTTGCCTCGATGCGATCGTCGAGCCGGTTCCGCCGGGCGACGCCGCTTGGGCGGACGATGAGCCGCAGTCGAAGCAGCGCAGCGGGGTCGCCGCGGTGCTGGTGGCCGCGCAGCGGGCACCGTCCGGTGGTAACGCGCAGCCTTGGACGCTACGACGCACCGTCGACGGTGTCGAAATCGCTCTCGCGCCGCAGCGATCGACTGCCATGGATATCGGATACCGCGGGAGCGCGCTCGCGGTCGGCGCGGCGCTGTACAACGCGCGAGTGGCCGCAGCCTCGGCAGGGCTGCTCGGTTCCAGTCGACTGCTGACGGACGGGCCTGTGCCACTGACCGCGGTACTCGCGTTGGGTGACGGCAGCGACCCGGCCCTCGCGCGCGACTACCCGGCTATTCTCGATCGCCACACCAACCGGCACTTCGGAACGGGCGCTGCGCTGGATGCCGATGTCCTGGCCGGTATCGCGGGGGTTGCCGAGGCTGCCGGTGGGTCGCTGCGGTGGGCCGCCACCCGGCCTGCGGTGACAGCGGCTGCGGATCTGCTGGGCGCGGCCGACCGCTGTCGGTACCTGACGCCCCGGATGCATGAGGAGATGTTCGCCGAGTTGCGCGGTACCGGCGACGATCTACGCACGGGTCTGGACCTGCGTAGTATGGAGTTCGCCCCTTACGAAGCGGCAACAATCGATCTCGTACGACGCGCCGACGTCATGGCCCGTGTGCGGGCATTCGACGGTGGCGCGGCGCTGGGTTCGTACACCCGCGACCGGGTGCTGTCGAGTTCGGCCGTCGTCGCCGTGACTTGTTGTATGCCTGCGCCCGACGATCGAGACGAACTAGCCGGGTATGCCCGTGCCGGTGAGGTCGTGCAGCGGGTGTGGATCGAGGCTGAGCGGTACGGTTTGGCCGTTCAGCCGGTATCGCCAGTCTTCCTTTTCGCTCGGCGGCCGGCGGAGTTGTCCACGGTTTCCCCGGAGTTCGCCGATACACTAACGTCACTTCAGGGCCGTTTCCTTGACCTACTGGAAGTGCCTGAGCACGAGACCATGGCATTGGTGCTGCGCTTGAGCTACGCGGCCGATGCCACGGTCCGCAGCCGGCGACTTCCGGTACCGGACGCGGACACCCGCGGTTAGTGAGATCGGAGACAACGTGCCTCGGCGGACGCTCGACTCACTGGTGACCCAGGTTGCCTCCGAGTTGATGGGTGTCGACGCCACCACCATGGTGGCGGCGAGCGAGCGCGTGCTGTCCTGGCTGGTCGAACACTTCGACGTGGATTTCAGCTACCTGCGGCACACCGATCGTGAGAAACGCGCGTCGATACTGATCGCCGAATGGCCGCACCGTCCCAGCTCCATCGAGCCGGACCCCCTACAGGTCATTCACTTCGAGGCTGCCGACTCGGTGTTCGCCATGAGCGAGAACCAGCTCGACGTCATGATCGTGCGCCCCAGCCACCCGTTCGACGACTATCAGGACACGATCGCGCGGTCCTCCGGCATCGCCAATGTGTCCACGGCGGCGGTACCGCTGGTCTCGCGCGGCGAATCGACCGGGCTGCTGGGATTCATCAAGCAGGGGGACCGGGAATGGTCCACCCGCGAGATCAATGTGCTGAAGGCGATCGCCGCGCTCTTCGCACAACTACAGGCTCGCGTGGTGGCCGAAGACCGCCTGCGCTACATCGCCATGCACGACGACCTCACCGGCCTGGCGAACCGCCGCGCACTGCTCGAGCATATGGAGGAGCGGTTGCGGCCCGGGAATCTGGGGCCGGTGGCGGCGTTCTTCCTCGATCTGGATCGGTTGAAGGCGCTCAACGACTTTCTCGGGCATACGGCGGGGGACAACTTCATTCGGACGCTGTCGGCACGACTACGCGAGAATCTGGATCCGGCGGATATGATCGCCCGGCTCGGGGGTGACGAGTTCGTGATCGTGCCGGCCAAGCCGATGGACGCGGTGGCGGCGGAGAGTGAGGCGGCGCGGATTCGGCAGCTCATCGGGCGGCGGGTCACCGTGGGTGGGGAATCGGTGAGTCGGGGAGCGAGTGTTGGTGTGGCCGTGGGGATTCCGGGGGAGACCACGGTGGCGGATGTGCTACGGCGGGCCGATCACGCACTGTTGTCGGCGAAGTCGAGCGGGGGCAACGGGGTCGCGGTGTTCACCGACGCCATGCGGGCGCAGTTCGAACTCCAGGACGATGTGGAATTGAATCTGCGCGGGGCGGTGGCGGACGGATCGCTGCTGTTGCACTATCAGCCCGAGGTGGATCTGCGGACCGGGCGGGTGGTGGCGCTGGAGGCGCTGGTGCGCTGGCAGCATCCGACCCGGGGGTTGCTACCGCCGGGGGCGTTCGTGGGGGTCGCGGAGGCCACCAACCTCGCGGGTGAATTGGGGCGCTGGGTGATTCGCTCGGCCTGTGAACAGTTCGCGAAATGGCGGCGGCGGGGGCTGGCGTCGAATGTGGTTATTCGCATCAATGTGTCGCCGGTGCAGCTGGTGAGTCTCGACTTCGTCGAGACCATGGAGGATATTCTGCGTCGCTTCGGCATCGACGGCTCGTCGGTCTGCCTGGAGATCACCGAACATGTTGTGGTGCAAGATCTCGCGCGCACCCAGGTGACGCTGCGCGGGCTCAAGCGGATGGGCGTGCAGATCGCCATCGACGATTTCGGCACCGGCTACTCCTCGCTGTCGCACCTCAAGGCGCTGCCGGTGGACGCGGTGAAGATCGACCGGGGTTTCGTGCAGCGGCTGGGCGCCAGCGCCGACGACCTGGCGATTGTGAAATCCATTGTTGGGCTTGCTGGTTCGTTCGGTCTCGGCGTCGTCGGCGAGGGTGTGGAGACGACCGTGGCGGCCCGCACGCTGGTCGCTCTGGGCTGCTATCGCGCCCAGGGATTCCTCATCGCGCGCCCCATGCCCGCCGAGGAGGTCCAGGCGCATCTGGCGGCCGGGCGGATCGCGTTGGATCTCGACCTGCCGGGGTCCGCGCCGCGCTAGGTACCTGGACGGCCGTCCGGTTGTTGAAATCGACGCGACCCCGGAAATAGGGGCGTTGTCATGGGACTTTCCAATGGCGAACAACTCTGTTCGCGGGTAGCGTGCCCCTGCGACAGGGCTGTCAACTTCGAGGGATGGATCAGCGTGCGTGGTCGTAAGCTCAGCGGCAAGAAGACTGTGATTACCGGCGCGGCGAGCGGTATCGGCCGGGCCACCGCTCTGGCGGCGGCGCGGAAGGGGGCGCGGCTGGTCCTCACCGATGTGAACGAGCAGGGCCTCGCCGAGGTCGTGGACCAGGTGCGCGCCGAAGGCGGGGTGGTCGAGAACTCGCGCGCACTGGATGTCAGCGACTACGAGGCCGTGACCGAGTGGGCCGAGCAGGTGCACGAGCAGCTCGGCTCCGTCGACGTGGTCATGAACATCGCGGGCGTATCCACCTGGGGCACCGTGGAGAACCTGGAGCATCGGCACTGGAAGCGCATGGTGGACGTGAACCTCATGGGCCCCATCCACGTGATCGAGAACTTCGTGCCCCCCATGGTCGCGGCCGGACGCGGGGGCGCGCTGGTGAACGTGTCCTCGGCGGCCGGACTGCTGGCCTTCCCGTGGCACGCCGCCTACAGCGCCAGCAAGTTCGGGCTGCGGGGGGTGTCGGAGGTACTGCGGTTCGATCTGGAGCGCCACGGCATCGCGGTGCACCTGGTGGTGCCGGGCGCGGTGGACACACCCCTGGTGCACACCGTGGACATCGTCGGCGCGGATCGCGACGATCCGCGAATCCAGGCGTGGATCAAGCGGTTCCGGCGGCACGCCAAGCAGCCCGAGCAGGTGGCCGACATCATGGTGCGGGCGGTGGAGAAGGGCACCTACCTGGTGCACACCCAGTTCGACATCCGCTTCGGCTACTGGTGGGCGCGGAAGTTCGCCTGGCCCTACGAATTCGTCATGCGCCGGGCCAACGACCTGTTCACGACGTTTCTGCCGAAGCAGGAGCGCACTCCGGATCAGGTTTGACACAGGTGTCCGCGGCGTGGATGTCGAGCACCCGGGCACCGGGCCCCTCGTCGCCCAGGTGATCGTGGGCGTTGACGATCTTGCAGGTGCCCAGTGACAGGCAGCCGCAGCCGATGCAGCCGGTGAGATTGTCGCGCAGCGCGATCAACTGTGCGATGCGGTCGTCCAGGTCGGCGCGCCACGCCGTGGACAGGGTCTCCCAGTCCCGGCGTGTCGGGGTACGGCCGTCGGGCAGGTTGTCCAGCGCCTTGCGGATCTCCGCCAGTGGGATGCCCACCTGCTGGGAGATGCGGATGAAGGCCACGCGGCGCAGCGTCTCACGCGGGTAGCGGCGCTGATTGCCGCTGGTCCGACGGCTGTGCAGCAGGCCCTCGCGCTCGTAGAAGTGCAGGGCGGAGACCGCCACGCCACTGCGTTCGGAGAGTTGTCCGGGCGTCAGTTCCTTCGCCTGCCATGACGCGTGTTGCATACCTGAACAGTACTCGAGGTTGTCAGGGTGCGCTCTCGCGCGGGCCGCGCGGCACCCGTGCTCTGGATGCGATGCGGCTGTTGTCCGCGGTGCTGCACCGTGTGCTCGCGTGCGATGCGGCTGGTTGGCTCTGCCTCTCGCGGCTCGGGTGCGGCTACCGCGGGCCCGGCTTGCGGGCGGGCCGCAGCCGGCGTGCGGCGGTGGTGCGAGCGGGTACGGACAGCCCCGCGTGCGGCGGCGCGAGCCCCGTGCGACGACCAATTCCCTGCCTTCGGCGCGAATGCGAACTACCGTCGTGTCATGGGAACTGAGGCTGCGCCCGCCGCGCGACCGTTTTCCGTGACCTCCGAGGTCGGCGCGCTGCGCACGGTGCTGCTGCATCGGCCGGGCGACGAGTTGCGGCGATTGACGCCGCGCAACAACGACCAGCTGCTCTTCGACGCCATCCCGTGGGTGGAGCGGGCGCAGCAGGAACACGACGCCTTCGCCGACGTCCTGCGCGGGCGCGGGGTGGAGGTGCTGCTGCTGGCCGATCTGCTCACCGAGACCCTGCGGGTGAGCGGGGCGGCGCGGATCCAGGGCATCTCCGGCGCGGTGGACGCGCGGCGGCTCGGGCATGTGCTCGCCGATGAGCTGGCCGCCTACCTGCGCACCGTGCCCGCGCCCGAGCTGGCCCAGATCCTCATGGCCGGAATGACTTTCGACGAACTGCCGTTCGGGCCGGACGCCACCTCGCTGGTGCGGCGCATGCACCACGGGCACGACTTCGTCATCGACCCGCTGCCGAATCTGCTGTTCACCCGCGATTCCTCGTTCTGGGTGGGCCGCCGCTTCGCCATCACCTCGCTGGCCATGCCCGCGCGGGTGCGCGAGACCTCGCTCACCGACCTCATCTACGCCTTCCACCCGCGCTTCCTGCACGTGCGCCGCGCCTACGAATCGCACACCGCCCCCATCGAGGGCGGCGACGTACTGCTGCTGTCACCCGGCGTGGTGGCGGTCGGGGTGGGGGAGCGCACCTCCCCGGCGGGCGCGGAGGCCCTGGCGCGCAGCCTCTTCGAGGACGACCTCGCCCATACCGTGCTCGTGGTGCCGATCGCCCAGACCCGTGCCACCATGCATCTGGACACGGTGTGCACCATGGTCGACGTGGACGCGGTGGTGATGTACCCGGCGGTGCAGGACTCCCTGTGCGCCTTCGCCATTCGCAAGACCGACGGCGGCGGTGTGAGCATCGGCGGCCCCGACCCCTTCCTGCGGGTGGCGGCCGACGCCATGGGAATCGGCAAACTGCGGGTCGTGGACACCGGTCTGGACGGTGTCACCGCCGAACGCGAACAGTGGGACGACGGCAACAACACGCTCGCGCTCGCGCCCGGTGTCGTCGTCGCCTACGAGCGCAATGAGATGACCAACGCGCGGCTCGCGGACGCGGGCATCGAGGTATTGCAGATTCCGGGGTCGGAACTGGGTTCCGGTCGCGGCGGTCCACGCTGCCTGTCCTGTCCGCTGTCGCGTGAGGAGGTGTGAGACGACCATGCTGGACATCCCGGTCGACCACCACTCGACGGTGCCGCCCTACGAACAGCTGCGGCAGGGCGTCATCGCCCGGGTGCGATCCGGTGAGCTGGCCGCCGGGACCAAGATCCCCACCGTGCGCGCGCTGGCCGCCCAGTTGCGGCTGGCCCCGAACACGGTGGCGCGGGCCTACCGGGAGCTGGAACAGGACGGTGTGCTCGAAACCCGGGGCAGGCTGGGCTCGTTCATCGCCTCCTCGGGCGACCCGACCAGCGATACGGCGGGCCGCGCCGCCACCGAGTACGTGAGCGTGATCCGCCGCCTCGGCCTGGACGACGAGGCGGCGGTGCGCTATCTGCGGGCCGCGCTGGGGGAATCCGACCCCGGTTGACCGGACGCTACCGCCAGCTCGGCAGCCACAGGTGGTCGTGCCAGTTGCCGATCGTGATCGGATAGGCCGTGAGAATCGGCCACAGCCAGATGAAGTTCGCGATCACCAGCGCCAGATACAGGCAGACGATGAGCAGGCCCAACCCCTGCCGCTCACTGGTCGGCGTGAACCGCTGCCACTCCAGCGCGCCCGATAGTCGTCGCCCGCTCGGCGCGGCGTGCCCGAGAATGTCGCCGAGCACCAGGGCCACGGCCATGGCCAGGAACGGGGCCAGCGGCACCGCGTAGAAGAAGTACATCTGCCGGTCCAGTGACAGGAACCAGGGCAGCAGGCCCGCGCCGTAGCCCACCAGCACCGCCGCGTACCGCCAGTCGCGCCGCACCAGCGTCCGCCACAGCGCCCAGCCCAGCACGGGCAGCGCCACCCACCACAGGGCGGGCGTGCCGATCAGCATAATGGCCTTCACACACTGCGAGCTGCCGCAGCCGGTGACGCCGGAGTCGGCGTAGTAGTAGAGCATCGGGCGCAGGCCCATCGGCCAAGTCCACGGTTTCGATTCCCACGGATGGTGATTGCCCGCCGAATTGGTGAGTCCCTCGTGGAAGCGCAGCACCTCCGCCGAATAGAACCAGAGCGAGCGCAGCGCGTCGGGCACCCAGGCGAACAGGCCGTCGCTGCCGAGTTTGGGACTGCCTACCACCCAGCGGTCGTAGGTGGTCTCGCCGCCGAACCAGGCCCACCAGGTGGCGAGGTAGACCAGCACCGGGACGACCACCAGGGCGTAGGCGGTGGGGACGAGATCGCGCACCGCGGTGCCCTGCCAGGGCAGGCGCACCCGGTAACCGCGCCGGGCGGCGAGGTCGAAGGCCAGGCTGAGCAGGGTGAAGGCCGCCACGAAGTACAGTCCCGACCATTTGGTTCCACAGGCCAGGCCGAGCAGCACGCCCGCGCCGAAACGCCACCAGCGCACTCCGAAGCGCGGACCGTACGGGCTGTCCCCGATCCGGCCCTCCCGGTGCACCCTGGCCATGCGGGCGCGCATCTCGTCGCGATCCACGATCAGGCAGCCGAACGCGGCGACCACGAACAGCGCCTGGAAGATGTCCAGCATGCCGATGCGCGAGGACACGAAGGTGACCCCGTCGGCGATCAGCAGAATGCCCGCGAACGCGCCCACCAGCGTGGAACGCGTCATCCGCCGCACGATGCGGATCACCAGCAGCACCAGCACGGTGCCGCAGACGGCGGCCGTGAACCGCCACCCCCAGCCGTTGTAACCGAAGATGGCCTCGCCGATGGCGATCATCTGCTTGCCGACCGGCGGATGCACGACGAGCCCGTACCCGGGATTGTCCTCGACCCCGCCGCCGGTCAGCACCTGCCAGCCCTGCGGCGCGTAATGCTTCTCGTCGAACACCGGCGTCTTGCCGTCGGTCGGATACCCCAGCATGAGGAACCGGGTGAACCCCGCGATGGCGGTGAGCACGAGCGTGACCACCCACCCGCGCACCCGATCGGTGGGCCCGATCTTCAGCGACGGTGTGAGCGGTGCCGGGCTGGACGTCGCCACCCCATTGTCCGGGGCGGACGGTCGAGTATCGGTCACCTGGGTCACGACCCGATGGTATGCGGTGCGCCGGTGGCGGGGCGCGGCCGGTGAGTTCGGGCGCGAGCCTCCGGCCTGAGCATGCGGCGCGCTCGTCTGTGGACGCCGGGTGGCGAGAGTGCGCGGGTCGCGGCCCCCGCACGATGCGGGTGTGTCGGCTTCGGCGGCGTCCGTATGCTGGGCGCGGCGGACGGGCGCATCCGGCCGTGTCGCTGTCGGAGCCGCCGCGGTCTGTCTTTCGGGCCGCGTGGCTCCTGCGTCGTACCCGGCGAGCGAGCGTCGCGGGTGGTTGTACGCGGCTTTCGAGACGATGACGAGGAGCGGTGAGCGATATGGGTGAGGCGTCGGGGCGGCTGGTGCTGGCCGCTACGCCGATGGGGGATGTCGGTGACGCCTCGCAGCGGTTGCGGGATGCGCTGGGCGCGGCCGATATCGTCGCGGCGGAGGACACCCGGCGCACGCGGTCGCTGGCCAAGGCGCTCGGAATCGAGATCACGGGGCGGGTGGTGAGTTTCTACGATCACGTCGAGACCGCTCGAATTCCCATGCTGCTGGCGGAGATCGAGTCCGGTCGCACGGTGCTGCTGGTCACCGACGCGGGAATGCCGTCGGTCAGCGACCCCGGCTACCGCATGGTCGCCGCCTGCGTCGAGCATGAGCTTCCCATCACCTGCCTGCCCGGCCCGTCGGCCGTGACCACCGCCCTGGCCCTGTCCGGCCTGCCGGTCGAGCGGTTCTGCTTCGACGGTTTCCCGCCGCGCAAATCGGGGCAGCGCAAGGAGTGGCTGCGCACTCTCGCCACCGAACCCCGCGCCTGCGTGTTCTTCGAAGCCCCGCACCGCCTGGCCGACTGCCTGGCCGACGCGGTGGAAATCCTTGGGCCCCAACGCCGCGCGGCGGTCTGCCGCGAACTCACCAAGACATACGAGGAGGTCGTCCGCGGCACCCTGGCCGAACTGGCCGCCTGGGCCGTCGACGGCGCGCGCGGCGAGATCACCGTCGTTCTGGAAGGCGCACAACCGGTTTCGGCCGCCCCCGAAGACCTGGTCGAGCGCGTGGAGGGCCTGGCAGCCAAGGGTCTGCGACTCAAGGACGCCTGTGCCGAGGTAGCCGCCACCACGGGCGCGTCCCGCAAGGAACTCTACGACGCCGTACTGGCCGCACGTGCGGCCGAATAGGTCCGTTCTACGCCTACCGCCGGTACCTGCGTGCCTCCCGCGTGAGGGCGGTGATCCGTTCCGGCCGGTGCGCCCCATTCAGTTCCGCGACCAGTGCGTCCGGGCACAACTCGTACACTTCACCCCACCAGCGGCGAATCTTGTTGTCCCAGATGCGGTAGCCGCCCGACACCCCGCGCGGCACATAGCGGCGGCGGCTGATCGGCGGTCCCTCCTGTCGTACGGCGCGAATTCTACTCGCTATCCCCGCACCGGGACGGTCTCCGCCGGGGCGGTGGCGGTGGTCGATTCCGGCGGCTTCGGCGGGCGGCGGCCGGGCATCCACCAGTTGGCCTCGCCCATGAGTTTCACCAGGGCGGGGACCAGGAGCATGCGGACCAGGGTGGCGTCGATGATCAGCGCGATGACCATGCCGAGGCCGAGGAAGCGCATGGGGGTCAGGGGGGAGATGGTGAACGCGCCGGTGATGAGGACGAGCAGGGTCGCGGCGGCGGTGATCACCCGCGCGGTCTGCACGGTGCCGGTGCGGACGGCCGCGGTGGTGTCGGCCCCGGCGTCGTGGGCCTCCTTCATGCGGGACAGCAGGAACACCTCGTAGTCGGTGGACAGGCCGAAGACCACGGCGATGATGAGCACCATCATCCCGCCGGAGAGCGGGCCGGGGCTGACACCGAGCACATCCGCCAGATGGCCCTGGTCGAAGATCCAGGTCAGGATGCCGAAGGTGGCGGCGAGGCTGAGGAAGGCCATGAGGACGGCCTTGAGCGGGAGCACCACGGAGCGGAAGGCCAGCAGCAGCACCAGCAGGGTGGCGGCGACCATGACCACGAGCATCAGCGGCATGGCGTCGAGGACGCCGGTGACGCTGTCCACGGTGGCGGCGCTCGCCCCGCCCACCCGCAGCTCCACACCGTCGAGGCGCAGCGCCCGAATGTCTTTCACGATCTCCTGGGCGTCCGGTGAGCGGTCGGGCGCGGCCAGGGCCGCGTGCAGGACGGCGGCATCGTCCCGTGTACCCAGCGAAAGCACCTGGCGCACACCGGGTACCGCCCCGATGCCACGCAGTCCCGCGGAGATGTCGGAGCCGGCGGGTGCGCTTCCGTCGGCGCGCGTGAGCAGTACGGTGGCGCCGCTGTTCGCGGCGGCGAAGTCGGCGCTCAATTCCTCGACGGCGATCCGCTTCTCATTGCCGGGCGGCAGCGCGGTGTGGTCGATATCGCCCAACCGCACGCCGGTCAGCGGTGCGGCGAGCACCAGCAGCAGTCCGCCCACGGCGATGGCGACCGTACCGGGCCGCCGCATGACCGCGGTGACCACGCGACCCCAGAACCGTTGCGCCCGTTCCTCGGCGCGCTCGTAGGCGTCCGCCCGCCAGCTCCACCGGCGAATCCGCGGTCCGAGCAGCATGAGCGCGGCGGGCAGCGCGCTGACCGACAGCAGCGCGGCCAGGCCCACCGCCGCGATCGCCCCGAACCCCAGCGAGCGCAGCACCGCCTGCGGGAAGACGAAGGTGCCCGCGAAGGCGCACATGAGCAGCAGCGCCGAGAAGGTCACGGTCCGTCCGGCGGTGAGCAGCGCCCGCGTCACCGCCTCGTCCACGGCGCGACCCTGCCCGAGCTCCTCCCGGAACCGCCCGACCACGAAAAGCCCGTAGTCGATGGCCAATCCGAGCCCCAGCAGCGACACCACGTTCATGGCGAACACGCTGACCTCGGTGACGTGGGCGATGAGGCCCACCGCGCCCAGCGCCCCGATCACGGCCAGCGTGCCCACCGCCACCGGCAGCAGCGCCGCCACGATGCCGCCGAACACCAGCACCAGCACCACGGCCGTGAGCGGAATCGAAATCGCCTCCGCGACGATGAGATCGCGCCGCGACTGCTGGCTGATCTCATCGGCCAGGGCGCTGTACCCGGTCAGCTGGGTGCGGATGCCCGGCACCTCGAGTTCGGCCGCGATCTCCGGGTACACCGCGATCCGCCGATTGTCGTCCCCGGCGGCGAACACCACCGCCAG
Source organism: Nocardia otitidiscaviarum NBRC 14405 (assembly GCF_000308635.1). Classification (GTDB taxonomy): domain Bacteria; phylum Actinomycetota; class Actinomycetes; order Mycobacteriales; family Mycobacteriaceae; genus Nocardia; species Nocardia otitidiscaviarum. The sequence continues at coordinate 216,255 of NZ_BAGD01000106.1, read as the reverse complement.
GGCGCGCTGCCCGTCGGGTGCGCGCAGATACTGCTGTCGCGCACTGTTCCAGTAGGTTTCGACCGGGCGGTCGAGCAGTGCCGGGTCGATCCGCTGGACCGCCTGCTGAATCCGGGGACCGATGTCGTCGAGGGTCTGCCCCTCGGGCGCGGTGTAGATGGCGATGATGTCCGGGTTCTGCGGGCCGAACCGCTCCGTCACCCAGCTGTCCACCGCGGTGGACTCACTGCCGGGGTCCTGGAATCCGGCCGCACTCACCTTCTCGGCCAGCCCGGCGGCGAAGATCCCGGACAGCAGTGCGAACAGCACGGCGGCGGCCAGCACCAGCCGCGGCCGGGCCACCACCATCCGCGCCCACCGCGTCATGACGCCGCCGAATCCGTCTGCGCGAATTCGCTTTCCAGCGTGTGAACGATCTTGTCCAACAGCGCCTCGAGGCGCTCCGGAATGCCCCGCCCGCTGCGCGCCGACACGGAGAGTTCGGTGCGCCCGTCGCCCTCGGTCATACCGAACAGCAGCGGCATTGCCACACTGTGCTGCGGCAGCACCCGCACGGCGGTCGGACGGAAACCGGGCACCGCGAGTTCGTCGAAGTCGTAGCGTCCCATATGGGAGACGGTGGCCGAGGCGAGGTTGTAGCCCCACCGGGAGCCGACGAAGTTCAGCGTCCGCAGCAGCGAACGTCCTACGGCGGGCGGTAGTTTGGTGAGCCCGCTGTTGTCCATCTGATTGAGCTCGCGGCCCTCGCGCAGCCCGGCCTTCTTCATCTCGTTGAGCTGTGCCACCGTGGCGACGCCGCGCACATCGAGGAACAGCGGCAGCGCGAGATTCGCGGTGGAGCGCAATTCCGGATCGTGGCGGCGCAGATCGACCGGAATCATGATGCGCGAGCGCGGCCCACCCCACTCGGTGAGGATGGCGGCGACCCGCTCCAGCGCGCGCGGTCCGGTGGCGTTGATGGTGCGGCAGCGCAGCAGATGCCGAGGCTCACCCGGCTCCTGTCGCCCGTGACCGACCGCCGAGCGGAAGCTCGGGTTCATGAGCGTCGGCCGCCCCGGCGCGCCGACCTTGCGCACCAGTTCGGCGTCGGCGATGGGATCGGCCGCGCCCACCGGCTCTTGCCCGCGCAGCACCCGCAGCACATCGGTGACGAACATGATCATGCCCATGCCGTCCATCACCCCGTGGAACACCCGGAAGACGACGGTGGTCGGCGCGGCCGTCAGCAGCAGCACCTCCACCGTCGATTCCGGTGTGGGGCCGATCGGGCTGGTGAGCACCGGATCCGCCTCCAGCTCCGGGAACCGCAGCGCGTGGTCGACCACCCGCACCGCGGGCGCGATGCCGCTGTCCACCCAGTACTTCCCGTCGCGCACCAGCCGCGCGCCCGGATTGGCCTGCGCCGCCGTGGCCACCGCACGCCGCAGCTCGTCGGCGTCGAGGGTGCCGGTGCCCTCGATCGCCAGCTGCATGAGGAACGGCGGAGCCAGATCCCGCATCGGGAAGTAGATGAGCTCGGTGGGGGAGATGGGTCGGCGGAAACCGGTGTCGTTGCTCATGGCCTGCTCTCAATCACCGAATGTTCTTGGTCAATTCCTCGACGCCGCCCTGGGTCTCGAGCCAGGCCAGCAGTTCGCGCAGCCCCTGCGCCCGGTCCACGACCGGCACGTACCCGAAATCGCGGGCCGCCGCCGAGGTGTCGTAGGTGGCGGTGCGGGTCATCAGCGCCACCACGTAGCGCGACAGCGGCGGCGACCAGCGGGTGGCGACGGCCGGTACCCGCCAGATGGTTTCGATGACCGACACCACGGCGTCGAGCACCCGCCGGTTCGGCTGCCGGCTCGGTCGCTCGTAGCCGAGGTCGGTGGCGACCTCGCCGAGGAAGCCCCACACGTCGGTCTGCTCGGCGTCGGCGACGAAATACGCCTTCCCGCCGACCCGGTCGGACGCGGCGGCCTTGACGCTGGCCTCCACGATGTTCTCGACGTGACACAGCGAGGCGAATACCTGTTTGCCGTAGGACAGATCCGGCAGCGAACCCTCGGCCGCCTTACCCAGCAGCCGCACGATCGGTCCGCTGCGGTCGCCCGCGCCCCAGATGGCGCGCGGGCGCAGCGCGCAGGTGGTGAAGGTTTCCGAATTCGCCGACAGCACCGCGCGTTCGGCGGCGGCCTTGGTTTCGGAGTAGAGATTCAGGTAGCGGCTCGGGTAGGGCACCGATTCGTCGATCGAGACTTGATCGCCGCCGTCGCGGTCCATGAGCGCACTGGGACTGGAGATGAAGACGAAGCGGGAAGCCCCGTTGCGCCGCGCGGCGGCCAGCAGTTGCACGGTGGCGCTGACGTTCTCGGCCCAGAACTGCCGCCGGGTGCCACGCTCGTCGACCCGCGCCGCGCTGTGGAACACCACGTCCACGCCCTTGGTGGCCTCGTCGAGCGATCCGGCGTCGGTGAGATCGCCGGTGACGATCTCGATGCGGTCGATGACGTCGGCGAGGTCACGCAGATTGCTGGTGGGCCGCGCCAGGATCGCCACGTCGTAGTCGCCGTCGCGGACCAGGCGGCGCACGATGGCGCCGCCGAGGAATCCGGACGCGCCCGTCACGAGTGCTTTCACGCCGCCACCTCCTGCGTCTTCCACCAGGTGAGCCCGAAGATCTGGGTCAGCACGGCGGTTTCGACCGGTGACGTGCCGCTGCCCTCGGCGGCGCGCAGCGCGGCCGGGATCTGGGCCGCGTGCACCACGATGCTGAGGAAGGCGTCGATCCAGAAGACGGCGCGCAGCAGCCGATTGGCCGGGGCGCGACCGGTCAGCGCGGCGATCAGGCCGACCACCAGGTACAGCCAGCCCAGGATCGGGACCGCGCGCAGTGCGAGAACCTTCATTACCTCTCCGTCCCTAGTTGCCGCTGCGCCCAGATCGCCAGCTGCTCGCGGCCGATCTTGGCATTGTGCCGAATATCCACCGGGAACTTCGGGTGGAACAGGAAGCGGGAAACCTTTGCGGTGACTTCGAATTCGGCGGCACGCTGGCGCAGGGCCACGGCGACGGCGTCGACATCGGCACCCGGCTCGGCCTCCACGCACAGCACCGGCGTCTGCCCGCCGCGCGGTCCGACCCCGACCAGCGCCGTGCGGGCCACGCCCGGCACCGTATTGAAGACCTGTTCGACCTGCACGGTGAACATGGGCCCGTCGGCGGTGTGCACGCGCTGGCTCTTGCGGCCGCAGAACCAGATTCGGCCCTCGGCGTCGATCCAGGCCAGATCGCCGGTGCGGTGCCAGACGGTGTCGCCGTCGTGGATCTTGCCCGCCGTATTGGCCTCGGGCGGCCAGAAGTAGCGGGTGCTCACATTCGGCCCGGAGACCACGAGTTCGCCGATTCCATTGGTGGCGTACAGCTCCGAGGACAGCTCCTCCACCCGATCCCAGGTGGGTAGCGGGTCGTCGGTGATCGCGACCACCCGGGCGCGCACCCGGTCGCTGGGACGGCCGATGCAGGTGCCCTCGCCGCGCTGCGCACGCTCCACCAAACCGTCGAACAGCTCCCGCGATTCGATGGTGGACATGGGCAGCGCCTCGGTGGAGCCGTAACCCGCGTGGATCTCGGCGTCCGCGGCGAGCACCTTTCGCAGGCCCGCGATGCACCAGTTCGGCACCGGCGCACCACCGGAGTAGATGCTGTGCAGGCTGGGCACCGCCGCCCCGGTGCGCTCCAGGTGCCGCAGCAGCGGGATCAGCACGGCCGGGGAGGCGAACATGGTCCGCACGCCGAACCGGTTGACCGCATCCACCACGTGCGCCGGATCGGTGGACCCGACCCGGCTGGGAATCAGCGGCGGCAGCACACAGCGCGCGCCGAGCAGCAGGTCCAGGATGCCGACCAGCGGCAGGGTGATGAGCGAGGTGTCCGGTGGGACGTGGCCGCGCGCGGCGTGCACCTGCTCGACCATGGCCGACAGATTTCCGTGCGTCATCTCGACGGCTTTGGCCGGTCCGGTGCTGCCGGTGGTGTAGGCGATGAGCAGCAGCTCGTCATCGGGAGCGGGTTCGCGCTGCCGCAGGGTTCCGGTCGGTCGGGTGCCCCAGCTGGCGAGGGTGGGGCCGCGCCAGAACCAGCGCCTGCCGACCGTCACCGTCACCCGCACGCCGCGGAAGTAGTTGCGGAACAGCACCCGGGCCGCGTGCGCGGGCGGGATGCCGATGAACGCCTCGGCATCGGCCGCGCGCAGGCAGCGCAGCATCTTGCGCAGGCCCATGCCCGGGTCGATGGCCACGGGTACCGCGCCGATCTTCAACAGCCCCAGCATGATCGCGTACAGCTCGGGGCTGGGCAGCACCAGCACGATGGTGCGGGTGCCGCGCCCGACACCGGCCGCGCTCAACCGTTCGGCGATGGCGTCGGACCAGGCGTCGAGTTCGCGATAGGTGAGGTACCGGTAGTCCGGCAGCCCGGACGGGTTCTTGCCACCCGGGAAGATCACGGCCTCGCGATCCGGCTGGTCGGCCACGACCGCCCGGAAGCGGTCGATGGCCTTCCAATAGGTGCCCGCCGTCACGCGGCGGCCCCGGCGAGGGCGGGCAGGCGGTAGAGCACCGCGGCGGCGGCCGGACCGGCGCCGGCGGCCACGAAGAGCACCTGACGGTACGCCGACAGCGAATCGTCCTGTGCGGCGGCGTCATAGGCCAGCGGCAGCGCGGCGGTGTGCGGATCGCCCTGGGACAGGTCGGGAGTCCGCACCGCCTCGGGGGCGATGCCCAGTTCGGCGGCCAGCCGGGCCGGGAACGCCGCGCTCGGCGTGGAGGCGATCACCGCCGTATCGGCCGGATCGATGTCACCCGCCTCGTCGAGCGCGGCTCGCGCGGCCCGCACGGCGACCGCGAGCAGCCGGTCCTCGGCATCGGCGTCGCGCTCCACGGTCATCAGACCGCGGCCCACGGTGCCCATGGTGGCGACGTCGACATAGGACTCGACGGCGGGAGTGCCCGCACCCGAGACCGTGTGCACCCGGCCGAAACCTTCCGGCTCGTCGGTGAATTCCAGCAACAGTGCGGCACCCGCGGTGGCGTAGGGGAATTCGTCGTCGGCGGCCGACCGCGTCAGCGACGGGTGGGTGTCACCGGAGACCACCAGCACGTGTTCGGCACTGCCGGTGGCCAGTACCGACTGGGCCACCTGCACGCCGTTGAGCACGCCGACCGCGCCGTTCATGAGGTCGAAGGAGAACGACCGGGGGTCCTCCTTGGCGTAGTCGAGCCCGATTCCGGCGGCCTTCTGAATGAGCGCCGAGACAGCGGGTTCGACGGTGTTGGAGTCGCGGAACACGCCGGTGTTGATCAGCACCCCCACCTGGTCGGGCCGCACACCGGCCCGCTCCAGGCTCTGCCGCGCCGCGCGGGCGCTGTGCTCGACGATGCTGAAAGTGTCGGTGTCCCGGCTGGTTCCGGTGGATTTGATGCGCACGCCCATAGCAGATTCAGACCTTCAGCGAAGAAATCGTGGTGGACAGGAATCCGGCGACCACGCCGGAGGCGGCCGGGACCATGAGCAGCTTGGCTCCGGCCGGAATGGCCTGCTGGCTCAGTTGGTCGTGCAGCACGATGAAATGTGAAGTGGTGGAGGTGTTTCCGTACTTGTGGATGACATTCAGATCCGGCGGCATCGGGACGCCGAACTCCCGCGCGGCGATGGCGTTGATGAACGGCACCGCGCCCGCGCCGAACTGGTGGTGGATCATGTAGTCGAACTTCTCGTCCGCGAAGGTGGTGCCCTGCTTGTCCAGGTAACCGCTCTGCGTATCGGTCCACAGCAGGAAGCGCGACTCGTTGTGCATCTTCCGGTTGTCGGTGTAGAGCGCCACACCCTGTGACTTGTCACTGGGCATGCCCAGGCACAGGTGCGAGTACTCCGAGGCCGTGGTCAGCTCGATGTAGTGGATCTTGTCGGCGTCGTCGACTGCCTCATCCAGTACGACGGCCGCACCGGAATCGCCCACGGTGAGTGAGGCGAATTGCAGATCGTATTTCTCGGAGATTTCTTCGACGGCGGTTTCCGCAATGGGGGTGATGGCCTCGCCGCTGACCACGATTCCGCGCCGCACCGCGCCCGAGCGAATCATTCGATCCAGAATGTAGGTGCCGGTGAGCATACCCGCGCAGGCATTCGACAGATCGAAGGTGATGACATCTTCGCGCGCGCCGATGGCGCGGCCGATCGCACCCGCGAAGGAGGGCTCCATATACATCTTGGTGCCGTCCTTGGACCGCGTGATCGAGGTGGAGATGATCACGTCCAGATCCGAGGCAGCATACTGTGACCTGGACAGACAGTCCTCCACCGCATTCATGGCGAGGGTGAAGGAATCTTCGACGTTCCCGGGTTCGGTGGAGCGGAACCGCCGCTCCTGGACACCCGTGATCTTTTCGAGATCGAAGCCGGGTGCGGTTTTCAATTGCGATACGAGTTCTTCGGTGGTGACTCGTTTGGACGGCAGATATGCGCCGATCGCCTCGAATCGTGAATACGGCACGGGGACTCCTCGGAAGTAGGGAGCAATTCATTCGATAGCGGGGACGCATGGAAGGCTACCCGAGGGTAACTTCGTCTGCGACATCGTTGATCGAGGCCAACTGTCTGAGACATTTGGGTTTGTCACAATTTCTGTAACCGTGAGTCTCACGAACCGCATGCGATTCGGCTATCAGTGCTTCACCTCGGGTGATCAGGTGATCTTGGTGTCGGCGTGGGCTCGGGGCCAACCGTCGGCTACCCGGGAAAAACTGTGCGAACGACCAGTCTTGATTATCGGACTGACGGTTTCGCTGTGAGAGACTTCACCGCCTCCGGACCCCCGAACGCAGAGCGGCCGGGCACGATTTCTCGTACCCGGCCAGGGGTGAGCAAACTGTCTGGGCGACAGCCCTTTCCGAGCGATTATGCCTTGGGCTCCACGAACTTCGGGAAGACCACCTCCGGCGCGGGCAGCGCGATGCCCGGCTGGATCGGCGTGGCGATATCGGCGAAGGTACGGCCGGTCTGACCCAGCAGGTCCAGGATCTTGTTCGCCGAACCCGGAATCACCGGCTGCACCAGGATCGAGACGATGCGCAGCACCTCCATGGTCACATAGAGGATGGTGCCCTCCCGTGCGGTGCCCTCCGGCGTACCGGCCTTGGCCAGTGTCCACGGGGCCTGCGCGGAGAAGTAGCGGTTGGTCTCGCCGAGCATCAGCCACAGCTGTTCCAGGCCGAGGTGGATCTGCTGCTGGTCGAATTCGGCGCGCACCTTCTCCAGCAGCCCGTTCGCCCGGTCCAGCAGCGCCTTGTCGTCCTCGGTGAACTCACCGGGCGTCGGGGCCACGGGACCGAAGTCGCGGGCGACCATCTTCAGGCAGCGCTGCGCCAGGTTGCCATATTCGTTGGCCAGGTCGGTATTGATGCGCCCGACGATGGCCTCGTGGCTGTAGGAGCCGTCCTGTCCGTAGGAGATCTCACGCAGCAGGAAGAAGCGCACGGCGTCGAGGCCGTAGGTGTCGACGAGTTCCATCGGATCGACCACATTGCCGACCGACTTCGACATCTTCTCGCCCTTGTTGTACAGGAACCCGTGCACGAATACGCGTTTCGGCAACTCGATACCGGCCGACATCAGGAAGGCGGGCCAGTACACGCAGTGGAAGCGGGTGATGTCCTTGCCGATGATGTGCAGATCGGCGGGCCAGAACTTTTGGAACGCGGCGGAATCGGTATTCGGAAAGCCCGCGCCGGTGAGGTAGTTGGTGAGCGCGTCCACCCACACGTACATGACGTGCGCCGGATCGCCCGGCACCGGCACGCCCCAGTCGAAGGTGGTGCGGGAGATGGACAGATCCTTCAGCCCGGCCTTGACGTAGGAGACGATCTCGTTGCGCCGGGTGGCGGGCGCGATGAAGTCCGGCCGCGTCTCGTACAGCTCGAGCAGACGGTCCTGGTAGTTGGACAGCCGGAAGAAGTAGTTCGACTCCTCGGTCCACTCCACCGGCGTCCTGGTCTCGGTGGAGACCCGGGTGCCGTCGTCGAGGACGGTGGTCTCCTCCTCGGTGTAGAACGCCTCGTCGCGCACCGAGTACCAGCCCGAGTAGGTGTCGAGGTAGATGTCGCCATTGGCGGCCATCCGCTCCCAGATGGCGATGGAGGCGGCGTGGTGGTCCTCGTCGGTGGTGCGGATGAACCGGTCGAAGGAGACGTCGAGGGCCTTGTCCATCCGCTCGAACACGTCCGAGTTGCCCGCCGCGTACTCGCGCTCGGGCACGCCCGCGGCCTTGGCAGCCTGCTGCACCTTCTGGCCGTGCTCGTCGGTGCCGGTCATGAAGAACACGTCGAAGCCGTCGAGCCGCTTGAAGCGAGCCAGGGCATCGGACGAGATGTACTCGTACGCGTGCCCGATGTGCGGCGCACCGTTCGGGTAGGCGATGGCCGTGGTGATGTAGAAGGCCGGTGCTGAGGCGCCAGGGGTGGCTGTGCGGTCGGATGCGCTCATGGTGTGTCCTACTGTAATCGGCGTGCCTGCTGTCGCTCCCCTCAATATCCCTGTAAGCGGTGGTGTCGATGAGTAAGAAGCGACCCGCGCCGGAACCGCCCGAACCGCTGTCCCCGCTCGTGGACGCGCACACCCATCTGGACGCCTGCGGCGCGAGCGACGCGGAATCGGTTGCCGCCATTGTGGATCGGGCCCAGGCGGTGGGCGTCGGACAGGTCGTGACGATCGCCGACGACCTGGAGGCCGCCCGTTTCGCGGTGCGCGCCGCGCACTGGGATCAGCGGGTCTACGCGGCCGTCGCACTGCATCCGACCCGTGCCAATGCGCTCGACGACGCGGCCAAGGGCGAGTTGGAGAAGCTGGCCGCCGATCCGCGCGTGGTGGCCGTCGGCGAGACCGGACTCGACTACTACTGGCCGGGCAAGCTGGAGGGCTGCGCCGATATCGAGGAGCAGGTCGAGGGCTTCCGCTGGCATATCGACCTGGCCAAACGGCTGGGCAAACCGCTCATGATCCACAACCGGGAGGCCGACCATGATCTGCTCGCCGTCCTGCTGGACGAGGGCGCGCCGGAAACGGTGATCTTCCATTGCTTCTCCTCCGACGCGAACATGGCCATCGCGTGCGTGGAGGAGGGCTACTACCTGAGTTTCTCCGGAACGGTGAGTTTCAAGAATGCCCACGAATTGCGGGAGGCCGCGAAACTGGTGCCGGAGGATCGGATTCTGGTCGAAACGGACGCGCCCTTCCTGACCCCGCATCCCTTCCGTGGCGCGCCGAACGAGCCGTACTGCCTGCCGTACACGGTGCGGGCGCTGGCCGAACTCCGCGAACAGGATCCGGTGCGGCTGGCCAAGATCACCACGGCGAATGCGCGGCTGGTCTACGGAATCTGAACTCGCATGATTTCTGCGAGAAAGTCACGGGTTGCGAACTTTCCACCCGTGAGTCGCGCGGTGTGGCTTCGCTCACTATGATCTAGCCGAATCGTGACCAACCAGCGCTTCGATATCGGGTCGTTATTCTGAAACGCCCCGGTACGCGTGGAGTGGTTGTCAATTCATGACCCCCTCGTTATCGTACTGTGACCATGCCGGGATTTCCGATGAACGCTCTGACGAAGATCAACTCGTCGCGCTCGCCGTTGCTGTACGGCGCCATCGCGGCGATGCTCGTCACGCTCGTCGTCGGCGCCGGGCTGGCCATCGTGAACCACAAGACGGTGACCGTCGTGGTCGATGGGCAGAAATACCTCCAGAGCACCATGTACCGCGATGTGCGCGGGGTGCTGAAAGCGGCCGGATTCTCGGTCGACGACAAGGACGATGTCAGCCCGGCCGCGAACGCCACCGTCGCCGACGGTGCCACCATCACCCTCAACCGCGCCCGCGAGGTCGCCCTGACCGTCGACGGTCAGCAGCAGAAGGTGTGGACCACCGCGCTCACCGTCGCCGAGGCGCTGGTGAAGCTGAGCCTGCCCAGCGATGTGTTCACCTCCCCGGCCCGGCCCACGCCGCTGCCGCTCGAGGGTGGGCAGCTGCTGGTGACCAGCCCGCGCACGCTGGAACTCTCCGACAACGGCCGCCCGCCGACCCTGGTGCGGCTGGCCGCGCCGACCGTCGGCGAGCTGCTGAAGGTGCAGGGCCGCCCGCTGGTGAATCAGGACACCGTGGAGCCCGCTGCCGACACCCCGCTCACCGACGGCATGAAGATCGTCGTCACCCGTCGCGTGATCGAGAACCGCACCGAGCGAATCCCTTTGGATCCGCCGGAGAACATCATCGAGGATCCGGAGCTGAACATGAGCCGGACCGTGGTGGAGAATCCGGGTAAGCCGGGCGTGCACGACGCGACCTTCGCCGTCTCCATCGTGAACGGCCAGGAGGCGGGCCGGGAGCTCATCGACTCGACCGTGATCGTTCCCGCCGAGCCGAAGACCATCCGCAAGGGCGCCAAGCCGGGCACCGAAGTGCCGCCGGTCAAGGACGGCGCCATCTGGGACGCGTTGGCCCAGTGCGAGTCCGGCGGCAACTGGGCCATCAATACCGGCAACGGCTACTACGGCGGCATCCAGTTCGACGCGAACACCTGGGCCCGGCAGGGCGGACTGCGCTACGCGCCCCGCGCCGACCTGGCCACCCGCGAGGAGCAGATCGCCATCGCCGAGGTGACCCGGCAGCGGCAGGGCTGGGGAGCCTGGCCCGCCTGCACCAGCCGCCTGGGTCTGAGCTGAGCTGGGCCACCCGCTTCGGCAATTCCCATCGCCCGCGCGGGCATCTGCCCGCATGACCGAAGCGGCCTGTCACGTATACGACCTGCTCGGGCTGCCGCATCGCCCGTGTGCCGCTCGGGTTGTCGCATCGTCTGTATGGCCCGCTCGGGTCGCCGGCCGCTACATGAGCGCGCCGCCGTCCACGCGGAGTTCGGTGCCCGTCATATAGCGGCCGTCCTCGGAGGCCACCATGGCCACCACGCCCGCGATGTCCTCGGGCTTGCCCAGCGCACCGCCCTCCAGCCAGCCGGGCAGTCGGGCCATCAGCGTCCAGTCCGCGTCGGCGGGAATGTCGAGGTTCGAGGTGATGGCGGTGCTGATGCCGCCGGGCACGATATTCACCGCGCGCAGACCCTTTTTCGAGTACTCGAGCGCGATGGAGTGGGTGAGTGCGTTCACCCCGGCCTTGGACGCGGCGTACGCGGCCATATACGGGGCCGCGCCGAACGCGCTGGTGGAGGAGAAGTTCACCACCACCCCGTGCTGTGATTCCAGCAGGTGCGGCAGGGCCGCCTGGATCATGAGGAAGGTGCCGGTGAGGTTCACGGTGAGCACCTGGTTCCAGGTCTCCAGGGGCAGTTCGTGGGTGTGCCCGCCGCGCATGATGCCCGCCGCGTTCACGAGTACGTCCAGGCCGCCGAGGAATTCGGCCGCCTCGGCCACGGCGGTGCGGGTGGACTCCTGATCGGCCACGTTCACCGTCAGGGTGCGCAGCCGATCGCGCTGGTCGGCGGGGGCGGCCTCGGCGGTGGAGGTCAGTCCGGTCTCGTTGATGTCGGCGGCGACCAGCTGCGCGCCCTCGGCCAGTAGTCGCAGGGCGATGCCCTGTCCGATGCCGGAGCCCGCTCCGGTGACGAGTACGCGACGGCCGTCGTATCTGCGATCCATCGCCCGAAATTAGAACAAGTTACAGGCGCGGTCAACGACGGATTGCCAGAGAATTTTCAGACTGGACTGTCGTTCAGTTCATTAGGCTGCATGGCGGTTCGAAAGTCGTTCCCGGGTCGGGACCTGATGGAGGATTGCATGCGAGTGTTCGGCGGGTGGACACGTGTCCTGGCCGCGATCACGATGTCGGCGGGTGCGCTGCTGAGTGTTCCGGGAGCCCCGGCACAGGCGGCCACGGCGGGCACCCCGATCGCGGCGGCGGCGCAGCCACCCGGATGGCGGGGGATGGCCAACGGGTACTCCGTCGACTACTGGACCACGCGCTCCAATGGCGAACCGGTGCAAGCCAGTGGGGCGCTGATCGTTCCGGAGGGCGTGCCACCCGCGGGCGGCTGGCCGATCATGGCCTACGACCACGGCACCTCCGGACTCGGGCCCGGCTGCGGTGGGCAGAGCGCCGGGAGCCGATTCAGCCGGCCCAAGGAGGACGCGGTCCTCCAGTACTTCGTGAACAAGGGTTTCGCCGTGGTCGCGCCCGACTTCCTCGGCCTCGGCCGCTTCGACACCGGACCGCACCCGTACCTGGAACTGCGCACCGAGGCAACCGCCACCATCGATCTGGTGCGGGCGGCGCGCGAGATCCGTTCGGATCTGTCGCGGTCGTGGGCGGTCACCGGCTTCTCACAGGGTGGCCACGCGGCGCTGGGCACCGCGCACCTGCAATCGGCGCTGCTGCCGGACCTGGACTTCCGCGGCACCATCGCGGTCGATCCAGCTTCGGATATCGAGAAGGTCGCGCCGTTCGTCGGACCGTACGTGCCCGCGGTGCCGGGCCAGCTCGGCACCGCCGTCAACGGTTTCGTGGTGAGCATGTTCGCCGGACTGCGCGACACGCGTCCCGAACTCGATCTGAACAGCTACCTCACCCCGCGCGGCCGCCAGGTCCTCGATGACGCGAGCGGGCTCTGCTTCGACGGCATCATGAAGGTCGTGGACGGCATCTCGGTGGGTGAGATGCTGGCCCGACCGCTCGCCGACGAGCGCTTCCGCACCGCCGTCACCGACTACATGGCGGTGCCGACCAGCGGCTACGACGCCCCGATCCTGTTGCTGCTCAACGCCACCGACAAGGTCGTCCCCTCCCCGCTGCACGCCGCCCTGGCCGCGCAGTTCACCGCCAACGGCGTCGACTACTCGACGGTTGTCGGCATGGGCGAGCACACCGAACTCAACCCGCAGATGTGGGCGGCCATCGAAGGCTTCGTGGCCCGCGTGCTGTCGACGCCGACGCTGCCGTAGGTCACCCGAGCCCGCGGTCCGGTCACCGCGCGGGCAGGTGCGGGCTCGGCGCGGCCGGGTTGATACGTTTGCTGGCGTGTCCGAGTCCGATATCGCCCGTGGTCGAGCCGCTCTGCTGGGTCCCGCCGAAGTGCGGGAGCTGGCCGAACGGCTCGGGGTGCGGCCGACCAAACAGCTCGGTCAGAACTTCGTGCACGATGCCAACACCATGCGGCGCATCGTGACCACGGCGGGGGTCGGTCCCGAGGATGTGGTGCTCGAGGTCGGGCCCGGACTCGGATCGCTGACCCTGGCCCTGCTCGATGTGGTCGATCGGGTGATCGCGGTGGAGATCGATCCGGTGCTCGCCCGCGCCCTGCCCGATACGGTGGCGGCGCGGGCGCCCGAGCTGTCCGACCGACTGACCGTGGTGCTCTCCGACGCCATGAAGGTCACCGCCGCCGACCTGCCCGCCGCGCCCACGGCGCTGGTGGCGAATCTGCCCTACAACGTCGCGGTCCCGGTGCTGCTGACGCTGATGGCCGAATTCCCCAGTATCCGAACCGCACTCGTCATGGTGCAGTTGGAGGTGGCCGAACGTCTGGCCGCCGAACCCGGTGGTCGTGTCTACGGCGTCCCCAGCGTCAAGGCGGGGTTCTTCGGCCCGGTCCGCCGTGCCGGAACCGTTGGCCGCCAGATCTTCTGGCCGGTCCCGCAGGTCGAATCCGGTCTGGTCCGCATCGACCGCTTCACCGTGTCCCCCTGGCCGCAGGACGCCGAGTTCCGGCAGCGGGTCTACGCGGTCGTGGACGCGGCCTTCGCGCAGCGCCGCAAGACGCTGCGCGCCGCCCTGGCGGGCTGGGCGGGTTCCCCGGCCGAAGCCGAAAGACGCCTCGTCGCAGCGGGAATCGCGCCCACCGCACGCGGCGAAACGCTCGACACCGCCGCTTTCGTCCGCCTCGCCGAACAAGGCTGAGGCGCAATCATACGGGGCCGATCCGCCAACGCCTCGCGGCTGAGCCGTGACGCCCCCGAGGTTGGGTCGTGGCGCTGTGAGGCTGGGCCGTGACGCCTTGAGGCCGAGGCCGAACGCACGAACTCGGGGCGGACCGCGCGGAGGTGGGCAGGACGCGCAGCGCTGAGAGGCAGTGCGGTCGGGCTGTGGCCGCCACGCAGCGCGCCGGGCTGGATACCGCCGCGCTGGGTCGAGGTCGCCGCGTCGGGCTCGATGCCGCCGCGCTGGGGTGGGGCCGCCGCGCCGGTTTCAGGCCGAGACGGCCAGCCCCGCGACAATGGCCGCCGCGTCGGCGCCGTCGTGGTCGGCGCGGGTGGTGACGGTCAGCTGCACCAGATACCGGTCCTCGACGATGACGTAGCGGTTGTAGGCCCACAGGGTCATCGGCGCGACCACATAGGTGCCGGTGATCGCCGAGGACGGAAAGCCGTTGAACTCGCCGGTGTGGGTATCGAGCTCCTGCCACTCCGGCAGCCGCCGCGCATCGGTGAACCCGCACTCCAGCAGTTTGGACGAGTCCATCGGTTCGGAGAACTTCGCGACCAGCACCACGGCGTTGTCGGCCCAGCCGCCCTCCGGCGCGGTCGCCCACACCCCGTACGCGCCGGGGAACTGCGCCGGGTTCATCTGCTGCCACCCCTCCGGCACCGGAATCGAGATCTGCGGGGCGCCAGGGGCTTCGGGCGCGACGGACTCCACTTGCACACCTGCCGATGCGAGGTATTCGGCAATGCTGGGCAGCCCATCGGGGCCGGTGGGGGTGGTCACGAGAGGTCCTCTCGGATCGACTACGGATGGCCGCAGGGGAGTCTGCCATGAACGGGCGCGCGACGATCGGCGACCGGGTGGATCGGGTCGAGATCGGCCGTGTGATCGGTACGAGACCCGTGTGGATCGGATCGACACGCAAGGGCATACGACGACCGGGTCGGTCGGTGCCGCCGCTGGGGCGGGTACCGACCGACCCGGTCGATTCGCGTGTCGCCTAGGCGAAGCGGCGCAGACGCAGGCTGTTGCTGACCACGAAGACGCTGGACAGCGCCATGGCAGCACCCGCGAGCATGGGGTTGAGCATGCCCGCGGCGGCCAGCGGGATGGCCGCGACGTTGTAGCCGAAGGCCCAGAACAGGTTGCCCTTGATGGTGCCCAGGGTGGCCCGGGACAGTCGGATGGCCGCCGCCACCGTGCGCAGGTCGCCGCGCACCAGGGTGATGTCGCTGGCCTCGATGGCCACATCGGTGCCGGTGCCCATGGCCAGACCGAGATCGGCCTGAGCGAGCGCGGCGGCGTCGTTGACGCCGTCGCCGACCATGGCGACCACCTTGCCCTCGTCCTGAAGTCGTTTGACGACGTCCAGCTTGTCGCTGGGCAGCACCTCGGCGATCACCTCGGCAATGCCCACCTGGCCCGCCACCGTGCGGGCGGCGGCGGCATTGTCGCCGGTCAGCAGCACAGGGGTGAGGCCGAGTGCCTTCAGGTCTGAAATAGCTTCGGCGCTGGTGGATTTGATCGCGTCGGCGATCACCAGCACACCGCGAGCGGTGCCGTCCCAAGCCACCACGATGGCGGTGTGCCCGGCGGCCTCGGCCTGAACCTTGGCCTGCGCCAACGACTCCGGCAGTGTGATCGACCAATCCTCGAGCAGTGCGGTGCGTCCGATCACCACCGCGCGCTCACCGACGAGACCCTGCACACCCTTGCCGCCGTGGGAGACGAACTGCTCCACCGGATCCGGGGTCAGGCCCTTGGCCGCCGCACCGTCCACCACGGCCTTGGCGACCGGGTGCTCGGAACCGTGCTCCACCGCCGCGGCCACCGCGAGCAGTTCGTCCGCATCCTGCCCGGCGGCCGGGATCACCTGCGCCAGCGTCATCTTGCCGGTGGTCACGGTGCCGGTCTTGTCCAGCACCACGGTGTCGATGCGCCGGGTTGATTCCAGCACCTGCGGGCCCTTGATCAGGATGCCCAGCTGCGCGCCACGCCCGGTGCCGACCAGCAGCGCCGTCGGAGTGGCCAGGCCCAGGGCGCACGGGCAGGCGATGATCAGCACCGCCACGGCCGCGCCGAACGCGGCGGCGGTGGCCGTCCCGGTGCCGAGCCAGAAGCCGAGCGTCGCCACCGAAATGGCGATGACGATCGGCACGAAGACCCCGGCCACCCGGTCGGCGAGCCGCTGCACCTGCGCCTTGCCGTTCTGCGCGTCCTCCACCAGCTTGGCCATCTGCGCCAGCTGGGTGTCCGCGCCGACGCGGGTGGCGCGCACGGTCAGCATGCCGCCCGCGTTCACCGTCGCCCCGACCACCTCGTCGCCGGGCCCGACCTCGACCGGCACGGACTCACCGGTCAGCATGCTCATATCGAGGGCCGAACTGCCGCTCACCACCACGCCGTCGGTGGCGACCTTCTCCCCGGGACGGACGAGGAATTCCGCGCCGACCGTCAGATCGGCTACCGGGATGCGGGTTTCGACGCCGCCGCGCAGTACCGACACCTCCTTGGCGCCCATTTCGAGCAGGGCGCGCAGCGCCGATCCGGCCTTCTCCTTCGAGCGGGTCTCGAAGTACCGGCCCGCCAGAATGGCCACGATCAGCACGGCCGCGACCTCGAAGTACAGCGTCGAGGCCGAATCCGTGCGCGAAATGCTCAGGGTGAAGGGGTGTTTCATGCCGGGCATGCCCGCGTCGCCGAAGAACAGCGCGTACACCGACCAGCTGAAGGCCGCGATGGTGCCCAGCGAGATCAGCGTGTCCATGGTGGCGGTGGCGTGCCGGGCGTTCATCCAGGCGGCGCGGTGGAACTGCGCGCCGCCCCACACCACGATGGGTGCGGTCAGCGTGAGCGAGAGCCACTGCCAGTTGTCGAACTGGAGCGCCGGGATCATGGACATCGCCACCACCGGCAGTGCGAGCGCCAGGCTCACCAGCAGCCGGTGGCGTAGCTCCGCGGTGGCGCTGGGACGGGAATCATCCTCGGCCGCCTCGGTTCTCGCCGGTTCGGTGGTGTGCACGGCCGCGGTGTATCCGGCCTCGGTGACCTGCTCGATGAGGTCGTCGGCGGTCACCGACGCCGGGAAGCTGACCTTCGCCTTCTCGGTGGCGTAGTTCACCGACGCGGTGACGCCCTCGAGCTTGTTGAGCCGCTTCTCGATGCGGGAGGCGCACGAGGCGCAGGTCATACCGCCGATCTCGAGTTCGACGGACCGCTCGGTAGTGGGTGCGCTCATCAGTGACCTCCTTCGTGTTCTCCGTGCCCCACCGGATCGACCGGTGCGGGGGCGGTGGTGGCGGTAATGGTGAATTCGGCGGTGTGCACCGCGTTGCCGTGCGAGAAGTCCAGGTACAGACGGTAATCCCCGGCTGTCGGCGCTTCCGCGTGGAATGCCACCTCCGGTCCGGCCGGTGTCGTGCCGACCTCACCCTGCGGATGGACGTGCAGGTAGGCGAGGTCGCTGGCCCGCAGCGCCACCAGGTGCGCGTACGCGCCCAGATAGGGCCGCAGATCGGTGACCGGCTTGCCGTCCCGGGTGACGGTGAAGCTCAGCTGGCTTCCGGTGGTGGTCAGCTCACCGGTGAGGGTGACCCGGTACCCGTCCACCTCGGCGGTTCGCGACGGCGGCGGCAGGGGCTGGAGTGCGGCCTGCCCGGTGACGGTGACGGTCCGGCTCAGGGTGAGCCCGCCCGGCCCGCCGGTCGGCGCGAAATCGGCGAACACCCGATAGGTGCCCGGTTCCTTCCAGGTCCAGTCGATGGACCAGGTGCCGTCCGCGGCCAGCTCCGGATGCACGTGCCGGAACTGGCCCGCGTCGGTGCGGGCCACGATCAGATGCAGGTCCTTCTCGTGCTGTTCGTCGTAGGCGGTGACGGTTCCGGACGGTCCGGTGATCCGGAAGCTCAGTACGCCGGGTTGATTCGCCGTGTTCGGAGCGCTGATCTCACCGAGGGTGTAGCCGGATTCGCTGTCGGCCAGGCCCAGGGAGTCGGCATCGGCCGCCTGGCTCTGCGCGGTGTCGTGCCCGGGGGCCGGGCTCGGGTCGCCCACCAGGGCGCCGATCCCGAGCGCGGCCCCGAACAGCACGACCAGTCCGCCGCCGAACGCGGCGAATCTCAGTCGATCGTTCATCTCAGCCCGCCACCTGGTAACCCGCCTCGTCGACGGCGGCCACGACGTCGGCGTCCGCGAGGGGAGTGTTCGACTCCACCTTCACCAGACCGCTCGCGAGGTCCACGTCGACATTGGTGACGCCGTCGATCTTGCCGATCTCCTTCTGGACCGAACCGACGCAGTGGCCGCAGGTCATCCCGGTGACGGTGTAGGTGCTGGTGGCCATGTCAGACTCCTTCTCGCGTTCGTCATACGGTGTGGGGGTATCCCCAACACCGATGAACATACCCCCAAGGGGTACCCGAAGCAAGGCCCGTCGGCGGAAATCTCAGCGCGCGATCTCCTCGGGCCAGGCGCGCATGGCCAGTTCCGCGGCTTTGTCCAGTTCGGCGGCGGTCGCGCCGTCCCGGGCGCTCTGGGACATGCCCTGCAAGACCGCCGCCGTGTACCGCGCGAGTGCGGCGGGATCGGTGTCCCCAGGCAGTATTCCGGCCGTGACATCGGCCCGGATGCGTTCCTCGAGCATGGCCACGTTGTGGTTGCGCTTATCCCGGAGCAGTGCGGCGATCTCGCTGTTGGTGGTGTTGGCCCCAGCGCTGATCACCATGCATCCGGCCGGGCGGCCGGGTTCGGTGTAGGCCGCCGCGGCCTCGCGCAGGAGGCGTTCGGCGGCGCCGCGCGCCGTGGGTGCTTCGGCGAAGGCGCGCATGGCGAAGCCGCCGTAACGCTCGCCGAAGCAGTGCACCGCCTCGGTGAACAGCTGCTGCTTGTCGCCGAAGGCGGCGTACAGGCTGGGTGCGCCGATGCCGAGCTCCTCGGTGAGGTCGCGGGTGGAGGTGGCCTCGTACCCCTTGCGCCAGAACAGGCGAATCGCCTTGTCCAGTGCGGCGTCTCGATCGAAGGAGCGGGGGCGTCCCCGCGTCGGTGCGGCCATGAATCTATTTTATAGCGCTCGCTATTCAATGTGCTATCTTCCTTCTGTAGCGACTGCTAGAGAAAGGCATGCACATGGGCGCACTGACAGGGAAGACCGCACTGGTGACCGGCGGCAGCCGCGGCATCGGCCGCGGTATCGCGGAACGACTCGGCCGCGACGGGGCACGGGTCGCGGTGCACTACAACGGCGACGTGGCCGCCGCGAAGGAGACCGTGGCCGCCATCGAGTCGGCGGGCGGTTCGGCCTTCGCCATCCAGGCCACGCTCGGGGTGCCCGGAGACGCGCGCACCCTGTTCGACGCCTTCGACGCGCAGGCGGACGGACTCGACATCCTGGTGAACAACGCGGGCATCGACGGCATCCGGGAACCCATCGGGGGTACCGACGAGCAGTCCTTCGACCGGGCGTTCGCGGTCAATACCAAGGCCCCGTTCTTCATCACGCGGGCGGCCCTGGAGCGCATGCGCGACGGCGGTCGCATCGTCAATATCTCCACCGGGCTCACGCACGGTGCCCGCATGCCCGAGCTGATCGCCTACACCATGACCAAGGGTGCGCTGGACGCGTTCACCGCCATCCTCGCCAAGGAGGTCGGACCACGCGGCATCACCGTCAACGCGGTCGCGCCCGGCATCGTCGACACCGATATGAACGCCGCCTGGCTGCGCAACGACGCGGCCCAGGCGAACGTGGCGGCCATGTCGCCGCTGCGGCGGGTCGGGCAGCCCGCGGATATCGCCGATGTGGTCGGCTTCCTGGCCTCGGCCGACTCCCGCTGGGTGACCGGCCAGTGGATCGACGCCACCGGCGGCGCGCTGCTGTAGTCCGAAGGCCCCGGATCGGCCGGTGGGTGGTACTTCCGCCGATCCGGTGACGGCGGCACGGTGCGTCGGCGCGATGTCCGGCGGGCTGTGCCGCCGTTCGTTATCGGCGGCCGGTGCGCACTAGGCTTGGCCCGTGCTGTCTGTCGTACCCGGTCCCGTGGTCGTGCGCGCCCCGTCGAAGGTGAATCTGCACCTCGGGGTGGGCGATCTGCGCGACGACGGATACCACGACCTCACCACGGTTTTCCAGGCGCTGTCGCTGAGCGACGATGTGCGCCTGGCTCCGGCGGGCTCGCTGGCGGTGAAGGTGACGGGGGAGGGCGCGGCCGAGGTGCCGACCGACCGCACCAATCTGGTGTGGAAGGCGGCGGTCCGGCTGGCACATCTGGACGGCCGCGCGCCGCTGGTGGAAATCGCCATCGACAAGGGCATTCCGGTCGCGGGCGGGATGGCCGGGGGCAGCGCCGACGCCGCGGCCGCGCTGGTGGGCCTCAACGACCTGTGGGAGCTGGGGCTCGGCCGCGAACAGCTGCTGGACATCGCCGCGGAACTGGGCAGCGATGTGCCGTTCGCGCTGCACGGCGGCACCGCCCTGGGGCGCGGGCGCGGCGAGAAGCTGCTTCCGGTGCTGTCCCGCAACAGCTTTCACTGGGTGTTGGCGCTGGCGAAGGGCGGCCTGTCGACGCCTGCGGTCTTCCGTGAGCTGGACCGGCTGCGCGAGGTCGGCGACCCGCCCCGGCTGGACAGCCCCGAGGCGCTGCTGCAGGCATTGGCCTCCGGCGATCCGCATCAACTCGCACCGCTGCTCGGCAACGACCTGCAGGCCGCGGCGCTGTCGCTGAAACCGGAGCTACGCCGGACCCTGCGCGGTGGCGTGGCTGCGGGCGCGCTCGCGGGCATCGTCTCCGGCTCCGGCCCGACCTGCGCCTTCCTCTGCGAGAGCGAGGAGGTCGCGGTGGCGGTCGCCGCCGAACTCTCGGGCGCGGGCGTGTGCCGCAGCGTCCGCACCGCCACCGGCCCGGTGCCCGGCGCGCGCGTCATCGGCGAAGCGGCGGGCCGAGGCTGATCGTCGGCTGCCGAACCACGGATCGCAGCCGCACGGCCTGGTCTCGGTACGCTGGCTGACGGCAAACGCCACCTCTCGGCACACAGCGCCGTACGACCCAGAAGGATTCATGGTTAACCTGATCAACTTGGAACAGGTCGGCAAGAGCTTCGGCATCAAGCCGCTGCTCGACGATGTCTCGCTCGGTATCCACGAGGGGGACCGGATCGGGGTCGTGGGCCTGAACGGCGGGGGTAAGACCACCCTGCTGGAGGTGCTGACCGGTATCGAGGAGCCCGACAAAGGCCGGGTGAGCCGTATGGGCGGGCTGCGCATGGCGGTGGTCACGCAGCGCGGTGTGCTGCCGGATGGGGCGACGGTCGGCGAGGTGGTGCTCGCGGGCTTGGCCGAGGATCAGCTGGCGGCGGGTGGGTCCGACGGGGTGGCCGAACACGAGTGGGCGTCCGATCCGCGGATTCGCTCGGTGGTCGAGGGCATCGGCATCGCCGACCTGGGCATGGACACGCTCGTCACGAACCTCTCCGGCGGCGAACGCCGCCGGGTCGCGCTGGCCGCCGCGCTGGTGCGCGATCTCGATCTGCTGGTGCTGGACGAGCCCACCAACCACCTCGACGTGGAGGGCGTGCAGTGGCTGGCCCGGCATCTGCTGGCCCGGCGTAGCGCGCTCGTGGTCGTCACCCACGACCGCTGGTTCCTCGACACCGTCGCCACCCGCACCTGGGAGGTGGTGGGCGGTAAGGTGGAGACCTACGAGGGCGGCTACAACGACTGGATCTTCGCGCGCGCCGAACGGGCCCGGCAGGCCGACGCGGCCGAGGCGCGGCGGCAGAATCTGGCCCGCAAGGAACTGGCGTGGCTGCGGCGCGGCCCGCAGGCGCGCACCTCCAAACCGCGCTACCGGGTGGAGGCCGCCGAGGCGCTGATCGCCGATGTGCCGCCGCCGCGCGACACCGTCGAACTGGCCTCCTTCGCGCGTAAACGCCTGGGCCGCGTCGTGATCGAACTCGAGGACGTCACCCTCGCCACCCCCGACGATCGGGAGCTGGTGCGCGATCTGACCTGGCGGCTCGCGCCCGGCGAGCGGGTGGGCCTGGTCGGCGTGAACGGCTCCGGCAAGACCACGCTACTGCGCGCCCTGGCCGGTGACGCGGACCCGAAGGCGGGTAAGCGGATTCAGGGGCAGACCGTCCGCATCGGCTGGCTGCGACAGGAACTCGACGACCTGCCGCTGGATATGCGGGTGCTGGAGGCGGTTCAGGATGTCGCGCAGCGAATGATGCTGGGTGACAAGGAGATCTCGGCCGGTCAGCTGGCCGAGCGGCTGGGCTTCACCCCGGCCAAACAGCGCACCCCGGTCGGCGACCTCTCCGGCGGTGAGCGGCGTCGATTGCAGCTCACCCGCATTCTGATGAGCGAACCGAATGTGCTGCTGCTCGACGAGCCCACCAACGACCTCGATATCGACACCCTCCAGCAGTTGGAGGACCTGCTCGACAACTGGCCGGGCACCCTGGTGGTGATCTCCCACGACCGCTACCTGATCGAGCGCATCTGCGATTCCACCTGGGCGCTGTTCGGCGACGGCAAGCTCACCAATCTGCCCGGCGGCATCGAGGAGTACCTGCGCAAGCGCGCCGCCCTGATCGAGGCCAGGAACGCCCCCGCCAAACCCGCCGCAGCCCAGGCGAATACCGCCGCTCCGACCACGGATTCGGCCGCCTACCGCGCCGCCCGCAAGGAACTCGCCAAACTGGAACGCTCCATCGAGAAGCTCACCGAACGCGAGCAGAAGCTGCACACCGCCCTCGCCGAGGCGGCCACCGACCCGGACAAGCTCATCACCCTCGGCGGCGAGCTGAAGCAGGTGCAGGCGGAGAAGGACGCGGCGGAGGAACGCTGGCTCGAACTGGCCGACAACGCCTGAGCCAGCCGATCACCCCGCCTGAGGCAGCCGATCCCCCTGGCCGCTCATCGGTGGCGACCGCGGGCGGTGGCCTTCGAGCGTCTGCCAGATACCGGCAGCCGCTTGGCAATGTCGCCGTGGGCCGCTCCGGTCGGCTGCTGCCGCGAACGACGGTGGGGTGGCGGCGGAACCGTGGCGGGCTTTCGGTGGCGACCTACAGCGCCTGATCCAGGCTGGGGATCGGGAGGCAGGTGCGCACGAAGCCGCCGCCGAAGCTGGTGAGTTCGATGGTGCGGTAGAGGACCTTGGTTCCGAAACCGGTCCGCTTCAGCAGCTTTCGCGCCTCGGGCAGGGCCTCCAGCAGCTGGTACCGGTTGGGATTGCCGAGCGGTTCGCGGCCCAGGTCGATCAGGCCCAGGCGGCGCAGATTGGTGAGGTATTCGTCGGTGCGGTTGGGGTAGCGCAGGCCCGCGTCCTCACCGAGCAGGTTGAACCAGCCGCCGCGGGTGCCGGCGGTGCGACTGACGCGGATGTCCATGGCGGGCTGCGGCCCGTCCAGGTAGAGGAATCGAACTATCCGGGCCTCGTCGGGGGCCAGCTCACCGAGGATGCGGGCGTAGGCGGGATGGCTCTCCTCCGCCCCGTGCAGGTCGGCCGACTGCCGTAGGAGTTCGGCTCCGCGCGCCCGCAGGGCGGTGACCGTGGCGGTATCGGGCACCGGCTCCGGCCCGGGCGTGGGATGCACCCCGAGCGCCTGCCGTAGCGAATCCCGCACCTGCGCACCGGCTTCGGTCAGGATCGTGCGGGGCGGGTGCCCGGACATGCTGCCGCGCAGCACGGTTCCGGTGACGCCGAGCGCGGTGCCGACGCCCCAGGCCGTCACCTCCGTCAGCGCCGACCACGCCACCCGCACGACGCCGGTGGTGGTGCGCACGGTGCTGGTGCGCTCGGGTTCGGGCACGACCGGTACGGGAGGTGTCGGTCGTACGGCGAGTTCGGTCGAGTACTCCCGATCGTCGCCGTCCGCATCGGATTCGCTCAGATCCATGTGGTCGCTACTCCTGTTCCGAAGACCAGGATGTGAGCGTAGCCCGCGAGCAGCCCGAGCGCGCCGCCATGGACGAACAAAAGCCATTCGTCTTGTTTGATGGCCGATCGCAGCATGTCCACGAACTCGGGCGGGCTCAGCGCCGACATTTGTTTGGCGATGTACTCCGAGACCTGTTTGCCCTGTTGCACATTGAACGACGGGTCGGCGAAGGCGATGGGCGCGATGCGTGTGGCCTCGGCGGTGAGGGTCGACTGGAGGGTGTCGTACTCGCGACTGCCGAGCATGAACTTGACCGCGCCCTTGGCCGGACCGAGCGCCCGGTCGGCGGCCGGGCGCAGCATGTCCTCCAGCATCTGCACGGTCCGGTCCGAGCGCGGGCCGTTGAGCAGCTCGTCACCGATATTGGCCACGGTCATGATCTCCCGCGATACCAATTCCGCATAACCCTCGGTGATCTCGGGCTGTCGCTTGATCAGCAGGCCCTGTCGCCACGGGCACCACCACTTCGGGTAGGCGGGTTCGAAGATCAGGTTGATGCCCACCCAGTTCACCACCCAGCCGATGATGACGCCGCCGATGGGGAGCACCACCCAGGTGTTCAGCCAGCCGATCTCGTAGATCCGACCGGTCTGCAGGATGGCGACCAGGACCAGGCCCATGGGTGCGCCGAAGTAGAAGCCGAAATTCTGCATGAACCGCAGTTCCTTGGCGCCCAGCACCTGGAAAACACTGTTCAGCAACTGCGGCCGCGCTTGGAAGTAGCGAATCACCATCTGCTTGACATCGAGCAGTTGATCGATGTTGGCGCCGAGTTCATCGGTGAGCTCCCGCAGAATCTCGGGCAGCTGCTGCCGGACGCGTTCGTGAATCAGCTCCCGAACCTGCGTGGGCAGGTTGTACCAGAGTTGCGGATGTTCCCGCTTCAAGATCTCTTCAACGATGTCGCGGATCTGAAGTTCCGCTATTTCGGTCAGATGTTCAGCCAGTTTGTCGGGTTCCAGTTCCCGATAGAAGTCCGCGACGCTCCCGAGTTTGGCCAACCCCTTGTCCACCGCGATGGACGCCATCTTGTCCGCACGTGACGGAACGATCCCCTGCCAGCCCATCCGCCCGTCGTACTGCAGCAGCGGCAGCACCTGAATTCGCTTGGGCAGGTACGGAAACAACGCCGCCAACCCGGGCATCCGGATGCCGTGGAAGTTGAGCGGTTTGAACAGCATCAGCACACCGGTCCAGTTGGTGATGTAGCCGATGACCCCCGTGAACAACGGAATAGTAATGATCTCCAGCAGAATGGTCGGGTGGATTCCGAAAACACTCTCTAGCACGACACCCTCCTGCCGACCCCTACCGGTACGAGCCGCTGTACCGGCACGCTCAAGTTAGCACCCCGTCGGCAGTCGGACCTTACTGTCGATTCAGGTAGCCGGTCCACTCGCGGTTCGCGCGCTCCGAGATCTCGGTCACAAAGACCCACCCCGATGTGTCGTCGCGCGGACACTGCCGCCACAATGGCGGGGACCACAGCCATATCCCATTCGGTTGACGGTGTCGGGGGTCATGTTGGGCGGGTGTCGCCGGGCGAGGACGGGGTAGCCTTCGCATGGCTGACCGGTTCACCGTGCCTGGGGTCTGTCGGCGGCATAATCTGTGAACGGTTTCGTTCACCTGGCGAACTTCGGAGTAGACGTGGCAGACGACAGGACCGGGCACGCGGTGGTCCGTCCGGGTTCCCGTGCCGTGGAGCGCAGCTCGGATGTGGAACAGCGGCAGATCAGCAATGAGGCCCGGCTGATCCGCGGGGCGTTCCGGGCCGCCGGGCTCGCCGTCGGCACCGCGGTGCGCAGCGGGCAGTGGGCGGTCGACACCTCGTTCGAGATCACCAAGCAGCTCACTCAGGCAGCGTTGGACGGCGAGTCGTCGGCCGATATCGCCGAACGGACCGGGGCGGCGCTGCGGTCCATCGCGCGCAGCGCGCTCGGCGTCACCGAGGGGTCGGTGCGCGAGATCGTCAGCTATGTGCCCACGCCCGTGGGCCCGGCGCAGCAGGCGCTGCCGGTCAACGGCAGCCTCATCCGCTCGGCCAGCGCGGAGGATCTGCGCCGCCGCGGCGACGCGCTGCTGGCGCGCTCGGCGGATGTGTACTTTACCGAGGACGTGCATCCGGCCTACGACCGCATCCTGGACGAGCTGGCCCCCGACGAGGCGCGCATCCTGCGGTTCATGGCCTTGAACGGCCCGCAGCCGTCGGTGGACGTGCGCACCAACCGGCCGCTCGGCATCGGTTCGGAGCTGGTCGCGGGCGATCTGACCTCGGTGCCCGAGCAGGCGGGCGTGCGCTATCCGGACCGGTCGCGCCTCTATCTGATCAACCTGAACCGGCTGGGTCTGACCATGACCTCCGACGATCCGGTGGTGCTGAGCCGCTACATGGTGCTCGAGGTGCAGCCGGTGGTGGAAGCGGCCCTGAAGCAGGCCGGTCGGGTGCCCAAGATCGTGCGGAAGAGTCTGCGGCTGACCGAGTTCGGCGAGGACTTCTGCCACACCTGCTTCAGCATCGACTCGTAAGCATCGACTCGTAACCGCCGATCCGGCATTCGATACCGCTGGGATGCCGGGGCGATAGCGAATCGGTACAGATCTGCGCCAATCGGCGAGAATCCCGTATCCCTGATGGGATTGTGGGAGGTATGGACGCCGATGCCGTCGCCGCGATCAGCCGGCTGAAGTTCCGCTACCTGCGCGCCCTGGACACCAAGGCGTGGGACGAGTTCGCCGACACCATGGTCCCGGAGGCGACCGCCACCTACAGCGAGTACCTGCAATTCGAGTCCCGCGACGCCTTCCTCGCCTTCATGCGGAACACGCTCGGACCACACGTCATCACCGAACACCGCTGCGACCACCCGGAGATCGACGTCGACGGCGATACCGCCACCGGCACCTGGTACCTGGCCGACACGGTGCTCATTCCCGGCCACAATATGCTGCTACGCGGGGCGGCCTTCTACACCGACAAGTACGTGAAGTGCGACGACGGGGTCTGGCGGATCGCGCACACCGGCTACGAACGCACCTACGAGGTGGTGCTGTCGCTGTCCGATCTGCCCAGTCTGCGACTCACCTCCAGCCGCTGGGGGCTCATCGCCCGCGAACCCGCGGATGCCAACCGTACCGAGCCCAGTCCACCCGAAGCGACCATGGGCTGAGCGGCCTGCCGTCGCCGCGGCCTCGCCCGCGCGGCCGCTCTACTCCGCGCCCGCGACCAGCGGCTCGAGCGTGAGTTTCGGCAGTTCTTTCTGGATGTACTGCAACTTCCACTTGTCGCCGAACAGCGCCAGCAGTACGCCGTCGCTGCGGGTGAACACCTCCACGCCGCGTTGGCGGGACAGCTCCGGGGCCGATTCGGCGTCGGTGCGGCGGGCCAGCGAGTAGGGGAGGCGGTCGAGCTGGGTCTCGACATTGAATTCCGCCTGCATGCGGGCGGTGACGACCTCGAACTGCATCGGGCCGACGGCGGCCAGCACCGGGGTGGCGTCGCCGCGCACGTCGTTGCGCAGCACCTGCACCACGCCCTCGGAGTCGAGCTGGTCGATGGCCTTGCGGAACTGCTTGTACTTGCCCGCGCTCCGGGCGCGCAGGGTGGCGAAGTGCTCCGGCGCGAAGGACGGGATGGGCGGGAACTCCACCTTCTTCCCGGCGAAGAGGGTGTGGCCCGGGGCCAGCGCGTTGGCGTTGACGAGGCCGACCACATCGCCCGGGTACGCGGTGTCGACGGTGGTGCGTTCGCGGCCGAAGACGGTGAGCGCGTACTTGGTGGCGAAGGGACGTCCGGTCTGAGCGTGCGTCACCACCATGCCACGCTCGAACTCGCCGGAGACCACGCGCATGAAGGCCAGCCGGTCGCGGTGCGCGGTGTCCATCCCGGCCTGCACCTTGAACACCACGGCGCTGAACGGATCGGTGGTCTCGCGCGGCGTGCCCGTCACGTCCTTGCGGGCGGCGGGCGGCGGGGCGAGCCGCACCAGCGTCTCGAGCAGTTGGCGCACACCGAAATTCAGCATGGCGGAGGCGTAGATGACGGGGGAGGTGTGGCCCGCGAGGAACAGCTCCTGGTCGTGGTCCTGCCCCGCGGCGGAGAGCAGTTCGCTCTCCTCGACGGCGGTGACCCAGACATCGCCCTCGCGCTCGAGGGCCTGCTCCGGGGTGTAGTGCTCCTCGGGTGCGATGGTCGCGCCGCCCGCGGTGCGGGTGAAGTGGATGTACTCGACGGGAGCGCCCTCCTCGCCGCGCCGCAGCAGGCCGCGGAAGTCACCCGCGATACCGACCGGCAGGAACAACGGCGTGGGGGTGAGGCCGATCCGGTCCACGATCTCGTCGAGCAGTTCGAGCGGGGCCTGACCCGGCCGGTCCCACTTGTTGATCACGGTGACGACCGGAATGCCGCGGTCGCGCGCCACCTGGAACAGCTTGAGCGTCTGCGGTTCCAGACCCTTGGCGGCGTCGATGAGCATGACCGCGGCGTCGACCGCGGTGAGCACGCGATAGGTGTCCTCGGAGAAGTCGGAGTGACCCGGAGTGTCCACCAGATTGATCACGCAGTCGCCGTACTCGAACTGCAGCGCGGTCGAGCTGACGGAGATGCCGCGCGCCTTCTCCATCTCCATCCAGTCGGAGACGGTCGACTTGCGCCCGGACTTGCCGTGGATGGCTCCGGCCTCGGAGATCACCTTGGCGTGCAGGGCGAGGGCCTCGGTGAGCGTGGACTTACCGGCGTCGGGATGCGAGATCACCGCGAAGGTGCGCCGCCGAGCAACCTCATCGGCCAACCGTCGCGGGACGGCGTCGGTCGGGGTGGTCGGGGAAGTCACGGGAGCTCCTTCGAGGCATCGGCAACCGCTCCAGGGTAACGGGCCGGGCCCACCATCCCGACCGTGGGTTGGCGCCTCGGCCCGACAAGATCAGGGGGAACTGGTGGCGGGGTCCACTCGGCCGATGCCGCCACCAGTTCCCCCTGGGCGCGTTCAGGTCCGGGGGTGGAGACCGAGGCGGGTGAGGTTGGCGGTCAGAGTCAGGCAGAAGGGGTGTCCGGCGGGGTCCAGGAGTACGCGGAAGCGGTCGGGGGCGGGCTGTTTCGCCACCGGGGTGGCGCCGGCGAGGACGGCCTCGGCCTCGGCCGCGTCCAGGTCGTCCGCTCCCAGGTCGAGGTGGATCTGTTTGGGAAGGGTGTCCTCGGGCCAGGTGGGCGGGCGGTAGTCCTCGACGCGGGTCGCGGATATCAGCAGATCGCCGACCCGCGCCACCGCGACGGTCGCGGTGGAGTAGGTGATCTCCCCGCCGAGCAGTGTGGACCAGAAGGTCGCCAGTGCGGCGGGGTCGTCGCAATCGAGGGTGATGGATCCCAGGCGCGCCATACTCACCCCCGCGATTCTAGGCCGCACCGATCCCGGACCTGGATCCCGCGAGCGGGCGCGGACAGCGGGCGTTTCCGTTGTCCGCCGGGGCCGGGCGGGGCATGCGGTTGTGTTGCGGACGGTATGCGACGCGGCCAGCGAATGGTGCGGTGGCGACACCGGGGTGGGCGGACGGGTGCGCGGTGAAGAGACCGACCGGTTGAGAAATTCGGGGTGCGGGTCGCGCGAGAGGCATCTAGGCTTCGAAGTGGCGCGTGTGGCATGTCCCGGGACGGGGGTGCGTTTTCGGGGTGCGTTCGGCGCGTGTTAATCTCTTCGGGTTGTCTCGGCGAGGGTGTTGGCACCTGTGCCCACCGTGATCGACGCGGCTCGGCTATCGGCCGTCCATGTTCGTTCTCCCTTGCCGGACGAGCAGACCAACACCAACCGGGGATGGGTCCCCTGGTGTGCAGCCGACAGAGTCCGAGCCGTAGGAGTAGACCTCTCATGTCCGACGCCAACCTTCTCGAAGCCACCGTACGCACCGAGTTCGGCAAGGGCGCCGCGCGTCGCACCCGTCGCGACGGCAATGTTCCCGCCGTGCTGTACGGCCACAACTCCGATCCGCAGCACCTGGCCGTGAACGCCCAGGCGTTCGCCGCCATCCTGCGTGAGCACGGCACCAACGCCATCCTGAGCCTGGACATCGCGGGCAAGAAGCAGCTGGCGATGACCAAGTCGGTGGTCGTGCACCCGATCCGCCGCTACATCGAGCACGCCGACCTGCTGATCATCAAGCGGGGCGAGCGCGTCGTCGCCGACGTGCACGTCACCCTGGTCGGCGAGGCCGCCGCGGGCACCCTGGTCACCCAGGAGGCCACCGTCCTCTCGGTCGAGGCCGACGCCATGAAGCTGCCCGAGGCCATCGAGGTCTCCATCGAGGGCATCGAGGCCGGCACCCAGATCACCGCCGGCGGCATCGAGCTGCCCAAGGGCGTGACCCTGGCCGGTGACGCCGACGCCCTGATCGTCAACATCATCGCCGCCCCGGCCGCCGAGGCCACCGAGGGCGAGGGTGAGGCCGAGGGCGAGGCCGCCGCCGAAGCCGCCGAGTAATACTGCTCCGCAACGGTTCACATGACCGAGGCAACAGCCGGGCCCGCGCTGGTGGTCGGTCTGGGTAACCCCGGACCCGAATACGAGCGCACCCGGCACAATGTCGGTTTCCTGGTCGCCGACGTGCTCGCGGGGCGCGTCGGCGGTCGTTTCACCGTGCACAAGAAGTCCGGCGCCGACCTGTTGGAGGCGCGCCTGGACGGGCGCAAGGTGCTGATCGCCAAGCCGCGCACCTTCATGAACCTGTCCGGCCGCCCGGTCGCCGCGCTGGCCCGCTTCTTCTCCGTGCCCGCGACCGAGGTCATCGTGGTGCACGACGAACTCGATCTGCCGTTCGGCACGGTGCGTTTGAAGCGCGGGGGCGGCGAGGGCGGCCACAACGGTCTGCGCTCGGTCTCCCAGTCGCTCACCACCAAGGACTATCTGCGGGTCCGCTTCGGTATCGGCCGTCCGCCCGGCCGTCAGGACCCCGCCGATTTCGTGCTGAAGCCCTTCTCCGGCCCGGAACGCAAAGAGGTCCCGGTGATCGTCGAGCAGGCCGCCGACGCGGTGGAACTGCTGCTGCGCGTCGGACTGGAAACGGCGCAGAACCAGCTGCACTGATTCGATCGAATCAGCGCCTGCCCATCTGCTCGATCACCAATTCCACGAAAGTCTCGACGGGCGTGGACGTCTCGTCGTGCCGGGTGGCGCAGTACCAGGTTCGCCGCTCCGGGACGGCCCCCACGCGGACGGCTGTCACATCGTCGCGCTCGCGCGTCCGCTCGGCCACCCAGGCGGGCATGACGGTCACCGAATCACCCGCCGCCACGAGTTCGATGATCACATCGAATCCGGTCGCCACCGTGGTCAGCCGACCGTAGCGCGCGCCCTCCGGCACCGGCAGCGGTGGCGCCGGAATCCGTTGCTGATCATAGGAATCCGGTAGCACCAGGTGCACGTCGTCGAAATCGGCGACGGTGACGTGATCGCGCCGCGCCCACGGATGATGAGCCGCCACCACCGCGCGCATCTCGTCGTCGAACAGCCGCTCCAGCCGCACCCGGTCCATGCGGCGATCCAGTTTGGCGATCATGGCGACATCGAGCCGATCCTCGAGCAGCGCGTCGATCATCTCGTCGTCGCGCACGGTTTCGATGCGAACCTCGGCGTCGGGCATGCGCTGGCGAAAGCGGCTGAGCACCAACGGCATCCACTCGTAACTGGCCGCGCACTGGGAGGCGATGCGCACCGGCCGGGTGCGGCCCGCGCCGAGTTCGAGTAGATCCATACGCGCCGAACGTAATTCGCCGAGTGCGCTCCCGGCGGCCTGGAGCATGCGCCGACCGGCGTCGTTGGGCACCAGATTCCGTCCGCGCCGGTCGAACAGCGGTAGGCCGAGGCGGTCCTCCAGGCGTAGCAGCCGCTGACTCAGCGCGGGCTGGCTGACGTAGAGGTGGCGGGCGGCCGCGGTCAGGGTGCCGTGGCTGCCGAGCGCCTCCAGCAGTTCGAGATCGCGGATATCGACATCCATAACGTCAGCTTATATCCGGTATTCAAACTATGTCGTGGTGTTATCGCTGTGCGGTTCCTAGCGTTGATCTCACCACCTGTTGAAAGGAACCGCATATGAGCACCATCGCCGTCGTCTACCACAGCGGCTTCGGCCACACCCGCGAGCAGGCCGAGGCCGTGCGCCGGGGCGCGGCGGCGGTACCGGGCACCGAGGTCACCCTCGTCTCCGTCGACGAGTACGAATCCGCCTGGGCCGCCATCGACGCCGCCGACGCCATCATCTTCGGCACCCCCACCTACATGGGCGGACCGTCGGCTCCCTTCAAGGCTTTCCTGGACGCCACGTCGGGCCGGTGGGCGCGGCAGCAGTGGCGAGACAAGCTGGCGGCGGGATTCACCACCTCGGCGGGGGTGAGCGGCGACAAGCTGGCGACGCTGCAGGCGCTGTCGCTGTTCGCCATGCAGCACGGCATGGTGTGGGTGGGGCTCGGCCTGCTGCCCGGCGACTTCGAATCCGCCGACGACCTCAACCGCATCGGCGGCTTCCTCGGGGCCATGGCGCACGCACCCGCCGACGCCGCACCGGAGACCGCTCCCGGGCCGGGCGACCTCGCCACCGCCGAACACCTGGGCCGCCGCGTCGCCGCCGCGGCGATGCGGTGGACGGGCGACCGCTCGCTCGCGCGGGTCGGCTCATGAGCGTCGGGAGGACGGCGGACTCCGGCGGTGCCGAGGCGGATGTCCGGGCGGCGCTGCGGTTGTACTTCGACGGGCTCTACTTCGGCGATACCGCCCTGCTGGACCGGGTCTTCCATCCGCAGGCGATCTACGCCACCGCCACCGAGGGGCCGCTGCTGCGGCTCACCATGGCCGAATACTTCCCGATCGTCGCCGCCCGGGAAGCGCCCGCGGCCCGCGGTGACGAGCGGCACGACCGCATCCTGTCGGTGGAGTTCGCCGGTCCCGTCACCGCCCTGGCGCGCGTCGAATGCGCGCTCGGGGCAAAGCGATTCACCGATCTGCTCACCTTCGTTCAGGTGGACGGCCGCTGGCGGATCATCGCCAAGGTGTTCCACTACGACCTCGTGGAGAACTGATATGCCCTACGTCAACATCAAGGTCACCGACGAGGGTGTCACCCGCGCGCAGAAAGCGGAACTCATCGCGGGCGTCACCGACCTGCTGACCCGGGTGCTGCACAAGGACCCCGCCACCACCTTCGTCGTGATCGACGAAGTGGCCCTGGAGGATTGGGGAATCGGCGGCTTGCCGGTGCCGGAGTATCGACGCTCAGCCGGGCGCTGACGGTCCGGGGCCGCGGGACAGCTGGGCGGTGGCGGAGCGGCGGAGTTTGCCGGAGGAGGTCTTCGGCAGCGCCCCGGGGCCGAGCACCGTCACGCTGCGCGGGCGCACGCCCACCTCGGAGAACACGGCGTGCACCACCTCGTGCTCGATACGCCGCACCTCCTCCGGATTCTGGTGCTCGTTGCTCTCCACCACCACGGCGAAGCTCTCACGCTTCTGGCCCGCGTCCAGGCGCACCGCCACCGCGTTGCCGGGGCGAACGCCGGTGACCCGCATGGCCGCCCGCTCGATATCGGTGGGGAAGATGTTGCGGCCGCCCATGATGATCACATCCTTGATGCGGCCGCACACCACCACCAGATTCTCCTCGGTGAAATAGCCGATATCGCCGGTGTCGAGCCAGCCGTCCGCGTCCTGGGCGCCGCGGAAGCCGTCCACGGTGACATAGCCGGCAGTCACCGCCGGACCGCGCAATTCGATGACGCCCACCGAGCGCACCGGCAGCGGCTGCCGGTCGGCGTCCACCACCCGGCCCTCCAGATTGTCGACCAGGTAGCCGAGGGTGGGCAGGCGGCGCAGATTGCCGTAGTGGTGTTCGGGATGCCGGACGGGGACCGCCTTGCCGATCGCCTCCAGCAGGTCGGCGTCGACGATGTCGACCACCTGCCCCAGGCCGGGATCCGGAATCGACACGGCCAGCGTGGTTTCGGCCATGCCGTACACGGGGGTGAGCGCCATGGGGTTGAGTCCGAAGCGTTTACCCGCCGCGGCTAGAGCGTCCATGGTGTCGGGATCGACCGGTTCCGCGCCGTTCCACATGTAGCGCACACTGCTGAGATCCACCGCGCCGTCCGCGGCCATCCGCAGTTTGCGGGCCAATAGCGAGTAGGCGAAATTAGGTGCCGCGGTGACGGTTCCCCGATACGTGGAAATCAGTTCCGCCCACAGCATCGGTCGCCGCAGGAAGTCCAGCGGTGTCACACACACCACTTCCGCGCCGAATTGCATCGGCACACTGAGGAATCCGACCATTCCCATATCGTGGAACAGCGGCAGCCAGCTGACCATCACATCGTCGTCGAGTTGGAATTTCACCCGATCGAACATGGCGTAGGCATTGACGAAGAAATTCCCGTGCGTGATCCGCACCGCCTTGGGCGAACCCGTGGATCCGGAGGTCAGCTGCTGCAATGCGATATCGGATTCCTCGGTGGGCAGCGGATCGGTATCCGCACCGCCGCGCAGCTCGTCCATGAGCACCACCGCTATCCCGCGTTCGACCAGCAGCGGCGCGGCGGCCTCGAAGGGCGCGCCCAAGACGACGGCGCGGGCGTCGATCATGCGCAGCACCGTCTCGGTATCGCGCGCCCAGAGTTCTAGATCGGTGCGCGGCGTCGGCTGATGCAGCATGGTGATGGACGCCCCGCGCATCCAGACGGCCTGGCAGGCGGGGGCGATATCCACCGGCATCCCCGCCAGCACGCCCACCGCGTCCCGGTGCCCGATGCCCGCGGCGGCCAGCCCGCCCGCCATACGCCGGGCGATGGCATGGATCTCGCCCCAGGTCTGGCGCAGCGGGGCATCCGGCTCACCGGTCACCAGCCCGCGAACCGATGTCCGCGCCGTCGCATACATTTCCTCGGTGAACCGGCTCACGTCGCACTCCCTCACCCTGTCTCCGCGGTCGGGGACACTCCCACTATCCCGCCGACACGCGGGTCTGTTAACCCGGTTTCGCCCAACAGGAGGGTGTACGTCGGCGTGTTACCGATTGGTTCGTTTCGTGAGTGTCGTGACCGCTGCGACGAATCGATCCAGGTCGTCGAAGCTGACGAAGCAGTGCGGTGAGGCGCGGACCACCGCGCGCAGGTCGCGGGCGGTCATATCGAGCAGGGTGGATCCGCGCTGGCTCACGGTGACGGTGACCGATTCGGCGGCGAGCCGATCGCGCACGTCCGCGGGCTCGTAACCGGCGACGGTGAAGGACACGATGCCCGCGTGCTGGGTGCCGCGGTCGTGTACGGTGACGCCGCCGATCTCGGCCAGTGCCTTGCGCAGATACTCGGCGCGTTCGGCGATGGCCTGGTAGACCTGGGCCGGGCCGAGGTCGAGCAGGTACCGCACGGCCGCACCCAGGGCGAGGCGGGCGGCCACGTCGCACTCCCAGAATTCGAAGCGCTTCGCCCCGTCGGCCAGGCGGTAGTCGTGCGGCGCGGTCCATTCGGCACTGTGCAGATCCAGGCGGCCGGGTTCCATGGTGGCCGCGAGTTCGGGGCGCACGTACAGGAAGCCGGTGCCGCGTGGGCCGCGCAGCCATTTGCGGCCGGTGGCCGACAGGGCGTCCACCTCGAGTTCGGCCACGTCGAGGGGGAGCTGCCCGGTGGACTGGCAGGCGTCCAGCAGCACCAGCGCGCCCGCCCGGTGTGCGATGCGGGTGGCGTCGGCGACGGGGTTGACCAGGCCGCCGTTGGTGGGCACGTGCACCAGCGACACCAGCTTCACCCGCTCGTCCAGCATGCTCGCGAGGGCGTCCAGATCGAGTTGGCCGCTGCCGTCACCGGGGATGGCCTCCACCGTGGCCCCGCTGCGGCGGGCGCGCTGGAGTGCCGCGATGGCATTGCTGCCGTAGTCCGTGCCCGAGATGAGGATGCGGTCGCCCGGCCCCAGCGGCACCGAGTAGAAGAAGTCGCTCCACGCCCGGCTGGCGCTGTCGCTGAGGGCGATGGCGTCGGCGTCGGCGTTGATCAGCGCGCCGATCGCGGTCTTGACGGCGTGCAGGTCGTCGAGGCGTTCATTGGCGGCGCGGTAGCCGCCGATCTCCGCTTCGCGGCGCAGATGGGCGATGGCGGTGTCGACGACCGTGCGCGGCGGCAGGGAGGAGCCGGCGCTGTCGAGGAATACCTGCCCCTCGCAACCGGGGGTGTCGGCGCGCAATTCGGAGAGATTCAGCATGTCATCGACCATATCGACTGGTCCGGAAAGACCCGTTCGTTTGGTCGGAAATCAGACACGATGGTGACTCGGAATCAACCGTCCGGCCTGCGGTGTTCCCCATTTCGTCACTTTTGGTGTCGGACACCGTCGCTACTCTGGTTTGGTCGGCGTGCGTCGCCCCGACCCGAGAGCGGAGGTTGACATGGCTGTGACCGCATCCCGCACGAAGCCGCCGGGCGCGGTGCTCACGGATGCGCGTGCGGATTCCGCACCCGAGGTGGGGCTGTCCTCCCGGGCCGCGGCCGAGGCGTATATCGGAGGTGTCTGCTTCAAGCTCGGTCCACCGGCGCTCATCGGAGCCGAACTGGAATGGCTCACCGCCCGGGGTGAGTGTTCGGCCCGCGATTCGCGTCCGGACCCGACTGTGCTCGCGGACGCGCTGGGACCCTATGCGCCACAGTCTATTTCCCCCGATTCTCCGGCCGTCGAACTGCCCGGGGGAAGCCGGGTCACCCTGGAACCGGGTGGCCAGATCGAATTGTCCAGCGCCCCTTTCCCGAATGCCGCGGAACTGTGTGAGCGCCTGCGATACGACGCCTCCCTGCTGCGGGAGCTGCTCGAATTCCGAGGTATCCGAACCTTTTCCGCCGCCGCCGACGCCGAGCGCGCGGCCCGGCGGGTGCTGCGGCTGCCGCGTTACCGCGCCATGGAGCGGGCCTTCGCCGGTATCGGGCCCTACGGCCTGCTCATGATGTGCAATACCGCCGCCACCCAGGTCAGCGTGGACGCGGGGGCCGATGCCGCGGAGGTTTCGGCCCGCTGGACCGCCCTCTACACCATCGGTCCGGCGCTGGTCGCCGCCTTCGCCTGTTCTCCGGCCCTGCACGGCGCGCCGCAGGGGGAGTGGGCGTCGCAGCGCATGCGCACCTGGCTGCGGTTGGACAATCCGCGCACCCGGCCGCCGGTGCACGAATGGGCGGATCCGGTCAGCGGTTACGCGCGCTGGGCCCTCGATGTCCCGCTGCTGTGCGTGCGCTGCGACGGCGGGGACTGGTCGGCGCCGCCGGAGGCGACCTTCGCGGACTGGCTGTGCGGGGCGCTGGACGACGAGATCGGGCGGCGACCCGACCTCGCCGACCTCGACTACCACCTGACCACGCTGTTCCCGCCGGTGCGGGCCTCCGGACATCTGGAGGTCCGGTATATCGACGCGCAGCCCGGTGCCGGGTGGACGGTGCCCATCCACGCCGTGGAGGCACTGCTGTCGACCCCCGACGTGGTGGCGGAGGCGACGGCCGTGGCCGCACCGACCGCCGGGCGCTGGGCCGAGGCCGCGCGCGGCGGACTGGACGATCCGGAACTGCGGACGGCGGCCGTGGAACTGCTCGAACTCGCCGCCGCGCACGCCGCGACACCCGAGGCCGCCGCGGAACTGGCGGCGGCGGCGCGACGCTGCGCGCGAGGTATCAGCCCGACCGAGGAATTCGGAGCTCTCTCATGACGATTCACCTACCCGGCAGCGATCGCGCCGAGACCGAACGGCTGCGCGGACGGATCGCCGACGTGCTGGAACGGGCCCGGCGGCGCACCATCGCCCTCACCGACTGCGTGGACGAGGCCGAACTCGTGGCCCAGCATTCGCGCATCATGAGCCCGCTGGTGTGGGATCTGGCGCATATCGGCAATCAGGAGGAACTCTGGTTGGTCCGCGATGTGGGCGGGCGCGAGCCGGTGCGCGCCGATATCGACGAACTGTACGACGCGTTCAAGCACGCGCGGGCGAATCGTCCGGCGCTGCCGCTGCTGTCGCCGTCGGAGGCCCGCACGTACGTGGGCACCGTGCGGGACAAGGTGTGGGATGTGCTGGACCGCAGTCCCCTACACGGTGGTGAGCTGGTCGAGCAGGGATTCGCGTTCGGCATGATCGCCCAGCACGAGCAGCAGCACGACGAGACCATGCTGGCCACGCATCAGCTGCGGACGGGGGAGGCGGTGCTCTCGGCACCGCCCGCACCGTCGGCGCGGGTGCCGGTGAGCGGGGAGATCGTGATCCCGGCGGGTGAGTTCACCATGGGTACCGACACCGACCCGTGGGCGCTGGACAACGAGCGGCCCGCGCATTCGGTGTGGGTGCCGGGCTTCGCCATCGATGCCGCACCGGTCACCAACGAGCAGTATCTGGAGTTCATCGCCGACGGTGGCTACGACCGGCCCGAGCTGTGGTCCGAGCGCGGCTGGGCGCACCGGATCGAGGCCGGGTTGGTGGCACCGCAGTTCTGGGAGCAGGACGGCGGCGGCCGGTGGTGGCGAAGGGTTTTCGGCACCATGGCCCCGGTGCGGCCGCGGCAGCCGGTGGTGCACGTGTGCTGGTTCGAGGCCGAGGCGTACGCCACCTGGGCGGGCAAACGGCTTCCCACCGAGGCGGAATGGGAGAAGGCGGCCCGATTCGATCCGAATATCGGTCGCTCCCAGCGCTATCCGTGGGGCGAGGACGAACCTTCGGAGGCCACCGCCAATCTCGGGCAGCGGCACCTGGAACCGGCGGAGGTCGGCGCGTATCCCGCCGGTGCGTCACCGCTCGGCGTCCACCAGCTCATCGGTGACGTCTGGGAGTGGACCGCCTCCGGTTTCGACCCCTACCCGGGTTTCCGCGCCTTCCCCTATCGCGAATACTCCGAGGTCTTCTTCGGCGGTGACTACCGGGTGCTGCGCGGCGGCTCCTTCGGCGCGGACCCGGTGGCCTGCCGCGCCACCTTCCGCAACTGGGACCACCCCATCCGCCGTCAGATCTTCTCCGGCTTCCGCCTGGCCCGCGACCTCCGATCGGACGACCGCTGATGTGCCGCCACATCGGCTATGTCGGCCCGCCGATCTCCGTCGGCGACCTGCTCACCCGCGGCCCCCACTCCCTGCGCACCCAGTCCTGGGCACCCCGCGACATGCGCGGCGGCGGCACCATCAACGCCGACGGTTTCGGCGTGGCCTGGTGGCTCCCCACCGCGGCGGCCCCCGCTGACCACGGTGCGGGCACCGCCTGGCACGGCGGCACCGCCCTGGACGTGACCGCCTTCGCCCGCGCCGAGGCGCACGCGGCATCCGAACCCGGCGCGACGGATGCCGCGGCCGGGACGAGTGGCCGTGGTGATCCGGTGCCCTTGTCGGTCAGCCGGTACCGCAATGCCGCGCCGATCTGGACCGATCCGGCCGTGGACGAGGTGCTGCCGCAGATCCGTTCCACGGCCGTGCTGGGTGCCGTGCGCTCGGCCACGGTCGGACTGCCGCTGGATCGGGGGGCCTGCGCGCCGTTCACGCGCGGTCGCTGGGCCTTCAGCCACAACGGGGCCATTCCGGGCTGGCGTGATGTGCTGGCCGATATCGCGGCGAAGTTCGACTCGCCGCCCCTGCTGGGGGCGGAGTCGCTGACCGACTCCGCCGTGCTCTGGGTGATCCTGCACGACCTGCTCGAACGGATTTCCGCCGGTTCCGCCGAATCCATTGCGCACGTGCGGGCCTCGACAGGCCATCCGAGGGGGCGAGGACGTGGTGAGACCGGCCCGGCGGTGGCGGCCGTGCGCGAGCCCGGTGGTCTCGGCGCGGGAGCGGGCGGCGATCCGGTCGCCGTGCTGCGGCTGGTGGTGGCGGCGGTGCTGGAGCGGTCACCGCGGGCGCGGCTGAATCTGCTGCTGGGGGATGGACGGACATGGTGGGCCACGACGTGGCATCACTCGTTGTCGGTGCTGGCCACCGACACTTTCGCGATTGTCGCCTCGGAGCCTTACGACGACGATCCACGGTGGCGGCCGATCGCCGATCGCCAGGTGGTCGTCGCGGGGCCGGGGCGGCTGGTCGTGGAGGACTTGGCTATCGAAACGGGAAGGGCGCGCTCATGACTGCCGCGACGCTGGAGATTCATCTGACCGACGACGACCTGACCGCGGCGCTGCGGTCGGACGCCCGGACCGGGCTCACCGCGACACCGAAATGGCTGCCGCCCAAATGGTTCTACGACGCGCGCGGCAGCGAACTGTTCGAACTCATCACCGAACTGCCCGAGTACTACCCGACGCGCACCGAGCGGGCGCTGCTGGAGCGGGTGGTGGGGGAGATCGCGCGCACGGCGCAGGCCGAGGTGCTGGTGGAACTGGGGGCCGGATCGGCCGCCAAGACCCGTCTGCTGCTCAGTGCGTTGAGCGCCGAGGGTCCGCTGAAAACATATGTGCCGCAGGATGTGTCGGCCACGGCGCTGCGGGCGGCGGCGGATGAGATCGCCGCCGAGTTCCCCGCGCTCGCCGTACACGGCGTGGTCAGCGATTTCACCGCCACCCTGGACAATCTGCCGCGCGGCGGGCGGCGAATGATCGCCTTCCTCGGCGGCACCATCGGCAATCTGGTTCCCGCCGAGCGCGCCGAGTTCCTGGCCGGAATCCACGCCGTGCTGGAGCCCGGGGAGCAACTGCTGCTCGGTGCGGGACTGGTCATCGACCCGGCGGTCCTGGTGCCCGCCTACGACGACGCCGCCGGAGTCACCGCGGAGTTCAACCGAAACGTGCTGCGAGTGCTGAACTCTCGCCTGAACGCCGACTTCGATCCGGAGAAGTTCGCCCATATCGCACTGTGGGACACCGAGAACGAGTGGATCGAAATGCGCCTGGAGGCCACCGAGGCCATGACCGTGGCAATCCGCGACCTCGACCTCACCGTCGATTTCGCGGCGGGCGAGCAGATGCGCACCGAGATCTCCGCCAAGTTCCGCCGCGAAGGACTCGAAACCGAACTGGACGCAGCGGGTTTCGCCACCGAGCGGGTATGGACCGACCCGGACAGCCGCTTCGCACTCGTACTCGCCGAGCGGCGCTGATCATCCGGCCGAGCGACGCTGACCACCGGGGTGAAGGTCGGCACCGCGCTGAAATATGGGTAGGCCATGTACACCAGGCCGATGAGCAGCACCAGCTGGATGATCTGATTGCGGGAGAACCGGGTGATCTGCGCGGCCTCGATGCGGTCCTGCCCGGGTCTGGTGCGCCACCTGATCGCGTGCGAACGCCGCAGTGTGGCGGGTGGGCAGGAGGGCCGAGTTGCCGCGCAGAGGCGCTACTGCGGTGTGCCGCGCGATGGGATCGCGGGCGGTGTGCTGAAGGGCGGCGGACCCACGGCGTGCCGAACGGTGAGACCGCAGCGGGCGACGGTAGCGGGGTCGCGGCGGGCGACGGTAGCGGGAACGCGGTGGGCGGCCACGACAGCGGTACGGCGGACAATTGCCGGTCTGCGGCGTATCGCGTGGACTTTGTCGGGTCGCGGTGGGGCGGCTGATGGTGGCGGAGTGGTGGATTCGGAGCGGGGTTGTGGCGTGGTGGTGGGGCTGGGGTGGCCGTTGTGCGGACGGTGGTCAGCGCTGGGCCGTGACCGCTGCCAGCCACTCCACCAGGGGCCGCAGGTCCTCCCAGGCGGTGCGCACCTGTCCGGCGGCCTTCGCGGTGGTCAACCAGGCGGGTGCGCCGAAATCCCGGGTGGCGACGAGGGATTGGTGGCGCAGCAGGTCGATGCGGGGGTGGTCGGCGGTGAAGCCCTTGGGTTTCGTCTTCAGCTTGTCGCCGCCGATGGTGTATCCGGCGGCATTCACCTGGTCGAGCAGGCGTTCCAGTTCCGCCCCGCGCACCGCGTCGTCGATGGCGGTGCGCAGGGCGGCCCGCTGCGCGGGCGAGGCCGTGTACAGCCCACCCGCCACGAACAGTCCGCCCGCGCCGATCTGCACGTACCATCCGCACGATTCGGCGGTGTGCACCACCGCGCCCTGGTGGTTCTTGTACGGCGACTTGTCCTTCGAGAACCGCACGTCCCGGTACGGCCGGAAGATTTTGGCCGGGCCGAAGTCCGGTTCCAACTCGGCTGTCAGCGCCCGCATGGGGTCGCGCACCGACTCCTCCCAGATCCGCTTGTGCGCATTCCAGAAGGTCTTGGAGTTGTCGGCCTCGAGATCCTCGTAGAAGTCGAGTCCGGCGAGCGGAAATCCGGTGAACTCCATCGCGATCAGTTGGGCACCAGATCGGTGCCGACGATGGCGAGCCCGATGAGGAGGCCGAGGACCATGCAGATACCGGAGGCGATGGCCGCCCACTTGCCCAGCGGTTCGCCCTTGCTGTTGCCCACCAAGCCCAGGATGATGCCCGCGATACCGAATCCGGGCGGACAGAACAGCAGCGCGATCCCCGCGCAGACGAATCCGATGATGGAGAAGATCTGGGTGCGGGGCTGCTGCGGCGTGCCGTATGCCTGCTGCGGGTAGGGCTGGTACCCCTGCTGACCGTAAGGCTGCTGCCCGTACGGCTGCTGGCCATAAGGCTGCTGCCCGTACCCGGACTGCTGCTGTCCGTACCCGGGTTGCTGCTGTCCGTACCCGGGTTGCTGCTGCCCATAGGGCTGCTGCCCGTATCCCGGCTGGCCGTAGGGTTGTTGCCCATACGGCGGTTGCTCGGCGGGCTGTCCGTACGGCTGCTGCGGATACCCGCCCTGAGCCTGCGGATCACCCGACGGGTAGCCGTACTGCCCGCCCGCGGGATACTGCGGCGGTTGCGGGTACTGACCGGGCGGCGGCGCGCTCTCCCAGGACGACGGTGCGCCTTCCCCGGACGGCGGCTGGGCCTCCCCGGACGCCGGTGCGCTCTCTCCGGGCGGCGGTGCCCCCTTCTGGAGCGACGGGGTGCCGCTGTCGGACGGACGCTCCCCGGTATCCGAACCGCCGGGAGCCTCCGGGTCCTGCCCGGGCAGCCCGTACTGCGGCACACCGGGCGTGGAGTCCGGAATGCGCCGTGTCACGTCGTCTCCCGGCTCGTCACCGGCCTTCGGGTCGTTCGGTGGGGTGCTCATGACGCGCCCTCCTCACTGGTGCTGTGAACGCTTTCCATGGGTATCACAGCGCAGGGGGTTTCGGCGAAAGAGCGCCGGTTCAGTCGCCCGGCTCGTCCACGATCTCGAGGGCCGCGACCTCGGCGGGCCGGTCGTCCTCGGCGCGTGCTTCCTCGCGTCGGCGTCGGCGCGTCCACTCCTGGTCGAGTTCGCTCTCGATGCCGAGGCGGCCGTGGTCGTCGTTCTCGCGATTGCGGATGATCAGGTCTTCCGGCGGGTCGGAGATGTAGCGCTCGTACTCGCGGACCTCGTCGGCCTGGTCGTCGTCGCCGAGGTCGTAGTCGAGGTCGGTGTCGTCATCGTCCATGTCGAGGACCTCGTCCATCAACTGGTCGTCGTCATCGGCCATGGGCCACCACCTCTCCGTGCTACAGCACACCGGCAGCAAACAGGCGATCACCTGCTTCGGCTCAACGCTACCGGAAAACCGCCCCGGAAACGGCAAACCCCCGGCACCGATATCGGTGCCGGGGGCTTGCCCTGCGGACCTCAGGCGTTGCCGTTGAAAAGCCCGGTGACGGAACCGTTCTCGAACACCTCGCGGATGGTCTGCGCCAGCAGCGGCGCGATCGACAGCACGGTCAACGTCGGGAACTTCTTCTCCTCGGTCAGCGGCAGCGTATTGGTGACCACGACCTCCTTCGCCCCGCACTTCGCCAGCCGCTCGGCGGCCGGGCTGGAGAGGATCCCGTGGGTGGCGGCGATGACCACATCGGTCGCGCCCGCCTCCTTGAGCACGTTCACCGCGCCGGCGATGGTGCCGCCGGTGTCGATCATGTCGTCGATCAGGATGCAGGTGCGGCCCTCGACCTCACCGACCACGCGGTTGGCCACCACCTGGTTGGGCACCAGCGGGTCGCGGGTCTTGTGGATGAACGCCATCGGTGCGTCGGCCAGCGCGTTGGCCCACTTCTCGGCGACCTTCACGCGGCCCGCGTCGGGGGAGACGACGGTGACGTTCTCCAGCGGGTAGTTGTTGCGAATGTGCTCGACCAGCTGCACCTGCGCGTGCATGTGATCGACCGGGCCGTCGAAGAAGCCCTGGATCTGATCGGTGTGCAGGTCGACGGTGATGATGCGGTCCGCGCCCGCGGTCTTGAGCAGGTCCGCGATCAGGCGGGCGGAGATGGGCTCGCGGCCGCGGTGCTTCTTGTCCTGGCGGGCGTAGGGGTAGAACGGCAGCACCGAGGTGATCCGCTTGGCCGAACCGCGCTTGAGCGCGTCCAGCATGATCAGGTGCTCCATGACCCACTGGTTCAGCGGAGCCGGGAAGCTCTGGATGACGAATGCGTCGGAGCCGCGCACCGATTCCTCGAACCGGACGAAGGTCTCGCCATTGGCGAAGTCCCGGGCGGTCTGCGGGGTGACGTGGACATCGAGTGCCTTGGCCACCTCCTCCGCCAACTCGGGATGAGCGCGTCCCGAGAACAGCATCAGGTTCTTCTGGTTATCGGTAGAGAACGCGGTCACTGACGTTCGCCATCCTTTTGCTCGTTGGTTGTGTCTGCGGCCGCGAGAGCGGCCTCGGCC
Source organism: Nocardia otitidiscaviarum NBRC 14405 (assembly GCF_000308635.1). Classification (GTDB taxonomy): domain Bacteria; phylum Actinomycetota; class Actinomycetes; order Mycobacteriales; family Mycobacteriaceae; genus Nocardia; species Nocardia otitidiscaviarum. Next base: position 171,725 of record NZ_BAGD01000106.1, on the reverse strand, counting down.
GCGCGGGCGGCTTCCGTGCCGGGCCGGTTGCGCTGCACCCAGCCCTCCATATTGCGCTGCGCACCACCGGACACGGCGAGCGCACCCGGGGGGACGTTTCTACGCAGCACAGTACCCGCCGCGGTATACGCCCCGTCACCCACCGTCACCGGTGCCACGAACATGGTGTCGCTGCCCGTGCGCACATGGGATCCGACCACCGTGTGGTGCTTCTTCACCCCGTCGTAGTTGACGAAGACGCTGGACGCGCCGATGTTGCTGTGCTCGCCTATCGTCGCATCTCCGACGTAGGTCAGGTGCGGAACCTTGGAATGCGCGCCGATGGTGGCGTTCTTGGTTTCGACGAAGGCTCCGAGCTTGCCGGAGACCCCCACCACGGTGCCCGGCCGCAGATAGGTGAAGGGTCCGATATTCGCGCCCGCCCCGATGGTCGCGCCGTCGCCGTGGGTGCGCACCACCCGCGCGCCGTCGCCGACCACCACATCGGTGAGAGTACTGTCCGGCCCGATCTCGGCGTCCTCGCCGATCACGGTGTCGCCCAACAGCTGTACGCCCGGTCGGATCACGGCGTCGCGACCGATGCGCACACTGGCGTCGATCCAGGTGGTGGTCGGGTCGATGACGGTGACCCCGGAGCGCATGTGCCGCTCCACGATGTAGCGGTTGAGCGTGCGCCCGGCCTCGGCCAGCTGCACCCGGTCGTTGACTCCGGTGACCTTGGCCCAGTCCAGCAACCGCGCCCCGTGCACCGCGTGCCCGGCCTCGCGGGCCAGCTTCAGCACATCGGTGAGGTACAGCTCGTGCCGGGCGTTGGCGGTGTCGATGCGGCCGATCATGACCCGCAGCACCGCGGCGTCGAACACGTAGACGCCCGAGTTGACCTCGGTGATGGCGGCCTGTTCGGGGGTGGCGTCGGCGTGCTCCACGATCTCGAGCACCCGGCCGTTCGCGTCGCGCATGATGCGGCCGTAGCCGTTCGGGTCGTCGGGCTCGAAGGTGAGCACGGTGACGGCGGAGCTGTCGGCGTAGCTGCGGTGCTCGTCGAGCAGGGCGTTGAGGGTGTGCCCGTCCAGCAGCGGCACATCGGCGTAGGTGACCAGCAGGTCGCCGGAGAAGTCGGCGGGCAGGGCGGTGAGCGCGCACTGCACCGCGTGCCCGGTGCCGCGCTGCTCCTCCTGCACGGCGAGGGTCACCTCACGTCCGAGTTCCGCGCTCACCCGCCCGACGGCCGCTCCCACTTGTTCGCGGTCGTGCCCGACCACGGTGATGAGATGCGCGGGGTCGATCTCGTTCGCCGCATGCAGCGCGTGCGCGAGCATGCTTCGGCCGCCCAGTGGGTGCAACACCTTGGGGGTCTTGGACCGCATTCGGGTTCCGGCTCCGGCGGCGAGAACGACGACGGCGGTCTGCTGTGGCATGGATCTCCCTCGGCTGCCTGTCATCGTTAGTGGGGCTGTCGTGGTGGGCACATGGCCTTCCCGTTGGCAAGACTTGCTCCGCCGCCAGGACTCGAACCTGGACAAACTGAACCAAAATCAGTTGTGCTGCCATTACACTACGGCGGATTGCACACCGGCGGACCGTTTGGTACGCCCGTGCGTCGTGGCATGCGGGAACGATCCTCGCATGAAGACGCGGCCACCCGCCACTCTCCCCCGCCGCCCCGCGTCGTTCGCCGGTCGTAGGGTGCTCCGCGACCCTCGCCGTGGACCGGCGGTGGACGACGTGGCCGAGTTTTGGTCGTTCCCGGTGAGTTACCCGGAACCATGCTAGATCAGTTGTTGCGTTTCACGAACGCGAAGGAGCGAATCGCACGGGTGGATGAGCGCCGAGGCGGCACGATCTGAAACAGTTGTAGGACAGTCGGTTGGATCGCAGGGAGGCGAAGCGGTGGGTTCGGGTGAGGGGAACCGCGTGTCGCGCCCGCGTATGACCGGGACCCAGCGGCGGCAACAGTTGATCGAGATCGGGCGGGCGCTGTTCGCCGAGCGGGGCTACGACGCGACGTCGATAGAGGAGATCGCGCAGCGGGCCCAGGTCTCGAAACCCGTGGTGTACGAGCATTTCGGGGGTAAGGAAGGGTTGTACGCGGTGGTGGTGGACCGTGAGATGTCCACCTTGCTCGACATGATCACCGCCTCCCTCACCCAGAACCGGTCGCGGGTGCGGCTGGAACAGGTGGCGCTGGCGTTGCTCACCTATATGGAGGAGCGCACCGACGGGTTCCGCATCCTCATGCGCGACCAGCCCGCCTCCGCCGCCGAGGGCACCTACTCCAGCCTGCTCAACGAGGCGGTGAATCAGGTGGCGCACATACTCGCCGGGGATTTCGAAAAGCGAGGTTTCGATACGAGCCTCGCGACCCTGTACGCGCAGGCGCTCGTCGGCATGGTCGCGACCGCGGCCACCTGGTGGCTCGACGAACGGCAGCCCTCCAAGGAAGTGGTCGCCGCGCACCTGGTGAATCTGTGCTGGAACGGTCTCACGCATTTGGAAGCGGACCCCAAGCTGGCGTCGGAATGGCCCGCCCGCAAAGGGGTATGAACACGGTCACGTGAAATGTCGGTTATGCGGGGGCGGAACTGGACAGTTAACCAGCGAATTGCGAAGGAGGACGGGCCGAATGCTCGAATCGGCTGGCGGCGCGCAGTCGGGTGGTACGGTTCACCCATCCTTCGAGTGCTGTTCGAGCTGTGATGTCGGTCTACTTCGGGATGTCGGTCTACTTCAGGATGGCTGGTTTGATGACAGGCGGATCTGATGGCTAGGCAAGCGCGTGCGGAGATCACTCGCGATTCCGTGCTCGCGGGTGCTGCCGATGTCTTTCTGCGATTGGGCTACGCGAACGCGAGCCTGTCGGAGATCATCGCGCAGTCGAATGTGACCAAGGGCGCCTTGTACTTTCACTTCGGCTCGAAGGAAGAACTGGCGCGCGCGGTGGTCGACCAGGGCAATGAGCGACTCGTCAGCGCCTGCCAGGGCTTCTTCGATCCGCGCGTGCCCGCCCTGGAGGCGTGCATCGGGATCACCTACGTGGTCGCGGACCTGACCATGAACGATCCGATGGTCGGGGCCATGCTCAAACTGACCCACCAGATCGGCGACTACCGCGGCGCGAACGGCGACAATATCGCCAAGACCTGGGGCGAGACCCACCGTTTGCTCGCCGAACGCGCCATCGCCCAGGGCGACCTGAAGCCGGACCTCGACCCCGAGACCATCGGCCTGCTGTTGCAGGAGATGACCACCGGCGTGCACATCGTCGCCGTCAGCACCGATTCCATCGACCAGATGGCGAACCGCATGGAACGCGCCTGGTACTTCCTGCTCCCCTCCATCGTCCCGGAGGAGAAGGTCGCCTACTTCCGCTAGTTCGCCGCCCGCCGCCTGCGCCGCTACGTGCTGTAATTTTTGGCCTCCGCTCCGCTCCGGCGGGGTTTGCGGCGCTGGAAGTCCCGGTTCTTCCTTCCCGCCGCTCCTCCGCTTCGCTCCCCCGCTCTGGTCAGTCCAGAACCGGGACGCGCCGCAAACCCCGGGGTGTTGCCGGTGTGGAGTGGTGAATCCTGGCGGGTTGATCGCCGGTGGGCGGAGTTGGGGTACGGCGCAGGTGGGGGTGATTCGGGGGCCGTGCGGGGTGGCGCGCACTCGATGAGTGTGGTGTGTCGCCTCCGTCGGTGTTCGGCATGCTCGCCGCGTGGGGCGGCGGGGTGCGGTGTCGGCGTGAACAACTAGACTCGGCTGGCCGTCCGAATCGCTGATCCGCGTCCAGGAGTCTGCCCATGTCCTCGAACCGTCCACCTCTGGCCGGACTGGCCGCGGCGGCTGCGGCCGATACGGCGCTGCGGCAGGTCGCGGGGTTGATCGGGCGGGAGTCGGCCATGCTGGTCGCGCCGTCGGCGGTGCGGCCGTTCGTGGCGGCGACCATTGCCGAGCAGCGGCCGCTGGTGGTGGTGACGGCCACCGGGCGGGAGGCCGACGACCTCACCGTGGAGCTCGCGGAGATCCTGGGCGACGCCGTGGCGCAGTTCCCGTCGTGGGAGACGCTGCCGCACGAGCGGCTGTCCCCGAGCGCCGACACCGTGGGGCGGCGGCTCCAGGTGCTGCGGCGGCTGGCACACCCCGACGAGACGCTCTACGGCGAACCGCTGCGCGCGGTGGTGACCACCGTGCGCTCGCTCATGCAGCCCATGGCGCGCGGGCTCGGCGATATCGAGCCCATCGTCCTGCGCCTGGGCGCGCAGCACGACTTCGACGAATTGCTCACGCGGCTGGTGGAATTCGCCTACGAGCGGGTCGACATGGTGGGCAAGCGCGGCGAGTTCGCGGTGCGCGGCGGCATTCTCGACCTCTTCCCGCCCACCGCCGATCACCCTGTGCGCGTGGAGTTCTGGGGCGACGAGGTGAGCGAGCTGCGTGCCTTCTCGGTCGCCGACCAGCGCTCGCTGCCCGATATCCCCACCGAGGTGGTGATCGCCCAGCCCTGCCGGGAACTGTTGCTCACCAACGACCTTCGTGAGCGTGCCGCCCAGGTCGCCACCGAGAACCCGGCCGACGCCGCCCTGGTGGAGATGTTGGACAAGCTGGCCCAGGGCATCCCCGTGGAGGGGATGGAGGCGCTGCTGCCGGTGCTGCAACCGGGCGAACTGCAGCTGCTCACCGATGCCCTGCCGGCGCACACCCAGGTGCTGCTCTGCGATCCGGAGAAGATCCGCACCCGCGCGGCCGATCTGGTGCGCACCGGCCAGGAGTTCCTGGAGGCGTCGTGGACGGCCGCCTCCTTCGGCGGGGCCGCGCCGCTGGGCGCGCACGGACTCGACCTCGCCGCCTCCGCCTACCGCGGCCTGGACGAGGTGCACGCCGACGCCGAGCGGCGGGGCCTGGCCTGGTGGACATTGAGCCCGCTGGCCGCCGACGATCCGAACGAGATCGCGCTGCCGGTGCTGTCCGCCCCCGCCGCCCTCGGTTCCGAGGAACTGGTCGCCACCATCTTCGCGTCGCTGCGCGCCCACGTCACCACCGGCGGGCGCGCGGTGATCGTGGTCGCGGGACACGGTACGGCGCAGCGCGTGCTGGAACGGCTGCGTGACGCCGAGGTGCCCGCCACGGCGCTGGAGCCGGGGGCGCAGCCGGTCGACGGTCTGGTCGGCGTGCTGTGCGGTTCGCTGCACGACGGCATCGTGTTCGACGACGCCAAGCTGGTGGTGGTCGCGGAATCCGACCTCACCGGCAACCGCGTCACCGCCCCGCAGGAGGGCAAGAAGCTCGCCGCTCGCCGCCGCAATCAGGTCGACCCGCTGGCGCTGCGGGCCGGGGACATGGTCGTGCACGATCAGCACGGCATCGGCCGCTTCGTGGAGATGATCGAACGCACCGTCGGCGGTGCCCGCCGCGAATACCTGGTGATCGAGTACGCGCCGTCCAAGCGCGGCCAGCCCGGCGACCGGCTGTTCGTCCCCATGGACGCGCTCGACCAGCTCTCCCGCTACGTCGGCGGCGAGATGCCGTCGCTGTCCAAACTCGGCGGCTCCGACTGGGCGAACACCAAGCGCAAGGCGCGCAAGGCGGTGCGCGAGATCGCCACCGAGCTGGTGCAGCTGTACGCGGCGCGCCAGGCCGCGCCCGGTCACGCCTTCGGCCCGGACACGCCGTGGCAGCAGGAGATGGAGGACGCCTTCGCCTTCACCGAGACCGCCGATCAGCTCACCGCCATCGCCGAGGTCAAGGCGGATATGGAGAAGTCGGTGCCGATGGACCGTGTGGTCTGCGGTGATGTCGGCTACGGCAAGACCGAGATCGCGGTGCGCGCCGCCTTCAAGGCGGTGCAGGACGGCAAGCAGGTGGCGGTGCTGGTGCCCACCACGCTGCTGGCGCAGCAGCATCTGCAGACCTTCGTCGAGCGCACCGCGGGCTTCCCGGTCACCGTGAAGGGGCTTTCTCGCTTCACCGACGCGGCCGAATCGCGGGAGATCCTGGAGGGGATGGCCGCCGGTGACGTGGATATCGTCGTCGGCACCCACCGGCTGCTCCAGACCGGCGTCCGGTGGAAGGATCTGGGCCTGGTCATCATCGACGAGGAACAGCGGTTCGGCGTCGAGCACAAGGAGCACATCAAGGCGCTGCGCACGCACGTGGACGTGCTCACCATGTCGGCCACGCCGATTCCGCGCACCCTGGAGATGTCGCTGGCCGGAATCCGCGAGATGTCCACCATCCTCACTCCGCCCGAGGAGCGGCATCCGATCCTCACCTATGTCGGCGCGTACAACGACAAGCAGGTGGCCGCGGCCATTCGCCGCGAGCTGCTACGCGACGGCCAGGTGTTCTACGTGCACAACCGGGTGTCCTCGATCGACAAGGCGGCCAAGCGGATTCGTGATCTGGTGCCCGAGGCGCGGGTGGTGGTGGCGCACGGCCAGATGAACGAGGACGTGCTGGAGAAGACCGTGCAGGGCTTCTGGGAGCGCGAGTACGACGTGCTGGTGTCCACCACCATCATCGAGACCGGGTTGGACATCTCCAATGCCAATACGCTGATCGTGGAGCGCGCCGACACCCTCGGCCTGTCGCAGCTGCACCAGCTACGCGGCCGGGTGGGCCGCAGCCGCGAGCGCGGCTACGCCTACTTCCTGTATCCGCCGGAGAAGCCGCTCACCGAGACCGCCTACGACCGGCTGGCCACCATTTCGCAGAACTCGGATCTGGGCGCGGGCATGGCGGTCGCTATGAAGGATCTGGAGATTCGCGGCGCGGGCAATGTGCTCGGCGCGGAACAGTCCGGACATGTGGCCGGGGTCGGCTTCGATCTGTACGTGCGGTTGGTGGGCGAGGCGGTGGAGGCGTACCGTGCCGCCGCCGACGGTCGGCCCATCACCGTGGATGAGGAGGTCAAGGAGGTGCGCATCGACCTGCCCGTGGACGCGCACATCCCGCCCGACTACATCGGCTCCGACCGGCTGCGCCTGGAGGCGTACCGCAAACTGGCCGCCGCGCAGGATGATTCGGCCATCGCGGCCGTGGTCGAGGAGTTGGTGGACCGTTATGGACCGCTGCCGGTGGAGGTGGGCCGCCTGGTCTCGGTGGCCAAGCTGAAGCTGCTGGCCCGCGAGTACGGCGTCACCGAGATCGGCGTCACCGGCACCACGTTGAAGATCGCGCCGCTGCAACTGCCGGACTCGAAACAGTTGCGGCTCAAGCGCATCTACCCCAATGCCAGCTACCGTGCCGCCACCGGGATCGTTCAGCTGCCGCTGCCGCGCGTGGAGGACAGTGTCGGCGCACATCGCATTCGCGATGTGCAGCTGCTCCAGTGGGTGGCCGATCTGCTGCTGGCCCTGGACGGAAAGGCCCAGGGCGCGGTCGATCTCACCGTGGAGACCGAGGTGAGTGCGGCCCGATGAGCGGGGATGCGAACGGGCGCACGGTAGCCGGCACCGGGCAGGCGGCCGATACCGCCCGCATGACCGAAGCGCTGGCCGAGGCGGTCGATGTCATGGACCGGCTGTGGAACTTCGGCGGCTGGGAGGTGACCCAGACCCACGACTCGCTGCGCCCGTATCTGCTCGAGGAGACCTACGAACTGCTCGACGCCATTCAGCAGGCCGACGCGCCGACCATTCGGGAGGAACTGGGCGACCTGCTGCTCCAGGTCCTTTTCCACTCCCGAATCGCCGAAGCCGCAGGCGAGTTCACCGTGGCCGACGTGGCCGCCACCCTGGTGGACAAGCTCACCCACCGCAGCCCGCATCTGCTCGACGACTCGATCGGCCCCGACGCCACCCTGGAGCAGAAGATCGCCGCCCAGGAACGCGCCTGGGAGGAACGCAAATCCACCGAGAAGTCCCGCCGCTCCTGCCTGGACGGCATAGCCATGGCCCAGCCCGCCCTGGCCCTGGCCGAGAAGGTGCTCTCCCGCAGCCGCACAGCGGGCCTGCCGGACCACCTCGTCCCCGACGACCTCCGCACCGTCACCCTCGACCGGGGCGACAGCGCAGAGGAACGCCTCCGCAAGGCCACCCTCACCTTCGCCACCGCCATCCGCACCGCCGAGGACCGCGCCGAAGCGGCACGCGGCACGCGCTCCCCACTCACCGCGGACGACTGGCTCCGCTACTGGCCCCGAGCCTGACCCGCCCAGGCCACCGCCGACGCCGCCGAGCCGCATTTTCGCCGGTTCCGGTGGACGGGGTGGCGCGGTAGGTTTCGTGGGAACGGTAGCGGGCAACCCCGAAGGTTCGGGATGTCGGTTCTAGGGAGGCGGCATGCGGGGCCGTGGGATTGCGGCGGCGGTAGCCGTGCTGTTCTTGGTGACCGGGTGCGGACAGGTGGTGGGGGGTAGGGCCGAGCCCGATCCGGCGGTGGCGAGCATGCCGCGGCTGGGGGCAGAGCAGGTGGGGGAGGTGTTGCTGTCGATCTCGGAGATCGAGTCGATCGTGGACACCAGCGGGCTGACGCAGTCGTACGAGGCGGCGAGTACCGCCACGCCCAGTGAGACCATCAGCCCCGCGCGGTGCGCGGCACTGGTGTACACCGGGCACGACAGCGTGTACGGCGGTGACTGGACGGCCTTGCGCACCAGGGTGTTCCGGCAGCCGGGGGACCGGTACACGCATTTCGTCTATCAGACCGTGGTGACGTTCCGGAACTTCCTCGGCGCGGAGGCGCTCGTCGACCGGTACCGCGCGGTCATCGCCGACTGCCGGGATCGAAACGTCACCGTCGCGGCCTCCGGGCAGGATTCGCTGACCTGGCGGGTCGCCGACACCACGCGCTCCGTTCCCGAGGGGCAGGTCGCGGTCGGCTGGACCACCACCGAGCAGGGCAATGACTGGATCTGCGACAACCTCGCGCGCGCCACGGGCAATACCGTGATCGAGGCCAGTACCTGTTCGGTCGGCAATGCCCGTGCGGCACAGGTGATCGCGGACCGCATCGCGACGGAGGTCGGCCGCCGCTGAGCATGTTCCCCGCTGCGCGATTTGCGCGATTCGCCCTGTTCGGGGGTGGGAAATAGGGGATCGCCGGGGCTGTGTCCGGCGCCCGCCCTCCGTACCCTGAACGCCATGCGTTCGCGACGATTCGCCATGGCTGTCGTACTGCTGGGCATTCTGGGGCTCGCGGGGTGCTCCGGGGACGGCGACGCCGCGGGCGGCACCTTCTACGGTCCGGAGCGCTCCCTCGGCGACGGCACGGCGCGGACCTATGTGGTCGTCGGATCCGACGGCGATCCGATCGAGCTCGGATTGCGTTTCACCGCAGCGGCCTTGGCCGGCCTGCCGGACCGCGACGCGTACGGCGACGCGCTGGCGGGCCGCGCGCCCTTCCCGAAAGCCGAAGTGTACGAACTGCCTTCGCAGGCCGGGGCGACCGCCTACGACCACATCGCCGTCGACTGGTTGGCGCACGGCCATCCGCCGGTCGGCATCTTCGACGAACCGCATTTCGACGTGCGGTTCTATCTGCGTGAGCCGGCGGCCGTGGCGGCGATCGACCCCGCGGACGCGGAGTTCGCCACCAAGGCGGCCCGCTTCCCGGCGGCCGAATACCTGCCGCGCGACTATGTTCCGGCGGGCGACCCGGCCACCGAGACGGTGCCCGGCGCGGGCCTGCGCTGGGTGGATTCGGCCACGCCGTTCCACCCGCAGACCTACGAGTTCACCCAGGCCGTGCTCGCGGGCACCTGGGACGGCGAATACCTGTTCGCCGAACCCATGGTCACCCGGGACTGGTTGCTCACCGAACCCGATTTCGCCGCAGAGCTGAAACAGCCTGAGGCGGTGCGGAAATCGGGCCACTACGCCACCGGCTACGCCGTGCGCTACGACGCCGCCAGCCGGGAGTACTCGATCGTCCTCACCGGCCTCACCGAGCGCACCGCATCCTGACGACCGGCCCGGCGCATCGGCGCCGAGGTCGGCCGCTGACCAGATACATTCCGCACCCCACGCCGGTCACTCCTCGGCGAGGTAGCGCTCCACCGTTTCGACCTTCGCCGTCATGGCCCCCGTCACCCCCGGCCGCACATCGGCCTTGACCACCAGGCTGCACCGCGGCGCGACCGCCAGCACGGCATCGGTGGCCTGCTTGACCACCGCCATCACCTCGTCCCATTCCCCCTCGACGGTGGTGAACATGGCATTGGTCTCATTGGGCAGGCCGCTGGCGCGCACCACCCGAACCGCCTCGGCGACGGCGCGTCCCACGTCCGCGCCGACCCCGAGCGGTGTCACCGAGAAGGCGACGATCATACGTTGACGCCGTAGTCGCGGGCGATGCCCGCGAGGCCGGACGCGTACCCCTGGCCGATGGCCCGGAACTTCCACTCCGCCCCGTGCCGGTACAGCTCACCGAACACCATGGCGGTCTCGGTGGAGGCGTCCTCGGTCAGGTCGAAGCGGGCCAGCTCCGAACCGGTCGCCGCGTCCACCACCCGGATGTAGGCATTGCGGATCTGCCCGAAGGACTGCCGCCGCGCCTCGGCGTCGTGAATGGACACCGGGAAGAAGACGTTGGTGATCGTCGGCGGCATGGCGGCCAGGTCGACATTGATCACCTCGTCGTCGCCGTCGCCCTCACCGGTGAGATTGTCACCGGTGTGCTCGATGGTCCCCTCCGGCGAGCGCAGGTTGTTGTAGAAGATGAAATGCGCGTCCGACAGCACCCGCATATTCGATCCGCAGGCCAGTGCGCTCGCGTCCAGGTCGTAGTCCGCACCGGTGGTGGTGCGCACGTCCCAGCCGAGGCCGACCTGCACCTTGGTCAGATTGGGGGCCTGCTTGGACAGCGAAACATTTCCGCCCTTGGCCAGGCTGACGCTCATGATCTCCTTCCCCGCGGTGCCCTTCGTACCGCATCCCCACCCGATTATGGTCGAAATGGTGACCTGTTGTGCCAGTTCATTTCTGGAATGGCGGCTCGGACCGCCGGTGATCAGCCCCGTCGCCGCGCGCGGTCAGTCGAGTCCGGCGGCGAGTTCGCGCAGCGCGGCCACGCGTTCTTCCAGATAGCGCAGTTCGCCGGGGTCGAGCACGGTGCGCTGGATACCGGCCGCGACCGTGAACGCCGACTGCCGGTGATCGTCGATGGCCTCCACCTCGATGGCCACCGCCACATAGTCGCGCGCGGTGGGCATGGGATCGGCGACCACTCGCGCGTTGCCGCGCGCGCACAGCGCCACATCGCCGCCGCCGAGGATCAGCAGCGCCACCTCGGGGCGCTCCCGCAGCCGGGCCAGCGAGCCGCGATCGAATTTCAGGCTCAGCAGAATGCGGTGGTCGCCCGCGCGGACCGGCCACGAGACCGGAATGGCGTGCGGGCCGCCGTCGGTGGTCACGAGCACCGCGATGGTGTCGACCGGCCACTCCGGAAGCGTGTCCAACCGCGGATGGTCTGTCGAGGGCTCCTGACGCTGCTGGGCACGCGTAACCATCTTCGTCACCTCACGATCGTGTCGACGCAGCGGGCTGGACTGCGCTACTTGCAGTGTAAGGCGTTGTGACGCCGCCCGGCTGGGGTCCGATGATCACGAACTGCTCACCTGCCGCCGGTTACGGATGTGAAAACCCTTCCGGACCTCGGCACCGATTCGATTGACGAACCGACTTCGGAGGTTCATCATTCGTAACAGTTCCTCGTCCAATCGGGGTCGCGCGAATAACCGGCCGATGACCGCCCGGTGAAGATCGTCCGCCGCATCCGGCGTCGACGAACGCAGCAGCATCCAACAGACGCGCGTCGGGCGCGTCGCATGAGTGAGTGAGGTGAGTGCGACATGGGATTCCACCCGCATCGGCAGCGTCTGTATCCGCGCACCATACTCACGGCTCCGTTCTTCTGAATGCGCCCAGAGGATTTCGCGACTCGCCCCCGGACTGCGGGCGGGTCGCGTCGGCGCATGTGTCCAGGCGTGAGGTGATAGGCGCGACAGAGCGGAGAACGGTGATGGTGGATATGGGTGCGGGGCAGCCGGAGACGGTGGAGATGGTGGCGCGGTCGACCGCCGCGAATTTGGCGGTGTCGACGGCGGTGGTGGACGATCTGCGATATCTGCGGGCGGAGCTGATGGCGGCGGATCTGCCGTTCCTGCTGGTGCGCGACTGCGATCACCGCTTGGTGTTGGCGGTGGACGCCGCGCACCGAGCGGCGCTGCGCCGGGTGCTGGGCGCGGCGATGGTGGCTGGCTTCTCGTGCAATGAGCGGCAGCGCAATGTGTTCCGGCTGGGCCGGGACCTGGATCCGGCGCACCATGTGGAACTCGAACTGTGGGAGTACCACGGCGATACCGTGGAGTGCCCACGGCCGAACGCCCTGACCCGCACCGTCTTCGACCTGGCCGATGTGGAGCAGTCCACGGTGCTGCTCTACGAGCTGAGCTGGCCGACGCTGGCCGGAATGTTCATGCCCAACGCCACCGACGTGGGTTTCGACATCGACATCGTGTTCTCGTGGGTGGACGGTTCCGATCCGGAGTTCCGGGCGCGGCGCGCGGGCATGATGGCGCAGGTCGTGGTCGGTGAGGGGGATGAGGCCGATGCGCGCATCCGCCAGATCGACGAGCTGCGTTACGCGCTGCGCGCGGTGTACAAGAACGCGCCGTGGATCCGGCGCATCTTCATCGCCACCGACTCCGCGGTGCCGGAGTGGCTCGTCGAGGACCCGAAGGTCACCATTGTCCGTGCCGTGGACCACTTCTCGGACCGCAGCGGCCTGCCGATCTTCAATTCCCATGCGGTGGAATGCCAGTTGCAGCACATCGAGGGTCTGAGCGAGCACTTCCTGTACTCCAACGACGATATGTTCTTCGCTCGCCCGGTGCGCCCGTCCATGTTCTTCACCCCGGCCGGGGTGAGCCGCTTCATCGAGGCGGACACCCGGATCGGGCCGGGCTCGAACAACGAGCGCCGCAGCGGATTCGAGAACGCCGCGCGGGTGAACCGGGCACTGCTGCGGCAGCGGTTCGGCCATGTCATCACCCGGCATCTGGAGCACACGCCGGTTCCCTTGCGGCGCAGCGTGCTCCACGAGATGGAGCGGGAGTTCGCGGCGGATTTCGCCCGCACCCGCACCAGCCGGTTCCGGGCCGCCACGGATATCTCGGTGACCAATTCGCTCTACCACTACTACGCCCTGTTCACCGGCCGGGCGGTGCCGCAGGAGCGCGCCGAGGTGCGCTACGTCGACACCACCCTCTACACCGGGCTCGCGCTGCTGGACGGGCTGGCCGCACGGCGCAATGTGGACTTCTTCTGCCTCAACGACGGCAGTTTCCCGGAGGTGCCGGAGGCGGAGCGGGTGCGGGCGGTCTCGGAATTCCTGGAGACCTACTACCCGGAGCCCGCTCCGTGGGAGAAGCCGGCGACGGTGGGCGGAGCGCTGTTCGAATCAGGCGCCGCCTGAACCGCTTTCAGCTGACCGATTCGCCGTCGTTTTCGGGCGTGGTGGCCGGTCGCTGCACGACGTGCGGAATCCCGGCGGCCGGCGGGATGACGATGCCCGCGTCCGCCAGCTTGCGCGCCGCCTGCTCCGGGGTGGCCGGTTCCCCGACCGTCGGCCCCGACCCGATCGGCACCACCGAGTGCACCACGGTGTCCGGGTAGATGTGCACGTAGTTGAACGCCTGCGCGCCGTCGCGCCCGCGGATGCCGCCCTGGGCCACCGCCAGGTCCTGGCTGTAGCAGGTCGCCGACGCCACCGACACCGGAATCCCGGCGAAGGTGGCGCTGGTGGAGAAGTGCAGGTGCCCGGCCAGGATGGCGCGCACGTCGGTGCCGTCCAGCACGTCGGCGAGGCGGCGCTGATCACGCAGCTCCACCGTCACGGCCAGGTCGATCACGCACGGCACCGGCGGATGGTGCATGGCCAGCACGGTCCCGAACGGCGCGGGTTCGGAGAGCACGGTGCGCAGCCATTCCAGCTGGGCCGGGGTGATCTCGCCGTAGTGGTGGCCGGGCACCGTGGTGTCCAGCACCACGACACGCAACCCGTCGAACATGTGCACCCGGTCGTACGGCGCGGTGGAACCCGGCTCGTCCAACAGGTTCTCGCGCAGTGCGGTGCGGTCGTCGTGATTGCCCGCCACCCACACCAGCGGCGCGCCGACCCGCTCGGCGAAGGGTTCCACCAGGTTGCGCAGTTTGGTGTACGCCCCCGGCTCACCGTGGTCGGTGAGGTCGCCGGTGAACACGATGGCGGTCGGGGTGATGCCGCTGGCCTCGGCCTGCGCCAGCAGTTGGGATAGGCGTCGCTCGGCGTCCACCGTGCCGTAGAGCGCGGTGTCGGCGGCGATCAGGTGCGTATCGCTGAAATGGAACAGCACGTGATCGGGTCTCGGGTACTCGGCGACTCTGGTGATGTACACGGACATCCTCCCCGGCGGTTTCGTCTTCGCCCTGCTTGCCGATTCCGTCGGCCAGGATAGCGAAGCCGTTTCTTCCAGCCTGCCCGTGCCCAGTGACGGCATGCTTGCGGAAAGATGAGATTTACGTGTCGGCTTCAACCACCGAGGCTATTGGCCAGCACCCGGGGATGCTCCTGCTCACGCGCGTCCAGTAGCGCGAAGTAGCGGCGCAGCATCAGCACAGCGGTGGTGGCGAGTCCGGCGGCCAGGCCCCACCAGACGCCCGCCGCCTCCAGGTGCAGCGGGTAGGCGAGCAGCAGCGCCGTGGGCAATCCCACAGCCCAGTAGCCGATCAGCGACAGCCGGAACCCCGCCTTGGTGTCCTTCAGGCCGCGCAGCAGCCCCACGCCGATGTTCTGGGCCGCGTCGAAGAACTGGAGCACGATGGCGATCAACAGCAGGGTGTGCGCCAGCGCGATGGTTTCGCCGTTGGCGTCGCCGAGGAAGGGTTTCAGCACCCAGTCCGGGACGAGGACGTAGGCCACGCCGGTGACCGCGGCGACAATGGCCGCGTAGCGCAGTGCCAGCCACGCCACCGAGCGCGCGTGCGGGTACTCGTCGCGCGCCACCGCCGTGCTCACCAGGATGGACGAGCCGTGCGAGAGGCCGATGGCGACCTGGAAGACGATGTAGACGATCTGGTAGACGACATTGTGCGCGGCCAGCGCGGCCGCCCCCAGCGTGCCCATGACCAGCGCCAGCACCGAGAACATGCCTGCCTCGGAGCCGTAGGTGAGCGCGATGGGCGTGCCCAGCTTCAACTCGTCGCGCACCGTTCGCATGCGCACGGGCCACATCCGAATCGGCAGCGTCGGACCGAGTTTCGGGTCGCGGCGCACCATGGCCCAGAACACGCCGAAGGTGATGAGGAAGACCAGTGAGGTGGCCACGCCGATCCCGGTCAGCCCGAGCGCGGGCAGGCCGAGCCATCCGTACATGAGGCCCAGGGCCAGCACGAGATTGAGCGCCACCGAGCCGAGCGTCACCAGCAGCAGCGCCTGGGGCCGCTGCATGCCGACGGTGTACTGCCGCAGCACCTGAAACCACAGGCAGGGCAGCAGGCCCGGGGCCAGCGCCACCATCATGGGCCGCGCCGCCTCCAGCACCGAGGCGTCCTGACCCAGCCATTGCAGGCTCCAGCCGAGCCCGATCAGCAGCGCGCCGCCGAGGATGCCGGCCAGGGTCGCGATGAGGAAGCTCGACCGCACCACCTCGCGCACCTCGCGCTCCGCGCTCACGCCGCGTTTCTCGGCGCGGCTCACCGCGATGGCGACCTGATTGCCGGTGCCGGTGATCAGCCCGACGCACATGGTGCGGATCTGGTTGAACAGCACCAGCGCCAGCCCGCCCGCCGCCACCTGCCGCACCCCGAGCGTGCCCATGAGCGCGATATTGGTGGTGGACACCGCCACCTGGGCCAGTTGGGTCAGTGCGATCGGCGTCGCCAGCGCGGTGAGCCGTCGTCCGTCGGATTGCCTGGTGGCGGAGCTCATTTGGCCGCGACTCCGGACACCGGCTCGCGCTCGTCGGCGGGCAGCAGGATGGTGTGGGTCGCGCGCGGGGTGCGGGCCGCGTCGGCCGCCGACGCGGTGTCGCGGCGGGCCGCGGACGGGAGCCGGTCGAGCAGCGCGGCGACGGCGCGTTCGGTCTCGGCGTCCAAGAGGTCGCGGTCACTCATCCACTCGTCGTCGAACACGGTGTCGAGATACTTCTCGCCACCGTCGCAGACAATGGTGACCACGGTCGACCCGGCCGGGAAGTCGTCGAGTCGCCGCAGGGCCGCGAATACCGAGCCGCCCGCGGAGCCGCCGATCATGAGGCCGAGCTTGGCGGCCAGGACCCGCGCGGTGGCGAACGCCTCCACATCGGAGACCTTGACGCCCTCCTTCAGCAGGCCCAGGTCCTCGGCGACGATCTTGCCCGGATCGGCTCCCTCCGGGGTGCCGGTGCCGGACTGCCAGTAGGGACCGGCCGGTCCGCCGAAGGCGATGGAGCCGACCGGCTCCACCCCGTAGAGCAGCGGTTCGATTCCGCGCTCACGCAGACGGCGCGCGGTGCCGAACATGGAGCCTCCGGTGCCGACGGCGGAAATCAACACATCCACCCGCCCGAGTTCATCGAGCAACTCGTCGGCCAGCGCGTAGTAACCGAGCGCATTGGCGTCGTTGTTGTGCTGTTCGGTGAAGTACGCATTCGGCGCTGTTCCGGCGTCGAGCGCGGCCTCGCATTCCTCGCGGGCCATTTTCTCGGCGAGTTCCTCACGTGCCGAGGTGGAAAGGCTGTCATCGCCTTCCTCCGCTACGAACACCAGTTCGGCACCCATGGCTTTCATCGCGCGCAACTTGTCCCTACAGGCGTGGTGGTCCACCACCGCGGTAAAGCGATACCCACGCTCAGCCGCTACAACCGCCAGGCCGAGTCCGGTATTTCCGGAGGTCGACTCGATGATGTGGCCGCCGGGGGAGAGCAGGCCGCGGTGTTCGGCATCGTCCACCATGGCGCGGGCCATGCGAATCTTCGCCGCGCCGGTGGGATTGAGATTCTCCAGTTTCAGATACAGCCTGGTGCCGGTGTCAGTGGCGGCCAGTTCGAACAGCGGGGTGTGTCCGATCAGGTCTGTCACACGGGTGACAACCGACATCGCGGGATTCTCCTCAGGATCGGGTAGGGCATGGATGGATTCGAGTGCGGCCGAGCGGCCTGAAACGCTAGGTAAGCCTAAGCGTTGGTGGTGGAGTTGTCAGCACCACCGCGGCCCGAGTTTCGGCTACCGTTCGGTAATTCGGGATTCCACCGACCATTCGTAGGAATCGCCCGGAATGTCCCGGAGAACGACCTTCGGTGGAATGGCGAGATCGTGGAAGGCGGACTCGTTGGAGTCCATTTGATAACCGGCGGTATTGGGGTAGACCAGCAGATCGCCGCTGCGGGCGGCGCGCGGCAGCGGAATGCGCCGCCTGCTGATCATGTCGTCCTCGAGGCAGGACGCGCCGCCCACCGCCGTCGGCGTCACCGTGCCCGGTCCCGGCGGCCACAGCACCGGGTCGGGCAGGAATTCGCTGCCGAACCACTGCTCGGACAAACTGAGGCTGGTGCCGTTCGCGGTCAGCATCAGGTACGAATGCCCGTGGGCGAACAGGTCTTTCACGCCCTGCACGCCGAAAACCGTACTCCCGGCGCGATCCAGCAGCGCGCGACCGGGCTCGACCGCCAGTCCGATGCCCTCGCGGCGCAGCCGCTGCGCCAAGCCGTCGTGTTCCAGCACCCGGGTCAGCATGCGCGGTCCGGGCTGCGGGAAGTGGTAGGGGTAGAGGTCTTTCGGTTCCCAATCACCGTGGAACCAGTGCGGACTCAGCCGGGTCCGGAAGGCCGTCCACGCCGCCTCGGGTACGTAGTCGACACCGAAGCCGCCGCCGATCGAGATGGTCGTGATCGGGTGCCCCCAGCCCCGAGCCTCCCGGCAGCGCTCGAGCAGTGCCGCCGCCAGTTCCGCGCGGGGCCGGTAGTCGTAGCCGCTGAGATGGAAACTGAAGCCCTCCAGCCGAATCGTCTGCGGGTCGGTCTGCGCCACGGCGAGGTCGAGTTGATCGCCGCGCAGGCCGAAGCGGCTGGCGGAGCCTGGGGGCAGCGCGCGCAACAGCACCCGCGCCGGACCGCCGAGCGCGGTCAGGCGATCGAGTTCGGAGAGCGCGTCGATGGCGATGACGGCGCGCGCACGCACCGCCAGCCGCAGCAGCTCATCGGATTTGGCCGGTCCGGTGACCATGAGGTCCCCGCCGTCGACTCCTCCGGCCAGGGCGGCGTGCAGTTCGGCGGTGCTCGAAACATCCACGCCCGCATCGTGCGCCGCGCACTCGGCGACCACGCAGTCGGCCTTGTTGGCCTTCTTGCCGTAGTAGATCGTTCCCACCACACCGGCGGTGGCGAACGCCTGACGGAAGGCGCGGATATTGTGCCCGACGCGGGCCGGATACAGGACGTGGAAGGGACCGCCGATCTCGGTCGCCATCTCGCGCAACAGGTTCGGGTGAGCCAGCAGCCTGCGCTCCCACGGGTCGCGGTGGGCGGGCAACGGTGCGGCGGTGATGTCATCGCGAGTGATGCCATCGTTGTCGGTGTGCGGGTCGGTGGTGTGCGAGTCGGCACCGTGGGTATCCGCCACCGCGGTCAGGGTTTTCGTGAAGTCCGTCAGCGTTCTCCCCTTTCGCTGTCGCACCCGGTCAGTCCCACAACGGCACCTCCGTGCCGCGCCCCTCGGCGATCGCGAGCGTCGCCAGTGCGTGCGCCACCGCGATATCGGTGAGCACGAGACCGCTGTTGTAGACGAAGATGCGTTGGTCGTCGGATAGTCGTCCGGTCGCGCGGCGGCTGAGGATCTGGGGTAGCTCCGCGTCGACCGGACGTAGTCGGCCGTCGGCATCGGCCATATCGGTGCCGGTCAGGGCCATCTGCTCGGCATTGGTGGCGATCACGCGATCGGCCCGGCCGAGCGTGGAGGGGGCCAGCCCGTAACCGACCAGCACCGCCACCGCGCCGGGCGCGAGATCATCGGCCTCCACCGCGACCTTGGTGCCCGGCCCGGCGGTGGCCAGCACGACGTCGGCGTCCCGGGCGGCCGCCCGCGGGTCGGAGACGATCTCCAGTTCCGCGCGCGGCTGGTGGCGCAGCAGCTCGCGCTGGACGGCCTCGAGTCCCTCGGGATGGGTGCCGTAGAGCATGAGCCGGTCGAGCTGTGGATTGGCGGCCAGCAGATGGGGCAGGGCGTTGCGGCCCTGGGTGCCGGTGCCGATCAGCAGCACGCTGCGCGCACCCGGCCGGACGGTCTCGCGCACCAGCAGCGCCGAGACCGCGGGTGTGCGCAGCGCGCCGACCCGGGCGCAGTCCATCATGGCGATGGGCAGCCCGGTGGCGTCGTCGTAGAGCGTGATGGTGGTGTAGTACCGCTTGGTGCTGCGATCGTGGTGCGGATCGAACTTGTAGGACGTCTTCATGGCGACCACGCGGCGGCGACCGTCGCGGCCGAGCATGGCGTAGGCCACCGACCAGCCGTCCGGATGCGCCACGCTGAGCTTGCGCGGGTTATCCGAATTCCCCTCCGCGAAGGCGAGGTACGCGTCTTCGACGGCGCGCACCACCTCGCCCGGACTGATCGGGACATCGGCCAGATCGCTGCGGCTGAGCACTCGCAGCGGGGTGGATCGGGTATTCACCTGCTAATTCCTCGGGTCGTTGCGGAACGGCGACACCGTGCGCTGGCCGTACCCGTTCTCGGTGCTCTCGGCCTCGGCGCGACGCCGCCCGGGCAGTCGGATGTTCACCCGCTTGAGCCAGCGGTCGGTGCCGTCGTACCGGGGTTTGAACGGCACCCGGCCGTGCACCACAACGTCATTGTCCACCAGCAGCAGTTCTCCCGGGGTCAAAGCCGCGGTGATGCACACCCTTTCGAGCTCCAGCGCCAAATGATCGTAGGCGGCCCGGAATTCGGCGTCCGCCTCGTCGAGCGGGGTGTAGGCGGGATCGAAGCGCAGGGTGAGCGCGTCCGCGTCACTGCCCAGAGTGGCCACGGCGGGCGCGGGGCTGGCGGGAAATTCGCTGCCGTAGGACAGATCCGGATGGATGGGCAGCAGCGCCCGCTCCAGTCGTGCCCGCTGCCAGGACTCCAGCCGCACCCGCCGCACCGACGACACCGTGGTGCCGACCCTGTCCGGGTTGCGCAGGCAGCCGAGCATGAGCAGGTTCGCGCGCTCCGGGTGGAAGGCGTCCTCGGTGTGCGGGGCGAGCAGGGTGGTGCTGCTGGCCCCGGTCTGCTCCTGCTCGTGGCCCGGACTGGGCACGATGTTATTGACCAGCCGTCCCGCCTGCTGGCCCTGCCAGCCGAACGGCTCACCGGCACAGCGCGCCAGCAGCAGCATGGCGATGTCGAGTTCGAAGGAGGCGGCGCAGCGGACGGGATCGCCCGCCCAGGCCGCCGCCTGCCGCCAGTCGATGGGGGTGGGGCCGAGTTCGGCGTCGGCCACGGGCAGGTCACCGATGATGGTGACACCCGCCGCGGTGGCGGGTGCGCGCATGGCCTCGTGTACGGCGTCGGGCAGTTCCCGGTAGCGGGAATCGATCGTGTGGATCAGCGTCGTATGTGCGAGGGTGGTGGATATCGCCGGATCGTGTCCGAGTGTGACGGCGATCTCATGGGCGAGGTCGCGGATGGACCGTGACGCCGCCGCGGGCAGCACGCGTCGTTCGAGTTCGGCGGGGTGAAGCGAGTTACGTTCGAAGAGAACGCTTTTCACCGAGGGTTGTCCCTTCTTCGCATCGTTGGTGCGCGGACGTTCGATGGTGAAAAGTACACGGCTTACTGAGGTTAGGCTAGCCTGTGTTTCGCGTCCGGCGTGTCGCAGAGAAATAGCGGGTTGGCATGGAAGGGTAGTGCTGAAAGATTGCCAGCACCCCGGATTCGGCCGATTCGGCACGGGCGCGTCGGCGCATCGTGGCCGACGCGCCGCTTCGTCTGGATGATGAATAACGTGCGTTTCGTGAAGGCCGGCGCTGGCGCCGTCATCTCCCGCGCCGGCCTGCTGGGCACGGCGTGTGCCCTCGTGCTGCTAACCGGTTGCGGGGCAGTGGATCTCACGCCCATTCCGGAGGGTATCCCGCCCGGTCCGGGTGCGCCGCTGCCCGTCATCGACATCGACGCGCCCGGCCGCACCGCGGCGCAGCTGCGCGGCTGGGCCGAGGAGCGGTCCGACGCCCTGGGCATTCCGGTGGTGTCGCTGGAGGCCTACGGCTACGCCGCCGCCGTCATGGCGCGCGCCCGGCCGGACTGCGGCATCGCCTGGACCACCATCGCGGGCATCGCGAGCGTCGAGAGTCGGCACGGCACCCACCGCGGCGCCGACGTCGCCGCGGACGGCACCGTGTCGCCGCCGATTCGCGGGATCCCCCTGGACGGTTCGCCAGGCGTCGCGCGCATCGAGGACACCGACGGCGGCAGGCTCGACGGTGACACCGTCTACGACCGCGCCCTCGGCCCGATGCAGTTCATCCCGGAGACCTGGCAACGCTGGGGCGTGGACGCCAACGGCGACGGCATCGCCGATCCGGACAGCATCGACGACGCGGCCCTGACCGCCGCCCGCTACCTGTGCGCCAGCGGCGGCGACCTCACCGGCCCCGAGGGCTGGCAGCGGGCGCTGCTCACCTACAACCAGTCCAACGTCTACATGCACACCGTGCGCGACCGCGCGGCGGCCTACAGCGTGGGGCGCAGAGCCTGAGCGCGGTCCGCCGGGCCGACCGCGTCCGGCGGAAACCACCGGTCACCGGCCGCGGTCCGCTTGCGCCGGTCGCGCGGACGGGCTGGCCGGGCGAGCGGCCGAGCATCCTTGCGTTAGGCTCGGCACCGCACGGGAATGCCGTGCGACCTGCCGAGCAAGCAGCCGAAGGAGTGTCGTTTCGTGGCCATCATCGAACAGGTCGGAGCTCGCGAGATCCTGGATTCTCGTGGTAACCCCACCGTCGAGGTCGAGATCGCTCTCGACGACGGCACCCTCACCCGGGCGGCGGTGCCGTCCGGCGCGTCGACCGGCGAGCACGAGGCCGTCGAGCTCCGCGACGGCGGAGACCGCTACCAGGGCAAGGGCGTGCAGAAGGCCGTCGAGGGCGTGCTGGACGAGATCGCCCCGGCCGTGATCGGCCTGGACGCGGTCGAGCAGCGCACCGTCGATCAGACCCTGCTGGACCTGGACGGCACCCCCGACAAGTCGCGCCTGGGCGCGAACGCCCTGCTGGGCGTGTCGCTGGCGGTGGCCCGCGCCGCCGCCGAATCCTCCGGCCTGGAGCTGTTCCGCTACGTCGGCGGCCCCAACGCCCACGTGCTGCCGGTGCCCATGATGAACATCGTCAACGGTGGCGCGCACGCCGACACCGGCGTGGACGTGCAGGAATTCATGATCGCCCCGATCGGCGCGCCGACCTTCAAGGAGTCGCTGCGCTGGGGTGCGGAGGTCTACCACTCGCTCAAGTCGGTGCTGAAGTCACAGGGCCTGTCCACCGGTCTGGGCGACGAGGGCGGTTTCGCCCCCGACGTCGCGGGCACCCGCGCCGCGCTGGACCTCATCGCCTCCGCCATCGAGAAGGCGGGCTACAAGCTCGGCACCGATGTGGCGCTGGCCTTGGACGTGGCCGCCACCGAGTTCTACACCGCCGGTGAGGGATACAAGTTCGAGGGCAGCGTGCGCAGCGCCGCCCAGATGAACGAGTTCTACAGCGAACTGCTGTCGGCCTACCCGATCGTCTCCATCGAGGACCCGCTGTCCGAGGACGACTGGGACGGCTGGGTCGCGCTGACCGACGTCATCGGCGACAAGGTGCAGTTGGTCGGCGACGACCTGTTCGTCACCAACCCGGAGCGCTTGGAGGAGGGCATCGCCAAGGGCGCCGCCAACGCGCTGCTGGTGAAGGTCAACCAGATCGGCACCCTGACCGAGACCCTGGACGCCGTGGACCTGGCGCACCGCAACGGCTACAAGACCATGATGAGCCACCGGTCCGGTGAGACCGAGGACACCACCATCGCCGATCTGGCCGTGGCCGTCGGCTCCGGTCAGATCAAGACCGGCGCGCCGGCCCGCTCGGAGCGCGTGGCCAAGTACAACCAGCTGCTGCGCATCGAGGACGCCCTGGGCGACTCGGCGCGCTACGCCGGTGACGTCGCCTTCCCGCGTTTCGCGTTCGAAGGCTGAATAATCGGGCTCGGGAAATCGGTAGCCCGGGGGTCGCACGGCCCCCGGGTGTCGAATCGGCTGAGTTTCGAGGTGTGAGATGACGGAGCGGCGAGCGCGCGGTACCAGTCCGGCCGGACGCGGGGACCGCCGCTCGTCGCGATCCGCCAGATCGCGGCCGGCGGCCAGCGGCAAGGGCCGCACCACCGCCGGAGCGCGGGCCGCCGCCCGGCGCGCCGCCAAATCCGCGAAACCCGCACGGTCCGAACACAAGATCCTCGGCCTGTCCACCGGGCGGGCGGTGCTGCTGGCCGCGGTGGTCGCCGCTCTGGCCCTCACCCTCGCGGTGCCGCTGCGCACCTATTTCAGCCAGCGCGCCGAGGCCCAGCAGCTCGCCGCCGAGCGGGCACAGCTGGAGGCCGAGGTGGCGGAGCTGCGCGATCGCCGTGCGCAGCAACAGGATCCGGCCTACACCCGGGCCGAGGCACGAGACCGGCTGCGGCTGGTGATGCCCGGCGAAACCCCCTACATCGTGCAGGTGCCCGGTATCGAACAACCGGCGGTGCCGAGCCCGACCAGCAAGCCGCGGGAACCCGACCCCTGGTACACCGAGCTGTGGCGCAGTATCTCCGAGCCGCAGCCCACACCCACGCAGGAAGGAGCACCCGGGTGACGTACGAAGAGCCCACCGACCGGGATCTCGAGATCGTCGCCGAGCAGCTGGGGCGCGCCCCGCGCGGGGTGCTCGCCATCGCCTACCGCACTCCCGACGGTGTGCCCGCCGTCGTGAAGACCGCGCCCAAGCTGCCCGACGGCACGCCGTTCCCCACGCTGTTCTATCTGACCGATCCGCGGCTCACCGCCGAGGCCAGCCGGTTGGAGACCACCGGTCTGATGCGCGAGATGACCGAGCGGCTGGGACGTGACACCGAACTGGCCGCCGCCTACCGCGCGGCCTACGAGGGCTATCTCGCCGAACGCGACGCCATCGAATCGCTGGGCACCGATTTCGCCGGTGGCGGCATGCCCGATCGGGTGAAGTGCCTGCACGTGCTGATCGCGCACTCGCTGGCCAAGGGGCCGGGGGTGAATCCGCTCGGCGACGAAGCGGTGGCGCTGGCCGCCGACCACGGCCTGCGCGGCACCGCGATTCCCGCGGACTGGCCGAAATACGAAGCGTACGGGACCGATTCGGCCGCCGCGGAGTAGCCGGAGGAGTATTCGAGGAGTAGCTCATGACCGACCGGATCGCCGCCGTCGACTGCGGCACCAATTCCATCCGACTACTGATCGCCGATGTCGCCCCGGCCGGGGAGGCGTCGGCGACGCCGCATCTGACCGATGTGCACCGGGAGATGCGCATCGTGCGGCTCGGGCAGGGCGTGGACGCGACCGGCTCGCTGCACCCCGAGGCCATCGAGCGCACCCGCGCCGCCCTGCACGACTACGTGGACCTCATGCTCGACGCCGGGGTGTCGCGGGTGCGCATGGTCGCCACCTCCGCCACCCGCGATGCGAGCAACCGCGAGGACTTCTTCGCCATGACCCGCGCGGAGCTCGGGCGCGTGGTGCCGGGTGCGCAGGCCGAGGTGATCACCGGGGACGAGGAGGCGCGGCTGTCCTTCGCCGGGGCTGTTGGCGAATTGTCCAGTGCCGACGGGCCTTTCGTGGTGGTCGACCTCGGCGGCGGATCCACCGAAGTGGTCCTGGGCGACAGTTCCGGTGTGCAGTCGGCCTATTCGGCCGATATCGGTTGTGTGCGGATCACCGAACGCTGCCTGCGCGGCGACCCGCCGACGCCGGAGGAGGTGGCGTCCGGGCGGTTCTTCGCCTCCGAACGGCTGGCGCAGGCGTTCGGCGTGGTGCCGGTGGAGCGCGCCCGCACCTGGGTCGGGGTGGCCGGGACCATGACCACGCTGGCGGCCGTCGCCCTCGACCTGCCCGAATACGATTCGGAGAAGGTGCATCTCACGCGCCTGACGCTGCCGCAGGTGCGGGCCGTCTGCGATCGGCTGATCGGGATGACGCACGACGAGCGAGCGGCACTGGGCCCCATGCATCCGGGCCGGGTGGACGTCATCGGCGGTGGTGCGGTGATCACCGAGGTGCTGGCGGACGAGCTGGCGCGCCGCGCCGGAATCGACGCGCTGATCGTCAGCGAGCACGACATCCTGGACGGCATCGCGCTGTCGGTCGCACCCCGGCGATAGGATCGGTCTATGGCCGCGACAACCCAGGTCACGGCCCGTTTGTGCGGTTGAACAAGCGGTGACGGGAGTGCGTCCCCGATGTTGCTGTTCAATTGCCCAATATGGGAGGGTGACGCACATGACAGCTACACCTCTCGCGAAGGAGGGGGCCGAACGCACCCTGTTCGGGCACCCCATCGGCCTCGCGAATCTGTTCGGCGTGGAGCTCTGGGAACGTTTCTCGTTCTACGGCATGCTCACGATCCTGGGCTACTACCTGTACTACTCGACCACCGAGGGTGGTCTCGCCATGCCGCAGGCCACCGCCACCGGCATCGTCGGGGCGTACGGCGGTCTCGTCTATCTCTCCACGGTGCTCGGCGGCTGGCTCGCCGACCGGGTGCTCGGCATGGAGCGCACCGTCTTCTACGGCGGCGTGGTCGTCATGGCGGGTCATATCGCGCTGGCGATCATTCCGGACCTGGCGGGCGTCGCGGTCGGCCTGGTGTTGGTGGCGCTCGGCTCCGGTGCGCTCAAGGCCAACGCCTCCTCGCTGCTGGGCACCCTCTACGCCAAGGGCGACGCCCGCGCGGACGGCGGGTTCACCCTGTT
The DNA here is from genome assembly GCF_000308635.1 of Nocardia otitidiscaviarum NBRC 14405. Classification (GTDB taxonomy): domain Bacteria; phylum Actinomycetota; class Actinomycetes; order Mycobacteriales; family Mycobacteriaceae; genus Nocardia; species Nocardia otitidiscaviarum. Next base: position 145,815 of record NZ_BAGD01000106.1, on the reverse strand, counting down.
CTATCTGGGCATCAACCTCGGCGCCTTCGCCGGTCCGCTCATCACCGGCCTGCTGCAATCGCATGTCGGCTTCCACTACGGCTTCGGCGCGGCCGCCATCGGCATGGCGCTGGGGCTGACGCAGTACGTGGTGTTCCGCCGCAATCTCGGCGACCACGGCCGCGAGGTGCCGAATCCGCTGCCGCGCCCCGAGATTCCGCGCACGGTGGCGGCGGTGGCCGGTTTCGGCGTGGTGGTCCTGCTCGCGTGGGTGACCGGGCTGCTCACTCTGGAGAATCTGCCCGACGTCACCACCGGGGTGATCGTGCTGGCCTCCATCGCCTACTTCGTCATCATGCTCACCAGCGCCAAGGTGGAGCCCATCGAGCGGGTGCGGGTGCGGGCCTATATTCCGCTGTTCATCGCGAACGCGGTGTTCTGGTCGCTGTTCCAGCAGATCTTCACCGTGCTGGCGGTGTACTCCGATGAGCGCATCGACTGGAATGTCTTCGGCTGGACCGCGCCGTCGAACTGGATCGGCTCCATGGAACCGGTGTGGATCATCGCGCTGTCGCCGCTGTTCGCCATCATGTGGACGCGGCTGGGGAACCGCGCGCCGAGTACGCCGCGCAAGTTCGCCATCGGCGTGATCGGGATGGGCGCGGCCTTCATGCTCTTCACCGTGTTCTCCGGAACCGAGGGCAAATCCGTGCCGATCCTGTTCGTCTTCGTGGTGCTGGGCGCGTTCGCCGTCTCCGAGCTGATGCTCTCGCCCATCGGCCTGTCGGTGACGACGAAGCTGGCCCCCAACGCCTTCCGCGCGCAGATGATGGCCCTGTACTTCTTCTCGGTGGGCATGGGCACCTCCATGTCCGGCGTGCTGTCGAAGTACTACGACCCCGCGCACGAACTGGCCTACTTCGGCATCACCGGCCTGGTGACCATCGCCGTGGGTGTGGCCGTCTGGTTCATCGCGCCCCGGGTGAGCCGCCTCATGGAGGGCGTGCACTGACCGATCCGGCTCCGGAGGTGACGGCCGCTGTCGTCACCTCCGGCCAAACGGATTGTTAATACCTTCGCAAAGCACTTTCGCGGAAAGCCTGAAGTTCGCTACGGTCGTTTCGGCCGTCGGCTGGGCGTGGATTTCCGCAGCGTCGCGATCCACGCGGTGTGGATGATGATCCGCTGCGTGCGGAGAACCGAGCAAGGAGTGTGGCCTTGTCGTTGCGAGCAACTGGGCTTCGGCGTGGAACGCGAGCTATTCGTCTGGCCGGTGTCGCCGTCGCGGCCGCGGTGGCGGCGGGCATGGTGTGGGCGACCGGCGCACCCCGCGCGGACGCCGCGCCGGGTGATTGCCCCGCCCTGAACGTGGTGGCGGTGCCAGGCACCTGGGAGACCTCCCGGGACGATCCGAAACAGGGCATGTTGTCCCTGGTGACCAATGGTCTGCCCGGCAGCGTGCGCACCGACTACGTCAGCTACGCGGCCACCGCCCTGCCCTGGGAGGGCGAGGTCTACGGCCGCTCCAAGCGCGAGGCCGTCAACGCCGCCCGCGGCCTGATCGCCGATATGGCGGCCCGCTGCGGCGCAACACGTTTCGCCCTGGTCGGCTACAGCCAGGGTGCCGACGCCGCCGGTGACCTGGCCGCCGAGATCGGCACCGGCCTCGGCGTGGTCCCGCCCGACCGCGTGCTCGCTGTCGGCCTGCTCTCCGACCCCCGCCGCTCACCCACCGACATCCTGGTCGGCCCGCCCGTCCCCGGCGCCGGTGCGGGCGGTGCGCGCGTAGGCGGCTTCGGCTGGCTCGCCCCCAAGGTCCGAACCATCTGCGCCGCAGGTGATCTCTACTGCTCGGTCCCCACCGACGACCTGGCGGGCCGCTTCGCCGGCTTCCTCACCCAACTCTCCGCCCCCGACCCCCTCCAGTTCGGCAACTACGCCCTCACCCTCCAAGCCATCCTCGGCGAGGCCCTCACCCCCGGCTGGAACGCCATCCTCACCGCCCCCGCCGACGACCCCGCCAGCGAGCAGTGGGCCCGCCAGGTGGAGGAGTTCTACCGCTCCGGAGTCCACCAGTCCTACCCCGGCTACGTGGTGGACGCCAACGGCACCACCGCCACCTCCTGGCTCCGCAACTGGCTCGCGGGCATCGCCCGCACCGCCTGACCCTCCGGGCCGGGTACCAGCCCCACCCAGACCGGTACCCGGCCCGACCACTGCACCCCCGGCCGTCCCCCCGCGGCGCACCTGTGACACCCACCCGAATCCACCCCTAGAAGATTCCGGCACAACCGTACGGCTCGGTAGGCTGACCCCCGCGCCCCCGTAGCCCAATTGGCAGAGGCAGCGGACTTAAAATCCGCCCAGTGTCGGTTCGAGCCCGACCGGGGGCACGACTTCGACATCGAAGTCGGAGGGCCGGCACATCCTGTGGAGTAGGGCCAGACGGGCTCGCGCGTCCAGGACGTCCGCGCCATCTGGAGCTCTTTCGTCGGCCACTCACCGCGGGCTGCCTGCGTTGGCCCCGCACGGGCTACGGGTGCTCCGAGTCGCGGGCTTCGTGCGTGTCGAGGGCGTGCTGCAGGGTGGCGTTGAGCGCCTGCGCCTCCGCGAGCTGATCTTCCAGGATCACGATCCGGCAGGCGCCCTCCAAGGAGTTCCCTGCATCGATCAGTTCGCGTACCCGCGCGGCGATCCGCAACTGATAGCGCGAGTAGCGGCGATGCCCACCCTCCGAGCGTTGCGGGGTCAACAGGCGCGCACCATCCAGGGAGCGCAGAAACGCCTGGGTCACACCAAGGAGCTCGGCGGCGCGACCCATGCTGTAGGCGGGGAAATCCTCGTCGTCTAGTCGGTCCACCCCGCTTCTATCCGGAGTGGGAGTCATATCCGGTTGCTGCACAGCACCTCTCAATTTGCCAACGGCCAGAGGCCCCGGCGCACTGTGCGCCGGGGCCTGGGAAATACGTATACGAAAGGGTCGAGTTGCTCACCGGCCCCCAAAGGCCGATGGCATACACCGCTCCCGAGAGCACTCGGGTTGTACAACAGGGTTTCGACTACTCAGTGGCCACCACCTCCATGTGTACGCGTCTTGTCTGCGAGCCGTCTTGCTGTGCCCGCCCCGCCGGCGGCGGTCCAGCAGCCAGTGGGTCAGCCGGATTCTCGCCTGCGTCGGCGGGGCGGGGTACCGCATACCAGGCAGTTCACCTGCCCAGTCACTCGATCTCTCATTTTTGACAACAGTGAAATTACCCAACAGCATATGGAATGTCTAGAGTGGCCACTGAAGATTTTCTGGTGAGTGATCGCCCATCGGAAGGATCAGTCGGCGGCACGACCTGGCGATTCCCCCGTCGAAGTGCATCGATGCGGGGTATAAGTGGCCGCTGCTCTGATCGGGTGACCTTCGTTCGATCGGATGAGGGGCCGCGTCTGCTCGCTACGGCAAGACGAGGCAGGCGGAGCCGGTGTTGATGCCGGTGCCGACCTCGAGATTGATTGCGGGGCCGCCCTCGGAGGTTTGGTAGGCGACGATCCGGTGCCAGCCGGGGTTCGTCGGGGTCCACTGCACGGTCGCCACACCGTCGACCGGCTGGATGTAGTTGCTCGGTGAGAAGACTGTCGAGGGGGCGAAGTCGTAGAACGACACCGGGGCGGCGTCGTCGACGGTCGCGGTCAGTGTGTAGGTGCAATTGGTGCCGTACTGCTGGGTCGGCCCCCAGCTGAGCCCGGGTGAGGCGTGTAGGCCGGTCACCCGCGCGGCGGCATCCGGCGCGGTCACCAGGACGGAGGCCGCCACGCCGAGCAGAGCAACCGACGATCCGAGCAGTCTGCTGGTTCGTGGTGGCCGCGGTCGGTGTGCCGCACTGCGTATGTGCCCGGTCTCGGTGCGTCTCGACAGCGATAGCATCGTCGAATTCCTTTCAGTCGCCTGCCTTTACGATGCATCAACCGATCCCGAGGGCGGCAGAGCCGAAGGTCGTCAGGATGCGCGGGCTCCGCAGACGGCAGTCGTGACCTACCAGGATCGTGCTGGCCGTGGGCCGAGGCCGCGGCGCGCAATGGGCGGGAGGACGTGAATTCCTGCTGTTCGACACCGGTCTCGCCGACCCCGGCTGGGTGTATGCGGCGGGCTCGAGCTGGGCATCCGACTTCCCCGAGGTGACGCTCCAGCTGCTCTGGCCGACCGACCACACATGGGGCCGTGGCCAGAACACCGGCGTAGGTGGCAGCGAGCCTACGGGCAGGTTGCTGTCTTCCTCGACATCGCGGGAAACGGGTGGAATCTGCTCGGACCGCCCGCACCGACAGTGGGTTGATCAGTCGGAGTCGACCGGCCGTTACGGAACTGGGACCTGCCGTGGTGGAGTAGGGTCGAGGCAACGAGGCCATCGAGGCTTTCCGAACAAAGGACCAACCAGTTGTCCGACAAATCTCCGCGTAGCAAGATGTCCAAGGCTCAGGGTAAGACCCTGAAGGAGAAACGAGCGGAGAAGAAGGCCAAATCCGCCAACCCGCAGCCCGCAATCGAGGGTTTCGAGAAGAAGGGCAATAAGCACCGCTGAACTGCGGTTGGCCGCACCGGACGCGTGCCTATGCTCAGATGGATGCATCTGGAGCTGGTGGCGATCGCGGTCGAGGAATATGACCCGGCAATCGAGTTCTTCGTCGGGGTGCTGGGCTTCGACCTGGTAGAGGACGTGCCGTCGCTGACCAACGATGGCCGACCCAAGCGGTGGGTGGTGGTTCGTCCGCCAGGTGCGCAAACCGGAATCCTGCTGGCGCGTGCGGACGGTCAGCGGCAGGCGGCCGTGGTCGGTGATCAGGTTGCTGGTCGCGTGGGGTTCTTCCTGCGGGTTGATGACTTTCGGTCGGAATATGCTCGGCTGCTCGCAGCGGGCGTCGAATTCGTGACACAACCGCGGTCCGAGCCGTATGGCTGCGTCGCGGTCTTCGTGGACATTGCCGGCAACCGGTGGGATCTACTGGGTCCTGCCTAGTCGTGGCCTGCCGGGATTGCGCCGCAGTCCGAGATTGTTGACTAAGAAGGGTCGTCATGGAGCGTCCGGCTCGACGTCTTCGACGGATTCCGGCTCCACGTCGATGATCTCGCCATTGTGGCCCAGCGGGCTGAGCACCCCACCGATGTCGAGATCCGGCTCGGCCAGCTGTTCGGCGGTGATCGGCCAGCCGTCCTCGCCGACCGGCCAGATGCCGTCGTCGCGGTGAAGGTAGGAGAGGTGGCCGCCGTCGCGGGCGGTCATGGCTCAGTCCTCACCGGCCGGTTCGAATCGGGGCCGATCTTCCCGGCGTCGACCAGGGCCGACCAGGCTGCGGCCTTGGTGTGGCAGGCGTCGAGGTGGCAGTTGATATGCACCTGCATCGCGAGCCCTGGGTTACTGCGCCCCCATTCGCGGTTGCGGTGGCTGAGGCAGTCGAATCGCACCGTCGTTTCCCTCCGGTGAGCGGGTGCTTGGGAGGCGGCGGCACCGGGGATGGCTACGGGTTCACCCGGCGACGCTGCCTACCTTCGAGCCTCACAGTCGGCGGAAGTGCCAACAATGGCACTCTCGGGAGGCGAATTCGGGAAGTGCCACCAGGCGCGGTGCAGAGAGCACTGTGGCCGTCAGTACTCCAGTCGCATCAGGTCGGACAGCTCGCGCATATCTGCGGTGAGGGTCCGGCGACGCCCAATGATGCGCCCAAGTAAATCCTTCGCCATGCGCTGTTCGACCAGCCATGGCCGTGCTTCCCGCGACAGGCGTTGAAGGATCTCGAAACCCGCGTCATAGCGGCGCAGTTCGACGTGCGCCGATACAACGTCGAGCAGGTGGCGATTGCGGTTGTCCGACGTCGGCCGCAGGCTGGTGGGAACGTCTCTCGCGAGTCGCAGGGCAAGGTCCGGGCGATCATCGACAACGGCGTTCTCGACTCGCTTCATAGCGACCGTGGCGGGGTCGAATGTCGTCCAATACTGGTGGTATCCAACCGATTTCGGGCGTACGGCAATCGCAGCGGCCTGTGCGAGGCGCATCATCTCGTCTGCCTCGTCTGCCCGGTTATCACGGATCGCGGCCGCGGAGCCACGCAGCAGCAACCACCCCCACGTCGATATCTCCTGCGTGCTCGCTACCGATAGGCGCGGCTCTACCCGGTCGGCCCACGCCACTGCCAACTCGCGCACTTGCTCGAATTGCCTCTCCACCAACAGCAGCCAGCACAGCGTGATGATCGCCGATGCCGCGTCCAGGACGTTGCCGGTAGCCTCGGCATCCGCCAGGGCTTGTTCCAGGGCGGCGCGCGCGGTCTTCGGCTGGCGGGTCTGCACCATCACCGAGCCGGCCAGTTGCAGCACCCGTGACCGCATCAGCGGCGTCGCGGTCTTGCTGTCCTCGATCAGGCGCGGCAGCATTCGAGCCAGCGTCTCGTATTCATTGTTGTGGTACAGCGTCACCGCAGCCGCCAGCGATTCGCCGAGACTCCGGCTAGCTACCGGGTCCGGCTCTGTTGCTGGCACCGGCGCAGCGATGGCGTCACGTGTCGGCAACCACAATGCGTTCCCCTCGCCGCTCCCTTCGGGCGGACTGGGGTTCGGCCCGAGTAGTGCGGTCAGGGGGCATTCGAGCGCGACCGCGAATCGGCGCAAGCTGTCGATACGGACGTCTTCGCGTTCGCCCTGCTCGATCTTGCGGACCCACGACACCGAGACGCCCGCAGCCTGGGCCAACTCCTTCTGCGTGAGCCCGCGCCGCCGTCGAACTGATTGCAGGCGTGCGCCGATACCTGCCACCACACTCATGCCACCACGCTACGACTGGTCGCGTTGTTCGTGCACGGCTTCCGACGTCACGCCGGCGACCGGAGCCGACTTGAAGGCGGACTGTCCGCCAGCCGCGCTCACTAGGCTGACCGGGTGCGGTTCACAACGGATGTCGAGCGTGGTGGGTGGCTGCTCGGGCGGGTCGGCGAGCACGGGGTCGGCAGCGTTGCCGGTACCGGTTTCGAGGCGTATGCGCGGATTCTGCATCCGGTCGAGGCGATCCGACGCGATGTCACGGTCACCGACGAGTGGGGCAATCCTGCGATCGTGGCGGAGGCGATGTGGCCGTGGGCCGAGGTCGCCGCGCGCAATGGGAGAGTGATGCATCCGCTGGTGCAGTGGCGCAGACTCACCGACGATGAGGACGAGGCGGCGATGTCGTTCGACGACGGTTGGGAGGTCGGCCAGACCGTCGAGGGGTGGTTCGATCCGAAGCTGTTGGCCGCGCTCTGCGTTCACCTCCGTGCGGCCACCGAGACACCCGAACAGGTGACGGCTGGGGTGTGGAACGGATTCGGTGAGCTGAATTCATCCGCCGATGCGGTGTTCGTCGCGGCCACCGACGGCGATCCGCGGGACGTCGAGCGTGAGCGCGATCGAATCGACGCCGAATTGGCTGTGTCCGTCGCGCCGGAGGTTCGACAGGCGGTCGAGTCGGGGCCTTTCCTACGCTGGCCGGGACGTGACTTCTTACTGTTCGACACCGATCTCTCCGAGCTCGCGGATCCCGGCTGGGTGTATGCGACGGGCCTGGGATGGACGACCGACTTTCCCGGGGTGATGCCCCAGCTGCTCTGGCCCGCCGACCACGCGTGGGTCGTGGCCAGCGAGATCGACTTCGACTCGACGATCGTCGCCGGCTCATGGGCTCTGATCGATGCGGTGTTGGCCGACAGTCGTTTCGAGGCTTACGAGATCGACGAGGAGTCGGATCTGAGTTGGGGCGGCGACACGATCAACTCCGCGCCGAAGGGCTGATGTGGACCGCCGAGCCGTGCGCACGGGGCCGAGCGTGACGCCGGGTTGGTCGATGCGCAGCTGGATCAGCCGACAGGTTCCAGCCTTGAAGAACGGGCCACAGGCCGCGAGCGGCATTGACAGCGGCTCGATTCGAACGCTCCGTGGCGGCGCCCGACTCCGGCCCGTCGAACTCCTCACATGAGGTTCAGCGCGATGGCGAGGGTGCCGAGTGTCGCCAGGATCGAGGTGACACCCACGTGCATGCCGATCGACAGCCGGATGTCGTTGTACCGCCAGACACACCAGTATCCGGGCAGTGTGAAGATCACCCGGGGCAGCAGCACCCACGGCGTCCAGAAGTGGTACAGCGAGAACAGGAATGTGTTGACCACCGGCGCCGACCGGCTCAGGTGGGCGATGCGGGGCAGCAGGAAACCGCGGAAGTACAGCTCCTCGATGAGCGGAAGGGCGATCCCCGTGAGCGGTAGGCAGATCACCATGGTGATGAGGGTTATCGAGTGCGGGTAGCCGTCGAGATAGGTGATACCCCCGCGCTCGGCGGCATCCACGTACGGCAGCCAGGTGAAGAAGGGTTTGCAGAAGGCGTTCACCGGTGCCAGCGCGAAGCTCAGCGCCATCATCCACACGATCAGGGGGATGACCATGGCGACGAGTCTCCCGCGTGGGAGCGGCCTATCCAGGTAGTGCAGTACGCCGCGCAGCGAGACGTGGCCGTTGCGGATGCGTCCGAGCCACAGCAGTCCGGCCAGGATCGGGATCAGAATCAGGCACAGGGCGATCGCCCAGCCCAGGAAGCCGGGATAGCCGATGGCCTCGGTGAACGGCCTGCCGATCAGCAGATAGGCGGCGACGATCGCGGCACCGGGGACGAGGTGCAGCAGAACGGACAGCGGTAGGGAATGACGGTCGCTGAGCAGGCGCTCGGCCAGTGCCACCGGCACCATACCGTTCCAGGTCGAATCGGCCGAGTTCGAAGAAGCGGTGGTGGGCAATGACTTTCCTTTCGATGACGTGGTGCGCAACAGCAACACCGTCGCCAACGCGGCTGACACGGCCCTGACACCGCCCTGACACGCCCGCGGACATGGGTGCTCGGTTCCGAAGGGCTGATACGGAACGCCGGGCCGTGCAGGGTCAGGGGCTGTCCGGAGCAATGGGGAGGGCGGGGCAGAGCCGGCGGTATTCGATGTCTGCGGAAACCCATTCGCGCCACGTCTTTCGGCTCATGTTCGCGGTAAGCCTGCCGCAGAGTTCCGTCGTCACGGATTCGAATATCGGCCATTTGCGGACGACCCCCTCGATATCGGAGGTCACGAAGGTCTTGCCTTCCGGATGGAAGGTCAGGACGCTCGACAGAGAATCCAGGCCGATGTTGGCGAAAGTTCGCGTATGTCAACTATCCCTCGGCCATTGAGTATTCGTGATATTCGTATCCGTCGACACGGTTGCACCGCAGGAAAAACGAAGGTGTATAGGGTATTCGGCGGCGAGTAGGTGTAGGCCGACGAGTGGATTGCTGGATCTGCCGACCGGGCGTTGTCATCTCCTGGATCGGTGATCCGATCCGGCTCGAGCCGCGGCTACGGTGCGGGTGTCACCACCCGCACCGTAGGACACGAATCCGTCTGTGCGACAACCCCCTTACAGCACCACCAACGCCAGGGTGGTCGAGGTCGCCGCGGCGAGGGATGCGGCGGCGAAGGCGAGCGGGAGTTGAGTTCGCACGTGATCCATGACGTCGCCACCGCAGGCGAGGGCGGACAGGATCGTCGTATCCGAGATGGGGGAGGCTTGGTCGCCGAAGACCGCGCCGCCGACGACGGCACCGAAGCACAGGTGCAGGTAGATCGGATTCGGGTCGATGGCGTAGGCGAGCGGCATCGCGAGCGGGAAGACGACCGCGAAGGTGCCCCAGGACGAGCCGATGGAGAACGCCACCACCATGCAGATGACCATCAGGATGGCGGGCAGCAGCGGGTCCACCACCCAGTTCGAGGTGGTCTCGACGATGTAGTTCGCGGTGCCGAGCTGTTTGGATACATAGCCGAGTGTCACCGCCAAGGCCAGGATCAGCGCGCCGACGGTCACGCCCTTACAGCCGTCGACGAAGCCTTCGATGGCCTCGCCGAGCGGGAGGCCCTTGACCAGCGCCAGCACGATCGCGGTGATCACAGCCAGGCCGAACCCCTGCGCGATGAGCACCTTCCCGGTGATGGCATAGGAGCCGACTACCACGGTGAGCAGGACACCCATCGGAACGGCGAAGTCGGCGAGACCCGGCGAGTAGTCCTTGGGCAGCTTCATGGTGACCAGCTCGTCGGAGGTGATCGGCTTGGCGGTCGGGGCATTGAGCTGTCCGGTGGTGCGGGCGCGGTGGATGGCCTTCTTCATCGCACCACCGACCCACGGCAGCTTCCCCCAGGCGAACAGCAGGGTCGCCAGCAGCGCGAAGATCGCGTAGAAGTTGTACGGGATCGAGCTGATGAAGAACGCGATGCCCTGATCCTCGGTGGCGAACAGCGGGGTGGTCCCCACGATCAGACCGGCCACGTAGAGCGGCCAGGCGTTGAACGGGAGCACGGTCGCGACCGGAGAGGCGGTGGAGTCGACGATGTAGGTCAGCTCCTCCTTCGACACCTTGTGCTTGTCGGTGAGCGGGCGCACGGTGGTGCCGGCCAGGATGGTCGAGATGGTGCCGCCCTGATGGAACAGCACGCCCACCAGCCAGCCGAAGACCCGCGCGCTGACGGGGCCGCGCACCAGGGTGCGGCCCGCCATCTCCGCGAATGCCTGCGCGCCGCCGGTGCGCGTCCACAGGCCGATCAACCCGCCCAGTGCCCACAGGTAGACCAGCAGGATGGTCGCGAACGAGACGGTGCCCAGCGACGGGAGCATGAACCCGTCGACGATGTTGTACTCCGCGCTCACGACGCCGCCGGTGACGACGCCGAGGAACAGCGCCGCCACCACGTTCTTGGTGGCGAATACCACCACCAAGGTGACCAGGGCAGGCAGCAGGCTGAACGCCCCCACATGCTCACCCTCGCCGGGAAGCGTTCCGGGAGAAAGGAATCCGAGGGCGATCAAACCGATCGCAATGGCGATCACCCCGATGAGGCCGCGTGACCGGCCGATGCGCCGGGCGGGGGAGACCTTCTCCGCCGCCGCGTCGGCGCTCGGTCCGCCGGGCCGAGCGGAGTCCACGCTCGTTTCTCGGATCTCGGATATCGAATCTATGGATTCCGTGGACATGGCGACCTTTCCGATGCGATCCAGGGCGGAACTCCCGCTGGGAGACGGTCGCTGCCCACCGAACAAGTCGTGTCGCAGTGGTATCCGTGCCCGGCGAGGCCGCGTTCCGGTTAGCGACGGCGGCGGAAAAGCTTCCTCATATCTAATGTGCCGTCACTTAGTGGCACGATACTTGGTGTAGTTATGGTGGTTCTATCCCACGCTTCCCGCACATGGGAAACCTGTTGCGGATCTCACGCGTCGATCCGGTCACCGCGCCGGGGCGGGCATCGATCACGATCGGCTTCCTCATGAACCGACGAGCGCGCGCAGCGGTGCGAGCGCGGTGCTCCACGCGACGAGCTGGTCGAGTGTCTTGTGCAAGGCGTCGGTGTGGTGGTCGCGGGGAGTGAAGGTGGTGACGTTCTCGAAGTCGGTGAGCACTGAGATCGCCACCTGGTAACCCACGTCGGCCATGCCGAGGGTGCCGCAGATCGTCCGCAGTTGCACCACGGCGCGGGTGCCGCCGCCCGCGCCGTAGGAGACGAATCCGACCGCCTTGTTGGTCCACTCCGTGAACAGGTGGTCGATGGCGTTCTTCAGGACTCCGGGGATGCCGCCGTTGTACTCCGGTGTCACTATCAGGTAGCCGTCGAACGGGGCGATTCGCTCCGCCCACGCGCGGGTGTGCGGGTGGACCGATGGGCCGAACATCGGCGCCACCGGTTCGTCCAGATGCGGCAGCGGGTGGTCGCGCAGATCGATCAGCTCGACGTCGACGTCGGTGCGCTGTGACGCCGTATCGAGTACCCACCGGGCGATCTGGGGGCCATTGCGGTTGGGGCGGGTGCTGCCGAGGATGATGCCGATCTTGATCATGTCGAGGACTCCTGCTCTGCTCGAGGCTGCTCGATCAATCCGACGATGTGAGCGCGCGAAATGTCAGGGCTGACATTCCGGGGCGCTGTGTCGTCGGTTCGGTGGGAGAACTGTCGACCGGAGGAGGCGAACGTCATGACCGATCCGCTACTGGGTGTGGTGATCAGTGAACGCCGTCAGCTGCTCAATCTCGCCTACCGGCTGCTCGGTTCGCTGGCCGAGGCCGAGGACGTGGTGCAGGAGACCTATGCGCGCTGGTACGCGTTGACGGAGTCGCAGCGGCGAGAGGTCGCGTCACCCGGCGCGTGGTTGACGACGGTCGCCAGCCGAGTGTGCCTGGATCTGTTGGGCTCGGCGCGGGCCAGGCGGGAACGCTATGTGGGCGAATGGATTCCGGAGCCGGTCCCGGGGCACCCGGAGTGTCTCGGTGGCTCCGACACGGCCGATCCCGCCGAGCGGGTGACCCTCGACGAGTCGATCGGCATGGCCTTCCTCATCGTGCTCGATTCGATGACGCCCGCCGAGCGGGTGGCATTCGTCCTGCACGACGTCTTCCGCTACTCCTTCGCCGAGATCGCCGAGGTCGTCGGCCGCACTCCGGCCGCATGCCGTCAGCTCGCCTCCAGCGCGCGCCGCCGCGTCGACAGCTCCCGCAGCGCACCGGGTGCCGACCGTGCCGAGGTGGTCCGGGATTTCAAACAGGCTTGGGAGGCAAAGGACATCGACGCCTTGGTCGGCCTGCTCGATCCGCAGGCGATCGCCACGGCCGACGGCGGCGGGCTGGCCCCGACCTTCCGCGACCCGATCATCGGCGGCGAGCGGATCGCTCGCGCCTGCATGCAGCTCGCCACCAGTGGCCCCGCGATCACCCTGTCGGAGCGGGTGGTGAACGGACAACCCGGTCTGGTCGCGCGGCTCGACGGCACGATCATCTCGGTCTACGCCTTCGACATCGCCGACGGTCGGATCACCCGGGTCTGGGTGGTCCGGAACCCGGAGAAGCTGCGGGCATGGATCGCCGGGTGAGTTGAATCGATATCCGCCTCACATTTCGGGCGGCTGTGTCGTCGGAGGGAGTATGGAAGAACCGATCACGCCCAGCGACCTTCGAACGCACCCGGGACACACGCCGGACGACGCCGAGATACACCGCCACATCGGCAAATTGGTCGACGGGCTGCGAGCCAAAGACCTCGACGTCCTGAAGCGGCTGTACACCCCCGATGTCGTGTCCTTCGACATCGAGCCGCCACTGCGACACGTCGGGATCGCGGCCAAACTCGAGAACTGGGCGAGGGTATTCCTGGCCTTCGAGACCGTGGACTACGAGCTGCGCGACCTGACCTTCGCCATCGGCGGCGAGGTGGCGTTCGGGCACGCTTACGGTCGTCTCAGCGGGGTGCTGAGGGGTGGAACACGAACCAGCGGCATGTGGGTTCGAGTGACGTTCGGTATGCGCAAGATCGACGACACCTGGTTGATCGCACACGACCAGGTCTCGGTGCCGCTCGACATCATGAGCGGCAGGGGTGTGGTCGACCTCGAGCCCTGACGTACCTGTCGGGTGCCGTCGTGGTCAGGCCGGGGCCCCGAAAACCCTTGGGAGGGAAACGCATGCCATTCGTGACTGCCGATGACGGGGTCGAGATCCGCTACCTGGACACTGGAGGTGACGGGCCAGGCGGCGACCTGGGTGAGATTTCGGCGCTCGGTTAGGCGATCACCGATGCGTCCGCAGTTCCCAGTGGAAGGTCCTTGTCGATCTGTTCGATGTGGTTCTCCGCCGCGCAATCGGTCAGGAATCGAGAAGCGCTGGCCTTCGGGGCGCCCATAGCGTGGCGACGTGTGTATGACCCGCCTGAACGGACCAAGGAGGCAAGGGATGAAGGCGAATATGAGTTCGCCGCCGACGGGGGGACGCTGATCGGGCTGTACGGGCGCGACGGGCTGGCCGCGGAGATGGGGGTGAGCCCGGAGGGCAGCGGGTTCGGCGGGATGGTGTTCACCTATGTGGTGCGCAGTGAGGCTCGGGTGGACGAGATCCTGAACGAGGCCGAGCAGGCCGGTGGGACGATTCTCGAGCCCGCCGCGGCGACGGAGTGGGGCGGTTACGGCGGGACGTTCGCGGACCCGGACGGCTATGTCTGGAGCATCGGGTTCAGCGCTCAGGCCGCGGATCAGGCGTACGCCGAGTAGCGGACCGTCGGATGTCCGATGCTGTCGGGAAATGTCCCCCGAACCGGTCGTGAACCGTCCGCTGTGTGGCGGCGCGAACCCTCGGCGCCGGGCGGATTCCTCCGTACCTTTCGAAGTGTCCGAAAACGGAAGCGAATCAACGGGATTCGCTTCCGGGATCGCTCATCGGAAAGGAAGAATCATGTCTCGTCTCCCCCTCGTGCAGCCCGAACAGGCCACCGGCGTCGCCGCGGAACTGCTTGCCACGGTGCAGAAGTCGCTCGGCGTCACCCCGAATATGACCAAGGCGATGGTGAACAGCCCGGCCGTGCTGCAGGCGTACCTGGGCTTCTCCGGCGCGCTGGGCGGCGGCAAGCTGTCGGCCGCGGTGCGGGAGCAGATCGCGCTGCTGGTGGCGCAGGAGAACGGCTGTGACTACTGCCTGTCGGCGCACACCTACATCGGTACCAACCTGGCTGGCCTGCGGGCGGCCGATACCGAGCGGGCGCGGCGCGGGCAGGGGACCGATCCGACCGCGCAGGCCGCACTGACGCTGGCGGCGGCCGTGGTACGCACGCGCGGCGGCATCGAGGACGCCGATGTGAAGACCGCGCGGGAGGCGGGTCTCGGCGACGAGGAGATCGCCGAGGTGCTCGGCAACGTCGCGCTGAACGTGTTCACCAACTACTTCAACAAGGCCGGTGGCGTCGAGATCGACTGGCCGGTGGTGCGCGCCGACGGCTAGGTCGACGGGGAAGTCCGCCCGGGGCGCGGATCGCGTTCCGGGGCGGGCGATCTAACCGGTGCGGCGCAGCTCGGCCGGGCTGGTGCCGTACCAGCGGTGGAAGGCGCGGCGCAGGGCACGCACATCGCTGTAGCCGACGCGGGCGGCGATCGATTCCAGAGTGAGCGAGGCGTCGCGCAGCAGCCGGGTGGCGCGCTCCTGCCGGGCGCGCTCCACCATCTCGCGCCAACTGATCTGCTCCTCGGCGAGCCGTCGCTGCAGGCTGCGCGGGCTCATGGCGAGCCGGGCGGCGACCCGATTCAAATCCGGTGAACTCCCGTCGTCGAAGATCGCCTCGATCTCCGCGTACACCTTATGGCGTGCAGCGCCGGATCGGAGCCGGGCAGGGCGGCGCGCGCATCGCGCTCGTCGATGAGCACTTGCGGGTGGTCGGCCCCGAAGTCGATCGCGTCCGTGCCGAAGAAGCGGCGCAGGTGGTCGTAGTGGCGGGGAGCGCGGCCCGGCAGCAACACCCGGCGCGGCGCGATATCCCGGTTCAATGCCGCGCGGGCCTGCTGGATCACCAACCCCAGCGCGAACTCGCCGATGATCTGTTCCAACTCGCTCGGCTCCGGCCCCAGATACACGATCGACAGCGCGCCGTCCTCGCTGCTCACCTCCAGTCGCGACTCCGGGCTGGTGACCGCCGCGAAATTCGCGGAGAGCGCGACGAACCCGCTGGCCAAGGTGTCCGACGAGGAGACGAGGTAGTCACCCGTGCGCAGCATGCCGCGTTCCCAGCGGGACGACACCCGCACGCCCCCGCCGAGCGGTTGCAGGGCGTGAACGGCGGTGTCCCACAGGTGATGGAGGGTGGCGGTGGGGATCCGTATCCGGGGGTCGGCGGTGTCCAGGGGTACGGCCCCGAGTGCCCGGTCGATCTCGGCCTGCGGAATACCCGCCGTACGGGCGGCATCCGCGATCAGGCGCGCGAGGTAGGCCGGAACAGTCCTGTCGATCACCGAGGCATATTAGCCGCCAGAATTGTCAAGTATGTCCGGATGATTGGCGTGGAATGTCCGCTTTCTGGCGTGTTCGGGCCGCCGGAGTCCGCCACGTTGGTGTCCTCGGGCGTCGTGGTGCGGTGACCTTCTGCCCTTGGGATGGGCGTCCGCCGGGATCAGGCTGAGGTGGTCGTGAACGAATGTGTCGGCGCAGCGCCGACTTTCGAGGAGGAACGCCATGAAACCGTTGTCGGAATCGTTGCTGGAGCTGTCGGATCGGGTCAAGCGGATCGAGGAGGCGTCGGCGGCGGCGCGGGAAAAGAACCGGGCCGCGGTGCAGGCGCGGCGGGAGGAGTTCGAGACCGTGGTCGAGCGGGAGGGTAAGGAGTTCGAGCACACCGCCACCGAGATGCGGGAGGCGACGCAGCGCTGGTGGGTCGAGACCAAGAACGCGCTGGAGCGCCAGTTCGAGGCCATGCGAGCCGATTTCGAGCAGTGGCAGGCCGATGCGCACGGCGAGGCGACGGGGAAGGCTTCGCCGCGTGCGGTACAGAGCGCCGAGGATGTCGCGGAGGTCGCCGTCGTCCTGGCCCGCTACTGCCTCGACGCCGCCGAATGGGCCGTCGCCCGGGCACAGCGGGCCCTCGGCGACACCGAGGAGAAGGCCGACGTACCGGCCGAGCAGCCGGTACGGCAGGGCTGACCTTCACGGGGGCGCGGCGTACTCAAACCGCGGCCGGTACCGGGATGGGCAGGGTGCGCGCCCACTCGCGCGCCAGGTCCCTGGCCCGTACCTCGGTCGAGGCGTCGTGGCGGCCGTGCTCGCCGACCTGGGTCGCGCCGCACGCGGTCAGCTTCTCGGCCGCGATCTCGCCGCCGCGGTTGTAGGTGTCGCCGTAGACGGTGTCGCCGAGTCCGAAGACCGCGAAGCGCAGCCCGGTCAGGTCGGGCGTGGTGGCGTCGAGCCGGTCGAAGAAGGGTTCCGCGCCGGTGGGCAGGTCGCCGTCGCCGTAGGTGGAGCAGACGACGATGTGGAAATCGTCGGCGGTCAGGTCGCCGGGGTCGAAGTCGGTCATGTCGTAGACCGAGACGTCGTACGCCGACAGTTCGTCGGCGACGCACTCCGCGACCGCCTCGGACGTGCCCATTTCGGAACCGAACAGAATGACGACGCGCACCACGTCTCCCTTCTCAGATAAGTTAGCCTAGCCTAGGCTAACTTATCTGATGGGCGTCTTCCGCCGACGGAGCAGGAAGGGCAGACTCGCCAGCCCGACCGGAACGAGCAGTACCAGGATCGAATCCCGGAAGGCGGAGACGAACACCGTCCCGGCCAGACTCTCCAACGACTCGCGGACCGCCGTCGCCACCTGCTCGCGCAGCGCTGAATTTCCTTGCTGCTGAGACGATTCGGAATGATCGCAGCCCGCCGGAGTGCGCTCCGGCGTGGGCGACTGGAGTTGCAGCGTCGCACACCGGGAGAATTCGCCCGCGATGCTGGGTGCGAACGGCGTAACCGCCGTCAGCCGCTGCTGCAGTTGATCCCGTTCGGTGCTCACCGCCGCCGGGGCGCCGGCGGCGACGGAGTGGAAGAACAGAATGCCGATCAGCGCCACCCCCAGCGAGTTCCCGACCTGCTGTGCCGTGGGCACCAGCCCGGACGCCGAATCGATCGACCGCGGCGGCACCGCCGCCACCACCGCGATCTGCAAGCGGGCCGCCGCCACCCCCACACCGAAGCCGCCGAGCAGCAGCGGCACCAGCAGCACCGGCCACGACAGCCCGGCCGGAGACGGATCCAGGGCCAGCAGCCAGCCCACCAGCAGCACCCCGAACAGCACACATCCCACGCCGACCATCCGATTGCCCAGCGCCCGCGCGAATTTCGGTGCGATCAGGGCCCCGGCCACCGCTCCAGCCGAGAAGGGCAGGGTGGTCACACCGGTGCGCAGCGCGGTGTACCCGAGCCCGAATTGCAGCGATACCGACATGGTGAACAGGTAGGCCGCGAACACCCCGTACACCACCAGGCAGGCCACGATCCAGTAGGCGAAGCGCGCCGAGACGAACAGGCCCGGATCGACCAGCGGCGCACCGCCCCGCGCGGCCGTCCGGCGTTCGTGTGCGACGAAGGCCGCCAGTACCGCCACCGATGCCGCCAGCATGGCGAGAATCGTTGTCGACCAACTGTGTTCGCGGCCGATCGACAGTCCGTAGACCAGCAGGAAGAGGCCGATCGCCGCCAGTATCGCGCCACCGACGTCCACGGTGCAGCGCTCGGAGGCCACCGAGCCGCGCAACTGCCGGGCGGCCAGCACCAGCGCCACCGCTCCGGGAATCAGGTTCACCAGGAAGATCGACCGCCACGACAGGTCGAGCGGATTCGCGCCCAGCAGCAGCCCGCCGACCAGCGGGCCGAGCATGGCCGCCGTACCCGCGGTCGCACCGTACAGCGCGAAGGCCAGATTGCGGCGGCCGGTATCGGCGAACCGCGCGCTGATGATCGCGATGGGCTGCGCGGAGACGGCTCCGGCGGCCGCACCCTGGAGCACGCGCGCCGCGATGAGTGCGAGCGGGGTGGGTGCGATACCGCACAGCACCGACGCCCCCACGAACACCGCGAGCGCCGCGGTGAAGAAGCCGCCGCGCCCCCATCGCATCCCCAGCCGCGCACTCGGCAGCAGCGAGCAGGCCAGCGCGACGGTGTAACCCGTGAGCATCAGCGAGGATTCGGCCGAACTCGCACCGAGTTCGCGCACGATATCCGGGATCGCGACGGTGACGATGGTCGCGTCCAGCATCTGCATGAACACGGCGATGAACACGGCTGTCACCGCGAGCCAGGCCGAGGAGTGCGCCGCGGGGGCGGCGGTGTCCCGCGATACGCGCAGTGCGCTCATGGGCTGCCCCTACGCGACATCGAGGGAGAGCGGGCTGGTCTCGGAGTGCGTGATCGACTCCATGACCTCGGTCAGCGCATCGCAGTAACGGGCCATCGAACGAGCGGCGACATCGGTGTCCGGGAACAGCGATGCCATCCAGATCATGTCGTGGGTGCGCTGCACCCACGAGTACACCTCCTCGGAGGTGCCGCGGCTGCCGAAGAACGAGAACTTGAGCGCGGTGAACAACTCCGCGCCGGGCAGCTTGCGCATGTCCAGGAATGACAGCATCGGAGCGACCCAGCCGCGCCGGACCTCGAATCCGTCCTGGGATTCCAGCAATTCGACGACCCGGTGCAGCGACACCTCCGACAGGCAGCGGCCGTCGGCGAAGGCGGCGTCGGCGCGGCGGGCGGTATCGGCGAAGCTCTCCGCGGGGTCGAAGTCGAAGGCGATCGGAATCAGGCTCGCGTACCAGCCCACCGAGCGCCGTTCGGCCGCGCTGACCCGGGTATTCTTCGGCGACAGGTTGAAATACCAGGTGCGCCCGGACAGTTCGTATTCGGCACGGGCCGCGGCGGCGAAGATGCCGGACACCAGGCGCACCCCCGCACGTTCGCATTCGGCCTCGAAGCGGTCGGCCGCATCGTCGGACAGCAACACCCGGCGGTCCGAGGCGGCCGACGCCGACTCTCGCGTACCCGGATCGCGCAGCGGCAGTGGGAAGCTGGGCAGCCTGCCGCCATTGGCCATGATCCGATCGGCCCAGGCCACGATCTGCGGTGACCGCGCGTCCAGCGCCGCGGCCCGGGAACGCTCCCGGCCGCTGTGCTCGCGGTAGCTCGCCGCGGGCACGGCGTCCAGGTGCTGTGCACCGCTGGGGTCGTAATAGAGCTGCACGAGTTCACCGCTGATGATCCCGCCGGAGACGGCATCGCAGTTGATGTGATCGGAGGCCACCACGAAGGTGAACGAGGTGCCGTGGTCGATCACCGCGAAGGTGAAGCAGTCCCAGCTGGTCGGCCCCGGGGTCAGCCGCTGGAGAATACGGCTCACCAGCGGGCCGTCGATCTCGCCCCAGGAGTCGGCGGTGAGCTGGATGTCCTCGGGTGCGAGCACGCGGCGCTGGATTCCGGCTGCACCGTCGATCTCGAACCAGCTGTGGAAGGAATCGTGTCGCCGCACGATCGCGGTCGTGGCGCGGACCAGCGCCGGAATATCGGGTGCGCCGTCGAGGGTGAACGCGCACAGCACCAGGCGATCGAACCGGCGACCCGACAGTTTCGCGGTGCGCGCCATTTCCAGGTACGCGTCCTGCTGAAAGGACGGTGGGGTGGCATCGGCGCGGGCGCGAAAAGCCGCCGCCCGCGAGGTTTCGCTGGGACGGATGACGGTCAACTGGCCGCCTTTCGGCCGCCAATCGTCGATGAGTCCGCTCTGCATCATGGCAAGGAGTCCTCTGAAATGGTGGAAGTCGAATTCAGGACGCGATTTTCAGCAGCGATCCGATGGGCGGCCGCTGTTGCGCGTGCAGGTCGAATTCGCGGGGTACGAATCCGTCCACGCCGAGTGGGAACTGGACGATTCCGGCGCCGGAATCGGGGAGCCCGCAGCGTCCGAGCGCGGTCGCGACGATCTGGCGGCTCATCACCCCGAGTTCGTGCAGCGGCCGATTGCGGTGCTTGCGCACGCCGAGGTCGACCTGCCCGATGCCCTCCGCGCCGTACTGGTCGAAGACGTCGATCAGCAGCCCGATCTCCACGCCGTAGTGCGGTGCGAAGGCGAGCCGCTCGAGCGCCTGCCGGGTGGCGGCGTACTCCCCGCCCAGCGGTTGCACCACGTGACGCAGCCCCGGGCGCAGCGCGGCCAGCAGCGGGCGGGCCACGAGTTCGGTGACCCGGCCACCGCCGGATTCGTCGAACGACTCACCCACCAGCAGCGGCCGCCGGTAGTAGCCCTTGCAGAAGACCAGGGCCGGGTCGAGCAGGAGCGGGCCGATGAGCTTGGGGACGAACTGCGGATCGGGATCGATGAGATCGGAATCCATGAACATCACGATGTCGCCGGAGGCGACGGCGAGGGAGCGCCACAGCACCTCGCCCTTTCCCGGAACGGGGGGATGGTCGGGAAGTACCGATTCCCGGCTGACCACGGTGGCGCCGGCTTCGGCGGCGACGCGCATGGTGGCATCCGTGGACCCGGAATCCATGACGATCAACTCGTCGACCAGGCCGGCCGGCAGACGCCGCACGGCCCGGACCACCTCACCCACGGTGGCTTCCTCGTTCAGGGCGGGAAGCACTACGGAGACGGTCCGTCCGTCCTTGGCGGCGATCAGGTCGCGCGCCGTCCACCCCGGGTTTGCCCAGGTGCGGATGCCCTCATCAGATTTCGCGAACAGACCGGTCATATCGACCACCTCTTCTGGTGCTCGGAATGCGTTGATACTGCGAATCGCGGCGTTGCGATGAGGAGAAGCTACAACGCCGCTGAGCGACTGACCAGATTTAAGTAATAGGTTTCAGGCGGTGGTAACCGAGCATTAACTTATTTGCGGTTAGACCACGCAAATCGGGCATGTGCGGTATGGAATAATCGTGACCGCAGTCGCATTTCAATAATGTAGTGACGGGGGTCGCTGTAAGGCAAGTTCTTTTCGGCTGGTAATTCCGCTGTTTTGAATCATAGTGTGAGAATTGCTTATTGTGCCAAATGACGCGACGACGTGTATCTCGATATTAGCTGAGAGATTGCCAGCGTAATAGTTCGCGAGCTCCCGCGCCGTACGCGTCCGGATCCTCGAGTTGCGGATAGTGGCCGAGGCCGGGCAGTTCGACCACTCGTGCCGCGGGGCGCAGCGCGCGCAGCCCATCCAGCACCGCCGTGGTGGCCACCGGATCCGCGGTGCCCCACAGCAGCCCCAGCGGCTTGTCCCAGTCCCGCACCGCGCCGTGCCAGCGCTGCGCGTGGGTGACGCGCTCGTCGAGATAGGCGGTCAGCAGATGGGCGATGCGATGGCCGCCCGCCCGCGACAG
This sequence comes from Nocardia otitidiscaviarum NBRC 14405, assembly GCF_000308635.1. Lineage (GTDB taxonomy): Bacteria > Actinomycetota > Actinomycetes > Mycobacteriales > Mycobacteriaceae > Nocardia > Nocardia otitidiscaviarum. The sequence goes on along the minus strand of NZ_BAGD01000106.1, from coordinate 124,102 downwards.
CAGCGCCCACTGGGCGGCCGCCTCCGCGCTGCTCAGCGGGTGCGCCGCCGAGAACAGTCGGGAGAACTCGCGAGTGAAGACGATCCGATTGGCCAGGCGCGCCGCGACCGGTCCCAGCGGGCCGCGCAGGAGCTTCTGGATGGGTCGCAGGGTGGCCTTCTCCAGAATCACGCTGCCATTGCTCAACACCGCGCGGTCGAGTTCGAACGGAAGCGTGCCCTCGATCTCACGGGCGAGTAACTCGGTGGCGACCGAGGTACCCATGTCGTGGGCCAGCACGGCGATCGGGCCCGAGATGCCGGTCAGTGCGAGTACCTCGGCCACGGTGTCGGCGTGCTCGAACAGGCTGTAGCGGTGCGGGCGCGGCTTGTCGGAGAGGCCGAAGCCGGGGAAATCGAGAGTGATCCACGCCCGACCGTCGAGCCGGTCCACGATGTGGCGGAAATCGAAAGAGCTGGAAGGGTATCCGTGCAACAGCAGGACTGTGGGAGCCGAACCCGGGGCCGAACGTACGAACACCGAACCCGCCCGGCAGTGCAGCATCCGTCCGCCCGCGCGCCAGTCCCGAACCGCCTGTGGCATCACGAACCAGCACACTACGGGTCCCGCCTGGTCGGGGAAAGCCGCGGTCGGCGCATGCGCTCGGGGCGGGTCGTGATTCCCCCTTGCGGCGCGCCCGTTATCGAAATGTAACGTGGAGAGAGGACCGAGACGCCAAGGCAAGGAGTCCTGACACCTTGGAAGATGTATTGCGGCCGCTCATAGTCTTCGGCGGCACCCTCGCCGTCAGCATCATGGCCGGACTGTTGATCGACCGGGTACTGCGGTACAGCGCGAACCGACACCCCGGATCGTCGGTGGCCACCCTGCTGCGTCGGATACAGCTCCCCCTGCAGGCGTTACTCGCCAGCGCCGGACTGCATTTCACGTATCCGCTCGCGCAACTGGAACTCCAGCAGGACACCGTGATCCGCAATGTGCTGGCCACCCTGGCGATACTCGCCACCGCGTGGCTGGCCATGCGCGCCGCCGACACCGTGGCCGGGAACACCCTGGACAAGTACGCCAACCGGACCGCCGACACCGCGCGGGTGCGGCGGCTGCACACCCAGCTCGGCATGGTGCGCCGGATCGTCACCACGGTGCTGGTCGTGACCACGGCCGCGGTGGCCATGCTGATCCTGTTCCCCAACCTGCGCACCCTCGGCACCTCGCTGCTGGCCTCGGCCGGTGTCATCGGCATCATCGCCGGTGTGGCGGCCCAGTCCACGCTCGGCAATCTGATGGCCGGATTGCAGATCGCGTTCGGCGATTCGGTGAAGATCGGCGACACCGTGGTGGTCGAGGGCGAGTGGGGCACCGTCGAGGAGATCACCCTGGCCTTCCTCACCGTGCGCATCTGGGACGACCGCCGCCTCACCATGCCCATCTCGTACTTCAACAGCAAGCCCTACGAGAACTGGTCCAAGGGCGGTCCGCAGATCACCGGCACCGTCTTCCTGTACCTGGACCACAGCACCCCGGTGCCGGAACTGCGCCAACACCTGCACGAATTCCTGCGGGGTCGCAAGGACTGGGACGGCCGCAAGTGGAACCTGCTGGTCACCGACAGCACCCCGACCGCCATCGTGGTCCGCGCCTCCATGTCGGCCCGCAATGCCGACGACGTCTGGGATCTGCGCTGCGCGGTACGCGAGGAACTGCTCGGCTGGCTCGCCCGCTACCACCCGTACGCCCTCCCGAAGATCCCGACCGCCATGGTGAGCGGCGGCACGCCCGCCATGGCGGAATAGCGGTACGCCGGGGGGTAGGGGCGAACCTGCGGCCAACGCTCCGACAGATCCACATTCGGGTCTCACAGTCGAGCGTTCACGGTTGGGACAGCTGGCTTTACAGACGGTCACACGGACGCCATGTGCGCGTCATCACACCGGCAAACTCCCGGGCGCACACTGATTCCGCGCACCGCTCGTCGCTCGGAGGTCCCGATGTTCGAATCCTGCCGTTCCCCACACGAATCCGCCCATCTGCTGCGCGTGCGCTACGGATTTCCCGTGGAGCTGTTCGCCGACCGGCCCTACCTCACGGTGGGCCGGGCGGTGGAGGCCATCGGGCTGCCGCAGCGGCTGGGCCGCCATGTCCGAGATCAGTTGGCGGGCTTGCCCGCAACGCCCGCGGTGGCCGATCCGCGCGGGCGGAACTGGTGGTTTCTCGTCGCTCCACCGACGCCGTATCACGCTGTGCCGCAGCGGCTTCTCGGTCGGCTGCGAGCGCACGGCGTGACCGTGCCCGATGTCGGCGGCAAGGTGATGCTGCCGGTCTCGGATTATCGGCTCGGTTGGCACTGGGCCTGTGAACCCGAGCCCGGCCGCCTGGCCCTGCCGCACCGGGCGATGGTGCTGAACGCGGCGCGTTCGGCCATTCTGCGCGGAGCCGACCATGTTCCCGCGTGAGCGCGCGGTCGCGGTCGCGGCGCGGGAGCCGCTGCCGAGATGGCAGGAGCTGCTGGCCGCGTTCGGCGCCGCCGACACGGACCGGGGGAGCGGGCATCCACTGCTCGGCGCCGCCGCGGCACTGGCCGAACTGCACCGGCTGCGCCGCTCACAGCCCGGCCACGCCGCCGAGATCGACTGCCGTCGCGCCGAATTGGCCGCCGCCATCGACGGCTGGGTGAGCGCGGAGCCGCAGTCACACCGCCTGCGCCCGGAATCGGTCGGTGGCTTCGTCGACCGGATGGCCGCCGCCCACGCCCACGCCGACCGCCTGCTGCACTCCGATATCGACATCGCCGACGACCGGGTGCATGCCGCCTGGCACCGGCTGGCCGCCCTCGCCGACGCCTGGACCGATCTGACCGGCAGGACACCGTGACCCGCCGCTGGCGGCCGCGAAGCACGAATCCCCGCACCCATGAGGGGGTGCGGGGATTCGTGCCGCGCGCGGAGGAGTCCGGAAGCCGCTGGCCGTCCGCGAGCGGTGACGTGGACCGGCTGGTGCCCGAGCCTACGTGGTGCCCGTCGGTTCAGTCCTTGACCAGGAGCGGTGCGGCGCTCTCCGCATCGCTCGCGACATCCTCGCCCGTCTCCTCCGGTGCGGGGGCCCGGTTCGGGAGCAGGATCGCGGTCACGATGACGAGTACCGACAGGGCCGCGGACACGGCGAAGGCCAGGCGCATGCCGTCGAGCTGGGCGGTCACCGGTTCGGTGCCGGTCTCCACGAGCTGGGTCATGCGCGCGGACATGACCGTTACCACCAGGGCGGTGCCGAACGCGGCCGCGACCTGCTGCAGCGTGCCCAGCATGGAGCTGCCGTGCGAGTACAGGTGCGGCGGCAGTGCGCCCAAGCCCAGCGTGAACACCGGGGTGAACAGACCCGCGAGTGAGATCATCAGCAGGATGTGCAGGGCCAGCAGCTGCCAATACGGCATGGACATGGAGATCTGGGTGAAGCCGGCCAGCGCCACGGTGACGCCGACAGCGCCGGGAATCACCAGCGGTCGCCCACCGAAGCGGTCGAAGAGGCGGCCGACCGTCGGACCCAGCAGACCCATGGCCAGGCCGCCGGGCATGACCAGCAGCCCCGTCTCCAGCGGCGACAGGTGGCGCAGGTTCTGCAGGTACAGCGGCAGCAGGATCATCGAGCCGAGCATGGCCAGGAAGGCCACCGACATGAGGACGAGCGCCTTGGTGTAGGTGCCCGACAACAGGATTCGCAGATCCAGCAGCGGCACCCCGGAACGCTGCAGCCGCAGCTGCCGGAACGCGAACACCGCGATGAGCGCCAGTCCGGCGGCCACCAGCAGGGCCGGAACCGCGACGTGATCGGTCTCGAACTTGCTCAGGCCGTACACCAGACCGCCGAAGCCGAAGGCCGCGAACGCCACACTGAGCCAGTCGATATCGCCGGTCTGCGGCTCCCCGATATTGTCCAGGCGACGCAGGCCCAACCAGGTGACCGTACCGGCGATCGGCAGCACCAGCACGAAAAGCCAACGCCACGAACCGGCCTGGAGCACCAGTCCGGAGATGACCGGTCCCATGGCGGGAGCCACCGAGATGGCCAGGGTGACATTGCCCATGACCCGGCCGCGATCCTGTTCGGGCACCACCGTCATGAGTGTGGTCATCAGCAGCGGCATCATGACCGCGGTGCCACCGGCCTGGATGACGCGGCCCACCAGCAGCACCGCGAAGGTCGGTGCGACGGCGGAGAGGGCGGTACCCGCGAGGAAGACGCCCATGGCGATGGCGTACGCCTGCCGGGTGCTCACCCGCTGCAGGAACCAGCCCGTCACGGGGATGACCGCCGCCATGGTGAGCATGAACGCGGTGGACACCCACTGCGCCGCGCGCTCGGTGACGTCGAGATCGTGCATGAGGCGCGGAATCGCGTTGATCATGATGGTCTCGTTCAGGATCACCACGAAGGTCGCGAGCACCAGCAGCCGGATGACCGTCGGCGTCTTGCCCCCCGTCGGGGCCGGTCCGCGCGACGGCGGTGCGGATATGTCGGCGGGCATACGGGTACCTCCGGGCGTTCGTGAGCGAAAGACGGTGCGGCCGGATGCCGAGACGGCGTCGTCCGGGCGCTACACCTGATCAGACGAGAACAGTCGGCACAACTCATCGGCCGGGCGTCAGTATTCCTGCCGACACCGCGACGATTCATCCGATTATTTGTGTCCGTGGACCCGAGCGTGCCGTGAAACTCCCTGATTACCAGGCCTTTTCGCCAGCCTGCCCGATGTTGTGACCCTGATCACGCCGGTGTGGAATTTCAGGCGGACGGCGTTCGTGACAGGAATTCCACCACTGCCTCGAAGGCGTCGTCCACGCGGGCGCGATCCCCGGTGGTGATCAGATCCAATTGCAGTCCGCGCACCTGCGCCAGGATCAGGGTGGCGGTCCGGGAGATGCTTTCCGGCGGCCAGCCGTACCGCGCCAGCTGGCGTTCGATCACCGTCAGCCAGTCGGTGACCAGCCGGGCGTTGGGATGGTTCGGCGTGCGCGCGGCGGTGGCGACCAATTCGAACAGGACCAGGAATTGTCGCTGTTCGCGCGGCTGGCACAGATGCCGCCACGCCGCACGCAGCAGGTCGACCGCCGACTCGACGCGCAGGATCTCCGCGGAGAGGATGCGCTGTTCGAAATCGGCGCGGATATGTTCGAGGACCTCCGCCAGCAGGGCGTCCTTGGTGGCGAAATGTCGAATGAGGGTGGCGTGGCTGACGCCGACGGCCTGCGCGGCCCGGCGCAGCGTGAGGTCGCGTACGCCATTGTCGAGGACGTACTCGGTGGCGGCGGCGAGCAGCTCCGGGCGGCGATGCTGAAACCGCAGCGTCCGGCCGTCGATCCTCTTCTCGCTCATCGCGGGCAGCCTATCGGTTTCCACCATGAGCAAATTTTACCGTTCCAAGTGGTTACGTAACCGGTTGGTACGCCTACTATCGACGGGGAGGCCCGGGACGGCCCGCGGAAGGAGACGAGTATGCGATTCGACGAGTACCGCGCCCACGACGCGGTCGGCTTGGCCGCCCTGGTCGAGCGCGGGGAGATACACCCGACCGACCTGCTGGAGTTGGCGCTCGACCGCTGCGCCGCGATCGATCCGGTGATCAACGCCGTGAGCCTGCTGATGGAGCGCGCTGCCCGACAGCGCGCCGCCGGCCCGCTCGCCGGCCCGCTCGCCGGGGTGCCGTTCCTCATCAAGGACCTCGGGCAGGACTACGCCGGGTACCCCACCTCCGGCGGTACCGGACCGCTGCGCAAGGTCGCCGTCGAACGGCACAGCATGGTCGTGCAGCGCTGGCTCGATGCCGGTCTCGTCATCTTCGGCAAGACCACCACCTCGGAATTCGGCAGCAAGGCGGTCGTGGAGACCCGCACCTTCGGGTCCACCCGCAATCCGTGGGATCCCACCCGCACCCCCGGCGGCTCCTCCGGCGGCTCGGCGGCGGCGGTGGCGGCGGGCATCGTCCCGGTGGCCGGGGCCAGCGACGGCGGCGGTTCGATCCGCATCCCCGCCGCCTGCACCGGACTGTTCGGCCTCAAGGCGGGCCGCGGGCTCATCTCCAGCGGACCGCTCTACGGAGACCTGCTGTTCGGCGCGGTCACCGACGGCGTCGTAGCGCGCAGCGTGCGTGATTCGGCGGTCATGCTCGACATCCTGAGCCAGCCCGATCCCGGCGCGCCGTACCCGGTGGCGCGACCCGATCGGCCCTACCGCGACGCCGTCGCCGAACCGCCACGCCGCCTGCGCATCGGCTACACCTGCGAATCGCCTACGGGCTCACCGGTGGACGCCGAGGCGGTGCGCGCCGTGGAGGACGCCGCACGCCTGCTGGAGAATTTGGGGCACACCGTGGAACCGGCCGCGCCCGCCATCGACGGCACGCGGATGGCCATGGACTTCATGACCGCCTGGACCGCCATGGCCGCCGCGGAACTGGCGGTCGCGTGCGAGGTGAGCGGGGCGTCCCCAACGGAGTTCGATATCGACACCCAGGTGCTCGCCGCCGTCGGCCGTGCGGTCACCGGTCCGGAACTCATGGCGGCACACGCGCGCTGGAACACCTACACCCGCGCTCTCGCCGCCTTCCACGACACCTACGACCTGTTGCTCACCCCCACCCTGGCCACGCCGCCGCTGCGGATCGGGCAGCATCGCACGCCCGCACTCGCCGATACCGTGCTGCCGCCGCTGTTGCGCCTCGGCGCGGGAAAGCTGCTCTCCCGCACCGATTTCTACGTCGATCTGGTGACCTCGAACCTGTCCGCGGTGCCGTTCACGCAGCTGGCCAATATCACCGGCCGCCCCGCCATGAGCGTGCCCACGCATTGGACGGAAACCGGCGTACCACTGGGTGTCCAATTCGTCGGACCCTCGGGGGCCGAATATCTGCTGCTCCAGCTGGCGGCGGAAATCGAAACCGCCCGACCGTGGTTCGATCGGCACCCGGACAATCTCGGTGTGGTGGACGCGGATTAGCCGCGCGCTCACCGGCGCTGGACCGGATCCCCGCGCTCCAGATCGGGAACGACGGTGTGCGGGAAGACGTATCGGCGCATGGCCCACCAGCGGAACACCGTGGCGAGCAGGGTGCCGATAATCGAGGCGCTGATGAAATCGGCGATGTTCTCCACCAGCAGGGAGACGTGCGGGGTGCGCAGCTGGAAGACATAGCTGGACACCGCCAGCGGCAACTGGTTGATCACCATGCCGATGCCGGCCACCAGGAAGAACAGCGCTGCCTCGTGGCGGCGCTCCCGACCGCCCCGCGCGGTGAAGGCCCATTCACGGTTGAGGATGTAGGACAGCACGGTGGCGAGCAGCACCGCGATCACATTCGCGGTGACCGGCTTCTCCTGTAGGACGGTCCACTTCAGGCCGAAGAACAGCACGACCGTGGTGACGAAGGCGATCCCGCCGACGGTCAGGAATTTCAGCAGCTCCGCGTGGCGAACGAACAGCGACAGCATTCGGCTCGGCACGCGTGCGACGACAGCCTGGACCAGGAACACGCCGCCAGGCTAGCCGACGATCCGCGCGGTCGCTCGGTCGATGCCGATCCGCCGGGGTCGATTCGATGCGGGGACGTCGACCGCCGGGGAGCGGAGTCATCGTGAGACGGCAGCGTGGTACTGGAACGTGTTCTAGACAGAATCCGCAATATGTCTTACCGTCGATTCATGGGTTCAATGGCGTCTCAGGAAGTCCGTTTCGAGCTGATGTCGGGGGAGAGCTGGCGCGATCCCTGGCCGATGTACGCCGCCCTGCGGGAACACGATCCCGTGCACCGGGTGCTCCCGGCGGGGCGCGCCTCGGAGGACTTCTACGTGCTCTCGCGGCACGCGGATGTGTACGCGGCGGCTCGTGACCCGGAGACCTACTCGTCCGCCTCCGGGCTGACCGTGGACTATATGAACCTCGAGGCGGCGGGCATTCCGATCAAGCCGTTCGTCTTCATGGATCCACCCGAGCACACCGACTTCCGGCGCCGCGTCGCGGGCGGATTCACACCGCGCCAGGTCAATTCGGTGGAACCCGCGGTGCGGGCGTTCGTGGTGGAACGGATCGAGCGCCTGCGCGCGGCCGGATCCGGGGATATCGTCGCCGAACTGTTCAAACCGCTGCCGACCATGGTGGTCGCCCACTATCTCGGTGTGCCGGAGGCGGATCGGGAGAAGTTCGACGAGTGGACCCACGCCATCGTCGGCGGCGCGGTGGACGGCGCGAAGCTCGCCGCGGGTGCGGAAATGCCCTCGGCTCTGGGTGAAATGGTGGGCTACTTCGCCGAACTCATCGCCCGCCGCCGCAGTGAACCCGAGGACGACACCATCTCGCACCTGCTGGCCTCCGGTCTGGGGGCGGACGGAGACGACGAGGGCGTCCTGGCGATTCTCGGCTTCGCCTTCACCATGATCACCGGCGGCAATGACACCACCACCGGCAATCTCGGCGGGGCCGTGCAACTGCTGCACCGGTATCCGGAACAGCGCGCACGACTCGCGGCGAATCCCGGGCTCATTCCCGACGCGGTGGAGGAATTCCTCCGGATGACCTCGCCCGTACAGGGTTTGGCCCGCACCACCACCCGGGACGTCGAACTGCACGGCACCACCATTCCGGCCGGACGGAAAGTGCTGCTGCTCTATGCGTCCGCCAATCACGACGAGCGCGAATTCGGGCCCACCGCGGGCGAACTCGACATCCACCGGCAGCCCAAGCGCATTCTGACCTTCAGCCACGGCCACCACCACTGCCTCGGTGCGGCCGCCGCGCGCATGCAGGCCCGGGTCGCGCTCGAGGAACTGCTGGCGCGCTGCCCGGAGTTCCGCGTCGACCTGGACGGGGTGCGGTGGTCGGATGGGAACTACGTGCGCTGGCCGGTCAGCGTGCCGTTGCGCGCGGCGTGACCGGGCGGTGTCCATGAGCGATCGCATACCCTCGGCGGCTATGGCGAAGGACAGGCGTGGAGGTCGGGACTGGCTGGCGGAGCAGCGGGCCGATCTGGCGGCCGAGCGCATACTCGACGCCGCGGCGCGACTGTTCGCCGAACGAGGGCCGGGGGCCGTGGGCATGGGGGACATCGCCACGGCGGCCGGATGCTCGCGAGCCACCCTGTACCGGTACTTCGAGAATCGGCAGGCGGTGCGCCTGGCGTTCGTGCACCGGGAGGCGCGCCGGATCGCCGCGCGGGTGTTCGCGCAGGTGGAGACAGTCGAGGACGCTCCCGAACAGGTCGTCACCGCCATGCTGACGGCGGTGCGGGAGGTGCGGTCGGATCCGGTGCTGATGGCGTGGTTCCGGCCCGGGGAGTCCGGTTCCACCGGTCGGATCAGTCAGGATTCCGAGGTGATCGAGGCCATCGCCGGTGGGCTGTTCGCGACCTCGGTCGTCGATCGCGAGGAGCGTGGACGCTTGGCGCGCTGGCTGACCCGGGTGATCGTGTCGCTGTTGGCCGCGCCCGGCCGGGACGAGGCCGATGAGCGGGCCATGCTCGAGGAATTCGTGGCCCCGCTGGTGAGTCGCGCGGTCGTGGGGCATTAGGGTCGCCCAGCGTGTCCGATTTCGAATCGCTCGATCAGGTCCGTGCTCGCATCGACGCGCTCGACGGGGAACTGATCGGGTTGCTCGCCGAACGTCAGCGGCTGGTGCGAGCCGCCGCGCGTTTCAAAACCGACGAACAGGCCGTGCGCGCGCCCGACCGGGTCGAGCGGGTGGTGGGGCTGGCGCAGGAGCGGGCGCGCGCGGGTGGGCTCGCACCCCAGGTCGCGGAGGCGGTGTGGCGGGCCATGATCGGGGCGTTCATCGAGTTGGAGCTCGGGGAGCATGCGGAGATCGCCGGGCACGCCCGGGGCATGGAGTAGGTACTCGGTTGGAGTGCGCCGCGCTTGCCCACCCCGCGCCCCTGGCGCGGACTGCCCAAGCGCAGCCGGTCCGGGTGGGCGCGGCTGGTTGTTCGGGCCGGTGGTTCAGTGCCGACTCATCGCGTGGGTCAGTAGGTAGTCGGTTGGGGCGGGTGTGCGGCGGATGAGTTTCTCGTAGGCTCCGGGGCTTCCGGGCCACAGTTCGGGGAGGCCGTCCGCGCCGAGGTACCAGCTTCGGCAGCCGGTGGTCCAGACCGTGCCGGGTGCGGCGGCGCGCAGGCCGGCGTTGTAGCGGTCGGTGGCCGCCGGAGTCGGGGCGACGGCGGCGAATTCGCCTGCGCGCCAGCGGCGCAGCCAGTGCACGATGCGGTGGGATTGCGCCTCGGCGACCGCGGTGAGCGGGTGGTTCGCGACGGGGCTGTGCGGGCCGATGAGCATGAACAGGTTCGGGAAGTCGGGCAGCATCATGCCCTCGAAAGCGCGCGGGCCGTGCACCCAGACCTGGTCCAGGGTGCGACCGCCGAGGCCGGTGATCGCCATCGGGCGCATATAGGCGTGGGAGTCGAATCCCGTTGCCAGCACCAGGATGTCGAGGCGGTGTTCGACGCCGTCGGTGGTGCGCACGCCGTCCGGAAGAACCCGGTCGATACCGGCGGTGACCAGGTCGACATCCGCCCGCTGCACGGCCGCGTAGAAGCGGTCGGAGACCACCAGGCGCTTGCACATGGCCTGGTAGTCGGGGGTCAGCCGCCGTCGCAGTTCCGGATCGCGCACCGTGCGCAGATTGCGCGCCACCACCCACTGGACCAATCGCCGCACCGGACCCGGCCGCACCAGTCCGCGGGAGAACAGCGCGAAGGCGGCGCGATTGCCGCCGTAGGCCAGCCTGCCGAGTGCGGGTACGCGCCGGTACACGGCCTTGGCCGCCGCCGAGTACTCGCGGTTCACGGTCGGCAGAATCCACTGCGGGGTGCGCTGGAACAGCACCACCCGAGGCACCTGCCCGGCCAGCGCGCTTACCAATTGGGTTCCGGTGGAGCCGGTTCCGATCACCCCGACGTGCTTGCCGGTCAGCTCGACATCGTGATCCCAGCGCGCCGAATGCATGACGGTTCCGGTGAAGGAGTCCAGACCCGGGATGTCCGGCACGTGCGGATCGCGCAGGAATCCGGTGGCGCACAGCACGAAATCGCAGTGCTCCACCTCGCCGGTCGAGAGCGTGACCCGCCAGCCCGCCCCGGTGTACTCCGCGCCCACCACCTCGACGCCGAATCGGGTGCGGCGGAGCAGGTCTCGTTCCCGCGCCACGCGACATAGGTATGCCTTGATCTCCGCGCCCGTCGAATACAGCCGCGTCCAGTCGGGATTCATGGCGAAGGTGAACTGGTAGTACCGCGAGGGTACGTCGCACACCAGGCCCGGATAGGTGTTGTCGCGCCAGGTGCCGCCGTAGTCGGTGCCCTTCTCGTAGAGGGTGAAGTCCTCGAATCCGGCCCGCCGCAGCGCCACGGCGGCGGCGATACCGGATATCCCGGCCCCGACGATGGCAATGCGCGGAGTGGCAGAAGCCTGGTCGACAAGGTGTTTCGGCACGTAGACACTCCTCGCTGGACACCGAGTCACTCGCTGGACGCAGTGTATAGCGAATGCTACGGTGTGCGCCAGATCACGCTCGAAACTCCGAAGGAATCACCATGCGAGCACTGCAGTGGACCGGCCCCGAAACCGTGGCCGTCCGCGATATCCCCGTCCCCGAGATCGGCCCGAGCGATCTGCTGCTGCGCGTCGGCGCGGCGGGTGTCTGCCATTCGGACCTGACCCTGGTGAACTTCCCGGTCCGAATCCGCGAGGAGCCGCTCACCCTCGGCCACGAGATCGCGGGCACCATCGAGGCCGTCGGAACGGATGTCGCGGGTCGTGAGCTCGGGGAGCGCGGCGTGGTGTACCTGTTCTGGACCTGTGGCGTATGCCGGGAATGCGTGAGCGGCAACGAGAATGTGTGCCTGGCCGCCGGACGGACCGCCATGCCGCCGTGTCCGGGGCTCACCGTCGAGGGCGGGATGGCGGAATACGTTCGGGTACCGGCGACCTCGTTCGTTCCCATCGGAGATCTCGACTTCGTGCAGGCCGCACCGGTGGCCGACGCCGCACTCACCGCGTATCACGCCATCCGGGGCGCACGGGAGCAACTGCGGCCCGGCGGAACGGCGGTCGCCATCGGCATCGGCGGGCTCGGGCATGTGGCGGTGCAGATCCTGCGGGCGGTCAGCGGGGTACGGGTCGTCGCCGTCGACGTGGCGAAGGAGAAACTGGAACTGGCCGCCGACTGCGGCGCCGATATCGGCATCCTCGCCGAAGACGATGCCGCCCAGCAGATTCTCGACCTCACCGGCGGACGCGGCGCGGACGCGGTCTTCGACTTCGTCGGCGCCGACGCGACCGCCACGCTCGCGGTGCGGACCGTCGCGCCCAATGGTGCGTATCGGATGGTCGGCATCGGCGACGGCGCACCGGAGATCACCACCGGACCGGCTGGCGGCCCCGGCTGGCCCTGGGGCGCCTCGGTGCGCAAGTCCCTCGGCGGCACCCGCCGCGACCTCTACGACTGCGTCGCACTCGCGCAGGCGGGCAAGCTCCGCATGGAGGTCGAGCGCTTCGACCTCACCGACGGTTCGGAGGCGCTGCGGCGCTTGGACGCCGGGCAGATTCGAGGCCGTGCGGTCCTGGTGCCGTAGCGACCCGCGGTCGGCTCCCGACTCGTGACGCCGCACGTGTGCCGGGCGGGGGATCGGCTCCCGACTCGCGGGAACGGGTGCATGCCGGGTGAGCCGACGGGTAGTCCGGTCGCGTGAGTTCGCGCAACCTCTGTGTCGGGTCGGGAGCACGGGTCGGCAATCGCGGCCCGTGCCGTAGACCAGCTCATGTTGCCTCGGCGGTTGCTGCACTGGTACGTACCAGCCAGTGCTACCGTTCCGTGTGACGCCGACAACTCTTGTCTCGCCCCGAGACCGGAAGCAGCGATCGGGGCATGACCGGCAGTTGTGCCCTCAGGTCGCGGTGAAGGCGAACGACACAGGCATCGGGCGGACATTCGCCCGGTGCCGAACTGCATTGTTGCCGAGAAGCCAGACATAGGAGAGACCATGGCGCTATCGGGCCCTGATCGGAACACGACCGGGCAGGGGGCGGGCCGCGGCAGCGGACTGTTCCGCACCAAATCGGTCGAACAATCCATCCGTGACACCGATGAACCCGATGCCAAACTCCGCAAGGACCTGACCGCCTGGGACCTCACCATCTTCGGCGTGGCCGTGGTGGTGGGCGCGGGTATCTTCACCCTCACCGCGCGCACCGCGGGCAACCTCGCCGGACCCTCTGTCTCGCTGGCCTTCGTGCTCGCCGCCGTCGCCTGTGGCCTGGCCGCGCTCTGTTACGCCGAGTTCGCCTCCACCGTGCCGGTGGCGGGTAGCGCCTACACCTTCTCCTACGCCACCTTCGGCGAACTCGCCGCCTGGATCATCGGCTGGGACCTCATCCTGGAATTCGCGCTGGCCGCCGCGGTGGTCGCCAAGGGCTGGTCGCAATACCTCGGCGTGGTGCTGGGCGGCCACACCCCCGTGGTCGATCTCGGGCCGGTCACCTTCGACTGGGGCGCGGTACTGCTCATCGCCATCCTGGGCATTCTGCTGGCGCGCGGCACCAAGCTGTCCTCGCGAGTGTCGGCGGTGGCCGTCGCCATCAAACTTGCCGTCATCGCGCTGGTGATCGTGGTGGGCGCGACCTACTTCGACAAGGCCAACCTCACCCCCTACATTCCGCCGTCGCAGGACGGTGAGGCCGCCAACGAGGGCCTGCGCCAGTCGCTGTTCTCCTTCGTCACCGGCGCGGGCCACAGCACCTTCGGTTGGTACGGCCTGCTCGCCGCCGCCTCCATCGTGTTCTTCGCCTTCATCGGCTTCGACGTGGTCGCCACCGCCGCCGAGGAGACCAAGGACCCGCAGCGCAATGTCCCGCGCGGCATCCTGGGCTCGCTGGTCATCGTGACCGTGCTGTACGTGGGCGTCTCGCTGGTGCTCACCGGCATGGTGCCCTACACCGAACTGGAGGGGAACTCCACGCTGGCCACCGCCTTCGCGGTGCACGGCGTCGACTGGGCCAAGAACCTCATCTCCATCGGCGCGCTGGCCGGTCTGACCACGGTCGTCATGGTCATGTACCTGGGGCAGACCCGCGTGCTGTTCGCCATGGCGCGCGACGGGCTGCTGCCGCGTCAGCTGGCGCACACCGGAACGCAGGGCACGCCGGTGCGGCTGACCGCCATCGTCGGCGTGGTGTGCGCGGTGCTGGCCGGCTTCGTCGACTTCGGCACGCTCGAGGAAATGGTGAACATCGGCACGCTGTTCGCGTTCGTACTGGTGTCGCTGGGTGTGATCGTGCTGCGCCGCAGTCGACCGGACCTGCCGCGCGGCTTCAAGGTGCCGCTGGTGCCGCTGCTGCCGATCCTGTCGGTGCTGGCCTGCGCCTGGCTCATGTTCAACCTGTCGGTGGAGACCTGGCTGCGGTTCGTGGTCTGGATGGCGATCGGGTTCGTCGTGTACTTCCTCTACGGTCGTCGCCACTCCCTGCTTGGGAAGACTGCTACCGAGAAGTAGCTAACTTTCGGTTCCGGCTCCGAGGTCGCGGTGGTGGTGTGTCGTCATGACGCCACCACCGCGAGTGATGTTCAATGGCTCTGATAATCGAGATAAGCGTCACATGCCACACCAGCATCACCTCAGCATCCGAGAGGAACCGATTGTGAGCATGCTTCTCGCCGCCGTACACGACACGTATACGACGGTCATCGCGCAGGTCGGCAACCCGACGCCGGAAACGCCGCCGGTCGCCGACAAACTCATGAAGCTGGTCCGCTATTTCAACTGGTTCGTGCTGCTGTCGGGCGTCACCGCCATCACCTACGGCGGTGGCCGATTCGCCTGGGAGAAGTGGAGCGGTGGCGGACTCGAATCTCCGAAGATGGTGGCCGGGGCCATGATCGGCGGCGCCACCGCCACCAGTGCGGGCACCATCATGAACTCGGTCATCGGGACCTAGCGCCCGGGCGAGTACAACCCCTCAGGGCGGGCGGGTCGACATCGACCCGCCCGCCTCGTGTTATTCGGGTGCACCGCCATTACCTCGGCCGAGGCTGGTGGCGTGTGCTGGTGGTATGTGGGCTGGTGCGTCGGCCGTGGGACCGCAGACCATCTACTGCCCCAGCATGCCCCGCATCTGGTCGATCTCGGTCCGCTGGGCCGCGATGATCGCTTGGGCCAGCTGCTTGGCGTCGGCATTGACGCCCTGGGCGAGCTCGGTCTCCGCCATGGCGATCGCGCCTTGGTGGTGCTCGATCATCATGGTCATCCACTTCTCGTCGAACGCCGCGCCGCTGGCCAGCTCCAGGGCCGTCATCTGCTCCGGCGACATCATGCCCTGCATACCGCCGTGTCCCGCGTGTCCGCCGTCCTCGCTGGGGGCGGACTTGCCGAAGCTCACCAGCAGGGTGGAGATCTGCCGCATCTCCGGTGCCTGCGCCTGCTCCACGGCCTGCGCGAGTGCGATGAGCTCCTGATTCTGCGTGCGGCCCGGCACCAGCTTCGCCATCTCCACGGCTTGGGCGTGGTGCGGGTACATCATCTGGAGGAACTCCACATCGGCGGCATTGAAATCGCTGCGCGTGGCGGCCGCGGCCGAGGTGGTGGCACCGCCGTCCACCGCCTGGACCGTCGCGGCGTCGTTCCCGCCGCACCCGGCGGCGACGAGGGCGACCGACGAGAGGCCGGTGAGGATGGCGAGCTTCACCCGGGTCGATTCGAACATGTCTGTACTCCTTGGTAATTGGCGTGTGAATGTGATGAAGGCAGGCGTGATCGCGCCGCCGCGCCCGTGCGACGCGGAGACGGCGCTGCCCATCAGATTCGGAGAATCGCCAATTCGGCCAGAGTGAGGACCGTCCACGGCGGCGGACGGGAGCGTTTTGCACGCCACCAGCGCGGGCGTGGACCGGCGAGTCCGGGGCGTGTCCAGCCCACCCAGTACAGGGCCGCCAGCGCCAGCGCCAGCGCGAGCGCCGTCAGTACGAAGACGCAGCCGTGCGATCCGGTATTGTTCGGCGTGCAGTCACCATCCGAGCAGGTCGGTGCATGCGCGGAAGGGTCGGCGCTGTGGACGGTGAGTCGCGGGGCTTCCGGCCCGGTTGCCCCGTGGTGGCCGCTGCCGCTGGGTGCGAAGGCTCCCGAGTGCATGATGACTACCCCGGCCAGCAGGACGAACAGGGCCAGCGCGCGGGCGTACCCGGCGGTGCGCGGCGTTTGCTGTTCGTCCACGCGGCCAGTGTAGCGGCGCGATCTCGGATCTACCGCATACCCCCTGTTGGTATTTTGGGTGGGCGATTCGAGGCCGCGTAGCCGTGCCGATTCCGGCCGGGGCGGAGGCCGGTGGCCGGAACGCGCGGTGCGCTCCGACTCGGGTTCGTCGGCCATAGGCGGTAGCGTGGCGCGCGTGTCACAGCGCGAACTGGTCATTCTCGGAACCGCGAGCCAGGTGCCGACCAAGCAGCGCAACCACAACGGCTACCTGCTGAGGTGGGACGGCGAGGGGTTGCTGTTCGATCCGGGGGAGGGGACGCAGCGGCAGATGATCTACGCGGGGCTGTCGGCGACCGACATCACCCGTATCGGCATCACACACTTCCACGGGGATCACAGCTTGGGGCTGGCGGGGGTGGTGCAGCGCATCAGCCTGGACCGGGTGCCGCACGCCGTCGATGTGTACTACCCGGCCTCCGGCGAACGGTTCTATCAACGACTGTGCGATTCCACCGCCTACCGCCACCATGCCGAACTCCGCCCGCGTCCCATTGCCGCCGCGGGCGAATTACCCGCCCCCGACGCCGGTTTCACACTGCGCACGGAACCGCTGTCGCATCCGGTCGAAGCCTTCGGCTACCGCATCGACGAGCCCGACGGGCGGCGCATCGTCCCCGATCTGCTGCGCGAATACGGCCTGGCCGGACCCATCGTCGGCGAGTTGCAGCATGCCGGGAGCATCGAGATCGACGGCCGCACAATCGGTCTCGACCAGGTGAGCGAACCGCGTCCGGGCCAGAGCTTCGCCTTCGTCATGGACACCCGCCTGTGCGACGGCGTGTACGCCCTCGCCGAAGGGGCGGACATGCTGGTCATCGAGGCCACCTTCCTCGACGCGGAGATCGACCTCGCCGAGGAGTACGGCCACCTCACCGCCGGTCAAGCGGGCAAGGTGGCCGCCGCCGCGGGCGTGCGCACCCTGGTGCTCACCCACTTCTCCCAGCGCTACGGCGCCCTCGACGACCACCTCGACCAGGCGCGCGCCCACTTCGACGGCGAGATCGTGGTGGCGGAAGATCTGGCGCGGATTCCGGTGCCGCCGAGACGATAACGCGCTCGCGACCGGGGCCTCGCCGGTCAGGTTTCCATCCAGCCCCGTGCCCGCGCTCATCTGGGGACGCGTGGTCGAAACTTCGCCGTGTCGGCGGTAAGGCGTGCGGCATGATGAATCGCATGGACGCACACGACGAGCTGATCGAGCTGGCGGACCGCTTCTGGGATGCGTTCCTGGAATCCGCACCGAGTGAGGCAACCCTGTTGGGGGACAGGCGCTTCGACGATCGCATCGAGGATCTCTCCGCGGCGGCCGATGCCCGGCTGCTCGGCACCTGGCAGGCCCTGCTGGGTGAGGTGGACGCCCTGGATCCGGGACGGCTGTCCGATACCGACCGCATCACCCGCAGCCTGCTGCGCACCGAACTCACCTCCGCCATCGACCAGCTGGGTTGGCGGCCCGCGGAGATGGCCTCCGATCAGATGACGGGCGTGCACGCGGCCATGCTCACCATGGCTCCGCAGCTCAACGCGCCGCGACCGGAGAACGCGGCGGGGCTGCTCGAGCGCTACCGGCAGTTCGGTGATCTGATGGCGCAGGCGGTGCAGCGCTTCCGCGACGGTGTGGCCGCCGGACGCACCCCCGCCCGCATCACCATCGAACGCTCGCTCAATCAGCTCGACGGCTACTTGGCCTCCGATCTCGCCGCCGACCCCTTCGTCACCTTCCCGGGCCCGCCCGACTGGGACGGCGAATCCGCGTGGCGCGCAGAGCTCGCCGAGGTGGCACGCGATGTCATCCGCCCCGCGTTCGCCGCCTACCGCGCGGCGCTCGCCACCGAGCTGCTGCCGGTGGCGCGCCCCGACGACCGCCCCGGCCTGTCCTGGCTCGGCGACGACGGAGCCGATATCTACGCCCGCCTGCTGCGCCACCACACCACCCTGCCCGACCTGGGCGCGGACGAGATCCACGAACTCGGCCTGGCCGAATTGGCCACGCTGCGCACCGAATACGGCGAGGTCGGCGCGCGGCTGTTCGGCACCGACGACCTCGGCGAGATCTTCACCAGGCTGCGGGAGGATCCGGAGCTGCGCTACCGCGACGGCGACGAGATCATGGCCGACGCCCGGCGCTGCCTGGCCGCGGCCGGTGCGGTGATGGGGGACTGGTTCGGCAGGCTGCCCCGGCAGTCCTGCGATATCCTCCCCGTCCCCGAATTCCTGGCCGCGGATGCGCCCGCCGCGTACTACTTCCCGCCCGCCGCCGACGGCTCCCGCAATGGCGCGTACTACGTCAACCAGTACGACGCCAAGGGGCGCAACCGCTACGAGACCGCCTCGGTCGCCTATCACGAGGCCATTCCTGGCCACCATCTCCAGCTCACCATCGCCAATGAGCTCGAGGGGCTGCCGCGCTTCCAGCGCCAGTCCTTCTCCAATACCGCCTTCGTGGAGGGCTGGGCGCTCTACACCGAACGCCTGGCCGACGAGATGGGGCTCTATCCGGACGATCTCGGCCGGATCGGCATGCTGGCCGGTGACTCCTGGCGGTCCTGCCGCCTGGTGGTCGACACCGGACTGCACGCCAAGGGCTGGACGCGGCAGCAGGCCATCGACTTCATGGTGGCGAACGCGCCGGTGGGGGTGGAGGAGATCCGTATCGAGGTGGACCGCTATATCGCCATGCCGGGGCAGGCGGTCGCGTACAAGGTCGGACAGCTGGAGATCATGCGCCAGCGCGAGCAGGTGCGGCAGCGGCTCGGGGCCGCGTTCGACATCAAGGCGTTCCACGATGTGGTGCTCGGTTCGGGCTCGGTGAGCCTGCCGGTGCTGCGGGAGTTGGCCGCGACGCTGTAGCCGGAAAACCCGGTGAGGGAATAGCGGCCCCTCGAATATGTTCGACCCAGTTGATAAGTCGAGCTAATGAGAAGAGGATGCCGATGACAGCCACCGAGGTGCGTCCCGACATCGGCTTCCGGTCCGAACGGGGGCCGCTGCTCGCCTCCCTCATGCTGGCGACCTCGCTGGTGGCGCTGGATTCCACCATCATCGCCACCGCCGTGCTCACCATCACCGATCAACTCGGCGGGTTCGCGCAGTTCCCGTGGCTGTTCTCCATCTACCTGCTGGCGCAGGCGGTGACCGTGCCGATCTACGGCAAGCTCGCGGATATGCTCGGCCGCAAACCGGTCATGCTGTTCGGCATCGCGGTCTTCGCGCTCGGGTCGCTGCTGTGCGGGTTGGCCACCAGCATGGTGGCGCTCATCGCCTTCCGGGCCGTGCAGGGCATCGGCGCGGGCGCGGTGGCGCCCATGTCCATGACCATCGCCGGGGATGTGTACACCGTCGCCGAACGCGCCAAGGTGCAGGGCTATCTGGCCAGTGTGTGGGCCGCCTCGTCGGTGCTCGGGCCGGTACTGGGCGGTGTCTTCGCCGAGTACGTGAGCTGGCGCTGGATCTTCCTGATCAATCTGCCGCTCGCCGCACTGGCGGCGTGGATGCTGGCACGCCACTTCACCGAGAGGGCGACCCGGCAGACGCATCGCATCGACTATCTGGGCGCGGCCCTGCTCACGGTGGGTGCGGGCGCGCTCATACTCGCCCTGCTCGAGGGCGGGCACGCCTGGGCCTGGAGTGCGCCGACGAGTCTGGCGCTCTTCGGCGGCGGGGCGCTGGCGCTCGTGCTGTTCGGCCTGGTCGAGCGTCGGGCCGCCAATCCGATTCTGCCGCTATGGGTTTTCACCCGGCGCGTGGTGGTGGCGAGCAGTACGGTGTCGCTGCTGATCGGCGCGGTGATACTCGGATTGACCTCGTATGTGCCGACTTTCGCACAGGGTGTGCTCGGTACGGGCGCACTGGCGGCGGGGCTCACCGTCGGTGCGCTCACCATGGGCTGGCCGCTGGCGGCCTCGCAGGCCGGAAAGGTGTACCTGCGCATCGGCTTCCGGCGCACCGCCCTCATCGGCAGCACGCTCGGCTCGGTCGGGGCGGCGACCCTGCTGCTCGTCGACGCCGATTCCGGTCTGCTCCGGGTGGCGGTCGGGTGCTTCATCGTCGGCACCGGCATGGGCCTGGTGGCGACGCCGACCCTGATCGCCGCGCAGTCCGCCGTCGACTGGACCGAGCGCGGGGTGGTGACCGCGACCAATATGTTCGCCCGTTCGCTCGGGAGTGCCGTCGGCGTGGCGGTGTTCGGCGCGCTGGTGAACTCCCGGGTCGGCGGCAGCGATCATCCCGCGCCGGAGGCGCTGTCCCCGGCCATCCACCTGGTATTCCTCGCCGTCGCCGGGATGGCGGTGGTCATGGTCGCCGCCTCGGCCATGATGCCGAGAGTGCGCGAAGCCTCAGCAACCCAGTGATTCGCAGTTTCACTGCGGTAGTTGCGAGTGGTTTGCGAGGTATTGCCGGGTGGCGCAGGCGATCTCGTAACGAGATAGCACAATGAACCGGCCGAATGGGACAGCGTGGCAATGATCTAGCACACTGTAGGTGTGGTTGAGGTCGAGGACGTGTTGAGCCGGTTGCGGCGGTATCCGGATGTGGAGGCGGAGAACCTCTACGCGGTGGACGCCGCCGATCGGTTGATGCTGGATGTGGCGGCGGAATCCCTCGCGGCAGCGGGGGACGGGCGGGTCGCCGTGATCGACGACGGCTATGGTGCGCTCACCCTCGGGGCCATCGCCGCGCACGACCTACGTGGCGTGCGGGTGCATCAGGATCTGCTCACCGGGGAGCAGGCTCTGGCCCACAATGCCCGCGTGGTCGGACTCGCCGACCGCTACGCGGCCCACGAACTCGGTCGCCGCCTGCTCGCGGATGTGCGGGTGGTATTGCTGCGCCTGCCGCGCGCCCTGTCCGGGCTGGCCGAGATCGCCGATGCCATCGCCCGCTACGCCGATCCGGAGGTGGAGGTGTTCGCGGGCGGCCGCGACAAGTACCTCACGCCCGCCATGAACGACGTGCTGGGCGAGTACTTCGGCTCGGTGCGGGCCAGCCGTGGGCGGCAGAAGTCCCGGATCCTCACCGCCACCGAACCCAAACCCGTTGGTGAGCCGCCGTTCCCGGTGTGCAATAGGCTCGACGACCGCGATCTCGAGGTGGTCGCGCACGGGGCGGCGTTCTCCGGCCCGCGCCTCGATATCGGGACTCGATACCTGCTGGAGTTCCTGAAGCGCATGAAGCCCGATGCCCGCGAGGCCATCGACCTCGGTTGCGGCACCGGCATTCTCGCGGTGGCGCTGGCCAAAGCCCGTCCGGGACTGCGGGTCACGGCCACCGACCAGTCCGCCGCGGCGGTCGCCTCCAGTCGCGCCACCGCAGCGCTCAACGCGGTCGCCGACCGGGTCACCGTGCTGCGTGACGACGCCATGTCCAACGCGCCCGACAACAGCGCCGATCTGGTGCTCTGCAATCCGCCCTTCCACGTGGGTGCGGCCGTGCACACCGGCTCGGCCATCAAGATGTTCCAGCAGACCGGGCGGGTGCTGCGGCCGGGCGGTGAGCTGTGGACGGTCTACAACTCGCATCTCAACTATCGCGGGGTGATGGAGCGCATGGTCGGCAAGACCGAGGTGATCGGGCGTAACCGGAAGTTCACCGTCACGCGGTCGGTGCGCGGCCTGCACGACAGCGGCCGGTAAATCGACCGAACAGTCCCCGGAGCACAATGGGACGCATGGCCCGAATCGATCTTCGAATCTTCACCGAACCGCAGCAGGGCGCGTCCTACGACACCCTCCTCACCGTGGCCAAGGCCACCGAGGACCTGGGCTACGACGCCTTCTTCCGCTCCGACCACTACCTGAAGATGGGCGACGCCGACGGGTTGCCCGGCCCCACCGACGCCTGGACCACCCTCGCCGGACTGGCCCGCGAGACCTCCCGCATCCGGCTCGGCACCCTCATGACCTCGGCCACCTTCCGCCACCCGGGCGTGCTCGCCATCCAGGTCGCCCAGGTGGACGCCATGTCCGGCGGCCGCGTCGAATTCGGTTTCGGCGCAGGCTGGTTCGCCGAGGAGCACACCGCCTACGGCATCCCGTTCCCGGCCGACAAGTTCCCGCGCTTCGAGGAACAGTTGGCCGTGCTCACCGGCCTGTGGGGCACCCCGGCGGGGGAGACCTTCAGCTTCACCGGCGAGCATTACACGCTGGTCGACTCGCCTGCCCTGCCCAAGCCGGTTCAGCCCAAGATCCCCGTCATCATCGGCGGCCACGGCGCCAAGCGCACCCCGCGCCTCACCGCCCGCTACGCCGACGAATTCAACATGCCCTTCTCCTCGATCGCCGACACCGCCGCCCAATTCGAGCGGGTGCGCGCCGCCGCCAAGGACGCCGGACGCGACCCGGACGAGCTGGTCTACTCGAACGCCCTCATCGCCTGCGTAGGCCGCGACGACGCCGAGGTGTCCCGCCGCGCCGCCGCCATCGGCCGCGAGGTGGACGAGTTGAAGGCCAACGGCCTGGCGGGCAGCCCCGACGAGGTGGTCGACAAACTCGGCCGCTACGCCGACGAAGCGGGCACCAGCCGGGTATACCTCCAGATCCTGGATCTGGAGGACCTGGACCATCTGGAACTGATCGCGGACAAGGTCACGAGCCAGCTGTAGTCGGCTCTCTCACGGTTGGTTGGTGGCGTGCGGCTGCGCTGACGGTAGACGCGACCGCCAACGGGCAGCCCCGCTGCACGCGGCGTGACACCATCACGCCCGCCGGTGCCTGCGATCGTTTGCTGACGCGCGCGGCAATCGCTGCCGGGATTCGGTGGGGTCTGGACCGTCGGGAGCGGATCGCGGATATGGTCATGAGCCATGTCGGTCGTTGCGGGCTCTTCCGTGAGTCGGTCAACAGACCGACCACGCGGTAAAGTCCGATTTGTCTGAAACGCGGTGGGTGTCGGGAACTGACAGCCGCCGTCGGACGTTGGAGACTGTAGAACGAGGCCACGAGTGTCGTGAGCCACGACTCCAGAAAGGGACGCGCCTTGCGCACCACAAGCAATCCGGTCTTCCGGAACCTGACGCCGCAACAGCAGCAGGGCGGCGGCTACGCCGGATTTGGTTCGGCGGCCGCTGGAGCCGGACAGTTCGCACAGCAGCAGCCGTACGGGTACGGCCAGCCTCCGGGTGGCTACCCGCCGCAGGGCTACCAGCAGATGCCGGTGCCGACCACTCGGCCCATGACCATCGACGACGTGGTCACCAAGACCGGTATCACGCTGGGTGTGGTCACCCTCGGCGCGATCCTGTCGTACGGCCTCACCTCGTACAACCACAACCTCGCGCCGCTGTTCGTGATCGTCGGCGGCCTGGTGGGTCTGGGCCTGGTGCTGGTCGCCAGCTTCGGGCGCAAGCAGGACAACCCGGCCATCGTGCTGAGCTACGCGGCGTTCGAGGGTCTGTTCCTCGGTGCGCTGTCGTACATGTTCACCGGCGTCGAATTCGGCGGCGTGGGCGGTGCGGGCATGATCGCGCAGGCC
Organism: Nocardia otitidiscaviarum NBRC 14405; assembly: GCF_000308635.1. Taxonomy (GTDB): domain Bacteria; phylum Actinomycetota; class Actinomycetes; order Mycobacteriales; family Mycobacteriaceae; genus Nocardia; species Nocardia otitidiscaviarum. The sequence goes on along the minus strand of NZ_BAGD01000106.1, from coordinate 100,356 downwards.
GTGCTCGGCACCTTCGGCGTGTTCTTCGGCATGCTGGTCGTGTACAAGACCGGGGCCATCCGGGTCACCCCGCGCTTCACCCGCATGATCGTCGGCGCCATGATCGGCATCCTGGTGCTGGTGCTGGGTAACTTCATCGCCGCGTTCTTCACCCCCGGCGGCTTCGGCCTGCGGGACGGCGGCCCCATCGCCATCATCTTCAGCCTGGTGGTCATCGCCATCGCCGCGTTCAGCTTCCTGCTGGACTTCGACGCCGCCGACCAGCTCATCCGCGCCAACGCCCCGGCGAAGGCGGCCTGGGGTGTCGCTCTCGGCCTGACCGTCACCCTGGTGTGGCTGTACATCGAGATCCTGCGTCTGCTGTCGTACTTCCAGAACGACTAGCGGAGACACGAGAACAGGGCGGGCACCGGAAATCCGGTGCCCGCCCTGTCGTTTGTCCGGACTCTCCCCGCACGGGCGGGAGCACGCGGATCTCCTCGCCGAGCTAGGCGTTCGCCAGTCCGTCCGGGTGTGCGGCGGTCGCCCGCGCGCCGTGTACGCCCGCGCGGCGGCCGGAGAAGACGCAGTCCGCGATCGACAGGCCGCTGACATAGCCGTTCGAGCAGACTCCGACGGCGGTGCGGCCCGCCGCGAACAGGCCCGGGATGGGTTCGCCGGTCTCGGTGAGCACGGCACCGGTGGTCTCGTCCACACGGACGCCGCCGAGGGTGAGCATGGGCGTCGGGTAGGTGAGCGCGGAGCGGACCGAGATGTCCAGGAGCGTGAACGGGCCGCGCTGGAGCGGGCGGCGGATATCGGCGGGCTTGCCCATCGGATCGGGACGGTCGGCGGCGATGGCGGCATTGTGCGCGTCCACGGTGCGCCGCAGCCCGGCCGGGTCGATACCGGCACGGGCGGCGATCTCCTCGAGTGAGCCCCCGGTGATGCGGCCGAACCGCAGCAGCCGTTCGGACTGCATACGCTGGAACCACACCGACTGCGTGGCGAGCTGCCCGCGGGCCTCGGCGAGCAGGTCGGCGTCGAGCACCAGCCACGCCCGCTGACCGGGCCGGGTGACGATGGCGCCGCCGAGCGCCGCGCCATAGCGGGACTCGTCGATCATGCGCTCACCATGGACGTCCACCGCGAGCGCGCTGAAGAAGGCGCTGGACGGCGCGATGAACCGCCAGGTCGAGATGGTGCCCATCTTGTCGGTGGCGGCACCGAGTTCCTGCGCCATGCGGATACCGCTGCCGTCGTCGCCCGCCGTGCCCAGCGGGAGGCCCGAGGCCCACGGATACTCGGGTGCGTGCCGCCGCACCATCTCGCCGTCGGCGATGAAACCACCGGTGGTCATGATGACGGCGGAATCGGCGCGCAGCCGCGTCACGGTGCCGTAGCGCTGTTCGATGCGGTCGAGACGGCGCTGCACCATGCGTCGCAAACCCGGGTGGTACACACCGGGTTTCGCCGAGATCCGCGCCAGCGCCGCGAACTGTCGCCGCACCGCGCCGGGTGCGTGCGCGAGCGTTACGGCCTCGACACCGACGACCCGCCCGTCTTCGACGACGAGTCGCGTTGCCCGGGTGGCGGTCCGGACCCGCACACCGTGCGCCGCGGCGGAGGCGGCCAGCGGCGCGAACACCTTCTTGCCTGAGACGCCCGGCCCGTGGGCGCGATGCCCGCGCTGCGCCGGGGTCGCCAATTCCCGGAAACCACCGGCGATTTCGCTACCCGAGTAGTACAGGTAATGGTTGTCGGTCGGATACGAGGTCTTGTACGGGCACAGCGATGCCTCGAAGGGCACACCGTGCTCGGTCAGCCAGTCGATCATCGCCGGTGACTCCTCGCAGAACCGGCGCAGCGTCGCCTCGCCCACCGCGTCGCCGACCTCGGCACGCAGGTACGCGTACATGGCATCGACATCATCCGCGACCCCGGCCGCCCGCTGCACCCACGTCCCACCCCCGGCGTAGATGATGCCCCCGGACAGCGCGGTCGCACCCCCACCCCCGAACCGATCGATCGCCACCACCCCCGCCCCGGCCTCCCGCGCCGCGAGCGCCGCCGCGACCCCCGCCCCGCCGTACCCGACGACCAGCACATCCGCCGCCTCGTCCCAGGTCCGCACCATTGCTGTCACCCTCCCACGCCGGTCCCCCGGCCGCTCGGAACACGTGGGGCAGACTATAACGCGTTCTAGTTTGGGGTGCGCTTCGGGCGCGAGAGCCGAGACTACGGCGGATACTCGTCCTCTCCCTGGAACAGCGGAAGGCCCGCCCGACGGTCGGTCGGGCGGGCCTTCCGGCGTTCGATCGGGTACGGCTCAGCTGAGGCGTTCGATGATCATCGCCATGCCCTGGCCGCCGCCCACGCACATGGTCTCCAGGCCGAACTGCTTGTCCTGGGTCTGGAGGTTGTTGATCAGGGTGGCGGTGATGCGGGCGCCGGTCATGCCGAAGGGGTGGCCGAGGGCGATGGCGCCGCCGGAGATGTTCAGCTTGTCCAGGTCCATGTTCAGTTCGCGGGCCGAACCGAGCACCTGCACCGCGAACGCCTCGTTGATCTCGTACAGGTCCAGATCGTCGATGGTCATGTTGGCGGTCTTCAGGGTCTTGCGCACCGCCTCGATCGGGCCGAGGCCCATGATCTCCGGCGACAGGCCCGAGACGCCGGTCGCCACGATGCGGGCCAGCGGGGTCAGGCCGAGCTCGCGGGCTTTGGTGTCGCTCATGACCACCAGCGCCGCCGCACCGTCGTTGAGCGGACAGGCGTTACCGGCGGTAATGGTGCCGTCGGGGCGGAAGACCGGCTTCAGCTGCGAGATCTTCTCGTAGGTGGTGCCGGGGCGGGGACCGTCGTCGGTCGAGACCACGGTGCCGTCGGGCAGCGTCACCGGAGTGATCTCACGCTCGAAGAAGCCGGACTTGATGGCCTCCTCGGCACGGTTCTGCGACCGCACACCCCAGTGGTCCTGCTCCTCGCGGGAGATGCCGGTGAACTGGGCGACGTTCTCGGCGGTTTGACCCATGGCGATGTAGACGTCGGGCAGGATGTCGTTCTCACGCGGATCGGTCCACACCTCGGCCCCGCCCTCGGCACGCTTGGCGGTGCGCGCCTCGGCGTCGGCGAACAGCGGGTTGTGGGTGTCGGGCCAGCCGTCGGCGGTGCCCTTCGGGAAGCGCGACACCGTCTCCACACCGGCGGAGATGAACACATCGCCCTCACCGGCCTTGATGGCGTGGAAGGCCATCCGGGTGGTCTGCAGCGAGGAGGAGCAGTAGCGGTTGAGGGTGACGCCGGGCAGGGTGTCGTAACCCAGCTGCACGGCGACCGAGCGGGCCATATTGAAGCCGCCCTCACCGGCGGGCTGACCGCAGCCCAGGATCAGATCGTCGATATCGGTCGGCGCGAGGGCGGGCACCTTGTCCAGGGCCGCGCGCACCATCTGCGCCGTGAGGTCGTCGGGGCGCATGCTCACCAGCGAACCCTTGCCTGCGCGGCCGATAGGCGAACGGGCGAACGAAACGATGACGGCCTCTGGCATGAGGACTCCTTACTCGCAGGGGTGGAACCGCATTCGAATCTACGACGGCCGTGTGAGCGGGGAAACATCCGGTATGCCGGTATCCCGTTCAGTGACGGTGGGATTTCTCACTGCTCGGCGGGCTCGGCGGGCGGCGGGGGCGGTGCGGGAACGACGAAACTGCCGTGCTGCGGCACATTCGGCATATCCGTGTAGATCGTCACGTCGACCCGTCCCGGCCCGGTGTCCTGGAACTGCGCGTACTGGATGCTGCCGTAGATCCCGGCCACCACGGTGACGCGGTACTCGCCCGCCGCGCCCGTGTTCACATTCCGCCAGGCGACCGTGGTGACCGTCTCGCACAGCGGTGCGGCCGAATACGTGCCCGGCCCCAGACCGCCGATGGGCAGCGCCTGCACATTGATGATCGCCCGGCCCGGATACTCCGGCGCGGTCTCCGCCCAGCTGCGGATCGCGCCCCCGCAGTATCCGTTCCGCATCAGGCTCGGCACCTGCGGGAATTCGACGGCCGCAGCGGCTGCGGGCGTGGCCGCGAACACCGTTGCGGCACAGGCGAGACTTCCGAACACCGCGGCACTGCGAACGCTCGTCGGCGACGTCATAGCTGCCCAGGGTAGTGTGGCGCGCCCCGCCATCGGCCGATGTGCGCGCAGGCCCCGATCTCCTTTCTGCAACGATGGAGGGCATGCGCATTGCTGACCATGTCGTCGATCTGATCGGAAACACCCCGCTGGTCCGGCTGAACTCCGTGGTGGGTCCGAACTCGGGACTGGTGGCCGCGAAGGTCGAGTACCTCAATCCCGGCGGCAGTTCCAAGGACCGCATCGCCGTCAAGATGATCGACGCCGCCGAGCAGGCCGGGCTGCTACGGCCGGGCGGCACGATCGTCGAACCCACCTCCGGTAATACCGGCGTGGGTCTGGCGCTGGTCGCGCAGCAGCGCGGCTACAAGTGCGTGTTCGTCTGCCCGGACAAGGTGAGCGAGGACAAGCGCAACGTCCTGCGTGCCTACGGCGCCGAGGTCGTGGTGTGCCCGACCGCCGTCGCGCCCGAGGACCCGCAGAGCTACTACAACGTCTCCGACCGCCTGGTGCGCGAGATCCCGGGCGCGTGGAAGCCGGACCAGTACTCGAATCCGGGCGGCCCGGACTCGCACTACGAGACCACCGGCCCGGAGATCTGGCGCGACACCGAGGGCAAGGTCACCCACTTCGTGGCGGGCGTCGGCACCGGCGGCACCATCACCGGCACCGGCCGGTACCTCAAGGAGGTCTCCGGCGGCAAGGTGCAGATCATCGGCGCGGATCCGGAGGGTTCGGTGTACTCCGGCGGCACCGGCCGCCCCTACCTGGTCGAGGGGGTGGGCGAGGACTTCTGGCCCAGCGCCTACGACCCGGCCGTCCCGGACGAGATCATCGCCGTCTCCGACGCCGACTCCTTCGATATGACCCGTCGCCTGGCCCGCGAGGAGGGGCTGCTGGTCGGCGGCTCCTGCGGTATGGCCGTGGTGGCGGCGCTGCGGGTCGCCGAGCGCGATCCGGACGCGGTGGTCGTGGTGCTGCTGCCCGACGGCGGCCGCGGCTACCTGTCCAAGATCTTCAACGACGACTGGATGAGCTCGTACGGCTTCCTGCGCTCGCGGCTGGACGGTTCCGCCGCCACCGAACCGCTCGTCGGCGACGTGCTGCGCGGTAAGTCCGGTGCGCTGCCCGATCTGGTGCACACCCACCCGCAGGAGACGTTGCGCGACGCCATCGAGATCCTGCGCGAATACGGTGTCTCGCAGATGCCGGTGGTCGGCGCGGAACCGCCCGTCATGGCGGGGGAGGTTGCGGGCAGTGTGTCCGAACGCGATCTGCTGTCCGCGGTGTTCGAGGGTCGTGCCCACCTCACCGATTCGGTCAAACAGCATATGAGCCCCGCGTTCCCGCTGATCGGTTCGGGTGAACCGGTGTCCGCCGCCACCAAGGCGCTGGAGGAGACCGACGCCCTCATGGTGGTCGAGGACGGCAAGCCGGTCGGCGTGATCACCCGCCACGATCTGCTCGGCTTCCTGAGCACGGGAGCCCTCGGGCACTGAGCCCGCGGCACGTTCGCCGAAGCCCGTCCGACCGGGAGGTCGGGCGGGCTTCTTCGTGTCGCAAAGGAATAGCTGTGCGGCGAAACGAATCTCGTCGCCACAATGCCCGCGCACAATGAAGCGATCGAGCTAAATGATCGAAACCCCGAGGTGGAGGTCACATTTCAGGATATCGGCCGGGGCTGTGACGGGGGTGCGACTCGAATCACCGTGGCGTGTCACAGGCGATAACTACTGTGTTACTGCTTGTTCATACTCGGCGAGAACGATCAGCACGCATGAGCCGGTGGCAGGTGGTTTCGTGGGCGGCCCTTCTGGGCATGGTGCTCGGTCTCGCCGAGCTGCTGGAACGCGTCCGGTTCCCCGCGCCGCAGATGATCGTCGCGATCGTCATCGGAGCCGGGTTGGCGTTGCTGGGTCGGCTGCCCGCGCCGCTGCCGCGGGAGGTGTCACTCGGGGTGCAGGCCATGCTGGGTGTGCTCATGGGCAGCTATCTCGAAGTCTCACTGCTGGTTTCGATCGGATGGGATCTACTGCCGGTGTTGGCGGTGACCGCCGCGACGGTGCTGGTGAGCATCCTCATCGCGCTGGTGTTCGCGCGAGTTGCCAAGGTGGAGTTGCCGACCGCGACGCTGGGCCTGCTGGCGGGCGGGTCGGCGGCGGTGGTGTCGGTGGCCGACGAGCTGGAGGCCGACCCGCGCCGGGTGGCGTTCATGCAGTATCTGCGGGTCGCCCTGGTTGCGTTGACCGCGCCCGCGCTGGCGGCGTTCCTGGACGACGGCGAGCGCGGCAGCTACGGGGCGGCGGTGCTGGGCGGCGCGGTCACCGATCCCGATCTGCCGTCCTGGATGATCGTCGGCCGCGGCGATCAGGTCGCCGGACTGTCCATCGCGATCATGTTGTGCCTCATCGGTCTTCGGCTCGGACGTTGGCTGCGGCTGCCGAGCCCGGCGCTCATCGGCCCTATGCTCGTCACCGCCGTGCTCACCGCGCTCGGCATCAGCCACGGCTACGCGCCCACCAACCTGTTGAAGGAACTGCTGTTCGTCCTCATCGGCTTCGAGGTCGGCACCCGCTTCACCCGCGCCGTGGTAGTCGAGATGGCGCGCATGATTCCCGGCATGACGGCCGCCATCGTGGCGCTGTCCGGACTGGTCGCGGCGTTGGCGTTCGGATTGGCGTGGGTGGTCGACCTGGAGCTGTCCGACCTCTACCTGGCCACCACCCCGGGCGGCATCAACGCCGTCCTGGCCACCGGAGAGGGGATGGACGCGAATATGCCCCTCATCACCAGCGTGCAGAGCGTACGCCTGCTGCTCATGGTGCTGCTGCTCCCGCTGATCATGCGCGTGCTGCGCCGCCGCGCCGATCCGGAACCCGAGCGGGCGGTGGTGCTGCCCGAGCCGGTCCGGATGGCCGCGTGAACGCGGACCGTGGCCCACGCCCGGCTGTCGCGCGCGACCCAGCGATTCCGCGCTGCTTGCGGCCCGCTTGCCGGTGAGACCGTGCCGGGCACCGGTGTGGCGTGCTCGCGCACACGGTGAGTTACCGCGTGCTCGCGGGGCGAACCGCGGCTGCCGACCCCTGCCATCGGCGCGGTATCGGCGCGGTGCGGCCCGGCCCGCCTGCGGCTCGGCGGAGGCGACTACGACCGGCTCGGAATCGAGACGTTGCCCCCGCGCGACCGTGGCCCGGCGTCGTCCGAACCGTTAGCCAAACGATCGCGACACGCCGAGAATCCGGCGATTCGGGCTCATGTCCAGCGCGATGCGATAACTTTCTAAGTGAGCTGCATCACTTTCAGTTTGGAACAGGATGACCAGGTCAGGGCTGGAATTCGAGCAGGTGAGCGAGACTTACACTCGCGTGGTTCACCTGTAGTTCAACTGTGGTTCAGGCAGTGTTCATGTAGCGCAATCAGGCTGTGACCTTGTCAGAAACAGACCACAAGTCTGATCGACGCGAGGAGTTCCAACGCCTATGCGGAAAACGAATATGACGCCGGCGCCGGGAGGCGCCACGGCCGCAGCGGCCGCCCGCGTCCCGCACTGAACGCCTCGCGCACGCTGCACAGGAATTGATTCCTCTTCGCCCGCAACGGGTTTGAACGCAGCTCCCACAACAGACCGATAGCGCGTCCGACGAGCGCCGCCCCGGCGCTCGCCTGGTGTGGCGCGCTGTCTTCCAGGCCAAGCGACGGCCGAGACCGAATAGGAATCCAACTTCGCCATGCCCACCAACACCCTGACCGCTCTGCGCTGCCCGCATAAACGTAGCAAGGTGGTTGCCGCCGCCCGCACCGCGAGTGCCGCCGTGCTCGCCGTGGGCGTCTTCGGCGCCATCGCCACCGCAGGCGGCAACGCCAGCTCCTCCGAGATCCAGAAGGTCTCGCTCGCCGAGACCCTCGCGGCCACCGCGGAGCCCGCCGCTCCGGCCGAAAAGGCCGCCGAAGCGCCCGCTCCCGCGCCGATGCCCGCCCCTGAACTTCCGGCCCCGGCTCCCGAGCCCGCGCCGGCCCCCGCCCCGGTGTACGAGAACAATCTCGACGGCTGGATCCGCGAAGCGCTGGACATCATGCGCGCGCACGGCATCCCGGGCAGCTACGAGGGCATCTACCGCAACATCATCCGGGAGTCGAGCGGCAATCCGCAGGCCATCAACCTGTACGACTCCAATGCGGCCATGGGCATCCCGTCCAAGGGCCTGCTGCAGGTGATCGACCCCACCTTCGCCGCCTACCACGTCCCCGGCACCCCGTACGACGTGTGGGATCCGGTCGCGAACATCGTGGCGGCCTGCAACTACGCCGCCGCCCGCTACGGATCGATGGACAACGTCTTCGGCGCGTACTGACAACTCGCCGTCGCGGCCTCCGAACACCCTAATTGGCAACTTTTTCGCAAACTGCCATTTAGGGTGTTCGTTCAGGGGTATAACCCCCCTTGGAGCGAAGTTCTGGCAACCCGGCTGGAACAGATAGCGAAGGGATGGGGTTTGATGAACTCCTCGAGTCTGGCTATCGATATCCAGGGTGGGCTTTCCGACGCCTGGAGTTCCGTCGCCACGTTCGTGCCCAAACTCGCCGGCTTCCTGGTCATCCTGGTCGTCGGCTGGCTGGTGGCCAAGGTGGTCGCCAAACTGGTGTCACGAATACTGCACCGGATCGGTTTCGACCGGATGGTGGAGCGCGGCGGCATCAATCGGATGCTCGAGAACAGCAACTACGACGCGGTCGACATCCTCGCCAAACTGGCGTACTACGCGATCCTGCTGATCACGCTGCAACTCGGCTTCGGCGCCTTCGGGCCGAACCCGGTCAGCGATATGCTCAACGGCATCGTGGCCTGGCTGCCGCGGGCCTTCGTCGCCATCGTCATCGTGTGCATCGCCGGCGCGATCGCGAGCGCGGTCAAGGATCTGGTCTCCAATATGCTCAGCGGGCTCGAGTACGGGCGCATGCTGGGCCGGGTCGCGGCCGTCTTCATCTGGGGCATCGGCATCATCGCCGCCCTGAACCAGATCGGGGTCGGCACCTCGGTGACCATGCCGATTCTCATTACCGTGCTCGCCACCATCGGCGGCGTGCTGGTGGTCGGCTTCGGCGGTGGTCTGGTGCGGCCCATGCAGCAGCGCTGGGATCGCTGGCTGAACACCATCGAGGGCGAGATGCCCGAACTCAAGGGGCACGCCCAGGCGTACCAGCGCGGCCGGGAGGACGCCGCCCGGCAGCGGGAGGCCGCGCGCCAGCGGTCCACGTCCGGTCAGCAGATGCCGCCCGGTAAGTGGGCCGACCAGCCGGTCGGTGCGTCGGGCTACGGTGCGCAGCCGGGATACGGTGGGGCGCAACCGAGTTCGGGTGGATCCGAACAGCGCGGCTACGGCGGGCAGTCCGGCCAGGGCGGCGGGCAGTCCGGGTACGGCGGTGAGCGGATGGATTACAGCGGCGGACAGTACGGCGGCGGTGATGCGTCCGGCTGGCACCGCCAGGATCCGCCGATGGGCGGCCGGGGGCGCTACTCCGGCCCGGCCGGTGGCGATACCGGCTGGGACGATCCTTCCGTCGACCGCTGACGACACTGCCCGAACAGGCTCTGCCAGTCGGCTGGCAAGGTCGGCGCGCACAGCTCGATATACATCGGCCGCGCACCTTTCGTGCGCGGCCGATGTGCTGTGCGGAAGGAATCGAACGATCCGGACGAGGGTGCGGGCAGCGGCAGCCCACCGGGTGGGTGTGGGAAGGGGCGATCGATTCGGCCGTGCGGGGCGTTCGCCGGTGTGGGAAAGGCGGTAGCGGCGGGTTCAGGCGCTGTGGGCCAGCTGGCAGACGGCCGCCAGTCGCAGGTGCAGCCAGTCGGCCGCGATCCAGTCGTGCGGCGCGGCGGGGGCTCCGCCCAGTTCGCGGAAGTTGTCCAGCAGACCGCGCGCATAGCCCGCCAGCAGGACGCTCACCGGCACGTTGCCGGAATTCTCCACACCCAGGTCGATGATGTCGCGGACGGCGGCGGCGTGCTGGTCGACCAGCGCCGAGACCGCCGGGTAGGCGGAAGCTGCCAGGGTCGCCGGAGCTCCGTGCGTCCGGTGCAGGCTTTTCAGAGTCTTGCGCGCCGACACTTCGAGCAACGCGGAGCCGAGCAAAAACACCCGCTCATGCTAGCAATCGGCGGGCATTCGCCACTGTGAGTTTCCGCGCACCGACCGATTCCGCACGAAGGTGCCGGAGGCGCGTTTCGACGACAGTTCTCGCGATGGGCGGCTGTGTCGGGGTGTCCGGTCGCGTCAGCGGAAGGCTTTGGACCCCGTGAGCGCCTCGCCGAGCACCAGTTGATGCACCTCCGCCGTGCCCTCGTAGGTGAGCACCGACTCCAGGTTGTTGGCGTGCCGCAGCACCGGATACTCCAGGGTGATGCCGTTCGCGCCGAGGATGGTGCGGCATTCGCGGGCGATGGCGATGGCGACCCGGGTGCTGTTGAGCTTGCCCGCGCTGATCTGCTCGGGGCGGATCTCGTGGCGGTCCTTGAGACGGCCCAGGTGCAGGGCGAGCAGTTGGCCGGTGCCGAGCTCGACGGCCATATCCGCCAGCTTGGCCTGGGTGAGCTGGTAGGCGGCCAGCGGTTTGTCGAAGACCTCCCGGGTGCGCGCGTAATCGATTGCGGCGGAAAGACAGTCGCGGGCCGCGCCGAGCGCGCCGAAGACGATGCCGAACCGCGCCTCGCTCAGGCAGCCGAGCGGCCCGGCCAGGCCGCGCGCTTCCGGCAGCAGTGCGTCGGCGGGCAGGCGGACGCCGTCCAGGGACAGTTCCGCGGTGATCGAGGCACGCAGCGACAGCTTGCGATGCATCTCGCGGGCGCTGAAACCCGGTGTGTCCGTGGGGACTACGAATCCGCGGACGACCTGCCGGTCTCCCTCCTGCGTCTGCGCCCAGACGATCGCCACGTCGGCCACCGAGCCATTGGTGATCCACATCTTGGCGCCGTCGAGAATCCAGTCGTCCCCGTCGCGCCGGGCCCGGGTCCGCATACCGCCCGGGTTGGACCCGAAATCCGGTTCGGTCAATCCGAAGCAGCCGATGAGCTGACCGGACGCCATCCCCGGCAGCCACCGCTGCTTCTGCTCCTCCGACCCGTACTTGTGGATGGCGGTCATGGCCAGCGACCCCTGCACCGAAACCATGCTCCGCACACCGGAATCCACGGCCTCCAGCTCCATGCACGCCAGCCCGTACGCCGTCGCGGAGGTGCCCGCGCACCCGTACCCGTCCAGGTGCATGCCGAGCAGCCCCAGCTTCCCGAGCTCGGGCGCGATCTCCCGAACCGGGAATGTGCCCGCCTCGAACCAGTCCGCCACATTCGGCCGCAGCCGCTCCGCCGCGAAAGCCCGCACGGTATCCCGAATGTCGGTCTCCTCGGCGGACAGCAGAGACTCGATCGCGAACAGCTCGTCTACGGTGACCATTGCGCCAGCCTATGAGGGTGAGCCCGGTGCCACAACGCCCCCGATCACAACCCCCGATAGATGTCGCGTCGCCAGCCGACCGCCACCGCGAGCACCTGTCTGCGCGGGCGGGCTGCGGTGTCGAACGGTGATCAGGCGCGTGGGCCGAAGAGTTCGAGGAGGTGGGTTTGGCCGAACATCTCGGCGGCTTCGCGGGCGGTGGGGGCGCCGGCGTCGGGGCTGGCTCCGGCGGCGAGGAGGTCGCGGATGAGGTCGGCGTCGCCCTTGAAGACCGCGCCCGCGAGCGGGGTTTGGCCGGCGTCGTTGGTCTTGTCGGGGTCGGCGCCGCGGTCCAGCAGGACCTTCGTGGCGTCGCGGTGGCCGTGGTAGGCGGCGAGCATGAGCAGGCCGTCGCCGCGGGCGTTGGTGAGGTCGAGGGGGACGCCCGCGTCCAGGTAGGCGGCGAGGGTGGCGGCATCGCCCTGGCGAGCCAGATCGAAGATCTTGGTGGCCAGCTCGATGACGTCGGCGTCGGGCTGCGGGGTGTCGGCGTTCGCATCGCTCATGAGCCCAGTACTACCACCACCGGCCGATCGCGGCGGCGGATCGTCCCCGAGACGACCCGCGGCCGTCGCGCGGCGTGCACCCACCGCGAATTCGGGGCGATCGGCACGCGCAATAGACTCGGCTCATGAGCGATCAGCTGGGTTTCTCCACACGGGCCGTGCACGCCGGGTTCGACCCCGACCCTCAGACCGGTGCGGTGAACGTGCCCATCTACGCGAGTTCCACCTTCGCGCAGGACGGAGTGGGCGGAATGCGCGGCGGCTACGAGTACGCGCGCACCGGCAACCCGACCCGGACAGCTCTCGAAGCCAATCTGGCGGCGCTGGAGTCCGGCAGCTACGGGCGGGCGTTCGCCTCCGGCATGGCCGCCACCGACTGCGCGCTGCGCGCCACCCTGCGGCCCGGCGATCACCTGGTGATCCCGAACGACGCCTACGGCGGCACCTTCCGGCTGATCGACAAGGTGTTCACCGAATGGGGCATCGAGTACTCGGTCGCCGCGGTGAGCGACGCCGATGAGGTGGCGCGGGCCATGCGCCCCAACACCAAGCTGGTGTGGATCGAGACCCCGACCAATCCGCTGCTGAACATCGGCGATATCGCGGCCATCGCCGAGGTCGCGCACCAGGGCGGCGCGAAGCTGGTGGTGGACAACACCTTCGCCTCGCCCTATCTGCAGCAGCCGCTGCTGCTGGGCGCGGATATCGTGATCCACTCGACCACCAAATACCTGGGCGGGCACTCCGATGTGGTCGGCGGTGCGCTCATCACCGACGACCAGGAGTTGGACGCCAAGTTCGCGTTCCTGCAGAACGGCGCGGGCGCGGTTCCCGGCCCCACCGACGCCTTCCTGACGCTGCGCGGCATCAAGACGCTGGCCCTGCGCATGGACCGGCATTGCGACAATGCCGAGACGCTGGCCGAATTCCTCGCCAACCATCCGAAGATCGCCCAGGTCATCTATCCGGGGCTGCCGGAGCACCCGGGGCACACCGTGGCGCAGAAGCAGATGCGGCGCTTCGGCGGCATGATCTCGGTGCGCCTGCACGGGGGCAAGGACGCGGCACTCGACTTCTGCGCCCGCACCAAGATCTTCACCCTGGCCGAATCGCTGGGCGGCGTGGAATCGCTCATCGAACATCCGGGCGCGATGACGCACGCGTCGACGGCGGGCTCGGCCCTCGAGGTTCCGGCGGACCTGGTCCGGCTGTCGGTGGGCATCGAGGATGTGAGCGATCTGCTCTCCGATATCGAGCAGGCGCTGGCCTGACCGGATCCATGTACACGAAACGGCCGCATCGGAGGAGATCCGATGCGGCCGTTCGCGTTCGACGAGCGGGGCACCTCCCGGGCCGGCCACGCCATGCGGCATGGCGACCCACCCCGGGGTCATCGCGGTATTCGGTTCGCCGAGCCGTGCTGTCCGCGCCCACTATCGAGTGCGGCCCCCGGTCTGTGAGGACCGGGGGCCGCGATGCCCGATGCGGTCTTTCCTCAGCTGTGGTAGGGCTCGGCGCTGACCAGCGTCACCTTCATGGTGTTGCCGTTGGGCAGCGTGTACTCGCGCGTCTCGCCCACCTTGGCGTCGATCAGAGCGCCGCCCAGCGGCGAATTCGGCGAGTAGGTTTCCAGGTCGGCGCGGCCCAAACCCTCTTCGCGGGTCGCGATCAGGAACGTCTCGGTATCGGTCTCGTCACCGTCGTAGTAGACCTTGACGACGGAACCCGGCAGGGCGACACCCGACTTGCTCGGCGGCACACCCACCTTGGCGTTGTTGAGCAGTTCCTGCAGCTGGCGGATGCGCGCCTCCTGCTGGCCCTGCTCTTCACGCGCGGCGTGGTAGCCGCCGTTCTCCTTGAGGTCGCCTTCTTCACGGCGTTCGTTGATTTCGGCCGCGATGACCGGACGGTTGGCGATGAGCGCGTCGAGTTCGCCCTTGAGCCTCTCGTGCGACTCCGGGGTCAGCCAGGTCACGTTCGTCTCAGTCATCTCGATCACTCCCTAGTAGTTGTTCCCGGCATGCCGGGATTCCCTGATACCCGTCGCCGAAACCGCCTCGAGCGGGCACAGCGACAGTGAGCGGCTAGAGCGATCTCTGGGGGAGGTACCCGACAGCGCTGGCCGCCAATGCAGCAAACACGGCTCCGAGGTCCGGAACCGTGTGTCGGATCATTTTAGCACGATTCGGAAATGCGCAGGTAGAAGCGCCAAAGCGGGTCGCTTACCGGACTTTTCAGCCAGCGTGCAGGTAGGCGGGTACCTTGTCGCTACAACCGTAGACGCTGGCCGCGCCCGTACGGGCCGAGGTGCGGATGACGGTATCGATCCGGACGGTTTTGTCCGTTGAGCCCGCGATCAGCACCTCGCGACGGCCGACCTCGACCTGGTCGGGGTCCAATGCCCGAACGTAGCACACGACCGGTTTGTTCGGCTCCGCACGCGTGACCTTGAAGTCGAGGGTCACGGTGGAGTCGTCGATGACGTCGTAGCCGATGCGCTCGGCCTCGATGTCCTGTGGTCCGTACTGGCGATAGCCCAGGTAGGCGACTACGAGACCGGCGACGACGACCAGAACGCCGAGCAGGATCAGGACCGATCGGGGGGCCTTGCGCGGTGCTGTTCCATACCGGTCGGCCGGTCTCTGGATCACCACTGCGCGCTCCCGGGGGGTAGGTCGGAACAAATAACAATCGGATGGAACTATAGGGAATGAAGATCTGACACCCCCTGCCTGGACTACCCGGCGGAGAGCATTGAGGTGAAGACTGTGATCGGTGAGGTGAACGAGAAGTGAGCGGACTTCGCCTCATGGCGGTGCATGCCCATCCCGACGACGAATCCAGCAAGGGCGCGGCGACCACGGCCCGCTACGCCGCGGAAGGGCACGAGGTCCTCGTCGTCACCCTCACCGGCGGTGAGCGCGGCGACATCCTGAACCCCGCCATGAACATCCCCGGCATTCTCGACCGGATTTCCGACGTGCGCCGCGAGGAGATGGCGGAGGCGGCCAAGGCGCTCGGCGTCCGGCAGACCTGGCTGGGATTCGTGGACTCCGGGCTGCCCGAGGGCGACCCGCTGCCGCCGCTGCCCGAGGGCTGCTTCGCGCTGGTGCCCCTCGACGAGGCCACCGAGGCGCTGGTGAAGGTGGTGCGCGAATTCAAGCCGCACGTCATCACCACCTATGACGAGATGGGCGGCTACCCGCACCCGGACCACATCATGTGCCACAAGGTGTCGGCGGCCGCGTTCGACGCCGCGGGCGATCCCGAGCGCTTCCCCGACGCGGGCGAGCCGTGGACGCCGCTGAAGCTGTACTACAACCACGGCTTCAGCCTGGCCCGGCTGGAACTGTTCGCCGAGGAGTACGAGCGCATCGGCGAACCGTTCCCCATGCAGGACTGGATGGACCGCATGCGCAAGTACGCCGCCGAGCGCGGCGATATCATGGCTCGTGTCACCACCCAGGTCGAATGCGCCAAGTACTTCCCGCAGCGCGACGACGCCCTGCGCGCACACGCCACGCAGATCGACCCGAACGGCGCGTTCTTCGCGATTCCACTGGAGATGCAGCAGCGGCTGTGGCCCACCGAGGAGTTCGAACTCGCCCAGACCCGGGTGCGCACCGCCATCCCGGAGACCGACCTGTTCGCCGGAATCGAAGACGCCGACGAGGAAGCCCCCCGATGATCACAGCCCTGCTCGCCCAGACCCCCGGCACCCCGACCGGTCCGGAGTTCGGCAAGGCGTCCCCGCTGGGGCTGGTCATCGTCCTGGTGCTGCTGGCAGGCACGGTGCTGCTCATCTGGAGCATGAACAAGCACATCAAGAACCTGCCCGCCACCTTCTCCCCGGAGCACCCGGAACCGGATCAGGCGGCGGACGAGGGCACCGACCCCGGAGCCGTGCGGGCCGAGGCGGAGCCGGTCGAGCAGGGCGGGAAGAACGAATCATCGGGCGCTTCCTGAGCCTCGCCCGAACCGATCGGAGCCCGCGCCGGACATCCGGCGCGGGCTCCGATCGTGAGCGAGGGAAGTTTGGTCGCCCTGAGAGCCTGGTACCTGTGCACTCGGGCGCGGTGGACCACTGTAGCGGCGGCGACTCGGCCGCCGCATCCGAATTTTCGGCGTCCGGCACATCCGCGCCGTTCCCGGCGAATTCGGTCTCCCGGTTCGGGGCCGAGTGATGCCGCCGTGCAACGGCCATCAACTCTGACGCCACTTCGCATCGGGCAGGAAGTGCACGTCGAAACGCTGTTGTTCCGGCAGCAGGCTCGCGAAATCGGCCCGACCGTGTTGGATTCGGCCGAGTTGGCGGAAGTACTCGAACCGGTCGACGCCGGGGCCGAGGACGATGAGCACGTCGGCCGTCGAGTCGGGTACCGCGCCGAAGGCGTGCGGCATGCCCGGCGGCACGATGATCAGGCTGCCCGCCGTCACGGTCGTGGATCGACCGTCGAGGTAGAACTCCATGGTGCCGTCGAGGATGTAGAACAGCTCCGCGGACCGGGTATGACGGTGCGGTGCGGCGCCGTCCGCGCCCAGACCGAGGGTGAGGCGGTTGACGCTCAGCGCACCCGCGGTGTCACCGGCTTCGGCGAGCAGATGGAAGGCTCCGCCGTGCGGCAGCGCCACGGTTTCGGCGGTCGCGTTCGGGACGATCAGGGCGGTGGTGGACGACATGGCTTGCTCCTTCGTTCGGTGCCGATACCAGTGCACCTCGGGAAGAAAGCGCGAACCAGAAGCGGTTACCGCACACAGTGATCACGAATCCAGATCGGTCGGAGGCGCGGTGGAACTGCGGCAGCTCGAATACTTCGTGGCCGTGGCCGAGGAGGGCGGCTTCGGGCGGGCGGCGCAGCGGCTGAGCATCGTGCAGTCGGCGGTGAGCCAGCAGATCGCGCGGCTGGAACGCGAATTCGGGGTGCGCCTGTTCGACCGGTCGACCCGGCACGTGCGGCTCACCGGGCCGGGGGAGCGGCTGCTGCTGGAGGCGCGCGCGGTACTGGCCGCCGCGCACCGCATGCGCGGGGCCGCGATCGAGATCGTGGCGGGGACCGACGGTGTGCTGCGGTTGGGTACCGTCCACGCACCCGGCGATCGGGTCTACCGCGCCCTGAACGAATTGGCCTCGATCGCGCCCCGTCTGCGGGTTCGCCCCCGACGGCTGCCTCCGGCCGAGCGACTGGCCGCGGTGCGGTCGGGGGAGTTGGATGCCGTGCTGGTGCGCGCCCTGCGCGGGGCACCCGCTCTCGAGGTGCTGGAGGTCTGGGACGATCCGCTGTACGTGGCGCTTCCCGCCGCCCACCCGCTCGCCGCGCGTCCCGAGCTGCGACTCGATCAGTTGGGGCGCATTCCGCTGCGACTGGCCGACCGCACCGCCAATCCCGCGTTCCACGACCTGATCACCGAGTCGTGCCGAGCGGCCGGTATCGCCCCGCCCGCCGGACCGCCGTTCACCACCTTGCAGCAGACACTCGCCGAAATCGCTTCCGGCACACCGTCGTGGACGGTTTTCTACGCGGTCTCCACCCTGCCGCGCATGCCCGGAGTGGCGATCGTTCCCCTGGCCGAAGTATCGGTGGCCACGGCGCTCGCGGTGCCGCCCGGTCCGCCCGGCCCCGTCGTCCGGCATCTGCTCGAGGCATTGCGGCGCACCCCGGTCGATGCGAGCTGAACCGGATCTCGGGAAGCACGCTCGCCAGCGGTCCTAGCAGTGCGCGTGACGAGCGGGTTGTCTCGCCGTCGCCCGGATCGGTCGCGGCGTCCATCGCTGACCGAGGCGGGCGCATCGCTGTCACGGCCTGAGGTGAGGGGCGTCGGCCGCTTCGGCGCGTGCCGAAGCGGCCGGTGGAACCGGCTCACCACTGGCCGGGCACGTACTCCCCGCCCGGCAGCCCCGCGATGACATTGAGGCGGTTCCAGGCGTTGATGGTGGCGATGAGGGTGATCAGTGCGGCGATCTGGTCGTCGTCGTAGTGCTTGCGGACCTCGGACCAGGTCTGCTCGGAGATGCCGCGGCCGTTGTCGGCCAGCCGGGTGCCTTCCTCGGTGAGTGCGAGGGCGGCGCGTTCGGCCTCGGTGAAGACCGTCGACTCGCGCCAGGCGGCGATCATGGCCAGGCGCAGCGGCGTCTCGCCCGCATGCGCGGCGTCCTTGGTGTGCATGTCCAGGCACATCCCGCAGCCGTTGATCTGGGAGGCGCGGATCTTCACCAGTTCCTGGGTGGGCTTGGGCAGGGTGGAATCGTCGGTCACGCGGGCCGCGGTCACCAGGCGCTTGGTGAACTTGGCGGCGACTTCGTTCTCGTACAGGGCGAACCGGGTCATCGTCTTCTCTTTCCTGTTCGGGTTCGTGGTGCTTCGACAGGTTGACGACGCGGTCGGCTGGGGTGTGACATCGCTCGGCGATACAGTTCGGGAAAGTGGATCGGGAGGAGCCGGGATGACGAAGCCGCCACTGCTGTTGCTGCACGGTGTGACCATGTCGGGGCGGGCGTGGAAGGAATTGTCGCCCAGCCTCTCCGAACGCCACGAGGTGCTCGCGCCGACCCTGCGGGGGCATCGGGGTGGCGTGCCGCTGGAGCGGCGGCCGGTGCGGGTTCGCGATCTGGTCGACGATATGGAGCGGCTGCTCGATGAGAAAGGTTGGGAGACAGCGCATCTGGCCGGGAACTCGCTCGGCGGGTGGATCGCGGTGGAACTCGCCCGGCGTGGTCGGGCGCGCACCGTCTGTGCGCTGTCGCCCGCCGGATTCTGGACGGCCGGTGTAGCGGAGCAGACGCACGGCACCACGACACTGCGGTGGCTCGCCCGATTGGCCTCGGTCACGCACCGTCTCGCGCCGGTGGGCCTCGCCGTTCCACCGGTGCGCAAACTGTTGCTACGCGAGGTGGCACAGCACGGCGAGCGACTGTCCCGCGCGGACGCCACCGCCATCGTGGACGATCTGGTCGGCTGTGCGGCGACCATGGACATCCTCGCTTCCACCGAGGAAATCGCGCTGCTGGACCCGGTGCCGTGCCCGATGACGATCGCCTGGTCGGAACATGACCGCATTCTGCCGCTCGACGTCAATGGCGCTATTGCGCGGGAACGGGTGCCCGGTGCGCGGTTCGAGGTGCTCACCGGCGTCGGTCACGTCCCGATGATCGACGATCCGGCCCGGGTGGTCCGCGTCATCGAGAACGCCACCGGCGTGCGTGAGGTGTCCGGAGAGCCGGTCGAGTAGCGCGGTCAGGATCGGCGGCTCCCCGTGTAGACCCAGCCTCCTGCGGGCAGCCGTACTTCGCCGTCGATCTCGTACGGGCGCAGGGCGGTGACGAGGGCATCCCGGATCCGGCGCAGCGTCGTCGGTTCGGCGGACGAGACGAAGCCGCGCAACTGGGCTCGGAGCAGAAAGTCGGTGGCGTCCACCGCATCTCGCCCCAGCGGGGCGTGATAGGCCACCGGGGTGGCGGCGCGATCCACGAATCCGGCGCGGTCGAGGATCGCGTCGACGACGGAGGGGTCGGCGAAGTCCGTCACCGCGGACAGCTGCTCGCCGAAGTCGGCTGCGGGCAGATGCGCGATGAGCGTCGCGAGAATCGGATTGTCTCGTTCGTCCAGTTCTCGGTGGCAGAGAAAGGTGATTCGGCCGCCCGGCACCAGCGCACGACCGATATTGTCGAAGGCGGCTACCGGATCCTCGAAGAACATGGTCCCGGCCCGGCTGATCGCCACCTCGAATGCCGCTGTGGCGAAGGGGAATACCTGAGCGTCGCCCTGTTCGAAAGTGATGTTGTCGATACCCTCGTCGACCGCCGTCCGGCGGGCGCTGTCCAGCATGGGGGCCGAGATGTCGAGACCCATCGCGTGGCCGCGCACGGCGAGCCGGGCGGCGATCCTCGTGGTCTGCCCGGTGCCGCACCCGATATCGAGGACCCGATCGGTGGGCAGGATGCGGGCGGCGTCGAAAAGGGCCGCGTTGACGGGTGCGGCCATGGCGTCGTACCGGGCCTGATGTGCCGCCCAGTGCGCGCCGTCGGCGCCGTTCCATAGTCGGTGCTGTTCGATATTGGCGATTTCCATGCCGCAACCATCCCGGGCGGCGCTGTCAAACCGCGCTCATCGGTCTGCCAGGCTTGTTCGGGTGCGATCGGGTCCCGGTAACGCGTCGTCTCGTCCCGCCGACGGTATTGATACAGGCCGACCGGTCGGCCCGTCGTGTCCGGCGTGATCGACGACCGTGGTAGACACCGCCGGTAGCAGTGCACGACAGCTCGTAGACAACCGCCCGACGTCGAGTGGAGTACGAATCATGAAACGCACGATCCGGTACCTGACCGCCGCCACCTTCCTGGGCGCGGGTGTGGCCGTCGCCGCCGCGCCCGCCAATGCCGAACACCCGGGCAGCCCCTGCCAGCTCGGCTGGTCGAATGTGGAGCCGCGCTCCTGTGAGCAGAACAGCTTCAACCTCGCCCCCACCTGGACCCTCGGCAACGGCATCTGCGCGGGCATGTTCACCACCGGCGGCACCGCCTTCGACGGCCCCCTGTACGAGTACTCCGAAGCACCCGGCGCCACGCATTCGGTAGTCCTGCGCATCACCCAGGGCTTCTCGCCCGTCGGCTACTGGGGTCCGCAGTTCCTCGCCTGCGATGTCACCGCGGTGGTCGACTGGCACAACATCGACACCGGCCAGTCCGGCAGCGTCAGTCAGTTCGTCCCCGCGGGGCAGCGCTCCGCCCCGGCCATCCTGGTGGCGCACACCGGGCCGGGTCGGGTGCAGCTCACCGTGCGCACCGACCGCCCGTCCATTCCGGCGACAGCGGAGGTGTTCGTGCCGTAGGCCGTCACCCGAACGCGCGGTCGAGGCCGAATCCGCCGGGACCGCCGCACCCGGCGCGACTCACCACGACTCGATCAGCGCGGTGTCATGATCGCGCCGCTGCCACTGCTCGGTGAGGCGGGCCAGCCGGTGCGGGGCCGCGATGCCGTACACGCCAGCGATCTTGCCGTCGTGAACCTCCAGGACCGTGACGCCCAGCACCCGGCCGTCGAGTACGAAGAGCATGGCCGGGCTGTCGTTCACCACGGCGGCGTGGATCGAGGGCGAGCCGCCCGCGATCTTTCGCTTGGCCGCCGACGGTGTGAAGCCGGCTCGCAGCGCGGCGGCGAGCCGCCGCGGGGTCCCGTACCGGATCAACTTCTCCGCCAGCCCCATAACGCCGTCGGAGACGCCGGTCGCGTCGGCGGTCAGCAGTGCGACCAGGCGTTCGGTCCGGCCCGAGGAGGCGGCATCGACGAACGCCTCGACAATGCGCCGCGCGGAGGCCGGGTCGGTGGCGGTGGGCATGCGCCGGGAGGTGACGCGGCGCCGGGCGCGGTGAGCGTGCTGCTGGCTGGCGGATTCGGTGATGTCGAGTATCTCGGCGATCTCGGCGTGGCTGTAGGAGAAGGCTTCTCGCAGCACGTACACGGCCCGTTCGACCGGCGAGAGCCGCTCCATGACCGTCAGCACCGCCAAGCTCACCGATTCCCGCTGCACGGCGGTATCGGCCGGGCCCAGCATCGGGTCGCCGTCGAGCAGCGGCTCGGGCAGCCACGCGCCGACCGTGCGCTCGCGCCGAACAGCGGCCGAACGCAGTCGGTCCAGCGCCAGATTGGTGACGACCTTGGTCAGCCAGGCCTCGGGCACCTCGATGCGGGTCCGGTCGGCGGCCTGCCACCGCAGGAAGGCGTCCTGCACCGCGTCCTCGGCATCGGCGGCCGAGCCGAGTAGCCGGTAGGCCAGCGAGGCCAGCCGAGGGCGGCTGGCCTCGAAACGTTCCACGGTGGCGGTGTCCATGGGGCCGACTGTAGGTGACGGCCACGCGGGGCGGGCCCACTCCGATGGCCGCTGATCGCGTGCCCGGGGCTGACGTCGGCGGGAGGGTCCGCCCGCCGAGGTCCACACTTCGCCTACCGGTTCGGGCCGTCTCGGACATCTGACCGCTACGGTGCGACCGGTTGCCATGCGTGTTCACCGGCGGTCGCCAAGCGGTAGTCGTGATTCAGCTTTCCGAAGGTCGGACGGCTGGTGGCCCAGGCGCTGACCGCCACGATCGCCGCCTTGACCAACGCGGCGGGCCGCCCACACAGTGCTCCGGGCTTGGCGTTGGCGTCCTTGTCGACCAACTGGAAGATCCCGTCCCTGCGGCCGAGGCTGATGTGGTTGCCGACATACGACAGCGCGGTGGCCTTGACCTCGCGCCCGGTCAGATCCCCGACGATCGCCGACGCCGCCTGCGTGCCGGTGTAGCCCGCCGACGCGCACGACATCGGCAACGGCCGACCGTTGTCACCGAGGATGAAGACGCTGTCTCCGGCGGCATACACGTTCGGGTGCGAGATGGACCGCATCTGCCGGTCGACGGTGATCCGACCGTTGGGCTCGGTCGCGAGATCGCTGGCGGCGGCGATGGGGTGGACGGCGAAGCCGGCGGTCCACACGGTCGCGTCGGAGGCGAATACGGTGCCGTCGGCGGCGACGGCCCGCGCCGCCTCCACTCGCTCGATGGCGGTGTGCTCGTGGTTCGTGATCCCGAACCGGTCGAAGGCACGCAGCAGGTGAGCGCGCGCCTTCGGACCCAGCCAGCCGCCCAGTTCGCCTCGGGTGGCGAGGCTGACCCGCAGCTCCGGGTGGGCTTCGGCGATCTCGGTCGCGGACTCGATCGCGGTCAGGTTGCCGCCGACCACCAGCACCTGACCGCCCTCGCCCAGTTCGTCCAGGCGGGCACGCAGGGCGAGCGCGGCCGGCCGGGCGGCCACATGGAAGGCGTGCTCGGCGACGCCCGGCACGCCGTGATCGGCGACGGTGCTGCCGAGTGTGTAGAGCAGCGTGTCGTACTCGAGCCGGTCCACGCCGTCGCCGTCGGCGACCGTGACCGCCCGCCGGTCGACGTCGATGCCGGTCACTCGCGCCACCCGCACCCGAATGCCGGTGCCCGCGAACACTTCCGCGAGCGGACGGTGAGGAAGATCGTGCCCGGCGGCGAGCTGGTGCAGCCGCAGCCGCTCGACGAAATCGGGTTCGGCGTTGACCACGGTGATCTCGAAGTCGTCGGCGTGCAGTTGGCGGGCCAGGTATCCGGCGGAGTAGGCCCCGGCGTACCCGGCTCCGAGAACGACGATGCGGTGGGTCATGATTCGCTCCTGTCTGGTTCGCGTACTGCCTGAACGAGACAGGCACCGAATCCCTGACAGGGTGCGGTTGTGACGTGGGCCACCATCTCCCCGTTCGGTGGCTCAGCGGGTCAGCCAGCTCGCGCAGCGACGTATCAGGAACGGCATCACCACCCCGGTCATCGCGGCCCCGGCGGCCGGCAGGATGATCGCCGGCCGCACCCGCGCACGTGGCGGTGCTGCGGGCCGCTATCGACCATCTCACCGATCGAGCACTCCGGAAAGTGCGGCGACGGCTCGGGAATTAGGGCACTCATCCGATAGTGCGGTCCCGGTGCGCGCCATACGGTGAAGGCGCCGCGTGATAGTCGAAACCGGTTCCGGGAGCACGCTTTCGGACCGCCTAACTGGAGGTATCTACCGACCATGAGACGCACTCGTGAGTTTCACCCCGCCCCTTGTCTCCGGGGCGGCGGCACGCGGACCGCCGCGCTCCGCATCGCAGCGGTGCTGGGCGGCGCGGCATTGGCGCTCGCCGGCTGCACCACCGACTCCACCGGTAGTGCACCGGCTCCAGGCGAGGCCACCGCAGTGACGACCACCACCGGCGCGCTCACGACAAACCCCGGGAACGGGGCCACGACGCCGCCGGGAGACGGCGGCACGAAGGCACCGGAACCCACGCGGGCCGACAGCCCCGCGCCCGATCCCGCTCCGGTCGACAGCCCCGTATCGGAACCCACGCGGGCCGACACCGCCGCGCCGACCACGGAGTCCGGTGCCTTCTGGGATCCCTGTTCGCTCCCCGAATCCGATCTCGTCGCGGTGGGATTGGACCCCGCTACCGAGGTGCGAATGACCGAATCGATGTTCGCGGCCTGCGAGTGGCTGTCCACCGATCGAACCTTCGAACTGATCCTGACGCACTCGGGCGATTCGATGGACTACGTCCTCACGCCCGGAAACTACAAGGACCTCCGCCGCAGCGAGTACTACGGTCGCGAGTTCGCCGTATTCCGCGCGGCATCCGACAGCGACAACATCGGCTGCCTGCTCGTCACCCCCGCCGAATCCGGCAGCTTCGTGTTCACCCTGCGGAACTCCCAGCCAGATGGGGAGGACGCGTGCCTCGCCATCCAGCGAGTCGGCGGCGGACTGCTCAATTCCCTGCCCTGACTCCTCCGGCCACACATCCACTGCGGCCTGCCTGCGCCGACTCCCGCTCCCGACCGGTATCGGTGCGGCGACGCTGGTCGATGCGGGTTCGTGTGCGATATCGAGAAACGCTGTTCGATCCGGCAGGCGCAGGTTGCAGGGTGGTGTTGCTACACCCCCGATAGCCGCACACTGGTTGGGTCCGGCGTCGGGCGGCAGGCTCGAACGCATGACCTCCTATGTTGCTCACAGCAATGGCCGCTCCGCGACCGCCCAGGACTTGACTCCGCTTGCCTTCGCCGGGTACGCCCACTTCACCGCTATGCAAGTGCGGGACGGCCGCATTCGCGGGCTCGACCTGCATCTGGAGCGGCTGCGGAATGCGTCGGCGCGGATGTTCGGCCGCGCATTGCCGGACGAGCAGATCCGGGCGTATCTGCGGACCGCGCTCGCGGACGGTCCGGCCGACCTGTCGTTGACCGTGACGGTGTACTCACCGGCAGGCGAATTCACTGTCGCCGGAACCGATATCGAGCCCGAGGTGCTGATTCGGACCGGACCTGCCTCGTCGGGTCCGGACGGTCCGCTCGCGCTCGCGGCGATCGAGCACGAGCGGGTCCTGCCCACCGTGAAGCACGTCGGCGAGGTGGCCAAGACGTATTACCTGCGTGAGGCCGTCGAGAAGGGTTTCGACGATGCCGCGTTCCTCGACCGCCATGGTCGGTTCAGTGAGGCATCCATCTGGAATCTGGCCTTCTGGGACGGGACCGCGGTGGTGTGGCCGATGGCGGATATGTTGCACGGCACCACGATGGGAATAGTGCGCAGGCAGCTCGAGCGGCTCGGAGTTGCCCAACGTGACCAGGAAATCCGCCTATCGGACCTTTCGGCGCTGTCCGGTGCGGTGGTCATGAACTCGTGGACGCCGGGCATCACGGTACACCGAATCGACTCGGTCTCCTTTTCCGAGACAGCAGAGTTCGTCGAGCTGCTGCACCGAGCCTATGACGCCGAACCACTCCTCGTGCCATGAGAAATGGTGACGACCGCCTGCGGGGCCAGCCGTTCCTCGGTCTCGGCGTCACTGGTGAACCGACCGGTCCTGTGTGTGTCCAGTCGAGGCGGCCTTGCTCTGCCGTGCCATTGCTGTGGTGGGGGTCGACGCATGCTGACCGGATCGATCGGGACAATGGTGATGCAACTGGTCCGGCCCCGTAGGGTAGGGCATGGGTCACACTGTGTGCTTCCGGGCGTGGGAGGTTGGAACCGTGAACCGATTGGCGAGTGCGACATCGCCTTACCTGCGTCAGCACGCTGACAATCCGGTCGATTGGCGGGAGTGGGATGCCCAGGCGCTGGCGGAAGCGGCCGCGCGGGATGTGCCGATACTACTGTCCGTAGGATACGCGAGTTGCCACTGGTGCCATGTCATGGCGCACGAGTCCTTCGAGGATGCCGCCACCGCCGCGCTCATGAACGAGAACTTCGTGTGTGTGAAGGTGGATCGGGAGGAGCGGCCGGATCTGGATGCCGTGTACATGGCGGCGACCGTCGCCATGACGGGGCAGGGGGGCTGGCCGATGACGTGTTTTCTGACTCCGGCGGGGGAGCCGTTCTATTGCGGGACCTACTACCCGAAGACGCCCCGGCACGGGATGCCGTCGTTCACGCAGTTGTTGACGGCGGTATCGGGGACGTGGCGGGATCGGCGCGGGGAGGTGGACCGGGCGGCCACGCAGGTGGGGGAGGCGCTGCGGCAGCAGTCGGGCGGGCTGCCGGACGGGACGGTGGCGGTCGGGCCGGAGCTGCTCGACCACGCGGTGACGGCGGTGCTGCGGGATCTGGATCACGAGCGCGGCGGGTTCGGGAACGCGCCCAAGTTTCCGCCGTCGGCGCTCCTGGAGGGGTTGCTGCGGGCCTATGAGCGCGGTGGGAACGAGCAGACGCTGCACGCGGTGACGTTCACGGCGGAGGCCATGGCACGCGGCGGTATCTACGATCAGCTGCGCGGCGGATTCGCGCGCTATTCGGTGGACGCCGCCTGGGTGGTGCCGCATTTCGAGAAGATGCTCTACGACAACGCGCAGCTGCTGCGGGTGTACGCGCACCTGGCGCGGCGGGTGCCGGACGCGGGCGCACCGGAAGCGCTGCCACTGCGAATCACCAGGGAGACAGCGCATTTCCTGCTCGACGACCTCGGCACCACACAGGGCGGTTTCGCGTCGGCGCTGGACGCGGACACGCATCTGGAACCGGGGCAGCCCGGTATCGAGGGCGCGACCTATGTGTGGACTCCGGCGGAGCTCAACGGCGCGTTGGGGGCCATCGATGGTGCTTGGGCCGCAGAGCTTTTCGGTGTCACCACGGCGGGCACCTTCGAACACGGCACCTCGGTGCTCACCCGCTACCGTGAGCCCAGCGGCGAATACGAACGCTACGAACGCATTCGGGAGACCCTGCGCGCCGCCCGCGACCGCCGCCCGCAGCCCGAACGCGACGACAAGGTGGTGACCGCCTGGAACGGCATGGCCATCACCGCACTGGCGGAGGCGGGTGGCGCGCACAGTCGCATGGACTGGATCGCGGCCGCCGAGGCGTGCGCGCTGTTCCTGCTGGACGTGCACGTGGTCGACGACCGGGTGTTGCGAGCCTCGCTCGGCGGCGTGGCGGGTGCGGCGCCCGGGGTACTGGAGGATTACGCCTGGCTCACAACGGGTTTGCTGGCGCTGCATCAGACCATCGGCGGTCGCGGCTGGCTCGACCACGCGCAGCGCATCCTGGACGCCGCCATCGCACACTTCGCCGATCCGGACGCGCCCGGCAGCTGGTTCGATACCGCCGACGACGCCGAAACCCTGGTCGCCCGCCCACGCGATCCCCTGGACGGAGCCACCCCGTCCGGGTCTTCAGCGATGGCCGAGGCGCTGCTCACGGCCGCCGCGCTCAGCGATCCGGATCGCGCCGCGCGCTACCGCGAACTCGCCGACCGCACCCTCGAACGTGGTGCGCTCGTGCTGGCCCGGGCACCCCGCTCGGGTGGGCACTGGCTGGCCGTCGCCGAGGCCGCCGTGCGCGGACCCATCCAGGTGGCGGTCGCCGTCTCGCCCGACGACAGTCAGGGCTACTCGGCCGGATTGGCGCTCACCGCATGGGAATCCGCGCCCGGTGGCACGGTGATCGTGACCGGTGCCCCGGACAGCGCCCCGCTGCTCTCCGACCGTCACCCCGTATCCGGTCGCTCCGCCGCCTACGTCTGTCGTGGCGCGGTCTGCGACCTCCCGGTCACCTCCACCGACGACCTGCGCGACTCCCTCGCCCGCTGAACCACGGCGCGGACTCCGAATCCCGTGTGCGTCAGCGCGAGACCGCTCGATCTCCCGGCAACGACGGTGATATCGGGGGCGTCGCGGTGGGTGCCGGACGAGCGGTGCCGGCGGTATCGGCTCGTCGGCCACGGGCGCGACGCGCGAATCACGGCGATTGTGGCCCGCGAATCACGCCAGGGGAGAGCGAGATCGGGAGGGCAGATCGACCTGTGGGTGTCGGGACATCGCGGCGGGGGCGAGCGCAGAAACGGCGTGGTCGGGGCAGATCCCGGGTGGCGACGGTCGCTATCGGGGCAGGGGACTCCCGGCCCCGTCATCGACCCGCGCGTGCCAGTGCGGGGAGAGCGACCAGTACGGCCAGGATGTGCACGGCTCGAAGGATGCCCACCACAACGGATTCCGTGGTCCAGCCCATCGTGAGCTCACTGATGTGCGGCGCGGTGAGCACTGCCCGCACCGGCTCCACGAGCAGGGACAGCAGGCCCACGGTCCCGAGTCCGCCCGCGAGAACCCAACGCGCCCAGGCGGACCCGGCCGCCATCCGGAATGCCAGCACCACCACCGTCAGATAGATGGCGGCCCGTAGCCCCAACCCGGGCAGCAGCCCGCCGATATCGGCATCGGGCCGTTCGAGCAGCATGGCCGCCCGCAGCAGCGTTTCGCCGACCCCGCAGTACACGGCGATCAGCACGGAGTGCAGCGCCACCGACGCCGCACGGGTACGCGTGACCTCGGCGGTCCGGGGGAGTGGGCTCTCGATCATGCCGTCCACTGTGCGCGCGACCGGCCGCGCACCGGATCACCCGGGAGTATCGAATGTGGCTCATCCGCCGGTATGAGCTCCCGCCCCCGCGGGCGGTCGGGGAAGGTTGTCCGCACCGGCGATTCCGGTCAACGGCGAACACGCGCCCGTCGCCGCCGGTACTGTGCCCGGCCGCTTCGATGCGGTACCCGGCACCGGCTCCGATACGGTGTGCGTGCGCCGCTCGCGGGTTCGGCGACATAATCTTTTGCCCCGCCGCCGACTCTGGCCCTACAGTCCGAAACATGTCCCTCTCAATCTGTCCAGCACGCGACCGACGAGCACCCGGTGCTCGAGGCGATGACTGTGCATGACTGACAGCCGTCGATCGGGGGTGTTCGCGCCGCCCAATCGAGCGGACACCACCCGTGCCCTGAACGACCGCTACCTCCCGCGTCCCCGCCGCGCCACGGCCACCCGGCCCCCATCCAGCCGTCCGGGAGCCCGCCGCTGACCCGAGTTCCCGCGGTCGCTGTGCGACTGAAGTCTCAACCGGAGTCGGCAGCTGGGCCGCCGCCTGCTCCGCGACCCCCTTTGGTCCGTCACCAGGTCGGTATCCCGCCGCACTGCCGTCAGTGGCGGCGGGAACCGGTATGGCGGGCCGGTCCCGGCAGCAGCGCGGACGCTCGGTGTCAGCCCGTCTCGGCGGCGGGTTCGGCGAGTTCGTTGGTGTCGGGCCGGGTTTCGGGCGGCGTCGGCTCCGTGACCCGCCGGGCGGCCAGGTCCGTCCAGCAGTCGGTCGGGGTCTTGCGGCCGCGCAGCAGGATGGTTTCGTGCAGTGTCCACCGCGAGCGTTCGTAGTCGGCGGCGGCGTCGATGACGGCGCGGCTGGCCAGGATGCGCCGTGGGGCCCGTTTGGCCTCGGTGGTGAGGCGGGCCGCCTCGTTCACCGCGTCGCCGATGACGGTGAACTCGAGGCGGGTGTCGGCTCCGATATCGCCCGCGAACACCAGGCCGCGCGCCACGCCGATGCCGATGTCGAGTTCTCCGGCGGCCGCCACCTCGTCGCGAATGCGGCGGGCCGCGCGCAGGGCGGGGGTGGCGTTGTCCGACAGCGAGATCGGCGCGCCGAAGATGCACAGCGCGGCGTCGCCCTCGAACTTGTTGACCAGCCCGTGGTTGTCCTCGGTCGCCGCGACCACCGTGGACAGCAGCCGGTTGAGCTTGGCCACGAAGGCGTCCGGCGGGAGTTCGGTGGACAGCGCCACGGACCCGGTCACATCCACGAACAGCGCCGTCACCACGCGCATATCGCCGGTGAGGTCGGCGCCCCCGGCGAGTGCTCGCTCGGCCACCTCCGCGCCGACGTGGCGGCCGAAGACGGTGCGCATGCGTTCGCGCTCGCTCAGGTTCGCGGCCAGCTCGTTGACCGACAGTTCCAGTCGCCCGAGTTCACTGGCGCTGCCGATGGGCACCCGCACGTCGAGGTCGCCGCGGGCGATCCGGTCCAGCGCCATCCGCAGTGTGTGCATGGGGGTGGCGACCGCGCGGGCCAGCGCCGCCGTCGCCACCACACCCGCCGACAGTCCGACGACGGCGAGATAGATGCCGGTCCGAATCCGGTCGTCCGGCGACGGCACCGGATCGGCCAGCACCGTGATGAGCATGAACAGCGGGACGGCCCCCGTCACCGCGAACGTCACCAGCACCCGGACCAGCACGGTGGAACTCCAGTGCGTGGTGCCGCCCAGCACCTCCGCCACCGTGGGAATTGTCGGCCGGATGAGCCGGTCCACGACGAGATAGGTGACCGCCGCCGACTCCAGCCCGCCGAAGGTGAACATGGCCAGCACCACGGCCAGATCCGGCCCGGTGGTGGCGTTCGCGAACAGTGTGGCCGCGATGATCACGCCCGGCATCCAGATGGCCAGCGCCCGCGCCGTGATGGTGATCGGCAGCGTCAGCAGGCGGCGCGCCTCGGCCTCGGTGGGTTTGCGGCGCTGGTCCAGCCAGCCGAAGTAGTGGCTGCGATCGCGGACCGCGAGCACGATGCCGGCCAGCGCGCCGAGGGTCGGATAGATCGCCGCGGGGGCGAGAGCGGCCAGCCAGTTCGGGCCAAGACGGCCGAGGTATCCGGCGAGCCAGAGTTCGGTGAGGATGACGCCCAGGCCGCTGAGGTTGCACGCCATCACCACGGCGGCCAAGCCCCACCCGGCCCGCAACGCCCACAGGATAAGCCGACTCAACACCTTCGCCTCTCCGCGTTGTCAGCGCGCGGCCGAGAGCCGTCGGCAGCTGTGGACGCGTGCCGACGGTTGGGAGCCGAAACCATTGTGGGCGTGCCCGATGAGTTACCCCGATCCTCGCGAAATCAGTCGTCACCACTCGGCAGTGTCGCTGCTCCGGCGATCAGCGTGGTTGCTAGGTGATCATGCGTGGGCAACAGTCTAGTTGCGGTGCTCATCTCAGCGCAGCAGTACCAGCCAGACCGCGACGTAGTGGCAGAGGGCCGCGACGACCGTTGCCACGTGGAAGAACTCGTGGTGGCCGAACACCTCGGGCCACGGATCGGGCCAGCGGGTGGCGTAGAGGATCGCGCCGCCGCTGTAGGCGAGGCCGCCGATGAGCAGCAGCAGCATCGGGGCGAGGCCGACATTGTGGGTGAGGGTTCCGGCGACCGGCACGATGGCCCAGCCCAGCAGCAGGTACAGCGGCACGCCGACCCAGCGGGGAGCGGTGGGCCACAGCAGTTTCAGGGCCACCCCGGCGAGCGCGCCGATCCACACCACGGTCAGCAGGATGGTGCCGGACCGTCCGCCCACCCCGAGCAGTGCGAAGGGCGTGTAACTGCCCGCGATGAACAGGAAGATCATCGAGTGGTCGGCGCGCTTCATGTGGATGCGGGCGCGATCGGTCTTCCAGTTCACCCGGTGATAGGTGGCGCTGACCCCGAACACCCCGCAGACGGTGAGCCCGTACACCAGCGTCGACCACGCCGCCGTCGCCGACACCGTGGTGCCCGCGATCACCAGCGCGATCACCCCGACGGCCGCGATACCGACCGCCCAGGTGTGTATCCATCCCCGCATGCGCGGTTTGAGCAATACCTCGACAACGTCCGCCACCGGAGCGGGCACCGCGGTATCCGACATCAGTTACCTCCTGAGTAACCTACGGTACCGTAGGTTACCGGGTCTCGAGCGCGTCGCACATCACACCGCGGTAGGGGTCACGGCTGGCGCTGCGGTATGTCGTGCACTGTCCCGGTCAGCCCGCCGCTGCGCGGCGGGGCGTACTGTTTTCGCCGTGAAGCTTGCGAGTCAGGTGCGTGGTTTTCCCTACCGCATCTACGAGGCCCGGCTGTCGAAGCAGCTGGCTGGCAAACAACATCCGCGTCATGTGGCGGTGATGTGCGATGGCAATCGTCGCTGGGCGCGGGAGAACGGCTTCTCCGATATCAGTCACGGGCACCGGGTGGGTGCCCTCAAGATCGCCGAGCTGGTGAGCTGGTGCGGTGAGGTCGGCATCGAGATGGTCACCGTGTACCTGCTCTCGACCGAGAACCTGCGCCGCGACCGCGAGGAGCTGGAGACGCTCTTCGACGTGATCACCGATGTGGTGGAGGAACTGTCCGCGCCGGAACAGAATTCCACCGTGCGGATCGTGGGCGCGCTGGAGCAGCTGCCCGAGGATATGGCGCGGCGGCTGCGCGACGCGGCCAAGCGCACCGACGGCCGCAATGGCGTCCACGTGAACGTGGCTATCGGATACGGCGGCCGCCAGGAGATCACCGATGCGGTGCGGTCGCTCGTTCGCCAGGAGATGGCGGCGGGCGAGACCGGTGAGGATCTGGTGCAGTCCATTACCGTCGACGCCATCGGCCAGCATCTCTACACCTCCGGTCAGCCGGATCCGGATCTGGTCATCCGCACCTCCGGTGAACAGCGTCTTTCCGGATTCCTGCTCTGGCAGAGCGCGTATTCGGAGATCTGGTTCACCGAGGCGTACTGGCCGGAATTCCGGCGCACCGATTTCCTGCGCGCCCTGCGCGATTACGCGGCCCGCCACCGTCGATTCGGAGTTTGAATCGGCCCGGTCCGGGGAACGAGCGGGCCGCTGACAACGGCCAGCACACGGTTGGGTTGCAGTGCAATGGCTTTGGGGTTCGCGGGGGCCTTGCTGCCGTAGCGTCGGATGGCATGGGCGAGGTGCGCGAAGGGCCGTGGACCGCCGTGAACGCCGCGGCGGTGGTCGAGTCGGATCCATATATTTCCTACGAGGAGTTCGGCCGCAGATTTCTGGAATACGCGGCCTCCGAACACCGTATCCAGGGTGCGTTCGGGCAATTGACGGGTGAGGCGTTCGATTTCGGCCCGATCGGAGTGGGGCCGGGCCGGATAGCGAAGCTGTTCGCGACCGTGCGCCTCGGTAAGCCGAAACTCGATCGGGAGGTGCGGGACAATATCTCCTTCGCGCTGAAGATCCCGCTGGAGGTGGATCTGCTGGTCGATCTCGCCGTGGACCGCTATCCATTCCATGTGGACGGCAAGATCCACCTGCATCTGACCGTGCGCACGGCCGAACCGCTGCGCGTGATCATCGATATCGCCGAACCGCGCCCGAGCGATGTGCGGGTGAATGTGGCCAGCGCCTCCCGGCGCGGTGAACTGCTGCGCATCCTGGCCAGCGTCGATCACGAGATCCGTCGTTTCGTGGCCCGCTACCTGGCCGAGGAGATCCGCAAACCGCATATCGTGGCCGCCACCGATATCGATGTGGCGGCACGGCTGGACGCGGCCTGGAAGCTCTAGAGCTTGCGCAGTCGCAGCCGGTTGATGCTGTGGTCGGAGTCCTTGCGCAGCACCAGGGTCGCGCGCGGGCGGGTGGGCAGGATGTTCTCCACCAGGTTGGGCCGGTTGGTGTTGTTCCAGATCTCGCGGGCCGCGCCGATGGCTTCCTGATCGTTGAATCGGGCGTAGTGGTGGAACGCGGAATTCGGATCGGAGAACGAGGTCTTGCGCAGCGCGAGAAAGCGCTCGATATACCAGTTCTCGATGTCCTCGATGCGCGCGTCGACATAGATGGAGAAGTCGAACAGGTCCGACACCATGAGCCGGGGACCGGTCTGCAACACGTTCAGTCCCTCGACGATCAGGATGTCGGGCTGGCGCACGCAGTGTTTCTGATCCGGCACGATGTCGTAGGCGATATGCGAATACACCGGGGCGCATACTTCCGACGCACCGGATTTCACCTCGGTGACGAAGCGCAGCAGTTTGCGGCGGTCGTAGCTCTCCGGGAAGCCCTTGCGGTGCATGAGGCCGCGGCGGGTGAGTTCGGCGGTGGGGTAGAGGAATCCGTCGGTGGTCACGAGGTCGACGCGGGGATGGTGGTCCCAGCGGGCCAGCAGGGCCTGCAGCACGCGGGCGGTGGTGGATTTGCCGACCGCCACACTGCCCGCGACGCCGATGACGAACGGCACCTGGCGGTCGGGGTGGGTTTCGCCGAGGAAGGTGGCGGTGGCGGCGAAAAGGCGCTGCCGGGCGGCCACCTGGAGGTGAATGAGTCGCGCCAGCGGCAGGTAGACCTCGGCGACCTCTTCCAGGTCGATCTGTTCACCCAGACCGCGCAGACCGATCAGTTCTTCCTCGGTGAGCACCAAGGGGGTCGACTTGCGCAGCGTGCGCCACTGTTTCCGGTCGAATTCCACATAGGGACTCGGCTCGCTCATCCGTGCCACGAAGCCTCACCATTCCCGTGCCCGGTCCGGTGAGATCCGGTCCACACTCCACGCATAGGCGAATTCTGCTCGGGTGCAACGGGGCGCGAAAAACCGGGTGTAGCTACTCGCCAGTAGCAGAGGGTGAGATATCCCACCTGGACTACACGTTTGAAACGCCGACCCAGCGCTCCACCGGTCCCGACCGCCGCCGCGATCGCGCCGGGGCCGATAGTGTTTCCGGATATGGCAGCGCATCCCCTGGTTACCGACTATCTGCGTCTGGGCTTGGCCTTCGATCGGCTCGAGGAAGGGTTCGTCGACGCGTACACCGGCGATCCGGCCCTGCGTCGCGAGGTGGAGAACGCGCCGCGGCCGGAGCCCCGCGATCTCGCGCACCGCGCCGCGGCACTGCGCAAGGAACTGCCCGAGGCCGGGCTCACCGCCGAGCGCACCGAATTCCTGGAGGCGCACCTGCGGGCCATGGAGTGCTCGGCGCGCAAGTTCGCCGGGGACGAGATTGCGTTCGTCGAGGAGGTGCGCGCCTACTTCGACGTGGACATCGCCCCCGGGGATGTAACCGAATACCAGGAGGCGCACCGGCAGATGGACGAGGTGCTCGCGGGTGAGGGAGCACTGCTCGAGCGGGTGACCGCGCACCGGCGCGCGGACGAGATTCCGCCGGAGCGCCTGCGGGCCTGTGTGGAGGCGTTCTCGGGCGCGCTGCGGGAACTGGTGCGCCAGCGCTATCCGCTGCCCGACCACGAATTCGTGGAATACGAGGTGGTGGGCGACAAACCGTGGTCCGGCTTCAACTACTACCTCGGCAACTACAAGTCCCGGGTCGCCATCAACTCCGACCTGAAGCAGCACATGGCGAACCTGCCGCATCTCATCGCGCACGAGTCGTATCCGGGGCATCACACCGAGCACTGCCGCAAGGAAGCCGGACTGGTGGCGGCCGGGCAGGCCGAGCAGACCCTGTTCCTGGTGAACACCCCGCAGTGCCTGATGGCGGAGGGGCTGGCGGATCTGGCGCTGAAGTCCATCGTGGGTCCCGGGTGGGGCGTGTGGGCGCAGGAGATCTACGCCGATCTCGGCCTGCGCTTCGACGGTGAACGCGCCGAACGCCTGTCGAACGCTTCGGCGAAACTGCTGAACGTGCGTCAGGACGCCGCGCTGCTGCTGCACGATCGCGGCAAGGACGCCGACGAGGTGGCGGCCTTCCTCGAGCGCTGGAGCCTGGCGACGCCCGAACGCGCCCGCCAATCCCTGCGCTTCCTGTCCTCCCCGCTGTGGCGCGCCTACATCTCCACCTACGTGGAGGGCTACCGCCTGCTCGGCGGCTGGCTCGACCGTGCCCCCGACGCGGACGACCGCTCGGAACGCTTCCGCCGTCTGCTGGACGAACCCCTCACCCCGGGCGCGATACGCCGGATGCCCTGAGGCCGCGCCGGGGCGCGCTGCCGTTGTGGAGCGTGTCGGCGTTGGCGGTTGCGGGGCGGGCTGGGGCGCGTGGTGGCCGGGGAGCTGTGCGGTGGCGGGGGCGAGCGACCGCTCGGTGGCCGCCCCCTAGACTGACCGTCGTGACCCAGACCGCCGCCTCCGTCAACAGCCAGTCGCTCGCCGAGCTCGACCCGCAGGTCGCCGCCGCGATGGCCGAAGAGCTCGCCCGGGAACGCGACACCCTCGAGATGATCGCGTCCGAGAATTTCGTGCCACGCGCCGTGTTGCAGGCGCAGGGCAGCGTGCTCACCAACAAGTACGCCGAGGGATACCCGGGTCGGCGGTACTACGGCGGTTGCGAGGCCGTCGACAAGGTCGAGGAGCTGGCGCGCGAGCGGGTGAAGGCGCTGTTCGGCGCGGAATTCGCCAATGTGCAGCCGCATTCGGGTGCGCAGGCCAATGCCGCCGTGCTCATGGCGCTGATGAACCCGGGCGACAAGATGCTCGGCCTGGATCTGGCGCACGGCGGCCACCTCACCCACGGCATGCGACTGAACTTCTCCGGCAAGCTGTACGAGGTGCACGCGTACGGGGTGTCCAAGGAGGACCACCGCGTCGATATGGACGAGGTGCGCAAGATCGCCCGCGACACCCGCCCGAAGGTGATCGTGGCCGGCTGGTCGGCCTACCCCCGGCACCTCGATTTCGCCGCTTTCCGGGAGATCGCCGACGAGGTCGGCGCGTACCTGTGGGTCGACATGGCGCACTTCGCCGGTCTGGTCGCCGCGGGCCTGCACCCGTCGCCGGTGCCGCACGCCGATGTGGTGTCGTCCACCGTGCACAAGACCCTCGGCGGTCCGCGCTCGGGTCTGATCCTGGCCAAGCAGGATTACGCCAAGAAGCTGAACTCCGCGGTCTTCCCGGGGCAGCAGGGCGGTCCGCTCATGCACGCCATCGCCGCCAAGGCCGTGGCTTTCAAGATCGCGGGCGGTGCGGAGTTCCAGGAGCGTCAGCAGCGCACCCTGTCCGGCGCGAAGATCCTGGCCGAGCGGCTCACCGGCGCGGACGTCAAGGACAAGGGCATCACCGTGCTCACCGGCGGCACCGATGTGCACCTGGTGCTGGTCGATCTGCGCAATTCGGCGCTGGACGGCCAGCAGGGTGAGGATCTGCTGCACGAGGTCGGAATCACCGTGAACCGCAATGCCGTTCCGTTCGACCCGCGCCCGCCGATGGTCACCTCGGGCCTGCGCATCGGCACCGCCGCGCTGGCCACCCGCGGTTTCGGCGACACCGAGTTCACCGAGGTCGCCGATATCATCGCCACCGCCCTCGCCGGAGGCGACGTCCCCACTCTGCGCGCCCGGGTCGCCAAGCTGGCCCAGGACTTCCCGCTCTACGAGGGCCTGGAGGACTGGAAGCTACTCGGCTGATCGCGGCGGGAGAACACAGCGGCGCTGAAGCATTGGGGGGCCTGGTTGTCGCGCGCGACAACCAGGCCCTCGTCAGTCTCCGAGCAGCGGTCGGGAGCGGCGCGGAGATTCGCGTCGTCCGGATGCGAGTGCGGTGGGCAGATTCGCGTCATCCGGCTCTCGCGGGGGTGCGGCGGGTAGGTTCGCCGCCGTCCGGGTCTCGCAGGAGTGCGATCCGTGGGCGCGCGGTACCGGGGCCGGTCGGTGACTGAGCGGGCGAGCTGATCGCCGACGCGGGGACGTCATGCCGGGCGGTGCGGCGCTACCAGGGGCGCGCGGTCGGCGCTCGCGTTGTGAGCTGGGCGGCCGAGCGGATGTGGCCGAGGGATTTGGTTTCCGGGCTCCTACCAGCTCCAGAACTTGCGCGGCCCCTCCGCGAGTGCGGGCGCTTCGGCGGCCACCGTGCGGATCAGCCGCTTGGGCGACGGATTGACCCAATGCTGCTCCCGTGCTTCGGTTTTCAGGACGGCCGTCGGCACCGTCTCGTTGCCGTCGGCGACCGAGCGTACGAACGCGGCCGCGTCCGGGTCCTTCCAGATGTCGATCTCGCTGTGCACGATGCCGTGGCGGTTGAGCACCCGCCGCATCCGGGAGCAGTACGGGCAGCCCGCGCGGCGGTAAACTAGCAGCTCCGGGGCGGAATCGGCGGTCATGTCCGGAGTCTAGGTCAGGGCGTGGATGTGCGCAGCCAGTCGAGCAGAGCGGCGGTGACCTCCGCGGGCCGCTCCTCCATGACGTAGTGGTCGGCTCCGGCGATCCGGGTCAGGGTGGCGTTCGGCAGCCGTCGCGCCAGATCCGCGGCGATCGACCAGGGGCACGGGACGTCCCGGTCGCCCCAGATCACCGCCGTGGGGCAGCGAATGGGGGAGAGGTCGGCGAGCTGGGGGCGCAGCCGCACGCTGTATCCCGCGAAGAAGTCGACGAAACGCTCTCTGCCCTCGGGGGTGTCCATCCACCCCACGTACCGTTCGAGCTGCTCGGTGTCGAATGCCCCGGCCCGCACATAGCGCCGCATCAGGGAGCGATTGATGCTCCCCACCGGCGTGCGCAGCAGCACTCGGCGCAGCAGTGGTCGCCGCGCGGGCACGGTCAGGCTCGCGAACAGCAGATAGTAGGCCGGTGGGAAGGTGCGGTGGGCCCGGGAGTTGAGAATCGCCAAGCGCCGCAACCGATTCGGATCACGCACCGCGAGCCCGAGCGCCAGATGTCCGCCGTAGTCGTGGCCCGCCAGCTCCACCGGACCCGGTGTCAGTGTGTCGAGCACCCGCGCGAGGCGCTCCACCTCCCGGTCGTACGTGCAGTCGGCCCCCGGCGCGCGCTCCGATTCGCCCCATCCGAACCAGTCCGGCGCGATCACCCGCCGCACCCGCGCCAGCCGTGCGATCTGATGCCGCCAGCACACGTGACTCTGCGGATATCCGTGCAACAGCACCAGCGGCTCCCCGCTGCCCGCCTCGAGATACCGCAGTCGCGCCCCGTCCACCACGACGGATCTCAGCCGCTCTCCCGCGTCGGAGGTCATGGCGTCACGGTAGGTCCGGCCGACCCGGGCTGTCGAGCGACACCGCTGGTAGCGGGGCCGAAACGGCCTGTTCCGCAAGAGATATGGCCGGAAACGTCGTCGCCGGTGTGAACCGGGTGGGCCTCGGCCGAGCTCAGGAGTGCTTGACGAGGTAGTCCAGGTACATCGGGCGCAGCACCTCGGCGATATCGCCCTCACCCGCGTGCACGTAGTCGTCGAGCACCGGGAGCACGTACTTGATGTCCGCCTCGCTCTCCCCGAGGTTCCCGGCCGCGGCCTCGGCGGCCGGAATCGATTTCAGCAGCTCCCACAGGAATTTCACGTCGCCGTGCCGGACCGCCAGTTTCACGGCGCGGTCGTGCAGTTCCTTGGCGGAGAGCTTCTCGAGGTCCTGATCATCGGCCATGGTTCGACTGTATCGGCTCCGGAAGCGGAATCGGCGGCGTGGTGTATCGCGTCGGCCGCCCGGTCGTGCTGCCATACGGAGATGGCAGAGCAACCGCGTTTCCAGGTCAAGAGGGTGTACGACCCGCCGGAGCCGAGTGACGGCCGCCGAATACTGGTGGATCGGCTGTGGCCGCGCGGGATCAGCAAACAGGCGGCGGAGATCGACGAGTGGGCCAAGGAGGTGACGCCCTCCGCGGCGCTGCGGAAGTGGTTCCACGCCGACCCGGTGGGGCGGCGCGCGGAGTTCGAGCGCCGGTACCGCGCCGAGCTCGCCG
This sequence comes from Nocardia otitidiscaviarum NBRC 14405, assembly GCF_000308635.1. Taxonomy (GTDB): domain Bacteria; phylum Actinomycetota; class Actinomycetes; order Mycobacteriales; family Mycobacteriaceae; genus Nocardia; species Nocardia otitidiscaviarum. The sequence continues at coordinate 61,005 of NZ_BAGD01000106.1, read as the reverse complement.
ACGATGCCGCGCGGGAGGTGCTGGCGCGGTTGCGCCACGAGGCCGCTTCGCAAACATCGACGCTGGTCACGGCTGTGAAAGAACCTGATCACAGCCACGTTCCGATTCTCCTCGCCGAATTGGGCGAATCGCCCGAATAGGGCGTCCGTTAACGGGATCTTCACCAACACGCCTGTAACTCGGTAGGCCGGAAGTCCAATTCGGCTGTAGCGTCGGGGGTGCGGGTCGCGTAGAGGTGGCCCGTACGGGAGGTCCTGGTCGTGACTGAGCAACTCAGTGCGAGGGGGCCGGCACCCGGCCCTCGGGTCGACTGACCTACAGGGCGGACCGGCCCAGCGAGAACACCCGCGCGGGGCCGCGTGGGTGACAAAGGAGCCCACCGTGACTGATGCACGCTCCGTAACCGCTCCCAGCAGGGATGCCCGCACCGCGAGCACCGGAAAGGGAGTTCGCGCCTCGCAGTCGTCCGAATCCGGACGTAAAACCTTTGTCGTGGACACCTCGGTGTTGCTGTCGGACCCTTGGGCTGTCACCCGCTTCGGTGAGCATCATGTGGTGCTGCCGATCGTGGTGATCAGCGAGCTCGAGGCCAAACGCCACCACCACGAACTGGGCTGGTTCGCCCGCGAGGCACTGCGCATGCTGGACGATCTCCGACTCCAGCACGGACGACTCGACCAGGAGATTCCGGTCGGCGTCGACGGTGGGACCTTGCAGGTCGAGCTGAACCACACCGATCCGGAGGTGCTGCCGGTCGGATTCCGCACCGATACCAACGACTCCCGGATTCTGGCCTGTGCGCTGAATCTGGCCGCCGAGGGTCATCGAGTCGTGCTGGTGTCCAAGGACATTCCGCTGCGCGTCAAGGCGAGTGCGGTCGGCTTGGCCGCCGACGAGTACCACGCCCAGGATGTGGTCACCTCCGGCTGGACCGGTATGACCGAGCTGGATGTCAGTGCGGCGGTGGTGGACAAGCTCTACGCCGACTCCGTCATCGATCTGGACGAGGCCCGGGACCTGCCGTGCCACACCGGCATTCGGCTACTCGGCACCAACGGCAGCGCACTGGCCCGGGTTACCCCGGACAAGCGGGTGCAGCTGGTGCGCGGTGATCGCGAGGCGTTCGGTCTGCACGGCCGCTCCGCCGAACAGCGCATCGCCCTGGACCTGCTGCTGGACGAGAGCGTCGGCATCGTGTCCATGGGCGGCCGCGCCGGTACCGGTAAGTCGGCGCTGGCGCTGATGGCCGGTCTGGAAGCCGTGCTGGAGCGTCGGTCGCACCGCAAGGTCGTGGTGTTCCGCCCGCTGTACGCGGTCGGCGGCCAGGATCTGGGTTACCTGCCCGGTTCGGAGAGCGAGAAGATGGGGCCGTGGGCGCAGGCCGTCTTCGACACCCTCGAGGGTCTCGCCAGCCAGGAGGTGATGGAGGAGGTGCAGTCGCGCGGCATGCTGGAGGTGCTGCCGCTCACCCACATTCGCGGTCGGTCGCTGCACGACTCCTTCGTGATCGTGGACGAGGCGCAGTCGCTGGAACGCAATGTGCTGCTCACCGTGCTCAGCCGTCTGGGCACGGGATCGCGGGTGGTGCTCACCCACGATGTGGCGCAGCGCGACAACCTCCGGGTCGGTCGGCACGACGGCGTGGCCGCCGTGATCGAGAAGCTGAAGGGGCATCCGCTGTTCGCCCACATCACACTGACCCGCAGCGAGCGTTCCCCGATCGCCGCTCTGGTCACCGAGATGCTGGAGGAGTACGGGCCCAACGCCTGATCCCCGGCTATTGCCGGGCGTGTGGTTTGCCTCACAGGTCGACGGGTATATTCCGGCAAAGTACCTGCTCGAAGCTGATTTCGGCTGACAGCGACGGTTTGCCGAACAGCTGCCGAATGTCGATCTGAGTCGCCGGAGGTGTCGTGGCAACGCGGCACCTCCGTGCGGCCCGTAGCGGGAGGATGACCATGCACCACTTCGCTCGACGCACGGCCGGATTCATGACCGCGATCGCCCTGGTGGCGCTGCCGCTCGCCGGCTGCGCCAAGGACGACAAGGATGCCAAGCCCGACACCGGGATGGCGACGACCACGGCGATGGCCACGGCCACCGAACACGCCGACGATACCCACGACAACGAGACCGACCGCAACGAGACCGACCGCGACGACACCCCGACAACGAAGATCCCCACCGCCGCCGGGGACATCGAGGTGTCCGGCTCGATTCTGGAGAAGTACAACGCCGTCGGCGGCGTGACGAGCCCGCTGGGCGAACCCACCGGTGAATCGCAGGACGCTCCCGGTGGCGGCACCATGCAGGCGTTCGAGGGCGGAGCCATCTACAGCAGCCCGGACACCGGTGCGCACATCGTCTGGGGTGAGATCCGGGACGCCTGGATGGCGAACGGCGGTCCCGGCGGCAAGCTCGGCTACCCGACCACCGACGAGATGGATATCGCGGGCGGTAAGCAGAGCGATTTCACCGGCGGCACCATCACCTGGGTGGACCGCCAGATCACGGTGACCGAGAAGTAGTGTCCCGCCGCCTCGGGTTCGGGCGTACCCGAGCCCGAGGCGTTTCTGCCGCTCGATTCGTGCCCGGGGACGGCCCGCACCGCGCGCTGTGCCGCGTTTCCCGGAAGCCTCCGGGCGGAGAGGTGCTCGGTACCGACTGGTCGGCGGGGCGCTGGAGTTTCGCGGAGCGCCGCGGGGGACCCCTCGTGCGGCGCGCGCGACACGCTTCACGGGATGGCGACACGCGGCGCGATGCTGGGTTTTGCGATAGCCGTTGTGAATACGGCGCGAAGATCCCCATGTTTGCCGCGCAGCCGCTAGATTGTGCCGGTGCAGAACGTGCTGTCCGACCGCGACCTCCTCGACGCACTCGCGCCGGAGGTGGAGACCAATCTGACCCGCCACATCGCCGCTGCCGCGGGGTGGCAGCCGCATGACTACGTGCCCTGGGACGACGGTCGCAATTTCGCCTTCCTCGGTGGGATCGACTGGGATCCCGCGCAATCCGAGCTGAGCGAGACCGCGAAACTGGCGCTCACCGTCAGCGTGCTCATCGCCGACAACCTGCCGTCCTACCACCGGGAGCTGGGCAAGCACCTGCGGCGCGGCCCGTGGTGGCGCTGGGTCGGTCGGTGGACCGCGGAGGAGAACCGGCACGAGATCCTCATCCGCAACTACCTCATGGTCACCCGCGCGGTGGATCCGGTGGAGTTGGAGCGGATGCGCATGGAGCATATGACCCGCGGCTTCCGCCGCCCGCCCATGCACCTGCTGGACGTGCTGGCGGTCTGCGCCCTCGAGGAGACCGCGTCCGCGGTGCGGCATCGCAATACCGAGGCACTCGGCGAGAACCCCCTGGTCACCGAGATCGCCCGGCGCATCGCCGTCGACGATGAACTCCAGGCGGAATTCTTCGCCAACCTGATCTCCGCCGCCCTGGACCGCTTCCCGGACCAGACCATGCGTGCCATCGCCGACCGCATCGCCGACTTCCGGGTCCCCGAGGCCACCCTCACCGACGGCCGCAGCAGCGATGAGGTTCTCGCCGCCGCGGGCATCTACGACCGCGCCAAGGAACCCGAACTCGTCTACGCCCCCCTGCTGGAGCGCTGGAACGTCTTCGGTCGCACCGACCTCGGCGACACCGGCGAACAGGCCCGCACCGAACTGGAATCCCTGCGCCTGGTCGTCGCCCGCTAGCGAGTTCCGTCGAAGCCATCGAGTGGGTGGCCGCCTCGGCCGCCCAGCTCCTGGGTACTGCCCACCGTGGCTCGTGCGGGGTGATCGGAGGCGGCGCTGATCGCCGCCATGATGCGGTCCACATCCGTACGTTCTGGTCCGGGCAGTGGTGCTCCCGCCGCATCGCGCGCCGCTGCCGCCGTGCGGAGCAGGCGGCGGGCGCGTCCGATGTGCCCGGCGAGGGCCGCGGCACCCGCGAGACCCTCTTGTGCGAGGGCTATCGCGCGGGGATCACCGATCCGCCGGGCCACCGCCAGGCCTTCCCGATGGTAGGCGTGAGCCTGCTCGGGATCGCCGCGCAGTTCGGCGATGAACCCGAGTTCGGCGAGGCTGTGGGCGATACCGGGCGCGTAGTCGACTTCGCGGTTCCAGTCCAGGGACGCTCGGGTGTATTTCTCGGCCTCGTCGAGGCGTCCTTCGCGTCTCGCGCCGATGCCGAGGCCGACCGCCGCGAAGATCCGGCCGGGTTCGTGACCCTGGCTCACCGAGAGTTCGAGGGCGCGTTCGTGCAGTACTCGCGCTTGGGTCAGGTCGCCCGCGAGCAGGGCGAGCCGACCCAGCCCCGACATCATATCGGCCGCCCGCGGCCACAGTCCGAGTTCCTCGGCCCGGTGCAGTCCGTCGCGGCGCAGACGCGTGGACTCGGCGTAGTCACCGATGATCTCGGCGTGTCGGCCGAGCAGTTCATCGGCGCGCAGCTGGCCCCATCGATCGCCCAGCACCGCGAAAAGGCGGGCACTTTCGGTCGCGTCGCGGGCCATGGCCGCCAAGTCGCCGCGGAGCATGGCGTGATGGGCGGCGCTGCTGAGCGCGGCGGCGATACCCCACTGGTCCCCGGACGTGTGGAAGCCCGCCAGAGACCGCTGAGCCAGCATGGCGCTCACCGATTGGTCGCCGCCGCCGAGCAGCACCTCGCCGAGGATCCATTCGGTGAACGCACGGCCCGACGGATCGCTCACTCCGTCGAATCCCGCGAGTCCGGCCTCGACCAGATCCGGCCGGTCGGGCGCGGCAATGCTGAGCAGCGTGAGCGCCGAGCGCCAGCCATTGGCCCGCGCCCACAGTGTGGGGGCGGCCTCCCGGCCGGTGCCGAGCGCCGCGTCGAGTTGTCGGATGCCCTCCCCGATCCGGCCGCGGAGAAACCAGTACCAGGCCAGCGCGCCGACGAGGCGCAGCGCGACGCCGGAATCGCCGCGCCGCACCGAATCCTCTACGACGGAACGCAGATTCGGGTACTCGATATCCAGCACTGCCAGCCAACGCCGCTGGTCGGCCCCCCGAAGTTGTGCGTGCGCCCGCTCGGACAACGCCGTGTAGTACTCGTTGCGCACCGTGTGCAGCAAGTCGGTCTCACCGGCCTCCGACAGTCGATCCGAGCAGTACATCGCGACCGATTCCAACAGCCGGTAGCGTGGGCCCGCTGCGGTGTCGGTCATCGCGACCAGCGAGCGGTCGACCAGGCGGGCGAGCAGGTCCGCGATCCGTTCCGGGGCGAGATCCTTACTCGCACAGACGCATTCGGCCGCCGTCAGCCCGAACCCGTCGCTGTGGACCGAGAGCCTGCGTAGCACGGCCTGTTCCGGTTCGGTCAGCTGCTCCCAGCTCCAGTCGATGACCGCGCGCAGTGTCTGCTGGCGGCCGGGCCCGCTCCGGCGTCCGGCGACCAACAGCTCGAATCGATCGTCCATCCGCGCCGCCAATTCGCGGACGCCGAACGCCCGCACCCGGGCGGCGGCCAGCTCCAGGGCCAGCGGGATTCCGTCGAGTCGGCGACAGATTGTCGCGACGGCCGCGGCGTTTCCCGCGTCGATGGCGAAACCGGGGGAAGCGGCCGCCGCGCGAGCCGTGAACAGCCGGACGGCACTGAACTTCGGCAGTGCCGCCACGCCGATATCAGCGGGCGAGTACGGCAGTTCGAGCGCGGCGACCGGATAGACGGCTTCACCGGAGACGCCGAGTGGTTCCCGGCTGGTGGCCAGGATCCGGAGACCGGGCACCGACCGCAGGAGTTGCTCGGTCAGGTCGGCGATCACGGCGACCAGATGCTCGCAATTGTCGAGGACGAGCAGCACCTGTTTGCCGTCCCACGCGGTGACGAGTCGGTCGAGCCGACCGGCGGCGGTCCGGCTGTCACCGCGGATTCCGATCACCGCGTGCAAGGTGTCCAGAATGGAAGTGCGGGCGACGGTCGTCGGGTTCATCCCGGCGAGCTCGACGAACCACACGCCGTCGGGGTGGTCGGTGATCAGTCCGCGCGCCGCCTCGATCGAGAGTCGAGTCTTGCCGACTCCGCCGGGTCCGACGAGGGTCACCAACCGGTAGTCGCCGACCAGGCCGTGCACCTCGTGCACCGCTTCGGCCCGACCGATCAGTTCGGTCAACTGGCCGGGCAGGTTCGTCGGTATGGTGGTCGGACGCGGCGTGAGCGCCGGGTCCTGCGTGAGGATAGCCCGATGCACCTCGGCGATCTCGGGGCCGGGATCGATGCCGAGTTCGGCGCGCAATCGTTCCCGCAACTCGGTGAAAGCGGCGAGGGCCTCACTCTGCCGCCCGGATCCGTACAGCGCGCGCAGATACGCGGCGCACAGCCGTTCCCGCAGCGGATGTTCGGCGACCAGCGGCGCCAATTCCGCTACCAGATCGGTGTATTCGCCGAGTTCGAGCCTTGCGGCGGCCCAGGCTTCCACTGCCGAGATCCGCAGTTCCGCCAAGCGCGCCGTTTCGACCGCCGCGAACTCCGCATCGGCCACATCGGCGAAGGGGGTGCCGCGCCAGAGACCGAGCGCGGTGGTCAACGCATCCGCCCGCGAGCGCGCGTCCAGGCCCGCAGTCGATGCCAGCATTGCCTCGAACCGGCCCGCGTCCACCGCGTCGGCCGTGACATCGAGACGATAACCCCCGGGCCCGGATGCCACCAGAGCGCGAGCGCTCGGCTCGGCGGCGGCGAGCACACCGCGCAGTTGCGAGACCTTGACCTGCAAGGCGGCCGCGGCGTCCCGGGGAGTCCGCCGCGGCCACAGCACGTCGACGAGGCGATCGGTGGATACCGAATGACCGCGGTGGGCCAGGAGTACGGCGAGCACCGTTCGCAACTGCCCGGCCGGGATCGCGACCTCTACTTCCCGATCCGTCCACACCTCTAGTGGGCCGAGCACACCGAACCTCATCCCCGTGACGATACGGACCGCACGGGCATGGTCGACCGGCGTGTAGGTCGGTCGTAGGGGTCCTGTAGGCCCCGGACGTGAAGGTCGTGGGGATCGACTTCACTGTGGAAAGGCAGACGCGATGCAACCAACCGATCCCCTGCGCGTGGCGATCATCATCGGCAGCACGCGAGCACAGCGATTCGGACCGACGGTGGCGACCTGGTTCCACGGTCACGCGAGGGCGCACGGCGGGCTCGACCTCGACCTGATCGATCTCGCCGACGTCGGTCTGTCCGATGTCCTGGACGAAACCGACGCCGCGACCGATTCGCTGGCTCCGCGCCTGGCCGGCGCAGACGCCTTCGTGATCGTCTCGCCCGAGTACAACCGCGGTTATCCCGCCCCGCTCAAGACCGCCATCGACTCCTACGTCGACGAGTGGAAGGCGAAACCGATCGCCTTCGTCAGTTACGGCGGAGTCTCGGGGGGACTGCGCGCCGTCGAGCAATTGCGCCAGGTGTTCGGCGAACTGCACGCGATCACCATCCGCAACACCGTGAGCTTCCACTCGTGCTGGAACAGGTTCGACGACGCGGGCCGCCCGCTGGACGCCGCCGGCGCGGAAGCCGCCGCGACCGCACTGCTCCACCAACTCACCTGGTGGGCCCGCGCACTACACGACGCCCGGGCCACCCGGCCGTATGCGCACTAGTACCGGAGAAGGACAGACCATGAGACGCCCTGCGACAACCCTGGCCCTATTGGCCTTCTCCAGCCTGATCACCTCGCTGGACTTCACGATCATCTATGTCGCTCTCCCCGATATAGCCAGCGACGTCGGCTTCTCCGGCCACTCGATGCAGTGGGTGGTCAGCGCCTACGCCGTCTTCTTCGGCGGCTTGCTGCTGCTGGGCGGACGCTCCGCGGATCTGCTCGGCAAGCGGCGGATGTTCGTCCTCGGCATGGTGGTTTTCGGCGCCGCGTCGCTGCTGGGCGGCCTGGCCACCACCACGACCGCGCTGATCGTCGCCCGGGCGCTGCAGGGGGCCGGTGCGGCGCTGCTGTTCCCCGCGACCTTGTCGCTGGTCAACACCATGTTCGCGGAGGGTGCGCAGCGGATTCGCGCGCTCGCGGTCTGGGCGATGGCCGGTGCGGGCGGGCTCAGCCTCGGTGCATTGCTGGGCGGCGTGCTGACCAGTGCCTTCGGGTGGCCGGCGGTGTTCTTGATCAATATCCCGCTGGTCGTCATCGGCGCGGTGGCGGCATTCGGGTTGCTGCGTCCGGACGGCCCACGCGATCGGGGCCGCGGGTTCGACGTGCCCGGTGCGCTCACCGGAACCGTGGGAATCACCCTGCTGGTATTCACCGTCGCGCAGGGGCCGGAGTCCGGCTGGACCTCGACACCTGTCCTCGGGGGTGCCGCGGCGGCGGTGGCGCTGCTGGCCGCGTTCGTGGTCATCGAAGCGCGCAGTGCCAGCCCGCTGATGCCGTTGCGGCTGGCCCACGCGCTGGGACCGGTGCTGGCGGTCATCTTCGTGTTCGGCGCGACGGTGCAGAACATCGTCTACTTCCTCACGCTGTTCCTACAGAACGTGTGGCGCTACAGCGCACTGGTCACAGGACTCGTGTTTCTGAGCCTGTCGCTGGTCATCGCGGTCGCGAATTTCGCCGCAGAGTGGCTCATCGTGAGAATCGGCCTCCGCGCCGCCCTGGTCATCGGCTTGGTGCTCGCGGCGGCCGGAGGTGCCCTGCTCGCGGTGGGAATGGTCACCGACGGGTCCTATCGGACGATCCTGGCTGGAATCGCGGTGTACGGCATGGGGACGGGCACGGTCTTCCCGGCCATGTTCGCCGCGGCCGGAACCGGCGTCGCCGCGCGGGAACAGGGCACCGCCGGTGGGATGGCGAACACCGCGATGCAGGTCGGTATCGGCACCGGACTCGCGATTCTGGTCGGCGTCGCGAACGCGGGCACCGCCGGGCTCGACGGCGAAGCCCTGCGGGTCGCGGCCGGGGACGGCCTGCGCACCACGGTCGTCATGGCCGCCGCACTCACCCTGCTCGGCGTGCTCGCCGCGGCGGCGCTGCCCGGGCGTCGCGCGGCGCGGCACGAACACCCCACAGCGGCGAGCGAGCCCGCTCCGGTCCGGGGCGGGTGAGCGCCGGAGCGGGACGCACAACCGGCGGGGGCGACCGCGCACCCACCATGCGGATTCGTCGGGTCACCGCTCGACGAAAACCACCGAGAAACAGGAGGAATCATCATGAAGAAGGCGATCATCACGGCGGCGCGACTCGCTGTCGCCGGCATTTCGGGCCTGGCCCTCACGGCGGTCGTCGGTTCCGGAACGGCGCCGGCGGCGCCGCACGATTGCGTGGTCGAACGGGATCTCACCGGAGCCTCTGCGATCTGTCTGCCCGACGGTGGAGACAACTATGTCCTGCGCGTCGAGTGCTTCGGTCTCCACGCCGCCGGCCCGTTCCCGCTGTACGCCGTCGGTCCCTACCATTCGCTCAGCTACCCGTTCACACCCTCCGGCGACCGAATCACCGCGAGCTGCATGGGAGCCGGTCCCGGCCTCCTCGCCATCACCACCAACGCCTACGTAGAGATCTATCGGGGCTAGAGCGCCGGGCGGGGCCGCCGCCGCGAGCAGCGGCCCCGCGACCTGGCGTGCGGGGCCATCGATCGCACGTAGAAACATGATGTGAGGAAAGAGATTCCGCTGTGACCGTACAACGCGCGGAGAAGATCGCTACCAGCCCCGACTGGTACGTGCCGTACAAGATCTCGCAGGCCATCAAGGCGAACGGCCTCATTCACGTGTCCGGACAGGCGGGCATAGACGAGCGGGGCCGCACCGTCTCCGATGAATTCCTGGCGCAGGGGCGGCAGGCGTTCGCCAACATCCGGCGGGTGCTCGCCGAGGCTGGGGCCGATCTGGACGATGTGGTGAAGGTCGGCATCTTCGTCACCGATATGGCCGCCAACCTCGACAAGGTCATTGCGCTGCGCGGAGAATTCCTCAGCGAGCCGTACCCGGCCGACACCTTGCTCGAGGTGTCGGCCCTCGCCCGGCCCGACTGGCAGATCGAAGTGGAAGTCACCGCCCTCGCCCGCTGACCCGGTTACAGGCTGGCGATCGCCCGTGTGACTCGGGCGGTCGCCGGTCGGTCATGGGAGCGGATGTCATGGCCGGGCGGGCTCGGATCATCCGCGTGAGTCGGCCCACCCGATGCGCTCAGCGCGAGAACAGCGCCCGCGCCACTCCCACGACGGTCCCCCGCACGAAGTTCTCCCACGAGAAGTGGTCGTGCCACACGAAGATGCGCCCGTCGACGAATTCGAATGTGCCGCACACCCAGAAGGCCACTTCCACCGACCCCACCCGCAGGTAGTCGGTGCGTTCGGTGAGCACGACGCCGTCCTCGGTGGCCGCGACATGGTGCATATCGGCGCGGAAACCGTACCGGGGTCCCGCGAAGCGATTCAGCACCCATCGCACGCGGTCGGCCCCGCGCACATCCGGCAGTGAGGTGTTCTTCCAGACGATTCCGGGATGGACGAGGTCCATGGCCTCGTCGAGGGCGTTGACCTCGAGGGCGGCGAAGAATTCGCGCACCGTCGTGACGGCGTCCTGCCGCAGTTCGGGTAAGTCGGACATCTTCCGACTCTAAGCCCGGGCGCTGCCGGACAACAGTATTCGGCTCACTTCCGCCGTGCGACCAGTGCCGCCACCCCGTCGAGAATCCGGTCGATACCGAATCTCAGCGCGTTGTCGCGTCCGGACTCCCCGGTCGGCCCGGCCGTCGCCGCGGCCAGCGCGGCGACCACGTGCGGGAAATCCCGACCGTGCGCGGCCAGCACCGCCGCCATCTCCCGCTGCAACCGTCCTTCCGCGTCCGCGCCGTCGCCGCCGCCGATCTGCTGGACGAGGCTGCGCACGTGTCCGATCAGCAGCACCACGGTGTCGAACTGTTCGGCGGCCGTCAACCCGGTGTCGGCGAGCGCGTGCAGCGCGGTCTCCACCCAGCTCATCTCGTGCGGGCCCATGACGTGCGCGCCGACGGAGAGTTCGATGGTCCACGGATGGGTGTGCATGCGCTGATACAGCGTCTCCGCCCACCGGCTCAGATAGTCGCGCCACGGTTCGTCGGCGTCTAGGTCCGGCGGTGCGCCCACGGCGGTATCGAGCATGAGGGCGGTGAGTTCGGCCTTCCCGGGCACATAGCGGTAGAGCGCCATCTTGGCGCAGCCGAGCCGCTCGCCGAGCCGCGCCATGGACAGGCTCGCGAGCCCCTCCGCATCGGCGAGGGCGACGGCCTCGGCGACGATGCGTTCCAGCGTGAGCGAGGGTTTGGGGCCGCGTTTGGGCCGCTGCCGGGTGCCCCACAGCAGTTCCGTGGTGGTGGGTGCCGCCATGGGGGCCATCCTTCCGGAAAACAGCGTTGACGTCTAACTGCGTCCGACATACGCTTTAATGCGTCCATGGGACGCAATTGAAGGGAACGTCATGCGCAATACCTCCGTCCTCATCTCCGGCGCGAGCATCGCCGGGCCCACGCTCGCCCACTGGCTGCACCGCTACGGCTTCGACGTGACCGTGGTGGAGCGGGCTCCCGCGCCGCGGCCCGGAGGTCAGGCGGTCGACTTCAAGGGGGCGACCCAGTTGACCGTGCTCGCGCGCATGGGCGTGCTCGACGACCTGCGCGCTCGCCGCACCGGCACCACCGACACCCGGTTCGTCGACGCCGACGGCACCGAATTGGCGTTCATGTCGGGAGATTTCACCGGCGGCGAGCTCGAGATCCGGCGCGGTGACCTGGCGCGTGTGCTGTACGACCACAGTGCGGCGAATTGCGAATACGTCTTCGGGGATCGGATCACCGGTCTGCGAGCGGATTCCGACGGTGTGCACATCGAATTCGAGAAGGCTCCGGCTCGGGTTTTCGACCTGGTTTTCGGCGCGGACGGAATCCACTCCGGCGTACGGCGATTGGCATTCGGTCCGGAGCGCGACCATGTGCGCCATCGCGGCTGGTATTACTGCATCGCCGGTGACCGACCGATCGACCCCGACACGCCGCGAACGCGGGAAACGGCCTATGCGTACAACACCCCCGGACGGCTCGTCATCGCGGGCGGGCCGAAATCACCGCAGCTGTATATGTTCGCGTCCCCGGAACTCGACTACCCCCGGGACGACACCGCCGCACAGAAACGCATCGTCATCGACAGGTTCACCGGAATGGGTTGGCGAGTACCCGAAATGCTCCGCGAACTCGAAGCCGCCGACACCTGCTATCTGGATTCGATCAGCCGGGTGCGAATGAAGAAATTCACCACCGGGCCCGTGGCGCTCGTCGGCGATGCCGCCCACGGCAATACGCTCGCCGGTTTCGGTACCGGGCTAGCGGTGGTGGGCGCCTACGTTCTCGCAGGTGAGCTCGCCGTTGCGGGCGGTGACCACACGGTGGCCTTCGCGCGCTACGACGAGGTCATGAAGCGATACCTGCGCACGGTCGACGGTGCCAACCCGGGACCCTTCCTGGCCCCGAAGACCGCGCTGGGAATTCGTTTCCGGAACCGGTTCCTGAGTTCGCGCGCCTTCGCGTGGATGGTGAAGTACAGCGACAGCGCCGCGAACGACATCGACCTGAGGGACTATCCGGAAAATATCGGTGCGAGATGACATTTGTAGCACTCCGGTGCGTGGGTATGGCGACCTACGCCACCATACCCACCGACCGAGATATTCAAATGATGATGCCCAGTGTCGCCAGGGCGGCCACGAGTCCGGCCGCGCCGAGAGAGACGAGGAGGGCAGCGAGTCCAGTCAACATTGTTCTTTCCTTTCGTGGAACATCCGTTGTTTTCACGGACACCCAGCTAATCGGGAGCAATGCGTGAGCTGTTTCACTTTCCCCGCCCGATATCGTAAATAGGGTTTTGACCGGGCGGATACTCGCGCGCAGATTTCAGCAGCTGCCCGCGCCGAATCCCACCTCACCGGTGGTGAGAGTAACCAAAGTCCCAGCAGTCACTTTCGTACCAGCGGCGGGATCCTGTTCCGCCACCACACACTGCCCGTCGTGCGGCCCGCGATCGGTGCCGCCCACGACCTTCGCCAGCAGTCCGGCCTCGGCGAGCAGGTTCTCCGCGCGGATCGGCCGCTCACCGCGCACATCGGGCACCGCGACCAGGGTCGCATCCGCCCCGCCGGAGCTCTCCAGCCGACTGGATTCCTTCGAGACGAAGAACGAAGCCCCGGACTCCCGCTGCTCGCAGGTTATGCCCACCTCGCGGGACAGACACCGCACATTCCCGACCTCCAGATAGGAGTCGTACGGCAGCGCCGCGATATCGCCCGGACCGTAGAACAATCCCTCGGTGGTGCAGGCGAACCGCGGCCCGTCCAGGCTCAGGCCGAAGGCGGGCATCGGCGGCTGCGCCCCGGATGTCTCCGCGCACGGCTGCTCGCCGTCCGGAACCGCCGCGACGCGGCCTTGGCAACCGGCCTCGACGGCCGTATCGGCGAGCGCCAGCGGTTCGTCGAAGATGGCGCAGCGGAAATTGCCGCTGGGCGTCCGGAAGTAGTACCCGGGCGTGCCGGTCGGCGTATCCGCCAGGTGGTACGCCGCCGCATCGACGGGCTCGCCCGTACTCGGTGCGGTTGTGGTCGGTGCGGTGGTGCCCGTCGTCGGTGCGGCGGTTGTCGTCGCGGTCGGCTCCGTCGCGGTGTCGGGCTGTTCGCTCGAGCAGCCGGACAGCAGGGCGGTCAGTGTCGCCGCGACCGCGACGACAACGCGCATTCTCACAAGCATCCCTTCGGGTAGGTCATACCCGCACGAGATTATTTGTCGTCGTTGACTTTTGCCATCGACAGCACATCCAGGCGGCGGTCGAGTTCCGCGACGGTCAGCGCGTCGCCGATGAGGCCGCGATCGATGACGGTCTGGCGAATCGTCTTGTTCTCCTGCAATGCCTGCTTGGCGACCGCGGCGGCCTCCTCGTAGCCGATGGCGGAGTTGAGCGGCGTCACGATGGAGGGTGAGGATTCGGCCAGCCGCTGCAGTCGCTCGACATCGGCGGTGAGGCCGCGCACGCACTTGTCGGCGAACAGGCGCGAGACATTCGCCAGCAGCCGGATCGACTCCAGCACATTGCGGGCCATCATCGGGATGTACACATTGAGTTCGAAATGGCCGTTGCCGCCGCCCCAGGCGACCGCCGCGTCGTTGCCGATCACCTGCGCGGCGACCTGGGTAACCGCTTCGGGGAGAACGGGATTCACCTTGCCCGGCATGATGGACGAGCCCGGCTGCAAGTCCGGCAGCTGCAATTCGGCCAAGCCGGTGAGCGGGCCCGAACCCATCCAGCGGATATCGTTGGCGATCTTGGTGAGGCTGATGGCGACGGTGCGCAGCGCACCGGAGACCTCGACCAGCCCGTCCCGGGCGGCCTGCGCCTCGAAGTGGTCCTTGGCCTCCGACAGGGCGTCGAGTCCGGTCGACTTCTTCAGTTCCGCAACGACTTTCGCCCCGAACCCAGCCGGGGCATTGAGGCCGGTGCCCACCGCGGTTCCGCCGATGGGCAACTCGCCCAGGCGCGGCAGGGTGGCGAGCAGCCGCTCGATCCCGGCGCTCACCTGCCTGGTGTAACCGCCGAACTCCTGCCCCAGCGTGACCGGCACGGCATCCATCAGATGGGTGCGCCCGGACTTCACCACGTCGCGCCATTCGGCGGACTTGTCCAGCAGCGCCAGCCGCAGATGATCCAGTGCCGGAACCAGATCCTTCACCACGGCCTCGGTGGCGGCCAGATGCGTGGCGGTCGGGAAGGTGTCGTTGGACGACTGCGACATGTTCACGTCGTCGTTGGGGTGCACGGTCACACCGGCCCGGGCGGCGATGGTCGCGATCACCTCGTTGGCGTTCATATTCGAACTGGTGCCGGACCCGGTCTGGAAGACATCGATCGGGAACTGATCGTCGTGTGCGCCGTCGGCGATCTCAGCGGCGGCCGCGATGATGGCATCGGCCTTGGCGGTGTCCAACCGGCCCAGATCCCGGTTCACCACCGCGGTAGCGGCCTTCAGCAACCCCAGCGCCCGGATCTGCGCCCGCTCCAGCCCGCGCCCGCTGATCGGGAAGTTCTCCACCGCGCGTTGGGTCTGCGCCCGCCACAGCGCGTCGACGGGGACGCGGACCTCGCCCATGGTGTCGTGTTCGATGCGGTACTCGGTCTCCTCGCTCATGCACTCGACCCTAGGCCCGTGCGGGGGCCCGTGGGGATGCCACGCCTGAGGGGATCGGCACACCGAAGACGATGGCGCACTGGGAATAAGCGGGGTGTCGTTCGGCCGCCCGCCGCCGGGGCGGAGCGGGCGGCCGCACGCGGGTCAGGGCATCGGGGGAGCGGCGTCCTCGTCGCCGACGAAGTCCACCGAGGAGTACTCGCGCAGTTTGGTGAGGCGGTGGTAGGCGTCGATGATGCGGACGGTGCCGGACTTGGCGCGCATGACGATGGACTGGCTGTAGGCGCCGCCGCCGAAGTAGCGCACACCGCGCAGCAGATCGCCGTCGGTGACGCCGGTGGCGCTGAAGAACACGTCCTCGCCGGAGACCAGGTCCTCGGTATTGAGGATGCGGTCCAGGTCGTGTCCGGCGTCGATGGCCTTCTGGCGCTCCTCGTCGTCCTTGGGTGCCAGCTTGCCCTGCAACGCGCCGCCCATGCAGCGCATGGCGGCCGCGGCGATGATGCCCTCGGGGGTGCCGCCGATGCCGATCAGCATGTCCACGCCGGATTCGGGGCGGGCGGTGGCGATGGCTCCGGCCACGTCACCGTCGGAGATGAGGCGGATGCGGGCGCCCGCGTCGCGCACCTCCTGGATGTGGCGGGCGTGGCGCGGGCGGTCCAGGACGACGACGGTCAGGTCGGAGACGGCGGAGTTCTTGGCCTTGGCGACGCGGCGCAGGTTCTCGCCGATGGGGGCCGACAGGTCGATGACATCGGCGGCCTCGGGGCCGACGGCGATCTTCTCCATGTAGAACACCGCGGAGGGGTCGAACATGGCGCCGCGCTCGGCCACCGCGAGCACGGAGATCGCACCCGCCGAACCCTTGGACATGAGGGTGGTGCCGTCGATCGGGTCGACCGCGAAGTCCAGCTCCGGGCCGGTGCCGTCGCCGACCAGTTCGCCGTTGTACAGCATGGGCGCTTCGTCCTTCTCGCCCTCGCCGATCACCACGATGCCGCGCATGGAGACGGTCGCCACCAGCTGCCGCATGGCGTCGACGGCGGCACCGTCGCCGCCTTCCTTGTCGCCGCGCCCCACCCAGCGTCCGGCGGCCATGGCCCCGGCCTCGGTGACTCGGACCAACTCCAGGGCCAGGTTGCGATCCGGAGCCTCGCGGCGGCTGGATGCGGTCATGACGGGTGCCTCCTTGGTTGTCAACTGCTGCGTGAATTGTCGCATTGAGGTCGACGGCGGCATTCAGGTACTCACGTTCCAATTCCGTAAGTACGGGAGGCGCACCTGTGTGCCGGGTCGCAGTACCCGGCCGTGGATACTGGGTGCGTGTCGTATCAAAAGCCGCGGATCATGAACGACTGGAAGGACCTGTTCTGGTCGTTGTTCCCGCTGGTGCTGATCTGCTTGGTCATCGCCGGGATCGCCAGCCAGTGCACCTTCTCGGCGAAAGGTCCGACGCCGGGGCAGATTCCGGACTTCGACGTGAGCGCCGCGCTGGCCGACGACGCCGCGAACATGCCGTTCGCCATTCGGGAACCGGTGCTCCCGGAGGGGTGGACGCCCAACTCGGGACATCGCGACACCATCGCGGGCACCGGCGGCGGCCCGGTGAGTACCGTGGGGTACATCACCCCGCAGGGCACCTACATGCAGCTCTCGCAGACCGACGCCACCGAGGAAGCCCTCGCCAAACACGTGGTCGACACCCGCTACGCCACCGGCACCGAACAGATCGGCGACCGCAAGTGGGTGGTCTACGCCGAGCCCGGCACCGAAACCGCCTGGATCACCGACTTCGGCGACTCCCGCGTCCTCATCAAGGGCGCGGGCAACCCCGCCGCCTACACGACGCTCGCCACGGCCATCGGCAGCGCCGACCCGCTGTAGCGTTCGGGACCACGGGGGCTGTACTCGCGCCCGACTGCACTCGCGCGCGACTTCGGAGCCGCGCTCGCGCTGGGTTGCGGGGGCTGTGCTCGCGCCCGACCGAGGGGCCCTACTCATGTCGGACCGTAGGGCCACGCTCACCCTCAGCTCATGCTCGGCCCCAGGGATTCGGGGCGTGCCGAATCTCGCGCACCGGCGAATACTCCTCGTCGTGAGAAGAGCCTGTGCCGTGTTGGTGACTTCCGCCGCCCTGCTCATCCCCGCCGGGTTCGCCGCCGCGGCCCCGGTCACGCTGGACCCCGCGCCGTCCGTGTCGGAGTCCGAGCCGGTCGCTTCCCCCAGTACCGGTTCGGCGGTCGACGCTGGTTCCGCCAACGGGCTGGTCAACGCCGTCTGCGGGCTGATCTACATTCTGAAGATCGGCTCCGTGGACAGCTCCGGCGGCCCCAAGTGCGGCACTCTGTCCTGATCGCAGCACGTCGCCGCGCTCGCGCGGCGGTCAGCGGTGACCGACCACGTTGACGACGGTCCCGTTCGGATCGCGGACGAAGAACCGCCGCACTCCCCACGGCTCGTCGCGCAGGGCGTAGACGATGTCCGCACCGGCGGCGACCATGGCGGCGTGTGCGGCGTCCACGTCGTCGACCTCGACGCTCATATCCGGCTGCGGTCCCTCCGCGTCCGGACCGATCAGCAGCACCTGGGCGGTCGGATTGTCGGGGCTGGCCAGGGTGACGACCCACCCGAGGTCCATGACCTCCTCGAAGCCGAGTTCCCGGTAGAAGGCTCGGCTGGCGGCCATGTCCGCGGTGCGGATGTCCGGGACGGCGCGGCGGATGCTCATCGGCTCACTCCTGATCGCGCCGCGCCAATGCGTCCTCCACACGCTGGCGCGCGCCCGCGAGGTGCTCCTCGCACCGGGTGGCGAGCGCCTCGCCGCGCTCCCACAGGGCGAGCGAGTCGTCCAGGTCCATGCCGCCCTGTTCGAGCATCTTCACCACGTTCACCAGCTCGTCGCGGGCGCGTTCGTAACCGAATCCGGCGATTTCGGCGAGGTCACTCTCGGTCATCGGTGGACTCCTTTCGGGGGCGGGGGCCGAGGGGTTGGCTGCCGAGCGCGGCGGCGGTGACCGCGCCGTCGGCGACGCGGATGCGCAGCTGACTGCCGGCCGGGGAATCGTCGATGGAGCGGACCACATGCCGCTCGCTGCCCGTAACCCGTTGCACCACCGCGTATCCGCGCGCCAGGGTGGCGGCCGGGCCGACGGCGGTGAGCTTCTCGCGCAGGTGCCGGGTGGTGGTGGATTCGGCGGTGAGCAGGTGCTCGACCGCGCGGCGGCCGGCGCTGCGCAGCCGCTCCGCCTCGTCGTAGCGCTGGTCGAGCAGGCGCAGTGGCTCGGCCAGCACGGGGCGGGAGCGCAGCTGCGCCAGGGCACGGGATTCACGGTCCACCCAGCCGCGCAGGGCGGCGGCGGCGCGTTCGGTGAGCTCGCGCAGCAGCGCCATTTCGGCGGCGGCGTCGGGGACGACCCGCTTGGCCGCGTCGGTGGGGGTGGCGGCGCGCAGGTCGGCCACATAGTCGCTGATCGGGTTGTCGGGTTCGTGCCCGATCGCGCTGACTATCGGCGTCTTGGCGGAAACGATTGCCCGGCACAGGGTTTCATCGGAGAAGGGCAGCAGGTCCTCGACGCTGCCGCCGCCGCGCGCCAGCACGATCACATCCACCTCGGGGTGTGCGTCGAGCGCGGCGATGGCCTCCAGGATCTGCGGTACGGCGGTCGGGCCCTGCACGGCGGTATTGCGAATCTCGAATTTCGCCGCGGGCCAGCGCTGGGTCGCCACGGTCACCACATCGTGTTCGGCGGCCGAGGCGCGGCCGGTGATGAGCCCGATTCGTCTGGGTAGGAAGGGGATCGGCCGCTTGAGCCGCTCATCGAACAGTCCCTCGGCCGCCAGCAGCCCCTTCAACCGTTCGATGCGGGCCAGCAACTCGCCGATGCCGACGGGGCGGATTTCGGTGACGCGCAGCGAAATGGTCCCGCGCCCGGTGAAGAAGGAGAGCTTGCCGTACACGACGACGCGGCTGCCCTCCTGCAAGGGCACCGGGGAATTCCGCAGCAGCTCCGGATCACACGTCACCGACAGCGACATATCCGCGGCCGGATCCCGCAGCACCAGAAACGCCGTCCGCGTCCCCGGCCGCAGATTGATCTGCGTGATCTGCCCCTCCACCCACACCGCACCGAGCCGCTCGATCCACTGCGCCACCTTGATCGAAATGGTGCGCACCGGCCACGGATTCTCCGGAGAGCTCGCCCCCCGCTCGGACTTAGCGGCATTCACCGCACCAGTGTCGGTCACCGCACCATTGTCACGGTCCCCACCGACACCCCCGACGCCCACCCACGAAACTCCGCGCATCCCACCTCCCGACCAGCGTCCAGTCCGCCCCATACGTCAGCGTTCGACGAAGGGGAACTGGTGGCGGCATCGCCCGAGAAGGGACCGCCACCAGTTCCCCCTCGGTGGTATCGGCCCTTCACACTCGCCTCCGAGCGCAACAACTGATCTCGCGAGCTTCGGGGTAACTCACCGGGCACGCCCATGGATTCGCTCCCGGACCGCCGGCACGCGTGCGCGACGGTCAACGGCTCTCCGCCGCGCGCTGAAGTCCCGGGGAGGCGGCACAGCACAGCACAGCGCCGGTCGGCCCGGCGGGTTGTCCGGGCGACCGGCGCTGGCGAGGGGTCTGCTACTTGGCCTGCACGGTGGCGATGCGGTTGGTCAGCATGGTGACGAACGGCGCACGCGCCTGGGTCTGCTGTTCGAAGGCGAGCAGCTGGGAGAGCTCCTCCACGCTGAGCATGCGCAGGCGGGCGCGCAGCTGTGCCAGCGTCATGTTCATGTAGTCGTAGCGGGAGGCGACCTCCGGCTCGACCGCCGCGAGACTGCCGTTGTGGCCATTGCCGGACGCGCTGGAAGTGCTTGCGGGGGTGCTGCTTTCGGCGGGAGCGGCCTCGGCGGGTTGCGGTGCGGCGGATTCGGGGTCGGCGGCCGGGGCCTCCTGCTCCTCGGCGACGACGGATTCCGGCTGGCTCGCGGGTGTTTCCGACACCAGGGCCTGCGGGGCCGAGACCGCGATCGGTTCCGGCTCCGGTGCGCCCGCGTCTTCGGGGCTGTACAGGTCGAAACGGCTCCTGCGTACCGGTTCCGCGGTGGTGCCGGGGAGTTGCGCGTCGTCGGCGTCCTCGTCGAAGGTGGCCCACTCGGGCTGTTCCTCGGGACGGTTCACGAAGCGGTCGAAAACCTCGTCGCCCTTGAGGGCGAGGCTGGTCACGAACTGCTGCACGTGCATGAAGTTCTGCAGCAGCTGGCTGACGGCGGTAATCGGGAGGTTGACCGCGGTATTCGGTAGCCGACGGGTTTCCTCGAGGGCATAGACGGCGGCCCCGGCGGCGACCCGGGCCAGGAAGGGAGGTCGAAACATGGTCCTAGCCTGCCCGAAACGGCGTGTGATGCAAAGGACGGAATTCGCCGGAAGTGATTATCGTCGCGCCTCCGACCCGATGCGGTTCATTCCGCACACGTATTCTGTGGGGCATGTCCTCGGCTATCCCATTGAACGTCGGAATCACCCGGTCGGCCGTCTCGGGTGCTGCCGACTCGCCGAAGCGGGTGCTGCTCGCCGAACCCCGTGGTTACTGCGCCGGTGTGGACCGCGCGGTGGAGACCGTGGAGAAGGCGCTCGAGAAGCACGGCGCGCCCATCTACGTCCGTAAGGAGATCGTGCACAACCGGCACGTCGTGGAGACGCTGCGGGAGCGCGGGGTGATCTTCGTCGACGAGACCGACGAGGTGCCCGAGGGGTCGGTGGTGGTGTTCTCCGCCCACGGCGTCTCGCCCATGGTGCACTCCTCCGCCGCCGAACGCAGCCTGCACACCATCGACGCCACCTGTCCGCTGGTGACCAAGGTGCACCAGGAGGCCAAGCGCTTCGCCCGCGACGACTTCGACATCCTGCTCATCGGCCACGAGGGCCACGAGGAGGTGGAGGGCACCGCCGGTGAGGCCCCCGACCACGTGCAGCTCGTGGACGGCCCCGACGCGGTGGACAACGTCACCGTGCGCGACGAGAACAAGGTCATCTGGCTCTCCCAGACCACGCTGTCGGTGGACGAGACCATGGAGACCGTGCAGCGCCTGCGGGAGCGCTTCCCGAGCCTGCAGGATCCGCCCAGCGACGACATCTGCTACGCCACCCAGAACCGCCAGACCGCCGTCAAGGCCATGGCCCCGGAATGCGATCTGGTGATCGTGGTGGGTTCGCGCAACTCCTCCAACTCGGTGCGCCTGGTCGAGGTGGCGCTGGGCGCGGGCGCGCGGGCCGCGTACCTGGTCGACTACGCCCGCGAGGTGGACCCGGCCTGGCTGGAGGGCGTTCGCACCATCGGCATCACCTCGGGCGCGTCGGTCCCCGAGATCCTGGTCGAAGGCGTGCTGGAACTGCTGGCGGACCACGGTTTCGGCGATGTGCAGCCGGTGACCACCGCCAACGAGACCCTGGTCTTCGCCCTGCCCCGCGAACTGCGCGCCGCCCGCGCCTGATCGCGCTGCTTGCGGTTGACCGTGCTGCTTGCGGTTGATCGTGCTGACCGCGCTGCGTGCGCCTGACTGTGCTTGACCGCGCCGCCCGAAGCCAACCGTGCGCCCCGTGCGAACCGCACGGGGCGCACGGCTGTCCGTGGTTCATGCGTGGCGCATGCTGTTGTCGCAGGGGCTGAAGCGGTTACCGGGGGTAGCAGGACCGCGACGACGCTTGGCCGCCGTGCGGCGGCGGGCCGAGTGTGCTGCGCGCGGGTGGCGGGGCGATCGAGCGGGTCGCGCGTGTGTGGAGTGGATCGCGCGTGTGGCGTGGGTCGCGTGTGTGGAGTGGATCGCACGTGTGTCGGTGCGGCGAGTTGAGTGGGTCGCGCGTCCGTACCGCGTATGCAGTGGGTCGAGCGGGGGCGTGTGCAAGCACCGGGGGCGGGCGTGGGGTGGCGCGGGTGTGCGTGGGGCCGGGTGGCTCAGCGTTCGATGCGGCCCGAATCGCGGTCGCGGTAGCGCACATTGGGGCGCGGGTGCGGGGGTACCTCGCCGCTCGCGGCGGCGCGGCGGCGCGGTGGCTGGTCGCCCCGGGGCTTGCGGGCCGCGGCGGCGGAGGGTGTGCGGTCGCCGGACCTGCGGTCGGCGGGGGGCGTGCGCTCGCCGGCGGGCTTGCGGTCCACCGGGGTGCGTTTGCGGTCGGCGGCGGTGCGGTCGGAGCCGACGCGGGGTGGGCGTTCGGCCACGCGGCCGGTGGGGCGGCGGCCGCGGGATCCGGATTTCGGTGCGGGATCGTCGAATTCGGCATCGGCCGCGCGGGCGGCGCGGCTGCGTCGCCGGGCCGGGTCCTGCTCGCCGGTGCGAGAGCGGCGGGCACGTGGGGCACCGCCGGAACGCCCGCCGCGGGTACGTGAGCGCGGTCGGTCGTCGCCGGGCATCCCCTCATGCCGGTGCAGGTATATGCGTAGGCCCCCGATAGCCAGAACCAACACGGTGGCCAGCGCCATGGTGGGGAAGCGGTTGACCAGCGGGATGGCCAGATTCAGCAGGATGTCCTTGAGCTTCAGGCTCCCGGCGTTGCCGAGCAGCTGCTGATAGGCCAGCGGCACCGCGAAGAACAACAGCAGCGGCGGCAGCACCAGCACCGTGAACAGACCCCGGTAGCGCACCGCCAGCACCGCCAGCACACAGCCCAGCACGTACAGCGACGAGAACGTCAACGTGAGCTCGGAACCCCCGCTGGCATCGATGAAGAAGCCCAGGAAGGTACAGGTCACCGCGATCAATACCGCCGCTCCGGCGGGGATGCCCGGCACCGTCGGCAGAATCGAACGGTGCGACACGGGCACCTCTGCTCGCTCGCTTGGGGTAACTGCCACGTCAAGCACACTAAAGCATGTAGCTATTCCGCGAGGGAGGCGACTCGAGCGGCTTGCCGAGTGCGCGTCACCCGCGCTGGTCGATACTGTCGGCATAACCGTCCGGCGCGTCGGTGAAACCCACCGCTCGCGGCCAATGGTCCACCCTGTCGATATCGGGCACGGGGGTCTCGGCGATTTCCAAATCGTGCAGTTTGCGCGCGGTCACCATGACCCGCGCCTCCACCGATGCCACGGCCTTGTTGAAGGCCATCACCGTTTTTCCGAGCTGTGCGCCCAGATCGTCCATATGCCGCCCCGCGACGCTCAACCGCGTGTACAGCTCGCGTCCGAGTTGATGCACCGTCGCCATATCGCGAGACAGCGCCTCCTGCCGCCAGCCGAGCGCCACCGTCCGCAGCAGGGCGACCAGGGTGGTCGGCGTAGCCAGGATCACATTCCGGCCGAAGGCGTATTCGAGCAGGCCCGAGTCGGTGGTGAGGGCCGCGTCGAGAAAGGGATCGCCGGGCACGAACAGCACCACGAATTCCGGTGACGGATCGAAGGCCCGCCAGTACTCCTTGTCGGCGAGTTGATCGATGTGCACGCGCAGCTGTTTGGCGTGCTGGGTCAGCTGCTGTTTCCGAATATGCGGATCCTCGGCGGCCGCGGCCTCCAGATAGGCGGTGCACGGCACCTTGGCGTCCACCACGATCTGCCGTCCGCCCGCCAGCCGCACCACCAGGTCGGGCCGGATCACCGTATCGCCGCGCCGGGTCACCTGGGTATCGAAGTCGCAATGCCGGGCCATTCCGGCCAATTCGACGACGCGTTCCAATTGGATCTCGCCCCAGCGGCCGCGCACCTGCGGCGCTTTGAGCGCCGCCACCAATTGACCGGTCTGGGTGGAGAGCTGATGCGAGGTGCGCTGCATTCCCGCGACCTGTTCGCGCAGTCCCGAATACGCGTTGATGCGGTTGTGCTCGACTTCCTGAATGTGGCGATTCAGATTCCCGACCGCTTCGCGCAGCGGTTCCACGAGGTTGCCGATGGCGTAGGACTGCCGTCGTGCCGCGTCCTCGCTGGCCGCGCTGAGCGACTGGCGTAGCAACCGCTCGTTGTCGTGCATGGCGGCGAGTCGCGCCTCGGCGGCCGCGGCGCGTTGACCCGCCCGCGCGGCGTGCGCGAGCCAGCCGACGGCCAGTCCGGCGAGGAACACCAACAGCAGCGCAAACAGCATCGGTGCGGTCATACCGCAGATAGTGCACTACGTCACCGACACAAACCCGGAATCGGGCAATTCGCAGCGAGTTTCCAGCAACCGACCGGCACGCTTCGGATCGCGGCACCGCCGCCGCTGGATAGTTGTCGGCCCCATCGCCTACCGTTGCGCGACATGCGGATACTGCACACCTCCGACTGGCATATCGGCCGCACCTTCCACGGTGTCGATCTGCTGGCCGATCAGGCGTGTTCGCTCGATGCCATGGCCGAGTTGGTGGCGGCGGAGGGGGTCGACGTGGTGGTCGTGCCCGGTGACGTATACGACCGTTCCATTCCGAGTGCCGACGCGATCGCGGTGTGCAATCGGGGGTTCGAGGCCATGCGGGCGGCTGGGGCAACCATCGTGGCGACCTCGGGCAATCACGATTCACCCACCCGGCTGGGGGCGCTGGGGAGTTTCGCGGCGGCGGGCGGGCTGCATCTGCGAACCACCATCGCCGAGGTGGCGCGGCCGGTGGTGCTTCCCGACGCCCACGGTGACGTGGCTTTCTACGGTATCCCGTATCTGGAACCGGATATCACCCGCGCCGAATTGGGCGTGCCGCAGGCGCGTTCGCACGCCGAGATTCTCGATGCGGCCATGCGGCGCATTCGCGACGATCTGGCCGGGCGCGCGGGCACGCGGTCGGTGGTGCTGGCCCACGCCTTCGTGGTCGGCGGTGAGGCCACCGGCTCGGAACGGTCCATCGCGGTGGGCGGGGTGGAGACGGTGCCGCTGCGCGCCTTCGACGGCATCGACTATGTGGCGCTGGGTCATCTGCATTCGCCGCAGATGCTCTCGGATTCGGTGCGCTATTCCGGGTCGCCGCTGCCGTATTCGTTCGGGGAGCGCTCCCATCGCAAAGCGGTGTGGATCGTCGACCTGAACGCCGACGGGCTGGGCGAGGTGCGCCGCGTCGACCTGCCGGTGGTGCGCGGGCTGAGCCAATTGGCCGGAACTCTCGATGAACTGCTCACCGAACCGGAGTTCGCCGCCGCCGAGAATGACTATGTGGCAGCGACTCTCACCGATCACGCCCGCCCGGTGGACGCATTGCGCAAACTGCGTACCCGATTCCCGCACGCCGTTCACGTGGAATGGGTTCGGCCCGAGGGCAATCCGGAATTGCGCTACCGTGAGCGCGTGCAGGGACGCCGGGACATCGAGATCGCGCACAGCTTCCTCAGCGATGTCCGCGGCGAGCCCTCCGGCAGCGAGCTGCAGTGGGTGGAACGCGCCCTGGCCGCTGCCGTGCGGGAGCCGGAGCGGGAGTCGACGGCGGCGGAAGGACTGTTCGCGGAACCGGGCACCACGGAACTCACCGCATGAGGCTGCACCGCTTGGAGTTGACCGCCTTCGGTCCGTTCGCGGAGACCACCGTGGTCGATTTCGATGTGCTCGGGGCCGATGGGCTCTTCCTGCTGCACGGGCAGACGGGGGCGGGTAAGACCACGGTGCTCGACGCCATCGCGTTCGCGCTGTACGGCCGGGTGCCCGGGGCGCGGGGGGAGAGCAAGCGGCTGCATTCCGATCACGCCGACGAGCAGACTCCGCCGCGAGTGGTGCTGGAGGCGACCCTCGGCGGGCGGCGGCTGCGGTTGACTCGGTCGCCGGAGTTCCAGCGGCCCAAGAAGCGCGGCACCGGCTGGGTCACCGCACAGGCCAGTGCCACCCTGGAATGGCTGGACGGGCGTGGGCTGAACCTGTCCCGCATCCCGGATATCGGCGACGAGGTCGTGCGCCTGCTCGGCATGAGCGCCGACCAGTTCTTCCAGGTGGTCCTGCTGCCGCAGGGCGATTTCGCGCGTTTTCTGCGCGCCGACAACGAGGATCGCGAGAAGCTGCTCGAAAAGCTCTTCGACACCGAACGTTTCGGCACCGCCGAACAGTGGCTCATCGACAAGCGCCGCGCCTCCGCCGCCGAGCTCGACACCCGCCGCCAGAGCATCGACCGGCTGATCGCGCGGATCGGCGGCGCGGCGGGCCTGCCCGCCACCGAGACCGTCGGACCCCTCGAAGCCGTCGAATGGTCCCAGGACCTGCTGGCCACCGCCCGCGCCGCCCTCACCGCCACCGCCACCGACCTCGAACGCGGTGAGGCGGCCGCGACCCTGGCCCGCCGGACCACCGAGGACCAGCGCCGCCTGCATGACCTGCACCGTCGCCTGACGGCCGCCCGCGACCAGCTCGACCGGTACGCCGCCGGAGCCGATCGCCGCACGCAGGCACAGGCCGAACTCGACCGGGCCCGCCGCGCCGAACCGGTCGCGGCCGCCCTCTCCGACGCCCGCGCCGCCGCCGTCGCCCTGCGCCGCCGCGAGGAGGCCACCAGCCGCGCCGCCGAAGAACTGGCCGCCCACCTCATCGAACCCGCGAGCCTGGAGCTGCCCGGAACCTACTGGGCAGCAGCCGATCTCATGCGCGGAGAGCTGGCCGGAACCGATCTCGCCGATGAACTCGCCATGATCGAACCCATGGCCGAGGGGGGCGTCGGCGACTCGGAACCGCTCGCACCGGGTGCCGGCGACTCCGAACCGGTCGCGGGCACATCGGGCGAAGGAGGCGCGTCACCGAGCGGTGGCCCCGGGCCGCTCGACCAGGCTGGTTCACCGGGTCGCGCGAACGTGGCCGAATACGGGGGGATGCGGGGGCAGTCCGAAACGGCCGGAGGTACCAGGACTGGGCTGGAGTCGGCCATTGCGCGCTGGACCGCGCAGATCGGCGCGCTGGACGAGGTGCGGGCGGATGCGGAGACGGCCCGGCGGCTGGCGGGGGAGATGACGCGGCTGCGGCGGGAGCAGGAGGAACTGGCGGGGCAGGCGGAGAAGCTGCGGCGGCTGCGGGCCGAGCTGCCGGAGTCGATCGCGTCGGCGGAGGGGCGGTTGCGCACGGCGTCCGATGCGGCGGCCAGGCTGCCGGTGCTGGAGGCCGACTGCGAGCGGTTGCGCACCGCCGCCAGTGCCGCGCTCGAATTGGCGACGCGGCGTGGGGAACTGGCGCGCGCACAGGCGGCGTTCGAATCGGCGCGCGGCGCGCACCTGGATGCCCGTGAACACACCCTGGCCCTGCGTGAGCGGCGACTGGCGGGGATGGCGGCCGAGCTGGCGGAGGCACTGGCCGAGGGGCAGCCGTGCACCGTGTGCGGCTCCACGGACCACCCCGATCCCGCCCGCGCATCGGGCGCGCCGGTGTCGAAGGATGCCGAGGACAAGGCATTGCAGGCCGAGCGGGTGGCCGAGGCGGCACGCGAGCGGGCGCAGCGGCAGGTCGCCGACCTGGAGCGCGCCATCGAGGTGCTGGTGGAGCGCGGCGGCGACGCCGACAAGGCCGAACTGACCGGTGCCCTGAACGCCGCCACCGAACGGTACGAGTCCGCGCGACGGCAGGCCGAACGCGTCGAGGCGCTGACGGCCGAGCTGACGCGGCTGCGCACCGATGAGACCCGCCTCCAGGACGAGTTGCGCGACTGTGAAACCCGCGCCGGTGCGACCACGGAGCGGATCGTGGCCACCGACCGTCGCCTCGCCGAACTCACCGAACGCCTGCGCACCGCCGCCGGTGCGGACGGCACCGTGGAGCGCCGCCGCGCCCGCCTGCGCACCCTCGTCGACGACGCCACCGCCGTGCGGTCCGCGCGCGCGGAGGCGGCGTCGGCCCGCGAGCAGGTCGCGGCAGCGGCGCTACGCGTCGAAACTCTCTCCCGCGACGCCGGTTTGGTGGAGTCGGCCGTTCCGGTCATGCGCGCCGACGGCAGCGGCCCCGACTACACCGTGCTCGCCGACTACGCCCGCGTGGTGGACGCCGCCGCCCGCACCGCACAGCAGCAGGCCGACCTCGAGGACGAACTCGTCGCGGCCGATCGCGCTCGCGCCAGCGCCGAATCGGTGCTCGCCGAACCGGAGGTCCGTGCCGCCGCGACCGCCGAGCTGGGCGATCTCGAGCAGTTGGAAGAGGCGGCGGCACAGGCACAGTCGCAGCTCAAGGACGCCGTGGCCGCACACGCGGACGCCACCCGCCGGGTCGAACAGCTCGAGGAGCTGTGCGGCCAGCTCTGGGCGGCCGTGGACCGGATCGCCCCGTTGCAGCGCGCCCACGAGGAGCTCTCGGGCCTGGCCGATGTGGTGGCGGGTCGCGGGGAGAACAACCGCAAGATGTCGCTGCGCTCCTATGTGCTCGCCGCCCGGCTCGAGGAGGTGGCACTCGCCGGTTCCGTGCGACTGCGCCGAATGTCCGGAGGCCGTTACGAATTCGTCCACTCCGATGCCGCCGGTCCGCGTGGCCGCCGCGGCGGTCTGGGCTTGGACATCCGCGACGACTACACCGGAGCCATCCGCCCCGCCAAAACCCTCTCCGGCGGTGAGACCTTCATGGCCTCGCTGTCCCTGGCGCTGGGCCTCGCCGACGTGGTGGCCGCCGAATCCGGCGGCCTGGTCCTCGACACCCTCTTCATCGACGAGGGTTTCGGCAGCCTGGACGCCGACACCCTCGACGCCGTCATGGGCGTGCTCGACGAACTCCGCTCCGGCGGCAGGGTGGTCGGCGTCGTCAGCCACGTCGACGAGATGCGCCAGCGCATCCCCAGCCGCCTGCACGTGGTGCGCGGCCGCACCGGCTCGTACCTGGAAACCAGCGTGGCATAACGGTTTCCGGCAGACACGGCACCGGCTCGGCCTGATCCGTCGCAGTCCCGGTCGGCAGCGGATCGTGCTCGATCGGTTGCGCCGCGGGCTCGGTCGGCTGCGTTGCGTGCTCGATCCGTTGCGCCGCGTGCTCGATCGGCTGCGTTGCGTGCTCGATCGGTTGCGCCGCGGGCTCGATCCGTTGCGCTGCGGGCTCGATCGGCTGCGATATGCGCGCGATCGGTTGCGTCGCGGGGCAGAGCAGCGGCGGCTTGGCGACGAGAAGGGCTCGACCCGTCGCGGCACGGGTACGACGGTCGCGCTACTCCTGCCGCAACCGCGATGTGAACCAACCGACGTCGCGGCTGCTGAGAGAGCTGGTGCCGAGAGGCGGACGTGGCGGTGCCACCGCCTACACGGGGGCGGCACTGCCGCGTGCGGGTCGCGGTGGCGTGTACACATTCTCGGCAGAACGGAGGTCGGCCGAGAGCCGTGCCCCGGAGCGGCCTATGACCGCGCCTCACGGGATCGCGGTCGGGCGTGGGGTTGCGGTCGTGCGGACTGCGTCGTCAGTTCGTCGCGGCGCTCTCGTGAACCAGCAGCCAGCGCTTGATATCGAGCCCCCACCGGAATCCGCCCAGGGTGCCGTCGGTGCGGATGATGCGGTGGCAGGGGACGAACAGGGCCGCAGCATTGCGGGCGCAGGCATTGGCGGCGGCACGGGTGGCGGCCGGGCGGCCGGATACGGTGGCGTATTCGGTGTAGGTGACCGGGTTTCCGGCGGGGATCTTGCGCAGGATGTCCCAGGCGTGCGTGAGGAACGGTCCGGATGTCTGGCGCACGCGCACGGTGTCGATGGCGAGCAGATCGCCGTCGTGGTACGCCTCCACGGCCGCGGTCACGGCCCCGAGCGAGTCACGTCGCCGCAGCGTGTCGGGGCGCAGCGCGGGGTGGATGACCCCGCGCAGCTGTTCGACGTCGTCGGTCCAGCCGGAGGCGAGTACCGCGCCGTCGCCGTCGACCACGGCGGTGAACGGCCCGATCGGTGTGGCGACGGTGGCGAAATCGGCTGTCCGCGAGTCTGTTCCGGTCGTGGACCGGGGGCGGTGGGCGGTGGTCACAGTGCGGTTCTCGTTTTCCGGGCGCGGGTCGCGCCGTCGGGGGCGGCGGCCGGATTGGCCAGGGCGTGCTTCCACAGGTGCATGGAGAGGTAAGACCGCCAGGGCGCGAAGCGGCCGGTATCGGTGAGGTCGAGTCCGAGCAGGTTCGCGCCGCGGCGTACCACCAGATCGGTGTGCAGCAGGATGTCGGGGTCGGCGAGCAGGCGCATGGTCACGTAATCGGCGGTCCACGGGCCGACCCCCTCCAGGGCGAGCAGGTCGCGGCGCACGTCGGCGGCGGTGCGTCCCGCGTGCAGGACCAGGTCGCCGGAGGCCAGCGCCCGCGCCGCGCCCACGATGGCGGCGGTGCGCCGGACCGGGCCGGTCAACACCTCCGCACCCCGTTCGGCGACGGCCGCGGGTGTCGGAAACAGGTAGGGGACCGGCCCGGGGGCCGGGTCGCCGAGCGCCGTCACCAGCCGCGCGGTGTGCGTATTGGCGGCGGCCACCGAGACCTGCTGCCCGATCATGGTGCGCAGCAACAGTTCCGGGCCGTCCAGGCAGCCGGGCACCCGAATGCCGGGACCGAGCGGCAGGCCCGATCCGGCGGCAAGCGCCTCGTCGATACCGACCGGATCGGCGTCGAGATCGAGCAGATGCCGCAGCCGGGCCACCGTCGGCGCTAGATCGCGCATATCGTGCAGTGACAGCGCCGCCCGCACATGTCCCTCTCGCACACTCAGCCGTACGGTGGCATGCCCGTGCGGGGTGCGCAGGGTGCGGGTGTAGACGCCGTCCTCCCACAGTTCCAGTCCGGGGGTGGCGTGCGCGGACAGGAACCACTCCAGCCACGTCCGGTCCAGCGGTTCCCGGTAGGGCAGCCGCAGGGTCAGCGACCCGTTGGTCGCGGCCACCGCATCGCTGTTGCGCCGCACCTCCTCGCGTAGTCGGGTGGGGCTGACGGCGAAGACTTCCCGCACGGTGTCGTTGAACTGGCGGATGCTGGCGAACCCGGCCGCGAAGGCGATATCCGACATGGACAGCTGGGTGGTCTGGATCAGCAGCCGCGCGGTGTGCGCACGGTGCGCACGCGCCAAAGCCAGTGGGCCAGCGCCCAATTCGGACGTCAGCACACGGGTCAGCTGCCGCTGGGAGTAGCCGAGGGAGTCGGCCAGCGCGGGCACTCCGCCGCGTTCCACCACGCCGTCGGCGATGAGCCGCATGGCGCGAGCGGCCAAGTCGGCCCGGGTGTTCCACAGCGGAGAGCCCGGTGCGGCATCGGGCAGGCAGCGGCGGCAGGCGCGGAATCCGCACTGCTGCGCGGCCGCCGCGGTGGGCAGGAAGGTGACGTTGGTGCGTTTCGGCGTTATGGCCGGACACGATGGGCGGCAATAGATTCCGGTGGTCCGCACGGCGGTGAAGAACTGCCCGTCGAAACGGGCGTCCCGGGTCGCGACAGCGCGGTAGCACCGTTCGAAGTCCAGTCCGGTTGCACTCACGCACATCACCCTCCCAGGCGGGGCGGATATCCGCTAGCGGAAATCCGCCATTATCCCCCGGCGGTCAGCAACAGCGGGTGCCGGGATTGCGGTCGGCGGCCGCGTGTCGTTGCCGCCAGTACTCGGCCTCGCTGGGAACCTCCTGGTCGGGGTGGTTCCGCCGCAGGTGCTGCACGTAGCGGGCGTAGTCGTTGCCGCCGAGTATCGAATTGAACCACCACAGGAACCCGCGGACGGCCCGAATCAACGCGCGAACCGCCGACCCCGGGCCGAAGCCCGCGGTCGGCGGCACAGTGGAATCGTTCATCGCTGTCGGTTGTACGCCACGGTCAGTGCGCGTGCACGCCCGATCGCGCGCCGGGTGCGCGAATCTGTCCGGAGGCGATGAGCTCGTCCCATTCCTGCTGAACTTCCTTCTCCGCCTTGGTGGCGAGGAAGCTGCTGGGGCCGAAGATCTTCGACGGCTCCTCCGGCGATTCGGTGGTCTCGCTACCGCCCCGGCGGATGGCGCGCACGCACACCAGCACACCCACGACGGCCACGATCAGCACCAGCACCGCGAAGATGATCGACAGCGTGCCCTGGATGAAGGTGTTGCGGACGATCTTCTCCAGGTCGGAGATCTGCTTCTCCAGCGCCGCCGCATCCGCGACGCCCGCGGGCAGCTGACCGCTGTCGCGGGCCGCCTCGTAGGCGTCCAGCTTGATCTTGGCGTTGTCGTGCGACTTCCAGTAGCCGATCTTCGGGTCGGCCGAGAAGATCTTCTGCCAGGACGCCGTCATGGTGACGATGAGATCCCAGGCCAGCGGCAGCGCCGGAATCCAGGCCCACTTCAGCAGGCCCTTCTTCACCACGATCACCGTCACCACGGTCAGCGCGATGGCCGCCAGCAGCTGATTGGCGATGCCGAACAGCGGGAACAGCGTGTAGATGCCGCCCAACGGGTCGGTGACGCCCATGAGCAGCACCGATCCCCAGGCCGCCACCACGATGGCCGAGCACAGCCAGGCACCGGGCCGCCACGACGCGTCCTTGAACCGGGTGAACGGGCCGCCCAGATTGCCCAGCGAATCCGACACCATGAAGCGCGCCACGCGGGTACCGGCGTCGATGGTGGTGAGGATGAACAGCGCCTCGAACATGATGGCGAAGTGGTACCAGAACGCCTTCCAGCCCGCACCGCCCAGGAACTGGTGCAGCACTTCGGACATGCCGACCGCCAGGGTCGGCGCACCGCCGGTGAGCGAGACGATCTTCTTCTCGCCGATGTCCTCCGCGGCCTGGGTCAGCTGTGCCGCAGTGACCGGATCGCCCTGGAGCCCGAGGCTGTTCACATAGGCGGCCGCCGTCTCCGGGGTATTGCCGGTGAGCGCGCCGCTGGCGTTCATGGCGAAGTAGAGATGCTGGTCGATGATGCTCGCGGTGACGATGGCCATCACGGCCACGAACGACTCCATGAGCATGCCGCCGTAGCCGATCATCCGCGCCTGCGACTGCTTCTCCAGCAGCTTCGGGGTGGTGCCGGAGGACACCAGCGCGTGGAAACCCGACAGCGCGCCACAGGCGATGGTGATGAACAGGAACGGGAAGAGGCTGCCCGCGAAGGCCGGGCCGTCGCTGTTGCTCGCGAACTCCGAGACCGCGGGGGCCTTCAGCACCGGCATGGTGATGAGAATGCCCGCGGCCAGCAGGAAGATGGTGCCGATCTTCATGAAGGTCGACAGATAGTCGCGCGGGGCGAGCAGCAGCCACACCGGCAGCACCGAGGCGAAGAAGCCGTAGAAGATGAGCAGCCAGCCGATGGTGGCGGCGGACAGGGTGAACCAGTCGCGGCCCCAGCCGGATTCGGCCACCCAGTTGCCCGAGACGATGGCGAGCATGAGCAGCGTGAAGCCGATCACCGACACCTCGCCGACCTTGCCCGGCCGCACGAACCGCAGGTAGATGCCCATGAACAGGGCGATCGGGATGGTCATGGCGATGGAGAACACGCCCCACGGGCTGCCGCCCTCGAGTACGCCGGTGACCGGGTTCTCGGTGGCGGCCAGGGCCTTCACCACCACGATGCCGAGCACCGCCAGCAGGATCATCATGATCACCAGCACGCCCACGATGGCGGCCACGCCGCCGACCGGACCCAGTTCGTCGCGGGCCATCTGGCCCAGCGACCGGCCGCGCCGCTTGGACGACGCCCACAGCACCAGATAGTCCTGCACCGCGCCCGCGAGCACCACGCCCACGATGATCCAGATGGTGCCGGGCAGATAGCCCATCTGCGCCGCCAGCACCGGGCCGACCAGCGGACCCGCACCCGCGATGGCGGCGAAGTGGTGCCCGAACAGCACCCGCCGGTCCATCGGCATGAAGTCCTTGCCGTTCTCCATGGCCTCGGCCGGAGTGGCGACGTCGTCGCGCGGCTTGGTGATCTTCCATTGGATCAGCCGGGCGTAGAACTGGTAGGCGAGGATGTAGGTGGACACGGCGGCGACCACGATCCACACCGCGTTCACGTTCTCGCCGCGCATGAAGGCCACGATCGCCCAGGCGATCGCGCCGAGGACGGCTATCGCGAGGAAGAGGCCCTTCTTGGCGGGTGTCAGCGGGGACCGGTCCACGATGCCCACCGGAGGTAGGGCGGGGTCCGTCCGGAGGTATTCGATGGTCGCCATGTCGACAACCCTCCCGTGCGGTACTGCGGTGTATTACGGAAACAGGCCGCCCAGCGAAGCCGACTTGTGGTCGGATCGGACGCGGTGCCGCCTGTCGGCGTTTCACCACGCTTCCGCTGGAGGCCGAACGTATGCTGCCATGCGCCGTGGGATCTGCGTCACTCGGTCCGACGAACGGTCTGTTTTCTGCGACCAACGGTAGGAGTGATGCTGAGCGGGGTCGGGAAGGTCGGTGAACGGCCGGGCGCGGTCGTACCGCGACGGACCGTACTCCGCGCGGGTCTGGCCCTGCCGCTGCTGACCGCCGGCTGCGGCGGCGACTCCGACGACGCGGTCACCTTCTTCTTCCAGGCCCGGCCGGAGGAGGCGCGCGCCCGGCTGCTCATCATCGAAGAATTCCGCAGGCGGCGACCCGATATCGCCATCCGCACCATCATGTCCGGGCCGGATCCGCTCCAGCAGATGCTGACCTACTGCGCGGGCGGTAAGTGCCCGGATGTGCTGATGGCGTGGGAGTTGCTCTATGCCGGGCTGGCCGAGCGCGGCGTGCTGGCGGATCTGCGCGAATTCCTCGATCGCGATCCCGGGTACGCGGCGCGGCTCACGGCGGACGGGTACGCGCCGCTGCGGGACACCTTCGTGTGGCGGGGCGGGCAGTACGCGCTGCCCGAGCAGTGGTCGGGAGTGTTCCTCTACTACAACCGGCGACTGTTCGAACGGGCCGGGGTCCGCGCGCCCACACGCTGGTCGCAGGCGTGGAGCTTCGACGAATTCCTGACCGCCGCACGGGCCCTGACGCGCCGCGACGCGGACGGCCGGGTGCGGCAGTGGGGTTTCGTGGACGCCTGGGTGCCCTACTATTCGGCCGCCTGCTTCGGCATGAACAATGGGGCGGAGTGGTTCAGCCCGCCGGTCGCGCCCACCCGGACCAATCTCGGCGATCCGCGGTTCGCGGTCGGCCTGCAATTCTATGCCGACCTTGCCGTGCGGCATCGAGTCGCGCCGCGCGCCGCCGATCAGCAGTCCGTCTCGGCCCCGGACCTTTTCGCGCGCGGCCGGGCCGCCATGCTGCTGGGCGGGCACTGGCTGTACTCCGAGTTCGTCGACCGTGACGACCTGGACTTCGATGTCACCGTGCTGCCGGTCGGCCCGCACGGGGGTCCCGACGCCGTCACCGACGTGGGCACCACCGGGCTGGCAGTCGCGGCGAACAGCCCGCGCCGCGAACAGGCATGGGAGTTCGTGAAATTCGCGACCGGGCCGGAAGGGCAGGAGATCATCGCGCGGTCCGGGCTGTTCGTGCCGGTGCTGAGGTCCGCCATGCACTCGGCGGGTTTCGCCGCCGCCCACGCCGGGATACGCAATCTGGACGTCTTCACCGAGGGGCCCGCACACTCCCGCCACCTCGCCGTCACACCGGTCTGGGGCAAGGTCGAATCGCTGCTGGAGCGCGGGTGCAATCGTGTGTTGCGCGGTGCGGCACAGGCGGATTCGCTGGGCGGGCGCACCGCGCGCGATATCGACGAGATCCTGCGGGCGGCGCGGATATGAGCGGGTTCGCGGTCCCCTGTCACCGGCGGTGGCGTGGACGGCGGGTTGGTATTGGGCGGTGGTGACGTGACCGGGGTGCTGGATCGCCAGCGAGTGGATGCGGGGCGGCCGCGGCGGGAGCGCTCGTCCGGGCCGGGCTCCGCGCTGGCTCGGCGGCGGGCGCGGGCGGGTGCGGCGTTCGTGGCTCCGAATGTGGCGGCGGTCGCGGTGTTCCTGCTGTTCCCGCTGGGTTTCTCGCTGTACCTGAGCTTCCATTCCTGGGATCTGTTCGCTCCGCCGCGGTTCGTCGGAACGGGGAACTACCGGCGGTTGTTCGCCGATGATCCGCTGTTCTATATAGCGCTGCGGAACACGGCGGTGTTCACGCTGCTCACCCTGCTGCCCACGGTGGTGATCAGTCTGGCCGTGGCCGGGCTGCTGAATCGGAAACTGCCCGGTATCGGCCTGTTCCGCACGCTGGCGTTCCTGCCGCTGGTGGCCGCCACGGTCGCCATGGCCGTGGTGTTCCGGTTCCTCTTCGCCACCGAGGACGGGCTGGTGAACCTCGGGCTCGGGTGGGTCGGGCTGGGGCCGGTGCCGTGGCTGACCGATCCGGATTGGGCACTGGTCTCGCTGAGCATCGTGACCGTGTGGAAGAGCGTGCCGTTCGCCACGGTGATCCTGCTCGCCGCCATGCAGGGCGTGCCCGAAAACCTGTACGAGGCAGCGCGAATCGACGGTGCGGGACCGCTGCGGCGCTTCCGGTCGATCACCCTGCCGCTCATCCGGGGCGCGCTGTCGTTCGTCTTCGTCATCACGGTCATCAACACCGTGCAGGCCTTCGATCAGGCGTATGCCCTCACCGGCGGCAACGGCGGTCCGGAAACCGGCACCTACGTGCTCGGAATCATGCTGTTCCAGAACGCATTCCGCTTCTACGAGATCGGCTACGCCGCCGCGCTGGCCTGGGTGATCTTCGCGCTGCTGCTGGTGCTCACGCTCGTGCAACTGCGGCTGGCTCGCCGCGACGAGGCGGAGCGGTGAGCGCGCGGGTGGGCGGCAATATCCGGCGGCGAATCGCCGGAGGCGCGCTCGCCTATCTGGCGCTCGTCGGTGTCGGCTGGTGTGCGCTGGTCCCCATTCTCTGGGCGCTGTCGGCGTCGTTGAAATCCGATGGCGGTGTGACCGATCCGTCCCCGCTGCCCGCGCATCCGCAGTGGTCCAACTACGCCGAGGTCTTCGAGCTCATTCCGTTGGGCCGCATGCTCCTCAACACCGCCGTCTACGCCGCCTGCGTCACCGCCGGGCAGGTGTTCTTCTGCTCGCTCGCCGGATACGCCTTCGCCCGCCTGCGGTTCCCCGGCCGCGATGTCCTGTTCGTCTGCTACCTGGCCACGCTGATGGTGCCACTCACCGTCACCGTCATCCCGCAGTTCATTCTCATGCGCTTCCTCGGCTGGGTGGACACCCCCTGGTCCATGATCGTCCCGAGCCTGTTCGGCAGCGCCTTCGGCACCTATCTCATGCGCCAGTTCTTCGCCACCCTCCCCGGCGAACTGGAGGAGGCCGCCATCCTCGACGGCTGCACCCCCTGGCAGATCTACTGGCGCGTCCTGCTCCCGCACACCCGCCCCGCCCTCATGGTGCTGGCCGTGCTCACCTGGATCACCGTCTGGAACGACTTCCTCTGGCCCCTGATCATGATCCAACGCAACGACTACGCCACCGCCACCCTCGGCCTGGTTCGCCTGCAAGGCCAGTACCACACCGATTGGCCCCTCCTCATGTCCGCCGCCATCCTCATCCTGCTCCCGCTGATCGTCGTCTACGCCCTGGCCCAACGCGCCTTCATCCGCGGCATCGCCCTCTCCGGGCTCGGCGGCCGGTGAGCAGCGGCTACTCGGGCGCGGTGGCGGCGGTGTAGCGGCGGGCCAGGGTGCGAATGTGTGCGACCAGTTCGGGCGGGTCGTCCACTCGGAAGTCCATCATGAGCATGCCGAGGTAGACGGCGATGGTCTCCAGAGTGTCCGCGCCGGTGAGCAGGAGGCAGGAGATGTCGTCGAGCGGTTCGACGACTCCGACGGTGGGGTTGATCCGGGCGATGACGGTCTCCGCCGGAGCCAGGACGGTGACCCGGGCATGGACTTTCCAGCCGCTGCTGGCGATTTCGCGCAGGACGAAGGCGACCAGGTCCGCC
This sequence comes from Nocardia otitidiscaviarum NBRC 14405, assembly GCF_000308635.1. GTDB lineage: Bacteria > Actinomycetota > Actinomycetes > Mycobacteriales > Mycobacteriaceae > Nocardia > Nocardia otitidiscaviarum. The sequence goes on along the minus strand of NZ_BAGD01000106.1, from coordinate 23,148 downwards.
TCGGGGAGGGGGCGCGGGGCGAAGTGGCGGGATTCGGCGGTGAGCGTGGCCATCCGTGCGATCGGAAGTGCTTGCCAGGCATGCGATTCCAGGCTGTAGGCGACCAGATACCAACGCCGCTGCCAGCTGATCAGGCGGTACGGCTCCACTTCCGCGCTGTCGACACGGAGGGTCGTGGCGGCGCGAATGGCAGCGGCGACGGTGACCAGAGTTCCGGCGGGGACGGGGGCGTCGGGTTCGCGGGAGGCGGTGACCGCGGGGCCGATATCGGTCGCGCCACGTAGCGCGGTCACCCTGCGCTGCAAGCGTTTCGGCATGATGCGTGCCATTTTGGCCCAGGCGCGGGTCATGCTCTCGCTGATATCGGCGATACCGGTCGAGCCGTCCTCGGCCAGGCCCACCGCGACCGCGACCGCCACTGCCTCGTCGTCGTCGAGCAGCAGCGGCGGCATGGTCTTGCCCTGCCCCAGGCGGTAACCGCCGATCGCACCGCGTTCGGCGTGCACGGGGTAGCCGAGGGCGCGCAGTCGGGCTATGTCCTCGCGCAGGGTGCGTTCGCTGACGCCGAGGCGGATGGCGAGTTCCCGGCCGGTGTAGGTCCGGTCCTGGAGCAGGGATAGCAGCCGCAGCGCTCGTGTTGTGGTGGAGGTCACAGTAGGCATGTTCCCGGATTCGGATTATTAGGAAGAAAGTCAGCCTAATGGGGTCATACCTTTATCTCAACGGATCGAAACGACCTGGAAGGCAAGAACAATGACCGACTTGAACACCGCCGCCCTCGCCCCTGTCTGGCGCGATGTGCTCGCCACCTCCTACGCGGCGCTCACCGATGTGGTCGCCGGTATAGGCGACGACCAGTGGCAGTTGCCCACCCCCTGCTCCGAATGGACGGTCACCCAGGTGATCCAGCACGCCGCCGGTGATCAGCTCGCCTACGCCGCCGCGCTCGGCATCGGAGCCGGACCCGCGTCCGACCCGTTCGCGCCGTCCGGCACGCTCGACGGCGCGGCCGCCGACCTGGTGCGCGCGGCCGTCGACGAGACCGCCGCCGCCTGGGCCACCGTCACCGACGACACCGAAACCGTCCCCACGCCGCTGCCGCACGGCGCGCTGCCGACCCCCGTCGCCGCCGTCATGTGCGCGCTCGACGCGGCCGTGCACGCCTGGGATATCGCCGTCGCCACCGGTCAGCCGAACCCGCTCGACGACGAACTCGCCGGGCATCTGCTCGTCGCCGCCCGGGGGCTGGTGGAGCCGCTGCGGCAGTGGGGTGCGTACGCCGACATCGTGCAGACCGGTGACAGTGCGACCCCGGTGGTCGACGAACTGCTCGGCTACCTGGGCCGCGATCCGCGCAGCTGACGACATGCCGGGTGCGGTGGTCCCGGTACCGCCGGTCAATGGTGGCTGCGCAGGCTCTCCGCATAGGTGAGTGCCAGGTGCTCGCGCGACTTCAAGGTATCCGGATGGCTCGCGCCCAGCACCCGCTCGCGGTCGGCGACCACGCGCCGGAACAGGGCGATGGCCTCGGCGTACCGATGCAGCCCGAAGTAGGCGGAGGCCAGGTTGTTGCGGGCCAGCAGGGTGAGCGGGTGATCGGGGCCCTGCTCTCGTTCGCGGTCGACGACCGCCTGCTCGAACAGTTCGACCGCCAGATCCAGGCATCCCAGCCGGTCATAGGCGAAGGCCAGGCCGTTACGGGTGCGGGTGGAGACGGGGTGCTCCGCACCCAGTGTTCGTTCGGCGGTGGTGAGTGCACGGCGGTAGATCTCGACGGACTCCTCGTGGCGGCCTTGGTGGCCGCGATCCTCCGCCAACGCGTTCATCGCGTACAAGGTGTCCGGGTGGTCCGGCCCGAGTAGGCGCTCCCGGGTGGCCAGCAGCCGTTCGTCGAGTTCGGCTGCCTCGTCGATGCGTTCGGCGTCGCGCAGTGCTCCGGCCAGGAATTCGACGAGGGCGAGGGTGTTCGCGTCGTCGAATCCGCAGAGGCGCTCACTGGTGGCCAGCGCTGCGCGGAGCGTGGCGATGGCCTCGTCGAGACGGTCGGCCGCCCGATAGTCGTGGGCGAGGTTGTGCCGGGCCATGAGCGTATTCGGGTGGTCCGAGCCGTGTACCTGCTCGTTGTCCGCCAGGGTCCGTTCATCGGCGGCGATGGCCTCGGCGAGCCTGCCCGCCTCCCGGTAGGTGTGTCCCAGGCTGGCACGGAAGCGCAGGGTGTCCGAGTCATGCGCGCCAAATGTGCTCTCGCAGTCGATGACGACGCGTTCGTACAGATTGACGGCGTCGTCGTACGCTCCCGCCTCGCGGTAGGCGCGGGCGAGGTTCGCCCCGGACATGAGCGTGTCCCGATGGAGGGGACCGAGTAGTCGGTCCCGATCGGCGAGGATGCCCGCATGCAGGGCGATGATTTCGGCATGCGGGTCGGTCGGGGCGGGAGCGGGCGGCTGGGCATCCGGCTCCCCGGCGCTCACCCGTGCGAGTGGAGCGGGGGCGGTCCACTCGCTCGAGCCTGGCTGTAGCGTCAACGTGATTGTGTGCGAAGCGGTTTCGCCTGCCGCATCGGAGACGAGGAACTCCCGACCGTGCGCGGTGTCCACCGCGGTGAGTCGCAGCGTCAGTTCGACACTGTGCGGGAGCAGTCGCAGCGGGCCGCCGTCGGCCGGGACGGTGAGCGACAGCTGCCCGGCGGCCGCGGCATTCGCCAACTGCCTGTTCAGCGCGTTGAGCGCGTCGCCCAGCGGGATAGGTCTCGAATACGCCACCACGGCACCCCCTCGAATCGTCGGCGGCGGCCGGTTCGCGGCCTCGCCTCGTATCGGATGGTATCGGCGGGCACCGACGAGAACGCCCGCCCGGCGCGGTTCCCGGTGGTGCGCGCGGGTAGAATCTGCTCTCCGTGAGTCTCACCCTCGGAATCGTCGGCCTGCCCAATGTCGGAAAGTCGACGCTGTTCAATGCGCTGACCCGCAATGACGTGCTCGCCGCGAACTACCCGTTCGCCACCATCGAGCCGAACGTCGGCGTGGTCCCGCTGCCCGACCCGAGGCTCGACCAGCTCGCCGAGATTTTCGGCTCCGAGCGCATCGTGCCCGCCACGGTGTCCTTCGTCGATATCGCGGGCATCGTGAAGGGGGCGTCCGAGGGCGCGGGCCTGGGCAACAAGTTCCTGGCCAATATCCGCGAGGCCGACGCCATCTGCCAGGTGGTGCGCGTGTTCGCCGACGATGACGTGGTACATGTGGACGGCAAGGTCGATCCGCTGTCCGATATCGAGGTCATCGAGACCGAGCTCATCCTCGCCGACCTGCAGACCCTGGAGAAGGCGGTGGTGCGCCTCGACAAGGAAGCCAAGGTCAAGAAGGACCGCAAGCCGGTCGCCGACGCCGCCAAGCAGGCTCAGGAGTTCCTCAACGAGGGTAAGACCCTCTTCTCCGTCCGCGACAAGATCGACGGCGAACTCCTGAGGGAACTGTCCCTGCTCACCACCAAGCCGTTCCTCTACGTCTTCAACGCCGACGAATCGGTGCTCACCGACGAGGCCCGCAAGGCCGAGCTGAAAGCCGCCGTCGCCCCCGCCGACGCCGTCTTCCTGGACGCCAAGGTCGAAGCCGAACTCCTCGAACTCGACCCCGAATCCGCCCTGGAACTCCTCGAATCCATCGGCCAAACCGAACCCGGCCTGCACGCCCTGGCCCGCGCCGGCTTCCACACCCTCGGCCTCCAGACCTACCTCACCGCCGGTCCCAAGGAAGCCCGAGCCTGGACCATCCACCAGGGCGATACCGCCCCCAAGGCCGCCGGCGTCATCCACACCGACTTCGAACGCGGCTTCATCAAGGCCGAAATCGTCGCCTTCGCCGACCTGGTCGCAGCGGGCTCCATGGCGGCCGCCAAGTCCGCGGGCAAGGTGCGGATGGAGGGTAAGGACTACGTGATGGCGGATGGGGACGTGGTCGAATTCCGGTTCAACGTCTGAACGTCCGGGCTACCCGGCGATCGGCAGTCGACGCACATTGAATGCCGTGGCTCGGAGCGAGGCCCGTTGAGCGAGTTCGAGATCTCACGGTGACTGTGCACTGCGGCGACCACGGTTGGTGGCTGTGTCACTGGGCGAAGCGGGCGATGAGCTCGGTCGAGATCTCGTAGTGGCGCAGGAGGAATGCGCGTTCGTCCAGCTTCTTGCGTCGCAGCCAACAGGTCACCTCCGCGTTGCACTTGCTGGCATTGCACGACCCGCACGCGGGCACGACGTTACCGAGGGTGTAGCGGCCGCCGCGTGAAATGGCCTGCACACAGTCCTTCTGCAGCGGGATGGCGTGGGCGCCGCAGTAGGCGCACCCGCCCCAGCAGGTCTCGAGCGCGTCCCACTGCGCGTCGGTGAGGTCGTGGACGACGCGTGCCATCCGCCGCTTGCGCTTGCGCGCGGCACGAACCTGTCTGCTACCGCCGGACGGCATAGGTGCTGAGACTACGCGCCGCGGTGTCGGCTCAGGCTTCCGCCGCGCCCGGCGGTGCGGCTCAGTCGACCTGTGAGTCGGCGTGTAGGAGTTGCTCTGCGTTCCAGTAGACGGGTGCCGTAGCCGAGGGGAGGTCCGTCGTGCAATTCGGCTGCACGGCGATGAGTTTGCCCGCCGCTTGACGTCTACCTCATCGACACTCTGCACTGGTTGGGCGAGAGTAAAGCGTCCCCACACCGAGGAGGAGAGATGGAGGACGGGGTGGGCAATCCGATTCGGCTGTACATGTCGATGTCGGTCGACGGCTACATCGCTGGTCCGGACGATCGACCGGGCCAGGAGCTCGGACGTGGGGGTGGGCGTCTTTTCAACTGGCGCGACGACCGGAACTCCGAGGGGCCGAGCGGCGAGGTTTATCGCGAGGCGATGGCCACCGGCGCGGTGATCTCCGGCCGTCGGACCTTCGAACTCGCCCGGCGTTGGCAAGGCGACCATCACGATGGTGTACCTATCTTCGTCCTCACTCACCGGGTGGATGACGGGGACGCACCGCCCGGTCCTGCTCGGGGAAGGCCGACGCCTTTTCGACCACCTCGGTGGTCGGCACATCGAACTCGACCTGGTCCGACGGCTCGAGGACCGAGACGTCACGCACCTCCGCTATCGAGTGCGTCGACCCGAGGAGGTCGCGTGAAGACGCTCTTCGTCTCCTACCGCGTCACCGACCTGGACCGCTCGCTCGATTTCTACACCGCCTTGGGCTATGTCGAGTTGGGCAGGGTCGCCGTCGGCGACGGCAGTCTCCTCGTGATCCTTCGGTTCCCCGACGAACCGGCGGCGTCGCTGGAGTTGGTCCACCGCCCCGCCGGTGGAATACCCGGGAGGCCCGCAGGGTCCGAAAACATCGTGGCTCACCGACCCGGACGGCTACCGCATCGAGCTGGTGGAATGGCCGCCCGGACATCCGGACGGCATCACGGCCGCGGACTTGCCCTGAATGGTCGGGGCCAACGGTTGTGAGCCGCCGTGAGGTGGCTGCGCGGTCTGAAGGTGAGATGTCCGGGACCTGCGACACGCGTCGAGTCAGGCGAAGGGTTCGAGGGTGAAGCGGCCCCAGGCCACGAAGATCGCCATGGCCAGGTAGAGCACCTCGGCGACGGCCGTGGTCCACAATCCGCGCCGGATCCGCACGATGATCGCGCCAGCGAAAAGGAGGGCCGTGCCGGTTGCCGCCACCGGTACCAGGATCGGTGCGATGTCGAGTACGGCGGGCAGGATCAGGCCCACCGCCCCCATGAGGTCGACGACGCCGAGGGCTTTCAGGGCGGCCGGGCTGAAGTCCTCGGCCCACGCGGCGAATTTGCCGGTGGCGAGGATCTTTTCCTTGGGGATCACCAGCTTGGCGCTGCTGGCGAGGAGTACGGTCGCCAGCACCCCGGCGACTATCCACAGAGCTACGTTCATGATCGACTGCTTCCTGATTTCTGTCGGAACGGTTTCCTGCTGCTCTGACGAGTGAGGGCGCGGAAACCTGACACAGTGAGGCGAGATCTCAGGGATAGCTCATGACCGGGGTGCCGCGCGGTGTCGAAGGTCGCGACGGTATCGCGTTGGGCGCTAGGCGAATCCGTGCAGAACGGCGTCGACCACGGCGTCGGCGAAGGCGTCGTCGAGGGTGGGCGAGTGGAGGAGCCAGCGGTGAGTGAGGGGGGCGTAGAGCATGTCGATGACGAGGGGGAGGTCGGCGTCGGGGCGGAGTTGGCCGGCGTGTTGGGCGCTGCGCAAGCGGGTGAGGATCGCTTCTTGGGTGGGTTGTTGAAGTTTCTCTCGGTAGGTAGCGGCCAGGGCGGGGTCGGCGATGACCTCGATCATCACGGCGCGGATCGGGGCGCTGAACGCGGGATCGGCGAATTCGGCTGTGGTGGCGCGTAATACCGCTTTCAGGTCGGCGGCCAAGTCGCCGGAATCCGGGAGTTCGATCCCGGTGCCGTCCGGGTGCTCACTCACCGCGAGCAAGGAGTCGAGGACCACCGCGCCCTTGGATTCCCACCAGCGGTAGATGGTCTGTTTGCCGACCCCGGCGCGGGCGGCGATCGATTCGATGGTCAGTTTCGCGTACGGGACCTCGCTGAGCAGGGCGCGGGTGGCGTCGAGGATGGCGATGCGCGAACTCTCGCGGCGACGGGTGGGGGCGGGGTGGGTGGCCATGGGGTCCATCTTAACAAGACGGTACGTCTCGTATTGGCTCGTTGGGATGCCGGACGCCGGTCGAGCCGATGGTTGGATGGCGGTGTGAGTACAGCCGGAACCAAGGGCGTCCCGCGCGCGGAGCGGGAGCAGTCGATTCTCGATGCCGCCGTGGCCGAGATCGGGCGCGTCGGCTACGCGGGGCTCTCGCCGGTGGAGGTCGCGCAGCGTGCCGGTATCTCCAAGCCGCTGGTCTACACCTACTTCCAGTCCAAGGACAACCTGTACATCGCCTGCGTGCACCGTGCCGCCGCGATTCTGTCGGAGGCGATCGAGGGCGCTATCACCGCGGGCAGCGATCCGGCGATGGCGCAGCGCACCCTTGACGCGCTGTTCGTCGCACTGGAGCCGCGCCCGCACGACTGGACGGTCCTGTTCGACAGATCGCATCCCGAGACCGGCCCGGCCGCCGACGCCGTCCGGACCGCGCGTCGCGAGATCGCCGCCCAGGCCGCCCGCGGTGTCGCCGATGCGCTGCGCGCGACCGATCTCACCGATCCGATGGATCTGTCCGCGCTCACCGACGTCTGGATGGGGACGGTGACCTCACTCGTGCTGTGGTGGCAGCGCCACCCCGAGCAGACCGCCGCCCAGATGAGCGCCCGCAGCCGCCGCCTCATCGCGGCACTCGTCGCCGCGGCCACCGGCTGATGCGGATCTGATCGTTACCGGGCTGCTCGACCGCCCGCAGGGCTGAACGGGCGGACTCAGGTGTGCCGGGTCGGGCGGTGGATGAGCTCCTGGATGCTGCCGTCGAGGGTGCGTGTCCCGACCAGGTCGAGGTCGAAGTCCGCCGCGTGCTGGAAGATCGGATCCAGGCCCCGATGCGCCGGTAATGACGGGGAAGAGGGTCACCTGGAGTGGCGGTCACGCTGCGACCGGCGGTGTTCCGGTCCTCAGTGGACCGGCGTCGCGGCCAAGGCTGCCCGTGCGGCCCGGTCGGACGGGGTGGTGTCGCCGGTGGCGCGGCAGAGGATCTGGGCGCCTTCGAGCATCGTGATCAGGAGTTGGGACAGGTCGGCGGCGTTGGACGCGGGCATGCCCGCGGTGGTGAGGGCGGTGGTGAGTTGGTCGGCCCAGGCGGTGAAAGTCGTTGCGGCGAGGCGGCGCAGGTCGTCGGTGTCGGCGGGTGTGGTGACGGCCGCGACGGCGCAGCCGCGGCCGCGGGTGGCGTCGGCGATCACCGGGCGGGCGAAGGTCAGGAAGGATTCGACCACGGCGCGGCGGGTGGGGTATCGGCGGGGTCGCCTACGCCGACGAGGCGCTCGTCTCCGCCATCACCGCCGCGAGCTCCGCGTCCTGAACGACCGCGACAGTCCGTGTCATCCGTCCGCGGCGGGTGGCACGGATTGTGCCGGCATGAAAGAGGTTACGTGACAGCGGCTCTCGTTGGTCGTTCGATCGAGGCTCAGGCCGCCGCGGTCTCGCGGGTGATGTCGGCGCGGATGTCGGCGATATAGGCGTCCGGGTCGGTGCGGATGCGGTCGATGACGGATTGCAGTGGGGCGGAATCGGATTCGTGACGCATGCTCCACAGGGCCATATCGAAGAGCACGGGCAGTACGTCCACGGCCTTCTCGGTGGGGAGGTAGTGGACCTGATTGCGCTGGCCGGTGCCGCGGCGGCGCACCATATCCGCCGCCTCGAGGCGCTTGAGGCGGTCGGTAAGGATGTTGGTGGAGATGCGCTCGTCCGATTCCAGGAACTCGGCTGGTCGTCGTTTGCCGAGCAGCAGCATGTCGCGCAGCAGCAGTAGGGTCCAGGGGTCGCCGAAGAGCTCCAGGAAGAGGTTCATCGGGCAGGTCGATTTCCGGTCGCCGCGCTTCATACCGTCCGCCGCCGTGGCGTTCGAACCGGGCAAACCGGTATCCGGCGCCGCTGCCCTGCGGGCCGGTTTCGAAGCCTTCGCCGCCGTCACGCCCGTCTTCCACTACGACCGCGGCCACGATGTCATGATCAGCGGTGATGTCGCCGTCCACGCCGTCGACAACCCCTACGGAGACCATCCGCTCACCGCTACGCACTAGCGATTCGGTCCCGCGGTCCATGCCCGTCCGTACAGTTCACCGGATGTAGGGGTGTCCGCCACTTTCCCTGGCTACTCTGGATTTTCGGAGAGAGACCGCGCTGGGGGTAGCGATGTCGACACCTCGCCTGGAAGCCGCCGGAGCACGGGAACGCGCCCGATATCGTCGGGCTCTGCGTCGATACCGGTACGTCTCCACGGCGGTCCGGGTGGTCGTCTCCATGCCCGCGGTGGTGCTGTCGGGCATGATTGTGGCGCGGCTCGGCGGTCTCTTCGGGCTGTGGGGGACGATCATCGCCCTCGAGCTGTGGCTGCTTTCCCTTGTGCCCGTTGTGGATCAGACGCGAGCACAGCGGCGGCAACGGCTCGAAGGGTGCGTCGCTCCTACTCCGGAGCAAGCCCGCCGACTCACCCCGGCATGGCGTGAGGTCGTCGGCGCGGCCGGGGTACCGGCGACGGACTATGCGATCTCGGTGCCGGAGTCCGAGGAAGTCCGGGGTTCGGCAAGCGATGGCCGGATCATCGAAATATCAAGTGCTGCCGTGCATCGGATGGCCCCGGCACAACTGCGAGCACTGCTGGCTCACGAACTGGGGCATCTGCTCAGCGCTACCCACTATTTCTGGTACGTCATGCTGTACTGGTACGCGCTTCCGCTGCGCGCGCTGCCTGTCGCGGTATCCATCACCCGCGAGGTCCGGTCCCGGACCCAACGTCGCCGGACTCCTCTGGACGGGATGCTCGTCGCCGCCGACGCGGCCGCCTGGGCAGCGGTGATCGCCCTGCTGATATGGCTGTTCGGGCTTCGGGGCGCGCTCGTCGCCATCGCGCTGCTGGTCGCGCAGCGGCTGGCCACCCGCGCGATCGACCGGCGCGACGAGTGGGTGGCGGACCGGGTGGCGGTCGACCTCGGCTTCGGATCCGGGGTGGTGTCCTGGCTACGGGAATACGGGCATGATTTCCGCGGCGAAAGGCGTGGGTCCGGCCCGCCGTCCTGGCCCGATCGCCTGTTCACCTTGGTATCGACCCATCCGCTCGTCCACGACCGCATCGGCATGGCCGAGGCGATGGTCTTCGTTCGAGAACGTGACTCGCGGTGATCACCGATCGAGGAGTTCGCGCAAGCGGGACAGGGTGCCCTTCCAGCCGCGCTCCATGGCGTTGCGGGCCATCTTCTGGCGGCGGTCCTCGATGTCGAAGCCGGTTTGGGTGAGTAGGAGGCGGGTGCCGCGGCCTTGGGGGTGGATGGTCCAGTCGACTATCCAGCGGGCGGGGTAGTCGGCTCGGAGGTCGATCCAGCGGAAGGTCAGTCGGGTGGCGGGTTCGGCGGTCAGGACCTCGCAGGCGATCTCGCCGGGCGGGCGGGTGGGTAGGGAGAAGATGAAGTGGGTGCCGACGGCGGGGGCGAAGCCGACCGAACGCAGCAGCCACTGCTCCAGAAGATCCGGATCGGTCAGCGCGTGCCAGACCGTATCCGGCGGTTGTGGGAAGAAACTGCCGATCTCGACGGCAGCGGGGTTCAGCTCCGGATCGGACATCATCGGCGAATCACCTCAACGCACCCAGCCATGCCACCACCTTTCCATGGGTGGCGGCGGGCTTCAGGTATTCGACGCGGGTGAGTACCGGGTCACGCGCGCGGTGCGATGCCGAGCTCGTCCAGCAGGCCCCGCACCCGCCGTTCGATCTCGTCTCGGATGCCGCGCACGGCATCGACACCCTACCCTGCCGGATCGTCCAGCTTCCAGTCCAGGTACCGCTTACCCGGGAAGTAGGGGCAGGTGTCGCCGCAGCCCATGGTGATCACCACGTCGGAATCCTGGACGGCGTCGGCGGTGAGGATCTTGGGGGTCGCCGCGGAGATGTCGATGCCGAGTTCGCGCATGGCGGCCACGGCGGCCGGATTGATCTGGTCGGCGGGTGCGGATCCGGCGGAGCGGACCTCCACCCGGTCCCCGGCGAGGTGGGTCAGGAAGGCGGCGGCCATCTGCGAGCGCCCGGCGTTGTGGACGCAGACGAAAAGCACACTGGGAGTAGTGGTCATTGGTGGATGGCGTCCTTCAGCGTAGCGGGCGGTCGTCGTCGGCATGCGGGACGACGACATTGTTGGCGGTGTCCGGGGTGTCCGGGTACAGGGTCACGATGAGCGCCAAACCCAGTGCGCCACCGATGATCTGGGCGGTGATGAAGGCGGGCACCGACGCGGGGGCGATACCGGCGAAGGTGTCGGAGAAGATCCGGCCGACCGTCACGGCCGGATTGGCGAACGAGGTGGAACTGGTGAACCAGTACGCCGCGCCGATATAGGTGCCGACCGCGGCGGCCGACAGCGCGGCGCGCCCGGAGCGGGCCAGCGCGAAGATCACCGCGATCAGCCCGGCGGTGGCGACCACCTCGCCGACCAGATGTCCGGTGGTGACACGATCGCGTCCGGAGATCTGCAGCGCCGACAGGTCGAACATGATGTTCGCCAGCACCGCGCCGAGCATGCCGCCGATGAGCTGCGCGCCGATGTAGGCGGGCAGCTCGGTGGTGCTCAGGCCGGTGCCCCGGCGTCGCCCCGCCAGCCAATCGGCCGCCGACACCACGGGGTTGAAATGCGCGCCGGACACCGGGCCGAAGATGAGGATCAGCACCGCGAGGCCGAAGACCGTGGCGGTGGAGTTCTCCAGTAGTTGCAGGCCCACATCGTCCGGCGACAACTGCTGAGCGGCGATGCCGGAGCCGACGACGACGCACACCAGCAGCGCCGTCCCGACGAACTCGGCCAGCAGCCGCCGCGCCAGCGTGCTCATCGCGCCTCCTCCGTGCCGCCTCCGAGTAGCTGCGAAAGCTGGTGCAGTGCCGCGGGTTCGACGCGGTAGTACACCCAGGAACCCCGCCGCTCACTGCTGAGCAGCCCGGCCGCGCGCAACACCTTCAGGTGATGGGAGATGGTGGGCTGGCTGACATCGAAGCCCTCCGACAGATCGCAGACGCAGGCTTCCTGGCCGGTGTGGCTGGCCACCACGCTCAACAGCCGCAACCGCACCGGATCCGACAGCGCCTTGAACACCGCGGCGAGTTCGGCGGCCGCCGCGGTGGTCAGCGGTTGGCGAGCCAGCGAGGTGACCTCGCACCCGGGCGGGCTCGCCTCGAGCAGCGGCAACTCTCGATTAGACACACATCGATATTGATGATTGTCGAATCAGCGGGCAAGCAAACATCCGGTGAACATACGGTGGGCCGGGGAGCGGCGAGCGTGGTCAGAAGTCGGCGACCTCGACCAGTTGTTTGCCGAGATTGTGGCCTTCGAACAGGGCCCGCAGCGCCGAGGGTGCGGATTCGAGGCCGGGGGTGATGGTTTCGGCGAGGGCGAGTTCGCCCCGGTTGTGCCAGTTCAGGAGGGCGGTGAACGCTTCGGGGAAGCGGTCGACGTAATCGAGGAAGATGAAACCCTCCATGCGGGAGCGGGTGAGAGCCAGGCGCAGATAGTTGCGGGGGCCGGTGGCCGGGTCGGCGCCCCGGTAGCCGGTGGCCACGGCACCGGCCAGAACGACGCGGGCGTGATGGGCGAGGTGGGCGAGGCCGTGTTCGAGAACCGGCCCGCCGACACCGTCGAAGAAGACGTCGATACCGTGCGGCGCGAGGGAGCGCAGGCGGGCGTCGATATCGTCGCGGCGATGGTCGATCGCGGCGTCGAAACCGGCCTGTTCCAGCAGCCACGCGCACTTGCGGGGGCCGCCCGCGATGCCGATCACCGTGCAGCCCAGGATTTTCGCGATCTGGCCCGCCACCGAACCCGTCGCACCGGCGGCGGCCGAGACGAGCACCGTCTGACCCGGCTCCGGGCGGCCGATATCCAGCATGCCGAAGTACGCGGTCAGGCCGGGCGGGCCGAACAGACTGAGCATGAGTCGGGGCGGGACGCCGTCCGGCACCACATTCAATCCGAACAGGCCGGTCCCGGACGCGACGGCGTACTCCTGCCAGCCCACCATGCCGGCGACCCAGCTCCCCACCGGATAGTCCGGATGCGCCGAGGCCACCACCTGCCCGACACCGCTGCCGCGCATCACCGTGTCCAGCGGTACGGCATCGATGTAGTTGTCGGCGTCATTGAGCCATCCACGCTGCGTGGCGTCGATGCCCAGCCACTTCACCCGAACCAAAGCCTCCCCGGACGCCGGGCTCGGTATCGGTGCACTGCGCAGTTCGAAGTCTTCGTCCCGCACCGTCGCGCCGGGGCGATGGCGCAGAATCCACTGCCGATTGGTCGATGCCGTCACCCGGCCGATGCTAGAGGGCCCGAATCGGTTGATCGAGCGTATTTCGGGCCGCAAGGCCGAGACTGCGGCGAGACTACGAAAAATGCTCGGCTGTAGCGTTTTTCGGGAACTCCTGTCAGCGTGGGGCGATGGATGCCGGACAGCTGACGAGACAGATTTCGTATATCGGGTCGGGGCCGTACTGCTATGCGAACGGACTCGCCATGATGATGGGGGAGGCGGCTCCCGGTACGGCGGTGATCGAGACCGTGACCGGGAGTCCGTTCGGAATGCAGGTGGGGGACGGAGTCGCGTTCTTCGATCCGGGTGGGTGGAATCCGGAGATCGGCGTGGCGGAGGCGCTGGCGGCGTTGGGATGGCGAGCCACGGTGACCAGCGAGGATGATCCCGTGGGGCGGCTCGGAGCGGCGCTGCGCGGCGGGCCGGTGTTCATCGGTCCGGTCGAGATGGGGTATCTGCGGTACCAACCGGAGATGCGCGGGCCGATCGGGGCTGATCACTTCCTGGTCGTCGTCGACATGGACGCGGACGGGGTCACCGCACACGACCCGCAGGGATATCCGTACGCGCGCATCGAATTGTCGGACTTCCTCTCCGCGTGGCGTGGGGATTCGGTCGACTACGGCCAGCCGTACACCATGTACACCGAGTTCGAGCGGACCCGCGTGGTGGGTGCGGACGAGGCGGTCGCCGCCTGTCTGCCGCGGGCGCGGGAACGCTTGGCGGGCAATGGCAGCCCGGACGCCGCACGGAGTCTGGCGGCGATGCTGGCGGATGGGTGTCCGCCGGGGTTGCGGGCACACCTGACCGCGTTCGCCGTCCGGGTGGGCGCGCGCCGGACCGCGGATGCGGCGGATTGCCTGCGCCGGATCGGATACGGCGGTGCGGCGGCGGTCATGGTCGAGCAGGCACGGCTCATCGGATCCCTACAGCAGCTGCTGGTGTCGGAGCGGGATCGGGCGGCCGCCGAGGTGGTCGGTGAACTCGCGTCGACGTATGAGCGGCTGCGTGCAGCCCTGCATCAACGCTGACCAGCCGCAGGCTCGGGCCGGACCATTGCCTCCAGCGAAGTGGATAGTGTAGCTTTCTATTATAGAAAGTTCAGCTATCCATATTGGAGGCTTGCCATGCTCAAGTGGCTGTTGACCATTGCTTCGATCTATCTGGCCGTCATCGGGTCGGCGCTGGTGCTCGTGCCGGTGCAGTTCGGGGTGGAGGCCGTGCCCGCGGACGCGTCGCCGGAACTGGTGGCGCTGCTGCGGCTGCTGGGTGGGCCGTTCCTCGGGATCGCGGTCCTGAACTGGCTCTCGCGCGGCGCACCGGCGTCGCCGCTGCGCAATGCCGTGGTGCTGGCCAATGCGGTCGGGTTCGGGGTGGTGGCGGCCAATGATGTGTGGGGGGTGTTCAGTGGGGAGGCGCGCGAGCTCGCCAAGGTGTTCCTTGTCGTGCACCTTGGCTTCGCGATCGCCTTCGCGGTGGCCTGGGTGCGGGGGCGGCGGGCGGTCCCGGTCGGGGCGTGAACGGAATATCGAACGAGAGGAGTGGCGGCGGGATGCGGATGGCGGAGTTGAGCCGGGAGTCCGGGGTGGCGATCGCGACCATCAAGTACTACCAGCGGGAGGGGCTGCTTCCGCCCGGTGAACTCACCAGCCCCAACCAGGCCCGCTACGGTGCGGCGCATGTCCGTCGGCTCAAACTCGTTCGCGCACTGCTGGAAATCGGTGGGCTGACCGTCGCGGCGGCGCGCGAGGTGCTCTCCGCCATCGAGGAGCCCAGGGTGTCGACCCACGACATTCTCGGTGTGGCCCAGCACGGCCTGCCCGCACCGCGCACCGAGGTCGCCGAGGCGGACCGGGAGTGGGCGGCGGGCCGGATCGAGCGGATCTGCGCCGAACGCGGATGGACGCCGCCGCCCGGCTCCGCACTGGTCGAAGCACTGATCGGGGTGCTGTGCACCTTCCGCGAGGTCGGGCACGAGTGGGTGCTCGACGAACTGTCCGACTACGCCGCGGCCGCCGACCGGATCGCCGCCGCCGATATCGACGGCGTCGCCCGGCTGGGAGCCACCGAGGCCATTGTCGAAGGCGCGATCGTCGGAACCGTGCTCGGCGATGCCCTGCTGGCCACGCTGCGCCGGGTCGCGCACGCGGAGATCTCGCGGAAACGCTTCGGCGGCTGAACGATTCGCACGCCGGCGCTAGTCCTCCAGGATCGCCGCGCCGAGCGCGGTGACGGCCCGGAAGCCGGCGGCCAGGCATTCGGTCAGCAGGTCCGGGTCGGTGACCGCCGCGGCATCGGAATTGATTCCCACGCAACAGGTTTCGACATGCGAGACCAGTGTGACGTTCAGGGCGGTGCCGGTGGTGGGTCCGAAGGCGTAGATCCGCTGCACCTCGGCCCCGGCCACATACAGCGGCACCGGCGAACCCGGCACGTCCGAGGCGATGAAGTCGACATGCTTGAACATATCGGTGAGCAGCCCGACCGGTAGCCGGTTGAAGGTGGCCGCGACGGCATTGGACAGCGGTACGGCCGGTTCGTGCCGCCACCCCTCGACCACACCGTCCAGGGCATGCATGAGATCGTCGGGCTCGGCGATATCGGCGGGAACGACGAAGCGGGCCAGGGAGATCCGATTGCCGCCGATCGGATCACCCGGATGGCGCAGGCTGATCGGCATGGCCACCCGCAGCCGCGCCACCGTCGCCCCCCGACGCTCGTGATAGGTGCGCAGCCCGATCAGCACCGCGGCGAGGAAGGCGTCGTTCACCGTGCATCCGGTGCGGTGGGCGGCGCGGTGCAGCGTCGGCAGCGGCACGTCGAGTACGGTCAACCGCCGCACCAGGCTCCGCTCGGTCATGAGCGGCGACAGCGTGGTGGTGACCGGCCGGGCCAGTCGCAGCAGCGAACGCGCCAGCGTGACCCCGTCGCGGACCGCCCCGACCGGATTCGTCACCGTCCGCCGCGCGGCCGAGACCGCCGTCGCGACCCCGTCGCGCACCAACTCGGTGCCGGTGGCCCAGTTCCAGGTGATGATGTCGCCCACCGCGCCGTTCCCGTCCACCTCCGCGCTTTCCGCGAGCTCCGGCCGAGATGTGCCCTCCCGCTCGAAATCCAGTATCTCCCCGGCGATCTGGATGCCGCCGACGCCGTCGGTCAGGCTGTGGTGCACCTTCAGCACGAGCGCGCAGCGCCCGTCGGCCAGCCCGCTCAGCACGGTGAACTGCCACAGCGGGCGGGCCGGATCGAAGGCCGCCATCGCCTCGGTGCGCGCGAACTCGAGCACCGCCGACAGATCCCCGGGTGCGGGCGCGGCCAGGCGGCGCACATGCCAGGACAGATCGAAGTCCGGATCGGGGAGCCAGCGCGGGGGCGTCAGCCGCAGCGGGGCCGCCACCAGCCGGTGCCGGAAGCGGGGTACCGCGTGGCTGGCGCGATCGAGCGTGTGCCACAACCGATCCCGGTCCGGTTCGGAGTCGAGCAGCAGCAGCGTGACGATCGTCGAGCGAAGTGCTGGATCCTGCTCCATGCTCCACGTGAAGAGGTCCGACTCTGTCATATGGGACTCGTGCGCGTCCATTGCCCGTCACCGTCTCGTCGCCTGTCCTGGTCGTCCGCGTCGCCGCCGGAAACCGACCACCACCCATACTGTGACGCCGATCACCGCCGACCGGGAGAGGCGAAGGTCCCCGCGCGGACGTCGGTCGTAACGGACCCGTGGATTCCCGTGTCGGAACCCGAACCCGGGCACGGCGGTCCGTACGCTCGGGCGTTGCCGACGACGAAAGGGGACGCCCGCCATGTTCGAGCGCACAGTGCAGAAGTCCATCGAGTTGCTCCTGCGCGGCGGCACCGGGGTGCAGGCGCCGCTGGCGGCCAGGTACGTGGACCGGCTGCGGCGCAAGCACCCGAGCCGGTCACCCGAGGACATCGCGCAGGGGCTGGAGACGCGCTACCTGGTGCTGGTCACCGCCAGCGGTACGGTCGCGGGCCTGAGCGCGGCGGTACCCGGCGTGGGCACCCTGATCGGCCTGGCGGTGAGCGGCGTCGAGTCGGTGTTCTTCCTGGAGGCGTCGGCGCTGTACGCGGCCTCGGTGGGCGCGGTGCACGGCATCGGTGCACTGCCGCCCGAGCAGCGTCGCGCCATGGTGGTGAGCGTCGTGCTCGGCGAGACCGGCACCGCGGTGATGGGCAAGAACGCCAGCCAGTCGGCGCGGGATTGGGCCGCCGTGGTGGCCGACCGGCTGCCGGTCGTGCGGAACATCGACAACGCGCTGGTGAAACGCTTCGTCGTGCAGTTCATCGTCAAGCGGGGTGTGCTGGTGTTCGGGCGGGCGCTGCCCGCGGGCATCGGCGCGGTGATCGGCGCGGTCGGCAACCGGGCGCTCGGCAAATCGGTGATCGCCAACGCGCACAGCACCTTCGGCCCGCCGCCCCGCACCTGGGACGACGCCGCGTCCGGGACCGTCGCCGCGGGGACGTCCGCGCTGGGCTGACCGCCGCCGGGCGGGCCCCGAAATTCGTGTGTCGCCTGCCGTCCTGTGCGCGGGTGTTCCGTTATCGTTCACCTCACTGATTCACGCTGCTACTGGCGCGCCAGGGCTGGTTCGTCCTATCCGGAGCGGGTAGCCGGTGCGGCACCGCCCGACGCGACCCCCGACCGCTTCGAAAGATCGAGGGAACGTGCCTGTACCGGTCATTCTCGACGGCCGCGTCGTGCGGCTGGAACCCCTTGCGCCGCAGCATGCTCCGGGGATCGCGGAGGCGGCGGCGGACAATCGCGACGACTTCGCCTTCACCCCCGTTCCGCACGGGGTGGACGAGGCCATCGACTACATCGCCCAGGCGGTCGCCGGGCACGCCGCGGGCACCTCGTTGGCCTTCGCCATCGTCGCGGCGGGCACCGGGCGGGTGCTCGGGTCCACTCGATTCACCAGATTCGACTATT
This sequence comes from Nocardia otitidiscaviarum NBRC 14405, assembly GCF_000308635.1. GTDB lineage: Bacteria > Actinomycetota > Actinomycetes > Mycobacteriales > Mycobacteriaceae > Nocardia > Nocardia otitidiscaviarum. Next base: position 5,202 of record NZ_BAGD01000106.1, on the reverse strand, counting down.
GGCAGGGGCCGGTGGTGTGGCCGCTGGTGCACGGGTTGCCGCCGGGCGACCCGCTGCTGGCCATCCCGGACGCCGCCGAGATCGGCAATACCTGGCTCGCGCCGGACGCACGGGGAGCCGGGATCAACCTGGAGTCCAAACTGCTGCTGCTCGCGCACGCCTTCGAGGTGTGGCGGGTACGCCGCATCGCCCTGCGCGCGGATATGCGGAATCTGCGGTCCCGCATGGCCATCGAGCGGCTCGGCGCGACCAGCGACGGGGTGCGGCGGGCGCATTCGCGCGGGCTGGACGGCGAGGTGCGCAGTACGGCGTTCTACTCCATCCTGGACGAGGAGTGGCCGCTGGTACGGGCCACCATCGAGCGGCAGTTGGCGAGCCCGCCCGCGACCCGGCGCGGATTGATCGACGCCTGACGAACGCCCGCGGCAGGTCATGCGACTCGACTATAATTCGCTGGTGTGCTCCGGTCGCGCTGCCGGGCGGTCTGCTGACCGCCTCCGGGTCCGCGGCGAGATATCGAATACCAGCTGACTGCACCACCCCGGGCCCGCCGCCCCGGGCGCGGACCGCACCGCGGGTTCCGCACAATCGAGGGAGAAGCGCATGCCCGATCCCATGACCACCAAAGTCTGCCTGGCCGACGGAGTCTCCGGCGCACCCGTGCTGAGCCTGTTCCTCGTCCCCGAACCCCGGGTGCCCGGCGGCAGCATGCTGCACCTGCTCGAACAGGACCCGCTCGCCGGGCGGTCGGTGCGTCGTCCGGCCGCCGTACTGCTCGACCGGCTGGAGACCGCGGCTCCCGGCCGCCGCGGCGTCCGGGTGCGCTTCCTGGCCTTCGCGCCGGGTAGCCCCGACCCGGCGCGCACGCACGCCATCCTGCACGACCACTTCATCGCCGACGCCCCGCCCATCGGACTCGACGCCACCGATCCCGATGAGCTGACCCGACTGGAGCTGCTGCCCGAGCACCGGCTCGGCGCCCGCCGCATCGACGACTTCCACGCGCACGCGGTACGGCGGGCCATGCTCGCGGTGTACCGCCACTTCGAGGTGGACCGGCGGATTCCGCTGGTGTACCACGGCTACGCCGACCCGGTCGACGGCTGGTTCGAGAGCCCGGCCGCCCAAGCCTGACGCGGCGGCGGACCGGGCTCAGGTCGCCGGTACGAGGGTGTACAGCAGCCAGGGGCGCGGTGGGGCCTCGAAGCCGAAGGTGTGCGCGTACATGGCGCGTTCGAGGCCGGTCTCCGCATCCCGCACCAGCAGCAGTCGCTGCGCGGTGTCCGGGACCCGGATCTCCTCTCCCCACAGCCGATCCCAGTCCGGTGCGCGGCGGCACAGCGTCAGGATCTCCTCGATGCGGCCGGATTCGGCCTGCGGCACCGACTTCCGGAACCGCTGCACCAGCAGCTGCGCCTCGACTTCCCATTCGACCAGCACACAGCGGGCCATGGGATCGAGCAGCATCCAGGTGAGCAGGTTGGTGCCGGGCTCGAGGCCCGGGAACATCTCCGCGAAGGCGGTATTGGTGGCGACCACATCGCAGGTCGCCGGGGTGCGGTAGGCGGCGGGATATGGGAAGCCCTGTAGCACCGATAGTTCGGCGCCACGCGGCTCCTCGCCGATCGACCGCGTGGTGGGCACGCGCAACCCGGACTGAGACACCATGGCAGTGTGCGGCATCACTCTTCGTGTCCACTTCGTATTCGGTTAAGTCGGATCACACCGATGAGACGTCTCGCAGAATTTCTGTCATTCTGTGTGTCGCAAGCAAGTCAATTGTCCAAGACGGCAGTGGTTACGGGGGTTTCGGCACGGCATGGCGGTCACACGGATCGGAGTGCTGGGACCTCTGCAGATCACCATCGACGGCCAGCGGGTGCCACCCGGCGCGCCCATGCAGTGCGCGGTGCTGGGACGCCTGGTCGCGGCCGGGGGCCGGGTCGTCCCCACCGACCGGCTCATCGACGATCTGTGGAACGGCGACCCGCCCGCCAAGGCCACCGCCGCGCTCCAGGTCTACATCCACAATCTGCGACGCCTCTTCGAACCGGATCGGCCGCGCCGGGCCCGCGCCCGCGTCATCGTCTCCGAATCACACGGGTACGCACTGAATCTCGAACCCGCGCAGGTCGACGCCTGGGAGTTCGAGCAGCTACTGCACGGGCACGAGGCCGCCCTGCGCGATCCCGCCCTGCGACCCGACCCGCTCGAACAGATCCGGGTGCTCGACGCCGCCCTGGCCTGCTGGCACGGCACCGCACTGGAAACCTTCCTCGGAATGCCCTGGGCGGCACAGGAAGCCGCGCGGCTGACCGCCCTGCGGCTCACCGCGCTGGAGCTGCGGGCACGGGCGGCACTGGAGCTGAACCGGCCCGCCGAGGTGGTGCTGGCGCTGCGGCCGGTCTTCGAGGAGCATCCGGGCCGCGAGGAATGCGCGCGACTGCTCGCCCTGGCCCAGTACCGGCTCGGGCAGTCCCTGGACGCGCTCACCACGGTGCGCCGCTGCCGGGAATTCCTCAACGGCGAATTCGGAGTGGACCCCGGACCCGCGCTGCGCGACACCGAGACCGCGATCCTCACCCACAAGGTCGGCACCGATACCCCGACCGCGCCGATCACGGTGCGCGCAGCGCACCCGGATCCGCTGCCGGACAGTGGATATGCCGAGCAGCGGGCCGCCGTGCTGGCGGCGGCGGAAGCGGCGGCGCTGGGCAGCGTGCGCCTGGTATGGCTCTCCGGCGAGGCGGGCGCGGGCAAGAGCACCCTCGCCACCGCGGTGGCCGCGCAGCTGGCCGAGCGGGACTGGGCCACCGTCTTCGGCCGCTGCCCCGAGGTGGAGGACGCGCCCCCGGCCTGGGCCTGGGCCGAGGTGCTGGTCGAACTCACCGCCGCCGACCCCGACGCCTGTGCCGCCGTCGACGCCTTCACCCTCGCCCGCCGCGTGGTCCGACACTGTCGCGCCGCCGCCGGGCCGGTGCTCATCGTGCTCGAAGACGTGCACGGCGCGGATACCGCGACCCTCCAGGTGCTGCGCCAGGTGGTGCACTGGCTGCGCGACCGCCCCGTGCTGATCATCGCCACCCTGCGTGGCACCGAAGCCGGTGCGGGAGTGCGCGATACCGCCGCCGCCCTGGCCCTGTTCACCGCCGACCGCATCGAACTCGACGGCCTCGACCTGAACGGCACCCGGTGGGCCGCGGTCGCCGCCGGACTCGTGGACGCCGATGACCAGTTGGTGGCGCTGCTGCGCCGACGCACCGGCGGCAACCCGCTGTTCGTGCGCGAACTGGCCAAACTCGTCGCCACCCAGGGCACCACCGACGCGCTGCCCGACACCGTGCGAGATCTGCTGGGCCGCCGCGTCGCCCAGTTGCCCGCCGCGGTTGTCGACCTGCTCGAACTCATGTCGGTCTGGGGCGAGGACTGCGACGTTCCCACCCTCGCCACCGCCGCCGGGCTCACGCCCGACCAGATCATCGACCGGGTCGCGGCGGCCGAACAGGCCCGGCTGCTGCGCACCGAGCGCGGCGGCCGCATCCGCTTCGACCACGCGCTCATCCGCGAGACGGTGTACTACGGCATCCCCGTGCTGCGCCGCCTTCGCATGCACTGGGCGGTGTTCGAATCACTGTCCGCGCGGATCTGCGTTCCGGACTGCTCCGCCCTCACCGGACGCGACGCCGAAACCCTCGCGCACCACGCGGCGCTCGGCGCCACCGTCGAAACCGCCGAGCGCGCACTGCTTTTCGGTCGGACCGCGGCCCGCCTCTGCGTGGAACGGCGCATGCGGGCCGACGCGGTGCGCCGCTGGCAGTCGGTGCTGACACTGCACGAAATGGCCGGGCACGACGGGGCCGCCGCCACCGACGAGCAGCTGTCGGCGGTATTGGAGGCGCGCTGCGAGCTCGTCACCGCCCTCGCCTACGACGGGCGGCACGAGCAGGCGCGGGACGTGCGCGAACAGGCCCTCGATCTCGCCGACCGGCTCGGTGGTGTCGAACCGCTGGTCCGGGCCGCCACCTGCTGGCCCACCCCGCTCATCTGGTCGGCGCGAGACTGGCACACCGCCGACCCGCGGGTGCTGGAACCACTGCGCATCGCCCGTGCCGACACCGGACTGCCGGTGCGCGAGCGCATCCTGGTGCTGGTCACCACCGTCTTCCACACCGCGCTGACCGATCTCGGTGACGCCCGGGCCGCCGCCGACGCGGCCGTCGCGCTGGCCGAACCGCTCGGCGATGCCGATCTGCTGTGCACGGCCGTCAACGCCCAGGCGTTCATCGCGTTCGTGCGGGGCGGATTCCTGCGCGCCGACGAACTGAAAAGTCTTGCGACCCGGCTACTTCTCGTGGCGGCCGCGGCCGAACTCACCGAATTCCAGGCGCTGGCACGCTATCTGCTCTTCCGGGCGGCGCTGGCCGACGCCGACCTCGCCACTGCCGCCGAACATGCCGGGCGCGCCGCCGAATTCGCCACCGACGGGCAACTACGCCATCTGCTCGACGCGCTCGTACCCTTCGAGTTCCTGCTCGAACTGGTGCGCGGCGATATCGAGTCCGCCGAACGCATGCTGGGCGACTGGCACCACGAGGGTGTGCTCGGACCCGCGCCGCTGGCCACCCAGGCGCTGCCCGTCGACGATGTCACCCGCGACGCGGAGGCGCTGCACATCGGGCTGCTGCTGGCGCTGGCCTGGGTGCGCGGGGGCGACTTCTCCGCGCTCGCGGGCGCGCTCGGGGAACGCGCCGCCGTCGCGCCGGAGCTGTTCTCCTACGGCTACGCGCTGGCCCTGCTGCACTGCGGGGACACCGCGCACGCCCGGCGGGTGCTGGCCGCCGCGCCCCCGGTGGGGCCGCCGTTCTGGGCCACCTTCAGCATCATCCGCTCCCGGATCGCGCTGTTCCTCGGCGATACCGACGTCGTCCGCGAGCTCTACACCGCGCTGCTGCCGCTGGCCGGGACCATCGGCGGACTGGAGACCGGCGCGTCGTACCTGGGGCCGATGGACGCCGTACTCGCCGAACTGGCCGCCGCGCTCGGAGATACCGACCGCGCCGCCGCGCATCGCGACGACGCCGAGCGCCTCATGGCCCGACTGCGCGAGGAGGTGGCCGCCCTCCGGGCCGATCTGGCGCACCGGACGCCGCCGCGACCGGGTGTACGCGGTATGCCGTCGCGGCGTTAGCCGCGCGGGGCGCT
>NZ_BAGD01000107.1 GCF_000308635.1 Nocardia otitidiscaviarum NBRC 14405 | reverse complement strand
ACAGACGGCACCGCATCCCAGGTCATCGTCCCCGCCGCACAGGCGGTCCCGAACCTGACCCCGATCCCGGTCGACGCGACCGAGATCCGCGACCGCATCGCCGCCGTCATCGCGACCGGCTTCGACGTCACAGCGGAAGTCCCGTTGCGCGCCAAGCTGTTCCGCGTCGAAACCCCCGAAGAGGTGGGCGAACACCAGGCATCCGCCCTCGGCATCCTGGACGCGGTCGAAGCCGCCACCCGCCGCGCGGTAGGCCCGGACGCCACCGCCGCCCTGGGCGGCGGCCGGACGGCCGAGCCCACCACGGTCGAGCACGTGCTCGTCTTCGTGGCCCACCACATCAGCGCCGACGGCTGGTCCATGGGCCCGCTGACCCGCGATGTGATGATCGCCTACGCCGCCCGCACCAGCGGTGTGGCCCCCGGCTGGGCGCCGATGCCGGTGCAGTACGCGGACTACAGCATCTGGCAGCGCCAGGTGCTGGGCTCCGAGGACGACCCGCAGAGCCTCATCTCCGCGCAGGCCGCGTTCTGGAAGACGACCCTCGCGGACCTCCCGGACGAGCTGAACCTCCCCGCGGACCGCCCGCGGCCGACCACCCAGTCCTTCCGCGGCGGCCGGGTGCTCTTCCCGATCGGCACCGAGCTGCACCAGGGACTCCAGCGCATCGCGCGGGAGCAGAACGCGACCATGTTCATGGTCGTGCACACCGCGCTGGCGGTGTTCCTGTCGCGCCTGTCGGGCACCTCCGATATCGCCATCGGCACCCCGATCGCGGGCCGCGGCGAGGCCGAGCTCGACGATGTGATCGGCATGTTCGTCAACACCCTGGTGCTGCGCACCGAGGTGGACGCGCAGCGGGGCTTCGCCGAACTGCTCGCCCACGCCAAGGACGCCGACCTGGCGGCCTTCGCGCACGCCGACATTCCGTTCGAGCGGCTGGTCGAGCTGATCAACCCGGAGCGCTCCACCTCGCGGCATCCGCTGTTCCAGGTGGTGCTGTCGTTCGAGAATCTGCCGGACACCAGTTTCGAACTGCCCGGACTGCGGGTCTCCGCCGTCGATTTCGACAACGACACCGCCAAGTTCGATCTGTCGCTGACCATCCGGGAAGCGTCCGATGACGCCGGCATGTACGCCGAATTCGCCTTCGCGCGTGACCTGTTCGACGAGGCCACGGTGCAGGTGTTCGCCCAGCGCTTCACCCGCCTGCTCGAACAGCTCACCACGCGGCCGCAGCGGCCGGTCGGCGATCTCGACCTGCTCGCCGAAGCCGAGCGCACCGATCTACTCACTCGCACCGGCGGCGCACCGGTGGTCCCGGCCACCCTGCCGGAGCTGATGAGCACTGCCGCCCAGGGCAATCCGAACGGCGCGGCCGTGGTGTTCGACGGCCGGACCCTCAGCTACGCTGAACTCGACGCGGCGTCCTCGCGGTTGGCACGACTGCTCATCGAGCGCGGCGCCGGACCGGATGTGCTGGTGGCCGTCGCCGTTCCGCGCTCGATCGAGTCGGTGCTGGCGGTGTGGGCGGTGGCCAAGTCGGGTGCGGCCTTCGTGCCGATCGACCCGGCCTACCCGGCCGACCGCATCGCGCACATGGTGTCGGATTCCGGTGCGGTACTGGGCCTGACCGTGACGGCCGAGGCCGAAAAGCTGCCGCCGGTCAAGAGTCTGGCGGGCTGGCTGTCCCTCGACGACGCCGCGGTGCTGGCGCAAGCCGAGGGCTATGCGGCCGATCCGGTGACCGACGCCGACCGCTGGGCTCCGATCCGGGCCGAGCACGCCGCGTACGTCATCTACACCTCCGGCACCACCGGAATGCCCAAGGGCGTCGTGGTCACCCACGCGGGTCTGGCCAACTTCAGCCTGGAGCAGGTGGTGCGCTACGGACTCGATTCCGGTTCGCGCGCACTGCAGTTCGCCTCGCCGTCGTTCGACGCGTCGGTGCTGGAACTGCTGCTCGCGGTCGGCGCGGCCGGTGCGCTCGTGGTGGTGCCCCCGGGCACCTACGGCGGGGACGAGCTGGGCGAGCTGATCTCCCGCGAGCGGGTGTCGGTCGGCCTCATCACGCCGTCGGTGCTGGCCTCGCTGGACCCCGCGCAGCTGTCCGGCATGGAGGTGATCATCGCCGGTGGTGAGGCCGTCTCCGCTGATCTGGTGGCCAAGTGGTCGGAGAATCCGGGTGCGCCGCGGCGCTTCCACAACGCCTACGGCCCCACCGAGGCGACCATCGCCACCAATATCTCCGATCCGCTGTCGGCCGGTGATCCGGTCGTCATCGGTGGACCGGTGCGCGGTATGCGGGCCATGGTGCTCGACGCCCGCCTGCACCCGGTGCCCGAGGGCGTGGCCGGTGAGCTCTACGTGGCCGGTGTGCAACTGGCGCGCGGCTACCACGCGCGACCGGGACTGACCGCCGAACGTTTCGTCGCCGATCCGTACGGTGCACCGGGCGACCGGCTCTACCGCACCGGTGACGTGGTGCGCTGGCGGCGCGACGCGCTCGACCGCGCCGTGGTGGAGTACGTGGGCCGCAACGACTTCCAGGTGAAGGTGCGCGGCTTCCGCATCGAACTCGGCGAGATCGACGCCGCGCTCACGGCTTTCGAGAGCGTGGACTTCGCGGTCACCCTCGGCCACAAGACCGAGGCCGGAACCACCATCCTCGCCTCGTATGTGAAGCCGGTGGCCGGTGCCACCGTCGATATCGCCGCGCTCACCGAACATGCCGCCGCGCGACTGCCGGAATACATGGTGCCGACCGCGATCACGGTCATCGACGAGATTCCGTTGACCGGCGCGGGCAAGCTCGACCGGCGCGCGCTGCCCGAACCGGTGCTCGCTCCGCGCGAATTCCGGGCTCCCGTCAGCGATCTGGAGAGTGAGCTGGCCGCCGTCTTCGCCGAGGTGCTCGGCGTGGAGCAGGTGGGCGCGGATGATTCGTTCTTCGCGCTCGGCGGCGACTCCATCCTGTCCATCCAACTGGTGTCGCGGGCCAAGGCGCGCGGCATCGTGTTCAGCCCGCGCGATGTGTTCGAGCAGCGCAGCGTGGCCGGACTGGCCGAGGTGGCCGTGCGCGGCGGGGACGCCGAACAGCAGCAGCTCGCGGAACTGCCCGGCGGCGGGGTCGGCGACATTCCGCTGACGCCGATCATGACGGCCATTCTGTCGAGTGGTTCGAGCTACGAGCGGTTCTCGCAGTCCATGGCGCTGCGGCTGCCGGACGGCATCGACCGGGAGGCGCTGGTGGGCACCCTCGGGGCGGTCTTCGACCACCACGATGTGCTGCGCGCGCGCCTGCGCGGAAACGCCACGGATGGTTGGGCTTTCGAGGCGCTGGAACGCGGTGCCGTGGATGTCGACGCGCTGGTGCAGAAGGTCATGGTGCCCGCCGACATCTCCGATGCGGAGCTGTCGCGGGTGGCGTCCGCCGAACTCGACGGTGCGCTGAGCCGCCTCGATCCGGCCAATGCCGCCATGGTGCAGTTCGTGTGGTTCGCGTTCGAGCCGGCGGGAGCGACGCGCCCGGAGGCGGCAGCTCGCGTAACCACGGAGGGCGCCGCGGACGCCGCCGATGGGCACCGGCGCCGCGACGTGCTGCTCATCGCCGCCCACCACTTCGTGGTCGACGGCGTGTCCTGGCGCATCCTGATCCCGGACTTCGCCACGGCCTGGTCGCAGCTGGCCTTCGGACAGCCGGTCGCGCTGCCCGAGAACGGCACCTCCATGCGACGGTGGGCGCACGCCCTGGTGGACGCGGCGTCCGCGCCGGAGCGGGTGGCGGAACTCGAGTTCTGGCAGGGTGTCACGGAGACACCGGATCCGCTGCTGGGTTCGCGTGCCTTCGATCCAGCCGTGGACACCTTCGCCACGGTCGAGCGGGTCGAGGTCACCATTCCAGCCGAGGTCACCGATGCGGTGCTGACCGCCATTCCGGGCCTGTACCGGGGCGGTGTCAACGACGGTCTGCTGTCGGCGCTGGCCATGGCCGTATCGCGTTGGCGCGGTGCGAGTTCGGCATCCCTGGCCCACCCGTCGCCCGACCACCACCCCGCACCGAGTCGCTCCGCGACGCTGGCCCACCCGTCGCCCGACCACCACCCCTCACCGAGTCGCTCCGCGACGCTGATCAAACTGGAGGGTCACGGTCGCGAGGAAGACGTGGTCGCGGGCGCGGACCTCTCGCGCACCGTCGGCTGGTTCACCAGCGCCTACCCGGTGCGCCTGGATCTGGGCGAGGCCGATCTCGACGATGCCTTCGCGGGTGGAAAAGCCCTGGGAGATATCGTCAAATCGGTGAAGGAGCAGCTGCTCGCCGTGCCCGACAAGGGCCTCGGCTTCGGTCTGCTGCGCCACCTCAACCCCGAGACCCGGGACCGGTTGCGCGATGTGGGCCAGATCAGCTTCAACTACCTGGGCCGCGTCTCCACCGGTGAGGTGCCCGAACAGCTCGCCGAACTGGGCTGGGTGCCGGTGGCCGACCTCGGGCAGCTGGACGCGGACATGGACCGCGACATGCCCGCCAACGCCACCCTGGACATCAATGCCATCGTCACCGACGGCGAGGACGGCCCGCAGCTGGGCGCGGCCTTCGCCTTCCCGACGGGGCTGCTCAGTGTGGAACGGGTGCAGGAGTTCGCGGACCTGTTCGTGGCGGCGCTGACCGCGCTCGCCACCCACGCCCAGCGCGCCGACGCCGGCGGCTTCACGCCGTCGGATATGAACCTGGTCTCGATCGGCCAGACCGATATCGAGGTGTGGGAGCGCGACTACCCGGCGCTGGCCGATGTCTGGCCGCTGTCGCCGCTGCAGGGCGGTCTGCTCTTCCAGGCCATGATCGCCCAGAGCCAGCAAACCCTGGACGTCTACACCATGCAGGCCGTGCTCGACCTCGGCGGCACGGTGGATGTGGCGCGGCTGCACGCCGCCGCCCAGGGTGTGGTGGACCGGTACCCGAACCTGCGCACAGCCTTCGTCACCGATACCGACGGCAAGCCGGTGCAGGTGGTGCTGGACCGGGCCGAAGCGCCGTGGCGGGAGGTGGATCTCACCGATCTACCTGAGAACGAGCGGGTGTCGCGCATGCGCGAACTCATCGAGGACGACCGCGCCATGCACTTCGACCTGACCGCGCCGCCGCTCATGCGGTTCACCCTGTTCCGCACCGGCGGCGAACAGTGGAACCTGGTGATCACCACCCACCACATCCTGGTGGACGGCTGGTCCATGCCGCTGCTCATGCAGGACCTGCTGGTGCTGTACGCGGTGCGCGGCGACACCTCGGCGCTGCCGCGGGTCACCTCGTACCGGAACTTCCTCGCCTGGCTCTCCGGTCGCGACCGGGACGCCTCGCTCCGGGCGTGGACCAGGGCGCTGTCCGGCGTCACCGAGCCGACCCAGCTCGCGCCGCAGCCGCGCGGCGAGGAAACCTACGAGATCGGCCGCCACGTCACCGAAATCGACGCCGAACGCACCCGCGCGCTCACCAAGCGCGCCGGCGAACTGGGCGTCACGGTGAACACGGTGGTGCAGACCGCGTGGGCCATCCTGGTCGGACGGCTCACCGGCCGCGGCGACGTGGTGTTCGGCGCGACCGTCTCCGGCCGCCCGGCGGATCTGCCCGGGGTGGAGACCATGGTGGGTCTGTTCATCAACACCCTGCCGGTGCGCATCCGCATCGACGACCGCCTGAGCATCGAGGGCATGCTGGAGAAGGTGCAGCGCGAGCAGGCCGACCTGCTCGACCACCACTACATCGGGCTCACCGACATCCAGCGGGCCACCGGTATCGGCAGCCAGTTCGACACCCTGGTGGTGTTCGAGTCCTACCCGATGGACAAGGACGCGGTCGCCGCGGCCAGCTCCATCGACGGCATGTCGGTCACCGGTGTGGGCGTCAACGACAACACCCACTACCCGATGACGCTGGTGGTGATGGCCGAGGAGACCATCGAGATCGCCATGCGGTATCTGACCAGCCGGTTCACCGCCGACGACGTGGCGACGCTGGCGGCGCGCCTGAACCGCGTGCTGGACGCGCTGCTGGGCGATTCGACCGGCCTGATCGGTGACATCGACATCCTCGACGACACCGAACGCGCCCGCATCCTCGCCGAGAGCACGGCTCCCGCGGTGGAGTCCGCCCCGGAGACCACCCGCCTCGGCGACCGTACGGTGGCCAAGGCACTGGCCGCCGTGGTGGAGGAGGATCCGCAGGCTCCGGCGCTGCTGGCCGACGGCAAGGAGATCGCCTACCACGAGCTCGACCGCCGCTCCTCGCAGCTGGCGCGGGTGCTCATCGACCGCGGTGCGGGCCCCGGCGATATCGTCGCCATCGCCCTGCCGCGCTCGGCGGACAGTGTGGTGGCGGCCTGGGCCGTGCACAAGGCCGGTGCCGCGGTGCTGTTCGCCGACGGCCTCTCCTTCGGCGAGATCATCGCCGCCGGAGCGGGATTCGGCATCGCCGAGGAACCGGCCGCCAAGAACATCCGCTGGCTGGTCCCCACCGACCCGCAGGTGCAGGCGGATATCGCCGCGGCGGCCACCCACCCGGTCTCCTACGCCGACCGCGTGCGCCCGCTCACCGAGGACACCCCGGCCTTCGTCACCCGCGAAGCCGACGGCATCTGGGCCACCCTTACCCAGACCGACGCCCTCGACCGCGCCGACCGCCTCCGCGAGGTGCATGAGATCGACTACGAGTCGACCCTCTACACCACCGCCGCCACCGGCTCCGCCGCCGTGGACGAATTCCTCACCGCGGCCACCGCGGGCGCGCTCTCGGTGCTCCCGGGCGAGGACGGTGTCGAGGCCGACCTCGAGGAAGAGGTCACGCACTGGTTCACGGTGCCGGGCGAGGACACCGCGGCCGCGGATGACGAGATCCGCATCGTGGCGACCGACTAGTCGGCGACCGCCGGTGCGGTGCGCGATCGCACCGGCGGACCGTCGCCGCGCCGACGCCACGTCCCGATCGAGGTCACCATCGACCGGGCACCACTCTGCCTGGACGTACCGGGGATCGAGCCGCTCCGGCTGCCGAGCGGGCACGCGGTACGGCCCGGCGGCTGCGGCGTTCGTTACCGTTCGCGGTGGTCGCACCTATATTCGAGATGGGCGAGGGGCGCCCGGGAGAGGGGCACCATGGAGGCGAACGGGCGACCGGCGCTCGAGCTGGACGGGCTGTACAAGAAGTTCGGCGGGCCCTGGGTGGTGGAGGGCGTGAGCCTCGCCGTGCCGCCCGGGTCGTTCTTCGGGCTGGTGGGGCCGAACGGGGCCGGTAAGACGACCACCCTGTCGATGGCGGTGGGGCTGCTGCGGCCCGACCACGGGGCGGCCCGGATCTTCGGCACCGAGGTGTGGACCGATCCGGTGCGGGCCAAGACCATGGTCGGGGTGCTGCCGGACGGGCTGTCGCTGCCGGAACGGCTCACCGGACGAGAGCTGTTGAACTACACCGGATTACTGCGCGGAATGCCGCAGGCGACGGTGGTGGAGCGCACCGACGAACTGCTGCACGTGCTCGAACTCGACGGTGCGGAGAACACCGTGGTGGTGGACTATTCGGCCGGTATGCGCAAGAAGATCGGGCTCGCCACCGCCCTGCTACACGCACCGAAACTGCTGGTGCTCGACGAACCGTTCGAGGCGGTCGATCCGGTGTCGGCCTCGACCATCCGCACCATTCTCCAGCGGTTCGTGGCCGCCGGGGGATCGGTGGTGCTCTCCAGCCATGTGATGGCACTGGTCGAGAACCTGTGCGATCAGGTCGCGGTGATCAGCCACGGCCGGGTGGTGGCGGGCGGCAGCGTCGCGGAGGTGCGCGGCGAGGGCACCCTCGAGGAGGCATTCGTGCGGCTGGTCGGCGGCCGGGTGGCCGGAGACGAGGGGTTGTCGTGGTTGGCGTGATGATCCGCATGCGGCTGCGGCTCACCGCACGCGGCATGCGCAGTGGGCGCGGGGCCATCGGCTTCTGGCTGGGCATCGTCTTCGGCGTCATCGCCGCCGCGATCACCCTGCTGCTGGTCGGCTTCGGCGCGCCCGACAATCTCTACGGGGCGACGAATATCGCCGCCGCCCTGTACACCGCCTGGACGCTGGGCTGGCTGTGCGGGCCCATTCTCACCGGCAGCAGTGACGAGACGCTGCAACCCGAGCACTTCCGCCTGCTGCCGCTGAGCAATCGGCAACTCGCCTACGGTCTGGCGGCCGCCGCCTTCGTCGGCCCGGCGGTGCTGGTGAATCTGCTCGCCTTCTCCGGATTGGTGCTGATCGCAGCGAGATACAGCGTCGGCGCGGTGCTGGTGGCCGTGGTCGGGGCGGTATTGCAGTTGACCTTCGTGGTGTTGCTGTCGCGGGCGCTCACCGGCTGGATCGGCGCGGCCATGCGGTCCCGCCGCGGCCGCGATCTCGGTGTGCTGCTGGCCGGACTGCTCGGGCTGGCCTACTACCCGCTCAATCTGATCGTCGGCAGTCTCGGCCCGAAGCTGCGTGACGCCCCGGAGGGCGTGGGCAACCTGCTGCGCGCGGTCCCGTCCGGATGGGCCGCCTACGCGGTGGAGTCTGCCGCCTCCGGCCACTGGTTGCGGGCCCTGCTGCCGCTGGCCGGGCTGGTCGCGCTGTCGCTGCTGCTCTGGGAGGCGTGGGCGTGGCTGCTCGGCCGCCGCCTCACCACCCCGCCCGCACCCGCCGAGGAGGTGCGCGCGAGCGGGCGCACCGGGGTGCTGGACCGCCTCGTACCCATCAGTCCGACCGGCGCCGTTGTTCGCAAGGAACTGCGCACCTGGTGGCGCGACGGCCGCCGCCGGGCCACCCTGCTTCCGCTGCTGCTCATCGGTTTCGCGCTGCCGGTCTTCCTGGCCATCCAGAACGGGAGCACCACTTTCCTGCCGTTCGCGGGCGCGTTCGTGGTGTGGCTGGCCGCCATGTCGGCCACCAACCTGTACGGCTTCGACGGCACCGCCCTCTGGCAGACACTGGTCACACCGGATGCGGCGCGCGCGGATGTGCGCGGCCGGGTGCTGGCGTGGTTGTTGCTGGTCGCGCCGGTCGCCGTGATCGCCGCCGTGGTGCTGCCGGGCGCGGTCGGGCAAACGAAAATGTACCCGTGGGCGCTGTCCACGCTGCCGGTCCTGCTCGGGGTGGGCGCGGCTGCGGTGATCTTCCTGTCGGTCTATGCCCCCTATCCGATGCCGCCGAACCGCGGCAATCCCTTCGCGTCCTCGGGCAATCCGGGCTGCGCGAAGATTCTCATGCAGTTGGCGGTGGGGCTGGGGCAGCTGGTGGCATCGCTTCCCGTCATCGCCCTGCTGGGAATCGGTGCGAGCCTGGATAATTCGTTCCTGCTGTGGTCGGCTCTGCCGGTGGGGGTCGCGGTCGGGATCGGGTTCGGGCTGCTGGGCGTCTCGCTGGCGACCAAGCGGCTGGAGGCTCGCGGGCCGGAGCTGCTCGCCGAGGTCAAACCCCGCTGACCCCACCCGAAACGCCGGGGACGCGGAACACGCGGGCTACTCGGATGCCGTCCCATCGCCCCCGCGAATTCGGGTAGCCGACTACTGCCGAGACTCGCAGGAAACCAGCGCATGCTGACAGCGCCGGGCGAGAGATGTCGATCTCTGTCCGCCCGTCGCAGTCGATTCCCCTGGGAGGCAGGACAAGTGGACCAGATTCTGTATTGGAATGCGGTGGCGCTCGAATCGGATCGGATCGCGCACACCGAGCCGAAGCAGGCCGAACGCGGAGTGCGCGGCCCGATCGGCAGTTCACGGGCCTTCGCCATCGTGCACCTGGCCATGCACGACGCGTACTTCTCCATCGTCGGTGCGCCGCACGGCACCTGGCTCACCGCGCCGCCGGTGGCGGCCAATGGATCATCGGTGGCGGCGGCGGTGGCGCTGGCCGCCCACACCACCCTCACGGCGCTGTATCCGGCGCAGACACCTCGTCTGGACCGGGCGCTGCGGGAGGCCGAACTGCCCGGACCCGGCGTCGGGCGCGGCACCGCACACGGGCAGGCCGTCGCCCGCGCGGTGCTGCGGGCCCGCAAGGGCGATCCGGGTACCGACGACAAGAACTACGTGCCCGATACCGCTCCGCCCAATCACCGCCCGGACCCGGTGAATCCGGCCCAGGGGTATTACGCGCCCGCCTACGGCGCTCGTTCGCGGTGTTTCGCGGTGACCACCCGCTACACCCTGGACCCGCCGCCGAAGGGGAACGATCCGCGCTACCTCGAGGCGCTGCGCGAGGTGCGCGGGAAGGGCATCGCGCCCGAGGCCGCCGCCACACTGCCGCCCGGCATCGCCCCGCGGACGGCCGCCGAAACCCTGGTGGGACTGTTCTGGGCCTACGACGGAGCCAAGGGGCTCGGCACCCCACCCCGCTTCTTCAATCAAATCGTGCGCGACCTCGCGGCGGCGCGGAACAATACGCCCGATCAGAACGCCCGGCTGTTCGCGCTGGTCAACACCGCGCTCGCCGATGCCGGAATTCTGGCCTGGGACGACAAGTACCGGCACAACCTCTGGCGTCCGATTCTCGGCATCCGCGAGTTCGATCCGTCCATGGGGCCGGACGGCACCGCGGGAGACGCCCTGGCCGCCGACTGCGACCCCTGCTGGCGGCCCTACGGCGCACCGCGCAGCAATGTGGTCGCCTTCAACTTCAGCCCGCCGTTCCCGGCCTACCCCTCCGGACACGCCACCTTCGGCGCGGCCGCCTTCCAGATGGCCCGCCGCTTCTACGGCGTCGATGCCGACGGCCCCGACACCCTCACCGACGG
The DNA here is from genome assembly GCF_000308635.1 of Nocardia otitidiscaviarum NBRC 14405. Lineage (GTDB taxonomy): Bacteria > Actinomycetota > Actinomycetes > Mycobacteriales > Mycobacteriaceae > Nocardia > Nocardia otitidiscaviarum. The sequence goes on along the minus strand of NZ_BAGD01000107.1, from coordinate 61,370 downwards.
AATGGGTTTCGTCTCCGGGGAACTCGACGGTCACACCACCGACAACGACGGCGTGGTCCGCCCCCGGCACATCCGCCGCTTCCCGGGCGGCCTCTGGCAGATGATGGAGGAGAACGGCCGCAGCCGCGTCTACCTCGGTGTGCACTGGTCCTTCGACGCCTTCGTCACCGGGCCCGACGGCGGCATGGACCTGTCCCAGAATATCGGCGGCGTGCGACTCGGCCGCGATATCGCCGACGACCTGTGGGCGGGCGGCCTGAAACAGTGTCAGGCGGCCGGTCCCAGAACGCCCTGATTCGTGGGCACCGCCATGACCGCGGCCATGGCGCGCGCCCCGGCATCGTTGAGATGCATACCGTCACTGTCGAATTCGGGCCGGATGAAGTCCGGCCGCGCCGGATCCTCCACTGCCGCGGCGACATCGAAGACGCCGTCGAAGACATCCGTGCCGCGCAGCCATGCGTTCACCAGCCGCCGTACGGGCAGCCCGGTCGCGACGGCGAGACCCGGGTAGTAGGCCCCGCCGAACGGGCCGATGGTGTTGGCGTACACGGGTAGCCCCGCCGCGTGCGAGCGCCGGGCCAGCTCGGTGAATCCGGCGATCAGCTCGTCCGCCGGGGTGGTGTACTCATCGAGAATCAGGTCGTTGACGCCGAAGTTCACCAGCACCCCGGCGACGCCGGGCACCGCGAGCACATCGCGCTCGAAGCGGGCCAGTCCGGATTCGCCGATCTGCTCGGTGAGCAGGCGATTTCCGCCGATGCCCTGGTTCACCACCCAGCCGTGTGCCAGTCGCTCGTTGAGCACGTCCACAGACCGGCGGTTCGCTCCGTGCGTCGAGCCGGCGCCCTGGAACCAAGAGTCGCCGAACGCCACGAGTACGGGCGTATTCGCCGGTGCCAGCACATCGATCCCGGTGACGAAGAACTGCGACGTGACCTCGTGCGCGTCGGGGAGGGCGGGGGCCGCGGTGTGGTCACCGGTCGTCACCCAGGCGGACTCGCCGGGCAACTGCGCGTACGCGGCGAGTCCGGTGTCCTCGGGCAGGTACAGGCTCAGGACCAGATCCGTCCGGGCCGCCACCGGCAGCGCGACCGGGTCACTGACGATCTCGCCGCGAGCGGGAATCCGTACCGTCGTGGTTCCTCCGAAGCGCACGGCCCGGTCGGTCTCCCACGCGATCTCCGCGCCGTGCGCGCGCGCCGCGATACGCGCGGCACCGATCACGAGTTCCCGATCGGAGTAGCGGTTGGTCAACCGCACCCGGAGCTGGTCTCCGCCACCGGCCAGATGCAGTACCTGCCGCACCGTCTCGTCGGCGAAACGGCGCGGTTCGGCCAGTCTGATCGCCTCGGCCGGATTCATCGTCGCCATCCGGAAACCCGCCACCCACTGCCCTGTCGTCATTGGAACCTCCAAGTAGTTGTTGTGAGGAATATTGCCGATGCAAGTATTAGCTCCAGGTGTTCCGCGTGTCAACTATCCGCGATGCAGCGAAGGCGGTTAGGCTCTGCTGTCGTGGACCCCAAACGCCTCTTCGAAGATCCTCGGCTCACCACCATCGGCCTGTTCCTGGAGGTGCACGAGGGCCTGCTGGCGAAGCTCGAGCCGACCTGGCGGGAGTACGGGCTCTCGGGGCTGGATCTCAATGCGCTCATGCGGTTGAGCCGGTCGCCGGGGCGCAAACTGCGCATGACCGATCTGGCCGCGCAGACGGGCCTGTCGACCAGTGGTGTCACCCGGCTCGTGGACCGGTTGGAGCGGAATGGATTCGTGCGGCGGGAATCCGCGCCGGGCGATCGGCGCAGCTTCTTCGCGGTGCTGACCGCCGCCGGGGCGACACGGGTGGCCCGGGTGCTGCCCGCGTACCTCGACGCGGTGGACGAGTGGTTCATCGGGCGGCTCAGTGCCGAGCAACTCGATGCCATGGTGGCCGGGTTGCGGGTGATCCGGGACGCGGTGCAACCCGACGCTGTGCGGACTTCGGACGGCTCGTGCTAGCCGGCGGCCGCCGCGAGCCGGGCGGTGAGGGTGCGGATGTGGTCGACGAGTTCCGGTGGTTCGTGGATGCGGCAGTCGAAACCGAAAATGCCCACATAGACGGCTAATTCGTCGAGGGAGTCGGAACCGGTGTGCAACACACAGGTGTCCGCGTCGACCGCCTCGATCACGCCGACCGTCGGCGCGATGCGGTCGGTGGCCACCGCCGCGGGCGCGAACAGCGTGATCCGCGCCTGGTAGCGATACGGCGCGGTGCTCACGCCGCGCGAGACGAACCCTGCCGGATCGATCTCCGGCGCGTCGCGCGGGGTGAAGCGCGGGCCGGTCGGGATGCGCGGGGTGAGGCGGTCCACGCGGTAGGTGCGCCAGTCGTCGCGGTCGACATCCCAGCCGAGCAGATACCAGTGCCGCCCGGTGTGGACCAGCCGGTGCGGTTCGACGGTGCGGCGGCTCTCGGTGCCCTGATGGGTGCGGTAGTCGAAGCGCAGGCGCTCGTGATCGCGGATGACGGCGGCCAGTGTGGTGAGCACATCCGGGTCGACGCGGGCGGCTCCGGCGGGCACGGTGACCGTGGCTGCCTCCAGCGCCGCCACCCGATGCCGCAATCGCGACGGCAGCACCCGTTCGAGTTTGGCGAGGGCGCGCAGCGAACTCTCCTCGATACCGGCGATGGTGCCGCCCGCCGCGGTGCGGAGCCCGACGGCCACGGCGATGGCCTCGTCGTCGTCGAGCAGCAGGGGCGGCAGCTTCGCGCCCGCGCCCAGCCGATATCCGGCCGCGCCCGCGACAGCGTCCACCGGGTAGCCGAGGGTGCGCAGTTTGTCGATGTCGCGGCGGACCGTGCGCACGTCCACCTCGAGGCGTTCCGCCAGCTCGGAACCTGTCCAGTCGCGCGGTGTCTGGAGCAGCGACAGCAGTCGCAGCAGTCGCGCGGAAGTTTCCAACACAATCCGAAGTCTGCCGTACAGCTAGGGCGGAAGCTGTCCTAGGTGGCTCATAACGTAGTTCTCATGAGCCTCCACAGCACCGAAATCACCCCCTTCCGGATCGAGATTCCGCAACGGCAACTCGACGATCTGCGCGCCCGACTCGACGCCGCCCGCCTGCCCGCGCCGCTGCCCGGCGACGACTGGGACACCGGCGTACCCACGCACTGGCTGCGCGAACTGGTCGACTACTGGCGCACCGAATACGACTGGCGCGCCGCCGAAGACCGGATCAATCGGCACCCGCAGTTCACCACCGAGATCGACGGGCAGCGCATTCACTTCCTGCACGTGCGCTCGCCCGAACCGGATGCGGTGCCGCTGCTCATGACGCACGGCTGGCCCGGGTCGATCGTCGAATTCCTCGAGGTGATCGGCCCGCTCACCGACCCCCGCGCCCACGGCGGAGACCCGAATGACGCCTTCCACCTGGTGATTCCGTCGCTGCCGGGTTTCGGATTCTCCGGTCCGGTGGCCGATTCCGGGTGGAGTGTGGAGCGCATCGCGCGCACCTGGGCCGAACTCATGCGGCGCCTCGGCTACGACCGATACGGCGTCCAGGGCGGCGATATCGGTGCGGCGGTGAGCCCGGAGGTCGGCCGGGTGGCGACCGACCATGTGATCGGCGTGCATATGAACGGGCCCGGACCGTTCCCGCAGGTGCCGCTGTCGGAGGCGGAGATGGCCGCGCTCACCGATCTCGAGCGCGATCGCATCCGCCGGGTGGAGGCGTTCATGCGCGAAGAATTCGGCTATATCGCGATCCAGTCCACGCGCCCGCAGGCGCTGGCGTACGGGCTGGTGGACTCCCCGGTGGGGCAGCTGGCCTGGATCATGGACAAATTCCGGGAGTGGACGCATCCGCGGGCCGTGGCACCGGACAAGATCATCGACCGGGATCGGCTGCTCACCAATGTGATGATCTACTGGCTGACCGGCACCGCGGGATCGGCCGCCTATGTCGGATACGCGCAGGATCAGGCGTGGGGTCGGCAGCCGGTCAACTCCGGCGTGCCCACCGGCGCGATCGTGTTCGCGCACGATATCGGCATCCGCAAGTACGCGGAGGCCGAGCACACGATCACGCACTGGGTGGACGTCGCCGATCGCGGTGGGCACTTCGCCGCCATGGAGGAACCGCAACTGCTGACCGACGATATCCGGGAGTTCTTCCGCGGCCTGCGGTGAGCGGCCCGGAGTCAGCCGACCGCGCCCGCGCGCAGGGCCACGCGCCAGTCCCCGTACTCGCTGATGTCCTTGCCGTCGGCCGCGGCCGCCGCGTCACAGCCGAAACCGGTTGTCCAGGAACCGTCCTCGAGTTCCACCGCGCCGAGCTGCATGGGTGCGGGCAGGGCGCTCAGAAAACGGCCCAGGGCGGCGGGAGCGAGCAACCACCGTTCCCCCGCCACCGCGACCCCCGCCTCGCCCTCGGGCAGGCGGGTCACCCCGGGCTTGGGCGGGGTGGTGTCCAGGGCGGCCAGTCGATAGCGCGGGGCGGTCCGCACCGGTCCGGCCCAGCGCGCACCGAGAGCGTCGAGCTGGAATGCGAGCGGCTGACCGCGCAGGTGCGCGCCGAACACCACGAGTTCGGTGCTGGCCGCGGTCGCCAGCGGCCAGGCGGATTCGGGCGGCCGCCGGTTCAGCACCAGGGCGGCGATATCCAGGGCCACCGCGTCCTCGAAGGCGCGCGCCACCACCGATACGCCGAACTGGGCCGCGCCCGCCGTCCCGGCCGGAACGGCCACCGCGCACAGGTCGAACAGATTGCAGAAGTTGGTGTACGTGCCGAGCCGGGAGTTCACGCCGACCGGGTCGGCGGCCACCTCCGCGATACTGGGATGGTCGGGCGCGGTGGGGATGAGCAGGGCATCGGCTCCGGCCATACTCGCCATGGCGAGCCCGCGCAGCCGCTCCAGTTCGGCCAGGTCGGTAACCAGCCGGTGGGCGGGCAGGTCGCGGGCGGCGCGAATGATGGAGCCCACCGTCGGATCGGTCGACTCGGGGTGCGTGTCCACGAATTCTCCGACAGCGGAGTATCTTTCGGCCACCAGCGCACCGTCGTACAGCAGGCGGGCTGCGGCCAGGAACGGGGCCGGATCGATCTCGACAATGGTGACCCCGCGCTCCCGCAGCGCCGCGACCGTGCGTGCGAAGGCCGCCAGCCACACCTCGTCGAGTTCCGGCAGCTCGCTGAAGACCGCGACCACGGGCGCGGGCGGCGCGGCCAGCCGGATATCGCTGGGCCAGGGCCGGTCCGGTGCATCGGCCGCCATCACCGCCATGGCGCGATTCGCCAGGTCCAGATCGGCGGCGAAGACGGTCACGCAATCGTAGGAGCGGCAGGCGGGCACCACGCCCACGGTGGACACCACGCCCACGGTCGGTTTGATGCCGACGATCCCGTTGAGCGCGGCGGGAATCCGGCCGGAGCCCGCGGTATCGGTGCCGACGGCGATATCCGCCTCACCTCGGGCCACGGCCACCGCCGAGCCGGAACTCGAACCGCCCGAGATGAATTCGGGCCGCAGCGCATTGGGCACCGCGCCGTAGGGGGAGCGGGTGCCGACCAGCCCGGTGGCGAATTGATCGAGATTGGTCTTGCCGACCACCACCGCACCGGCCGCCCGCAGGGCCGCGACCGCGGGTGCGTCGGCGGCGGGCGTGTAGGCGAAGTCGGGGCAGCCCGCCGTGGTGGGCAGTCCGGCGACATCGACATTGTCCTTGACCGCCAGCCGCAGCCCGCGCAGCGGGCCCTCCGGCACGGGGTCGGCGGCGATCTCGACCTCGGTACGCCGTCGAATCCACACCGTCATGTCGTGGTCTCCTTCGTCTCCGCGAATTCTCCCGCCGCACGCCACGATTCGCGTTCGGCCGCGAACGCCTCCGCCTGACGCGCCCGGAAATCCGCGATGGAGTCGGCGTTCTCGTCCAGGAAGGCGCGATGGTCGGCGAGCCGGAACTCGCCCGCTTCGGTGCGCAGCGCTCCGCGTCCGGCCGCGAAATCCGCGCGCAGGTCCAGCAGTTCCGCCGCCGAGACCGGATACCAGCGAATGCGGTCGAAGAAGCGCAGCAGCCAGGGCTCCTCGCCGATACCGGACGAGGCGTGATTCCACACCTGCGTGGTGCGGCCGACGAACTGGTAGCCGCCCGGCCCCTCCATGCCGTAGACACACAGGTAGGCACCGCCGATGCCGACGGCGTTCTCCGGTGTCCAGGTGCGGGCGGGGTTGTATTTGGTGGTGACCAGGCGGTGACGCGGATCGGTCGGGGTGGCCACGGGCGCGCCCAGATACACGTCACCCAGGCCGAGCACCAGATACTCCGCCGCGAAGACCGTATCGAAAACCTCGTCCACCGACGCCAATCCGTTCATGCGCCGGATGAATTCGATATTCCACGGGCACCAGGGCGCGTCGGCGCGCACGCCGTGCATGTACCGGGTGATGGCCTCCCGGGTGGCGGGATCGTCCCAGGACAGCGGCATGTGCACGGTGCGGCTGGACACCACGAGTTCCTCGGCGGCCGGCAGCACCGCCTGGGCCTCGCCGAGCAGGTCCAGCAGCGCGGCCGTGGGCAGCCGGTCCGGGTCGGTACGCACCTGGAGGGAGCGAATGCCCGGGGTGAGTTCGGTGATGCCGGGTTCGGCGCGCTCGAGCAGGTGTTCGTGCAGGGCGTGCACCCGCGCCCGCAGCCCGAGATCCAGGGTCATCTCGCCGTATTCGATGAGTACGCCGTCGTTTCCGGCGCGCCGGTAGGTGATGGCGGTGCCGTCCTCGCTCTCCCGCCGAGCCAGGACGCCGTCATCGCCGTCGCCGCCGCCGGAGAGCACCATGGGCCAGTCGGCCCGGCGGCCCGGCCCGATCGCGTGCAGCGAGGCGGCCCGGTCGGCGCGTACCGGAACGAAGCGCACGGTGTCGCCCGGGGTGAGCTGGCCCAGCTTCCAGCGGTCGGCGGCCACCACGGTCACCGGGCAGACGAAGCCGCCCAGGCTCGGGCCGTCGGGGCCGAGCAGGATCGGGGTGTCGCCCGTGAAATCCAGGGCGCCGACGGAGTACGCGGTGTCGTGGATGTTGGACGGATGCAGCCCGGCCTCACCGCCGTCCAGACGCGCCCATTGCGGCTTGGGGCCGATGAGGCGCACGCCGGTGCGGTCGGAGTTGAAATGCACCTCGTAGTCGGTGCCGACAATGGCGTCGATATCGGCGCGGGTGAAGAACTCCGGCGCACCGTGCGGCCCCTCGGTGACCGCGAGTTCCCAGCGGCGGGTGAGCACCGGCTGTTCGTCGCCCGGCACGCCCGCGCTCCCGCGGCCGGTCGGTGCGCCGAAGGTGAGCACATCACCGGCCGCGAGCGCGCGGCCGCGCGGTCCGCCGAACTTGCCGAGGGTGAAGGTCGCACGGCTGCCGAGGTATTCGGGCGCCTGGATGCCGCCCGCGACGAGTAGATAGCTGCGCATGCCGGGCCCGCGCACCGCACCGATGTCCAGGACTCCTCCGGCGGGCACCCGGATGCTGCGCCACTGCCGGACCGGTTGGCCGTTCACCGTCACCGGCACCGGTGCACCGGTGATGCACACTCGGGTCGGTGCGTCGAAGCGCAGAGCGGGGCCGCCGAGTGTGCATTCCAGTCCGGCCGCACCCTCGGGATTGCCCAGTGCCCGGTTGCCCAGGCGGAACGACAGATCGTCCATGGGGCCCGAAGGCGGTACGCCCACGTGCCAGTAGCCCACCCGCCCCGGCCAGTCCTGCACCGTGGACTGCATGCCGGGGCGCAGCACCGTCGCGGCACCCGGGATGAACGAATCCGGCTGTACCGGTGAGGAATCCGCCGCTTCGGCCCGGCGACCGGATGCCGCCGTTTCGGCTGGGTGACCGGATGCGGCCGGTGCGGCCGTCGTGTGGGTCACCGCCGCCGTCATCGGCTCACCACCATGCGCACCGGGGTGGGGTCGAAACCATTGCAGGGGTTGTTGATCTGCGGGCAGTTCGAGACCAGCACCAGGGTGTCGATCTCGGCGCGCAGGCTGATCTTCTTCCCGGGCGCGGAGAGCCCGTCCACGATGCCCAGCGTGCCGTCGGCCTCCACCGGCACATTCATGAACCAGTTGATATTCGAGACCAGGTCGCGCTTGCCCAGCCCCCACTTCATGCCCTCGGCGAGGAAGTTCTCCACGCAGGCGTGCTGGTGGCGGGTGTGGTGGCCGTAGCGCAGTGTATTTGATTCCTGGGAGCAGGCGCCCGCCACGGTGTCGTGATTGCCCACCTCGTCGGCGACGACGGTCATGAGCGTGGTGCCGGAATCGGTGCGCAGGGCGCTGCCGGTGGTGAGGAAGATGTTGCGCTGGGCGGCGAGGGTGGCCTGGGCGCTGTAGCGCTCGGTGTGATCGGACGCCGAGTACAGCAGGCAGTCCACCGCCTGATTGCCGTGCAGGTCGACGATGTCGAGCCGGTCACCGGCGCGGACCACCGTGGACCAGCCGACGCGGGCGGGGACGGTCTCGTCCAGGACGACGGTGCGTTCGAGGGTGCTCATGCTGTGTCCTTTCGCGCATGATCGGGGCGCTGTGTGGTCGCGCCGAGTCGGCTGCTCACCCGGCCGCTCATGCGATCGCCTCCCGTGGATGTGCGGCGCGCCAGGCGGTTTCGGTGTTCTCCACCGCGCGCCGGTATTCCGGGTCGGGGTTGTGGACCCGGGTCAGCTCGTCGGGGGCCGACCAGGCGACGACATCCAGGTCGGTGACCGGGGTGTCGTCCAGCGGATGCGCGGCGGCGGCGATCAACAGCGTCACCGGCAGATGGACGAGCAGGTCGACGGCCGCGCCCGCGCCCGCGCCGCCGGTGGCGGTCAACGCGCCGTCCGCTTCCACACGCACGCCCCGGAAGAACGACACCGTGGGGCCGAGATCGCGCGGGGACAGGCCGTGCTTGGCCGCCGCGAGGCGAAGTTGCTGCCGCGCCGCGTCATTCGGTCCGCACAGGGTGTCGTGGTGGCCGGAGCTGTCGGATACGACGGTCGCCAGCACCCGGCCCTGGTCCGACAGCAGGGGATGCCCGGCCCTCAGGTACGCCTGCCACGGCACCTTCACCGTATCCGCGACATTCAGCCGCTCCCAAGGTGCTTCGGCGCGCAGCAGGAACAGGTGCGCACAGGCCGCGCCCGCCGGATCGGCCAGTCGCAGGCGGGTGCCCCGGCCGAGCACCGCCGTGGCGTATCCGCCCGGTGGAATACGCGCGGCGAAGGTGACTGTCCTGCCGTCGATCCCTTCCGGCAGGTCGGGTCCGGCGATGGCCGCGCTCGCCGCCTGTGATCTGGCGTGTGCCCGTGCCTCGGTGGTGGATGCGGTGCCTGTCATATCGGTTCCCTTCGCAAGTCGGGATGGCTGCCCACCCCGGACGACAGCCGGGGTGGGCGGAATCAGTTGGTGTGTCTGGGATGTCGCCGCTCCGACGGCGGCGTGCCCGACGCCCGGTGGACCGCCCACACGAGCAGCCGCTCCAGCAGCGCGGTGATGATGACGGCGCGGGCGGGGCGGCCCGGCAGGGCGCTGTCCGGCGTGCTCACGCGCCTCATGTCGTCGGCACCGTGGCGGGCTGCGCGGCCGCGTCCGCCGGGACCGGCGGCGAGTCGGCCGGTCGCGGGTCTGCCGGATGCGGTGCGGTCGCCGCGGCAACCGGCTCCCGGCGGGCTGGGAAGACCGCCAGGGCTACCAGGAAGGTCACCAGCGCCGCCAGGAAGGCGATGAAGGTCGGCCAGCCGTCGAAACTCGCGGTGATGAGACTGTTGTCGATATGCCACAGCGTGTTCTCCGCGCCGTACACGGTCGGGGTGAGCACGAACAGCACCAGCCGGGTGCCGAGGCCGACGATGATGGACGCGGCCGCCGCCGCGCTGCTCACCCGATCGGTGATGTGCGCCGCCACGAACGGCACGATCAGTCCGGCCAGCATGAGATCGAAGGCGAGCGTCAGCAGAATGCCGGTCTGCGGCACCTGCACCGCGAACAGCACCGCCACCGCGACCACCGGGATCATGGTGAAGCGCACATGGCGCAGCAGGGTGTCGTGTCCGGCCGCGTCGGTGGCCCGGCGTCGACCGGCCACATTGCGGGTGGCCACCGAGGCGGTGCCGAGGATGGCCCCGTTCGCCGTCGAACAGGAGGCCGCGACAATGGCCGACAGCACCAGGATGGCGAGTCCGGCCGGAGCCTGGTCGGCCAGCAGGCGCAGCAGGATTGGCCCGTCGCCGTCGCCGACCACGCCCGAGATGGACAGGGCCACAATGGCGTACGGCACGCCGACGACGGCGGTGCCCGCGGCGGCGACGAAGCAGGCCCGCCGGGCGATCTGCGGCGACCGCGCCGAGAAGATGCGCTGCATGAAGTCGATGGCGACGATATCGCCGATGCCCAGCGAGATCAGGGTCGCCCAGTTGATCGGCGCGCCTTCGGAGGTGTTCGTCAGCTGGCCGAAGTCGAAGGGGCCCATGCCCTCCGGAATGGTGATACCCATGGTGGAGCCGACCCAGATGAGCAGGGCCAGCGAGCCGAAAATGGTGATCAGCATCTGTGCCAGCGCGGTGTAGGCGTCGCTGAACATGCCGCCGACCACGGTGTAGGACAGCACGATGGTCACGATGAGCAGCACGCCCGCGGTGTAGGGGATGCCGAGGAACCGCTCGAAGATGTAGCCGCCCGCCACCAGGTTGCCCGCCAGCAGAATGCAGAAGCTGAAGATCATCAGCAGCGACGAGGTCAGCTCGATGCCGCGGCCGTATTTGATGCGGAAGAAGTCGGGCAGGGTGAGCAGGCCCATGCGGTTCATCGGTGCGGCGAAGAAGATGCCGGTGATGAGCAGGCACAGGCCCAGCCCCAGTGGCAGCGAGGCCCCGGCCCAGAAGCCCAGGGAACTGGTGAGGTCGGTATTGCCCAGGGTCGCATTGGAATCGACGGCCTGGCCCATCAGGCCGGCCGCCACCAGGGGCAGTGCCAGGGAGCGTCCGGCGACCAGGAAGTTGGTGCTGTCGCCGTCCACCTTGCGGGCCACGAACAGGCCGATGGCGATGACGGCGACCACGCTGATCGCGATACCGGTGACGATCATGCTCGGCCCCCTCCGGTGGACGGGGCGCAGGACGGATGGGGTGGCTCTGGGAGCGATCGGGCGGCCATCGGCGGGTCCTTCATCGAGGCGAATACCTATCGACTGAAAGTTTTCGCCGTGCGATGGCATCGGTGGTGACGGCGGTGTATCCGTCTCGTGGCCGCCGGTAACTTCTGCGTTGCGCATATTTCTATCGAATGACAGAAACCTCTCACCTGGTGAAATGGGCTATGAGTCCGGGTAGGACAGAATGAGGTCGTGACCAATATCGGACCCGGGCGTCCCCGCCTCGAGCCCCGCCGCCGACAGGGCACGACGCCGCGCGCCGAGATCCTCGACGCCGCCGCCGAGCTGTTCACCGCCAACGGCTACGGCAGCACCTCCACCCGGGGTATCGCCGACGCGGTCGGGATCAGGCAGGCGTCGCTGTACCACCACTTCGCCGCCAAGGACGACATCCTCGACGCTCTGCTGGCCGAAACCATCACGGCGGCATTGGAACTCGCGGACCGATTGGCGCGGCGGCCGGAGCCCGCAGTGGTGCGGCTCTACGCGCTGGCCTGGTTCGACGTGCGACAGCTGTGCGCGGCGCGATGGAATCTGGGGGCGCTGTACCTGCTGCCGGAACTGCGATCGCCTCGGTTCGCGGCCTTCCGGGAGCGCCGCGACGAGCTGCGCCGCCACTACGAGGCACTGGCGGCGCGCGTGGTGTCGGAATCGGGCGACGCCGCACCCGGCAGCGAACTGCTGCCCTTCCGACTCGTCGAATCGGTGATCAATATCCGCTCCGACGAAGGAGCGCCACCCGCCTACGCCGAGCGGTTGATCCCCGACGCCATCCTGCATCTGCTGGGCTGGCACGGCGACGCGGGCGAGATCCGCGCCGCTGCCATCGACCTGGTCGAGCAGCCCTGACTCAGGACTTGCCCTTGGAGGTGCCCCACTTGAGTTCCCAGCGGTAGGCCTGATCCACCGCCAGCTTGCCCCAGTACTTGCGGCCCTGTGGCGGGCGCACGAAGACGCCCTCGCGGCGAACCACCAACTCGCCGTTGATGTTCTCGATCAGAGCGAGCACCATTTCGCGGGAATCGTCCACGCAGCCGTCCACCGTCATTTCGATCGGCTGGGAGCCGACCGGGTAGAGGGTGGCGGTGGCGTGCACGCCGCGGAAGTCGTTCGCGCCCTCGTAGAGCGAGGCGAACACCAGAATGCGGCGGAACTGGGCGGTGTGGTCGAGATTGATGGACAGGTTCTCCCCACCGGCGCTCGCGCCGCTGCGGTCGTCCTGATCCAGCTCGATGAACGGCGCGCGGTGCAGGTTGCCCATGGTGTCGAGCGGGCTGATGCAGCCCTTGGAACCGTCGGTGAGCTCCCAGAAGCAGCACAGGTCCAGATCCAGGCCGCCGCTGCCGCCGCGACGACGGCCGAACAGCCCGGTCGGCGCGTTCGGCACGGTCCAGTTCAGATTCACCCGCATCACACCGGAATTCGCACCCTGCTTGGTGAGCGAGACCGCCGGTGCCTCCTTGGTCAGCGAGATCTTGCCCAGGTTGACCGGCGGCGTGGGCGCGGACTGACCGGGGGCCGGTGCCGACGGTGGTTGGTGCTGGCCGGAATTCGGCGGCGGGTACTGGCCGGGCGGGGCCGGATAGCCCTGCGGGCCGGTCTGCTGCTGGCCCGGGGGTGTCGGGTAGCCCTGTGGGCCGGTGTGGTGTTGGCCGGGCGGTGCGGGGTAGCCCTGTGGGCCGGACTGATGCTGCCCCGGCGGCATGGGGTAGCCGGGCTGGCCGGGCGGCGGATAGCCGGGGGCCTGGCCGGGCTGTCCGTGCGGGTCGGAGGGGTAGCCCGGTGGCGGAGGCGATGGGTACTGCTGGCCGTGGCTGGGCGGCGGGGGGTACTGCTGGCCAGGCGGTACCGGCTGCTGGCCCGGCGGTGGGTAGCCCGGAGCCGCGGCGGGCGTAAACGGCTGGGGCGGTGGGGTGTTGAACTGGGACGGCTGTGGGGGAAGTCCGGACTGGGATGCCGGGTCCGGTTGCGGTTGTGTCGGGATCGGTGGTGGCTGTGTCGGAGTCGGTTGCGGCTGCGGGGTGCCCGGTTGCGGTTGCGCCGGGGCATCGTCGACGGAGATGCCGAAATCCGTTGCCAGACCTGCCAGTCCGGACGCGTAACCCTGGCCGACCGCGCGGAACTTCCACGCACCCTGGCGGCGGTAGAGCTCGCCGAGGACGAAGGCGGTTTCGGAGGTGGCGTCGGTGCTGTCGAAACGGGCCACCTCCGCACCGGAATCGGCGTCCACCACCCGCACGTGCAGGCCGCGCAGTTGGGAGAAGGTGCCGCCGTCGGAGGAGGCGGCGATGACGATCTTCTCGATCTGCGGCTCCACCTGGGTCAGCCGCACCGAGAGCACATCGGTGACCTGCGTCCCCTGCTGCTTGCCCTCGTGGTTGACCGCACCCGACGGATGCTGCCGCTGGTTGTAGAACACGAAATCGGCATCGGAGCGCACCTTGCCCGATGACATCAGGAGCAGGGCCGATGCGTCGGCATCCGGAACCCCGGGACCCGACTGCCACCCCAACTCCACGCGGACCGCGGAACTCGGCACCGGAACATTGGCGCCCTTCATCATCGACACGTCTCTCAACGTATCCGATCGACGGGTGCGCTGTCCCTGGAGAAGTCGGGCGCAACCTCCCGGCATCATTCCGACCCGTCGGTGGGTGTTCTGGCAAATGTGCAGCACAACGTGTTCGGAATCGTTATCGAAGCTCTTGAATGGGACTTTTCGCCGCTACACTGGACCGGGTTCCGTCGCCGCCTGGAGTGAGTGGCGAACCATCAGCACGACTACACGACTTGCCCGACCCTGGGGAGCGACGAATGTCGGAAGTGGAGCTGGAGGCCGCGACGCCAGCGGGTGCGCGGAAATGGCTGGCGCTGGCGGTGCTGGCGCTGGGACTGTCCATGGTGGTGCTGGACGGCACCATCGTGGCGGTCTCACTGCCGGTGATCATCGCCGATCTGCACCTGAATTTCACTCAGGCGCAATGGATCACCAGCGTCTACGCGGTGGTGCTGGCCGCGCTGCTGATCACCGGCGGACGGCTCGGTGACCGGCTCGGCCGTCGACGGCTCTTCGCCCTCGGCGTGGTGATCTTCGTGGCGGGCAGTCTGCTCGCCGCCGCCGCGACCAGCGCCGGGCCGCTCATCTGGGGGCGCATCGTGCAGGGTGTCGGCGCGGCGGCGGTGCTGCCTGGAACCCTCGCCACCATGAACGCGATCTTCCGTGGGCGGGATCGCGTGATCGCGTTCGCGGTGTGGGGATCGGTCATCTCCGGAGTGGCCGCCATCGGGCCGCTGCTCGGCGGCTGGCTGACCACCGACCACACCTGGCCGTGGATCTTCCTGGTCAACATCCCGTTCGGGGCGGTGGTGCTGGTCGGGCTGCTGCTGTTCGTTCCCGAGACCCGGATGGGCAAGGCCGCGCCCGGTCTCGACGTCGATGGCTTCCTGCTCAGCGCAGCGGGTTTCGCGCTCGTGGTGTTCGCCCTCATCGAAGGACAGAGCTACGGGTGGTGGCAGCCGCTGCGAGAGTTCCCGCTGCTGGGGTTCACCTGGTCGGCCGATGCGCCGATATCACCGGTTCCGGTGCTGCTGGCCCTGGGCGTGCTGGCGCTGGGGCTCTTCGTGCGCTGGGAGCGGCATCGCATCCTGATCGGTCGCTCGGCGCTGCTGGACCCCGCGCTGTTCCGCATTCCGAGTTTCCGGTGGGGCAATGTCGCCGCCTTCGCGGTGGCGCTGGGCGAATTCGGTCTGCTGTTCGTGCTGCCGCTGTTCATGGTGAATGTGCTGGGGCTGTCCACGCTCCAGGCCGGTTATGTGCTCGCGGGCATGGCGGCCGGCGCGTTCCTGGCCGCCGGGATCGCCGAAGGACTGGTGCGCAGGTACGGACCGGTGCGGGTGGTGCAGATCGGGCTGGGGTTGGAGGCGGTCGCGGTGGCGGCGACCGCGTTGTTCGTGACGCCGGATATTTCGGCGTGGTGGCTGGCGGGCATGCTCGCCGTCTACGGCATCGGGCTCGGTATGGCGTCGGCGCAGCTCACCGGGACGGTGCTGGGGGAGGTGCCGCCGGAGAACTCCGGGCAGGGATCGGCCACCCAGAGCACGGTGCGCCAGGTCGGCTCGGCCTTCGGCACGGCCGTGGTGGGCGGTCTGCTGTCGGTGGCGCTCGGCCACGATCTGGCCGAACGGCTGGCCGCGGTGCCGAACCTGCCCGAGGAGGCCGCCGACACGATCGCCACCGCCACCCGGGAATCGGCGGGCGGCGCCATCGCGGGCGTCCGCGAACACGAAGGTGTCACCGAGGTGCTGAACGCCCTGCTCCAAGGCTTCACCGACGCCACCCGCACCACCCTGCTGGCCGCCACGATCTTCCTGCTGCTGGGCCTGGCCGCCGCCACCCGGATCCCGCACCGGCCGCCCGAGACTCCGGTCAGTCGATGAGGTCGAGGTCGCGCAGGTGGTGGAAGACCATGAGGGAGCCGGGGGCGACGTGCGGCATGGCGGCGTATTCGGCGACCGTGAAGTAGCGGATCTCGGCGATTTCGCTGCTGGGCCGCGGATCGTCGGTGAGTTCGGCGGTGAAGCAGGTCATGTGCAGCCGGGTGCCCGGGGTGTGGCCGTACGCCTCCGCGCGGAAGACGCCGAGTTCGTTCACCGCCGTCACGCCCACACCGAGTTCCTCGCGGATCTCGCGGTGCAGCGCGGCCTCCGGCGTCTCGCCCGGATCGATCTTGCCGCCCGCCATGTAGAAGACGTCCTTGCCGACCGATCGGGCCTGAATGAGACGGCGATCGCGGATATGAGCCAGGGCAGCGGTGCGAATCACCCGAACCAGCTTAGGGAGCGCCGACGGCTCAGTGCGTGGGCGGGGCCAACTTCCAGTGCCGGGTCAGCGCGTCGGCGATCTCGGGCAGGACGGTCACCGGAATACGCTTGTGCCGCAGCATGGTCCGGATCTCGCCGACCTGCTCGCGCTTGCGCATGTCGTAGGCGTTGGCAATGGGCCGCACCACCGGGGGAATCGACAGCAACACCAGTTCACCGTGCGGCTCCCCACCCCCGTTGAGATCCAGCGCCAGCGCCCAGCGGCCGTGCTCGTCGAGCGCGAAGCGGCCCGCCACCACCCGATCCCAGGCGATGGTCTCCGCCGACCACGGCGTCCGCCGCACGATGGCGTCCTCGCCGAGCGCCACCCCGTCGCGCTTGAACAGCGCCAGCAGCAGGGCGACGGCCGCGACGGCTCCCACCGCGATACCGGTGAACACCCGGTTCACCCCGAACGCCGCCACCGTCGCCCCGCAGACCGCCACCAGGGCGAGCGCACCCATCGACCCGTACGTCGCCGCGCGCCGACGCGGTACCACCCCGGCTCGCACCACCGTGGTCATCGCGCCTCCCGCATCCATCGTTCCGCGCCACCGTACCGGGTATTCACCCCACCCGGCTGACCGGTTTCCGCGGTACCCCGATGCTCAGGCTTCCAGTGGGACCGCGGCCTCGGCGGTGTACACCAGGAAGGTCAGGCTCTCCTGGAAGTACAGCTCCACCGTATTGGCGTCGTGGGACAGGTAGCCGATGGAGAGGTCTTGGCCCAGTTGCAGGTCGAAGTCGCCGCCGCGGGTGGTCAGGACGAAAGCGCCGTCGATGGCGGGGGCCCAGATGATCTGGCCGTCGATGAGGCGTTCGATATGGGTGCGGATCGGGTGGCCGTGGTCGGAGGTCTCGCTGACCGCCGTGTACAGGTCGGCCGACAGCAGCACCGAGTACGGGCCGTCCACACCGCCCAGGCGCAGCTTGCTCAGCGCCTGCGCGATCGTCTCCGGGACCAGGCGCGGGTCGCCGGGCAGCTTCACCGGCTCATTGGAGGTACCGGATCGGATGCCGGTGATGGCGGCGGCCGGGTAGCCCTCGAAGATGGCGCGGTCCTCGGCGAAGGCGATCTTCTTGGCGGCGTCCTTCACCGCGTCCAGGTCGGTGTCGTTCGCACCGCGTTCCACATTGTCGAGTTCCTCGCGGGTCAGGCTGAACGGCACGCGCAGCTCCACCAGCGGAGCCACCAGCCGCTGCCGCGCCTGCACACCCTCGTCGGGCGGGTTGATGACGGTGGTGCGGCCCAGGCCGACCGCGTTGAAGTCGGCCCCGTGCGGACCCGACAGATCGACCACGCGGCGACCGGCGATGTGCCGCTTGAAGGTTCGCGTCGCCTCCTCCTCGATGGCCGCCCAGGCCGCGGAGGTGATCGGCGCGAGTTCGCGATGGAGGTTGTTCATGCCTTAGCTCCTTTTCAACGTGCCGATACCGAGGGAACCGTTACCGGATATGTCAACATCGTCCGCCTCCGGAGATTCCCGCTCCGCCGGTGCGGGTGCGTCCGGTAGCTCATCGAAAAAGCTTGTGGCGGGCGCGAAGAACGCGGTACCGGTGACGGCCGTGGAGAAATCGAGAATGCGGTCGTAGGCGGCCTCGTCGCTGCCGAGGAACATGCGCTCGAGCATGGTCTCGATCACGGTCGGGTCGGCCGCGTAGGCGATGTAGTAGGTGCCGAACTCTCCGGCGGCCACACTGCCGAACGGCATATTGGCCCGGGTGATCTGACCCAGGTCGTCCTGATCGTTCACGGCGATATGGGAATCCGCGGGTTTGTCGGCGTCGTCGAGTTCGAAGTCGTCGACCTTGGTACGGCCGATCACCCGCTCCTGTTCGGGGACCGACAGCGCCCGCCAGGCGTCCATGTCGTGCAGATACTTCTGCACGTACACGTAACTGCCCCCGGTGAATTCGGCGTCCTCCGCGCCGACCAGGGTGGCGGCGCGGGCCAGCTGCCCCTCGGGATTCTCGGTGCCGTCCACGAAGCCGAGCAGGTCGCGTTGCTCGAAGTAGCGGAAGCCCTGGGTCTCGTCCACGATGGTGGCCGCCCCGGCGAGCCGTTCCCCGATCTTCATGGCGAGCTCGAAGCAGGCGTCCTGATTCTCGGCCTTGAGGTGGAACAGTAGATCGCCGGGCGTGGCCGGGGCCTGGTGCTTGTCGCCCTCGTATCCCGGAAATTCGTGCAGCCGAGCGGGTTTCGGACCGGCGAAGAGGCGGTCCCAGGCGGTGGACCCGATGGCGGCCACGCAGGTCAGACCCGAGCCGGGTACCCGGAATCCGACGGACCGGCGTAACCCGGGCAGGTCTGCGAGTAGATCGCGCACCACCGCCTCGCCCCCCTCGTCGATGGTGGCGACGAGGAAGATCGCGGCGGGTGTCAGCGGGTCGAGTATCGGCTGCGGCTCACCCATGGGCTCCAGCCTAGAACCACGATCGGGTGCGGCGGTCCTCCGGTTGCCCCGTGTCTGCCAGCCGCCTGTACCGACCAGCAGGTTTGCTCTGGCGTCTACTTCGCCACAGTGAGCAGGAAGGCCACATCGTCCACGGCCTTCACACTGTGCCGGGCGTCGGGGATGACCAGCAGGTCACCGGCCGAACCCTTCCACTCGTTGGCTCCGCTGATCAGGGTCAGGGTGCCGCTGAGCACGACCATGGTGGCCTCACCCGGATTCTCGTGCTCGGCCAGGCTCTGACCGGCCGTCAGGGCGATCACGGTCTGGCGCAGCGAGTGGGCGTGCCCACCGTAGATCGTCTGCGAACTGCGCCCGCTCGAGGCGGTGGCGGCGATCTTCAGTTGCTGGCGGGCGACCGCTGTCAGCGATTTCTTGTCCATGGACTGCCTTTCGCCGGGCTGGTATCCGTGAGTATGCCCGACGGCCTCGAACCGCTCGGCTATTTCGCCGGTTCGTGTGCGGGAATTGCCGTACACGCGATATTCGCGTGATCCGTGTTACCGCGTATAACGCCGAAAGCGATACCGCAGACCCGTGGTGGATTCGCGCCACGGTTCGGATTCGGCCGACCACTCCGGGCCGATGGCGGGGGCGTAGCAGTCGCCGGCGATATCCGCATCCACCTCGGTGACCATCAGTTCGGTCGCCGAAGGCAGTGCGGCACGGTAGATTTCACCGCCACCCATCACCCACACCGGCTCGTCGCCGGCCAGGGTGAACGCCTGCTCCAGCGACCCAGCGCGCTCGGCGCCCGCCGCCGCCCACTCCGGATCGCGGGTCACCACGATATTGCGGCGGCCCGCCAGCGGGCGGAAGCGCGCGGGCAGCGAATCCCAGGTGCGACGGCCCATGACCACCGGGTGTCCCCAGGTCACCTCCTTGAAATGCGCCATATCCTCCGGAATTCGCCAGGGAATGGTGTTGTCCACCCCGATGACGCCGTCCAGGGTCTGCGCCCAGATGAGCCCGACGGTCCGCACCCGCACCGCGCTGTCCGCGCTCACACCGCCACCGGGGCCTTGATGGCCGGATGATGCTGGTAGTCCAGCACTTCCACATCCTGGTAGCGGTACTCGAACAGGGTCGGGGCCTGCCGCAGCCGCAGCCGCGGGAACGGATACGGTTCCCGGCCCAACTGCTCGCGCACCTGGTTCACGTGGTTGTCGTAGATATGGCAGTCGCCGCCGGTCCAGATGAAATCACCCGGTTCCAGGTCGGCCTGCTGCGCCACCATGTGGGTGAGCAGGGCGTAACTCGCGATATTGAACGGTACGCCCAGGAACAGGTCCGCGCTGCGCTGATACAGCTGGCAGGAGAGCTTGCCGTCGGCCACGTAGAACTGGAAGAAGGCGTGGCACGGGGCCAGCGCCATGCGGTTCAGCTCCGCCACGTTCCAGGACGAGACGATGATGCGGCGCGAATCCGGATCGGTGCGCAGCGTCTCGAGCACCTGCGCGAGCTGGTCGATATGGCCGCCGTCCGGGGTCGGCCAGGAACGCCACTGCACGCCGTAGACCGGGCCCAGCTCGCCGTCCGCATCGGCCCACTCGTCCCAGATGCTGACGCCGTGCTCCTGTAGCCAGCGCACATTGGAGTCGCCGCGCAGGAACCACAGCAGCTCGTAGACGATGGACTTGAGGTGCACCTTCTTCGTGGTGACCAGCGGAAAGCCACGCGACAGGTCGTAGCGCAGCTGATGGCCGAAGATGCTGCGGGTGCCGGTGCCCGTCCGATCCGATTTCGGGGTGCCGCGCTCCAGCACCAGCCGCAGCAGGTCCTCGTACTGGGTGTCTCGGGGAGCGTCCACGCCTGGCAAGCTTACGCAGTGTGCGGCAGCTCTATGTGATCGGAATCGGCGCCGGGGATCCGGACCAGGTCACCGTGCAGGCCATCAAGGCGCTGCGTCGGGTGGACGTGTTCTTCGTCATCGGCAAGGGAGCCGAGAAGCGGGAACTGGTGGAAGTGCGCACCACCATCCTCGAAGAACACGCGCGACGGCCGTATCGGATCGTGGAGATCCCCGACCCGCCGCGCGACCGGTCGGTGCCCGCCGCCGGTGCGGACGACGCCTATCGCGGGGTGGTGGCGGACTGGCACGAACGGCGCAGCGAACTGCTGGAGGCGGCCTTCGCCGCGACCGAGGGCGTGGGCGGCATCCTGGTCTGGGGCGACCCCTCGCTCTACGACAGCACGCTGCGCATGGTCGAACGGGTGCTCGACCGGGGGCGGGTGCGGTTCGAGTACACGGTCATTCCCGGCATCACCAGCCCGCAGGCGCTCGCCGCCGGACATCGCATGGTGCTGCACGAGATCGGCGCACCCGTGCAGATCACCACCGGTCGTCGGCTGCGCGAGGAGGGCCTGCCCTTTGACCGATCCACCCTCGTCATGCTCGACGGCGACTGCTCCTTCACGTCCGTACCGGGCGACGACGTGTACATCTGGTGGGGGGCCTACCTCGGTATGCCCGATGAGACCCTCATCTCGGGGCCGCTGCGAAAAGTGGAGCAGGAGATCGTGACCCGGCGCGCGGAGCTGCGTGCGGCGAAGGGCTGGATCATGGACATCTATCTGCTGCGCCGCGGCTGAATCATCCGCCGAGCTGCCCGGCGACGAGCTCCCGACCTGCGGGAACGGTCCGCTGGGTTAGGCTGCCGGTGGTGGGATCGGAAGGTGGTGCGGGTCCGGTGACGCTCATCGGCCGGGAGGAGTCGGCGGCGGTGCTGCGCGAGCACCTGCGCCGCACGCTGACCAGCCACGGCGGGCTGATCCTCGTCGCCGGTGAGGCCGGAATCGGCAAGACCGCGCTCATGACGCAGGTGCTGGGGGAGTTCACCGATGCGGCGCTGGTGCTGGCGGCCACTGCCTGGAGCGGGGACGGCGTGCCCGGATACTGGCCGTGGGTGCAGATTCTGCGGCGACTGCGGGATCGTTGTGACGCCGACGAGTGGGCCGCGGTCGTCGATTCCGCCGGAGCGGCGCTGATCGCGCTGACGGAGGGGACGCCCGGAGCGGATGTTGTCAGGGGACAGCCGGGTGCCAGGAGCCGTCCGGTTGCTGCCGTGCGGCCAGGGGCTGGGGGAGCCTCGGGCGCTCCGAGGGCCTCGCAGGGGGCAGCGGACTCGGGCGATGCGGGGGCCTGGCAGGGGGCGGGAGCCTCGGGCGTCGCGGGGGCCTTTGGCGTGGTAGGAGCCTCGGACGAGGTGGGACCTGCTCAGGGCGACGGAGTTTCAGGCGTTGCCGGATCGGGGGTTACGGAGGCTTCGGACACTGCGGTGACCGCGGATGTCGCTGGTCTTGGCGGCACGCGCTCGGGCCAAGCGGTGCAGGGGAATTGGGCGCTGTTCGAGATCGGTGATGCGGTCACCGCCGCACTGGTGAGCGCGGCGCGGCGGCGTCCGGTCTTCGTGGTGATCGATGATCTGCACCATGCCGATCCGGAGTCGGTGCGGGTGTTGACCTTTTTCGCGCGCCATGCCTGGTTCGAGCGGATTGCCGTGGTTGCCGCGGTGCGCGATACCGAGCTCGCCGCCGAAAAGCACCCGCTGCGTGAGGTTTTCCCGGAGGTGTGGGCTGCCGCGCAGACGGTGGAGTTGTCCGGGCTGTCGGGGGCCGAGACCGCCGCCCTGGCCGCCCGGCTGACCGGGAGCACACCGCCGCCCGAGATCGCGCGGCGTATCGCGAGCGCCAGCGGCGGCAATCCCTTTCTGGCGGAACAGGCCACGCGGCTGTGGCACGGTGGCGGGTCCATCGACACCCTGACTCCGGGCGTGCGCCAGACCCTGGACGCGCGACTGGCCCCGCTCCCGGAGCGAGTGGTGGTGGCGCTCGGTGTCGCGGCGGTGGTGGGACGCGAATTCGCCGTTCCCGTGGTCGCCGCCGCACTCGACACCACCCCGGCCGAACTGGCCGACACTCTCGCCCAGGCGGTGCGCGCACGCCTGGTCGGCCGCACCGGCACCGCGCTCGGCGGGCCGAGTGGCGACCGATTCGTCTTCGTACACGACCTGATTCGCGAAACCCTGCTGGCGCGGCTGGACGCGGCGGACCTGCACCGGCGGCACGCCGACGTCCTCGCCGCCCTGGAGCGCCTGCCCCGCGATGTAACCGACGCGACCGCAAGCGATTTCGCCCACCACGCCTACCAACTGACCCGATCCGGCGACCCCGCCGCGGCCGCCCGCGCCCTGCACTACCTGCTCAGCGCGGCCGCCGACGCCGACACCCGCTCGGCCGCCGGCGAAGCCGCCCACCACTACCGCCGAGCCCTCACCCTGCTACCCCCCGACAACCTCCCCCGCCGCGGCCACCTCGGCCTCGCCCTGGCCGCCGCCGCCCACCGCGCGGGCGAACTCCCGGAAGCCCGCGCGGCATACGAAACCGTCCTCATCGAATCCCGTGCGGCACACCGCGAATCGGCTGACCAGCCCGATCGGAAAGGGTTCAGGTACGGGCGAGAGCTGGACACGGACCGCGAGTTCGGTGGAGGTCGCGGCGAGGGTACGGACGTTGAGATGGATGCGGCAGGAAGGCGCGGCGCGGCGGAGCTCGGGTACGGCGCGCGTGTGTGCGGGAGCGGTGGAGGTGGAGCGCGTACCGGCGCGGACCGAGCGGACGATGCTCCGGCTGACGGGGGGCTGGCACCCGCGGGTGACAGGCGAGAGACCACTGGCGACATGCGGCCGCAGTCGGTGTCCGCTGGGGTGGAGCCGTGTCCCGGCGGGGGTGAGTCGGCAAAAGGAGCGATTCAGTCGTGTCCCGGCGCGGGCGAGTCGGCAAATGTACGGGCGGAGTGGTGTCCCGGTGACATGGAGTCCACTCCCGATGGAGTGGGGTCGGTGCCCGGTGCAATGAATTCGGTTCCCGATGCGGTGAATTCGGTGCCACGGGTGGCGGCGGAGTTGTTCGCGCGGGCGGTGCTCGGGTTGCAGGGGCTCGGGATGACGGATCCGGAGGGGGCGGCCGCGCGGGAGGTCGAGCTCATCGACGAGGCGCATCGGAGGCTGGTGCGGGAGCGGGCGGAGGGGGATGCGCTGGCGGTGCGGGTGTTGGCGGCGGCGGCGCGGGTGCGGGTGCATACGGGGTGGTCGCGGCGGGCGCGCCGGGGTGAGGTGGTCACGGAGGAGATGAGCGCGCGGGCGCTGCGGCTGGCGCGGGCCTGCGGGGATGCCCATACGATCGGGGCGAGCCTGCTGGCGCGACACGATGCCGTCTGGCGGCCGGGGACGGCCGCCGAACGGTTGGCGCTCGCGGCGGAGATCCATACCGTCGCCGACTGCGTGGGCGATGAGGACCTGCGGATTCAGGGGTATGTGCTGCGCATCGCGGCCCTGCTGGAACTCGGTGATCCGCGCGCACACTCCGAACAGGCGGCCCTCACCGCCTACGCCGACCGCACCCGCCTGCCCCGCCCCCGCTTCATCGCCCGCTCCCGCGCGGGCGCACTGGCCACCGTCACCGGCAGCCACGCCGCCGCGGCGGCCATCGACGACGCGTACGCCCTCGGCGAGCGCAGCGGTGAGGTCGACCGCCTGCCACTGTGGCTCGAACAGCGCTGGGCACTGGCGCTGACCGCCGCCGACGAGCCCGCTATCGCCCGCCTCACCGCCCGCTACCGGCAGCTGCCCAGCGCCTACGCCGTAGCACCGCTCCTACTCGCCGCGGCGCGCCGCCTGGCGGCTGCTGGGTCCGGGGTGGGCTCGGCGTTGTCCGGGGCGGCCGCTGGGTCCGGGGCGGGCTCGGCGTCGTCCGGGGCCGCCGCTGCGTTCGAGGCTGATTCGGCGTCTTTCCGGGCCGGTGCTGTGTCCGAGGCTGACACGGCGTCTCCCTCGGATGTCCCCACGTTTGGGGCCGACGGCATGTCTCGCGATGCCGCTGCTGCGTTCGAAGCTGACTCGGCGTGTCTCGGGGCCGGTGCTGCATCCGGGACTGACACGGCCTCTTTCGGGGTCGCCGCTGGGTCCGGGGGCGACATCACGTCTCCCGGGGCCGACGCCGCGTCTCCCGGGGCTGGTGATCCGTGGTGGGGGCAGGACGAGGCCGGGCTGGTGGATGCGGTGCGGCGCGGGGTGGATGAGGTGCGGGTGTTGCTGGAGACGTATCCACGGCACTTCCATGCCGGGGCGCTGATCGCGCTGGTGGAGGCGGCGGTGGCGCTCGGGGACGCGGAGTTGCGGAAGTCGGTGCGGGAGCGGCTGTCTCCGCTGCGGGAGCTGTGGGCGGTGACCGCTGGGGGTGGCGCGGTGTACGGGCCGTACGCCTACTGGCTGGGGCGGCTCGACGCGGCGGCGGGCGATCGCGACAGCGCCGCGGTCGAGCTGGAGGCGGCCGCGGCGGCGGCGCGCCGCATGCGGTCGGTGCCGTGGCGGGAGGCGGCGGAGCGAGAATTGCGGCGGTTGGGCACGGCGCCGACGCGGGCCGCCGTGCTGCGGGCGCATACCGCGATCGAACCGGCCACCAATGTCTTCCGGCTCGCCGACGGGGTCTGGACGTTGCGGTTCGCGGGAAAGACGGCGCACCTGCCCGATATCAAGGGGCTGCGGGATCTGCACACGCTCATCGCGAATCCGGGGCACGACATCTCGTCGATGGAACTGCTCACCGGTACCGGTACCGGCACCGCCGCGGCCACCGCGTCGGCCGCCCGCGGACTGGGCGCCGACACCGTGCTCGACGAGCGCGCCAAGGCCGAGTTCCGCCGCCGACTCGAGCGGCTCGACGACGAAATCGACCGCGCCACAGCCCGCTCCGACGACGATCGCGCTGCTGAACTGGATACCGAGCGCGCCGCCCTGTTGGACGAACTCCGCCGCGCCGCCGGACTGGGCGGTCGCACCCGCCGCCTCGGCGATGATGCCGAACGTGCCCGCAAAACCGTCTCCGCCCGCGTCCGCGACGCCCTGCGCCGCCTGGACCACGCGCATCCGGAGCTGGCCGAACACCTGCGCGCCTGCGTATCCCTCGGCCTGGTCTGCCGCTATCAGCCGCAGCGCGAGATCCGCTGGGGTACCGACCGGCCGCTGGGTACCGACTAGCCGTTGGGTGCCGATTAGCCGCTGCGTACCGATTAGCCGCGCGGTCCGACTACCGCCGTTTTTGGAAGCCCCGTCCGAGCGGGGTGGGCCACCCGGGCGGAGCTTCCACACTGTCGGCCCTACAAAAGGGGGCGTTCGCAATTGGCCGACAGCGCGAAACCTTATGGGGGCAAACGTCTGGACAACTATGACATTTGTGCCCGCACCGCTGACATTTCGTGCCGGACATTGTCTCGCGGTCCGTGTCGCGCGGGAATTGCCGAATCTCGCGGCGCTGGATTCGGTCTCGCGCCTTCCGGGTGAAAGCACCGAACGGCCGCCGAACGGCCCGGACCGAAGGAGCGAATCATGGAGCGCATCGCCACCGACCTGTGGGTCACCGAAACCCAGAACCCGGCGCCTGGCCTGACCACCCGCGCCTACCTGTGGACCCGCCCGGAGGGCAACGTGCTGTTCTACAACACCAGCATCGAGAGCGAGTTCGACCGCATGGCCGAACTCGGCGGGGTCGCCGACCAGTACCTCAGCCACCAGGACGAGATCACCTCCACCCTGGCCA
The DNA here is from genome assembly GCF_000308635.1 of Nocardia otitidiscaviarum NBRC 14405. Taxonomy (GTDB): domain Bacteria; phylum Actinomycetota; class Actinomycetes; order Mycobacteriales; family Mycobacteriaceae; genus Nocardia; species Nocardia otitidiscaviarum. The sequence goes on along the minus strand of NZ_BAGD01000107.1, from coordinate 35,309 downwards.
CGCTGAAGGAGCGGTTCGGTACCCGACTGCACCTGCACGAGTCGGAGGCGGACCTGGTCACCGCCACCACCGTGGACGATCCGTTCACGACGCGGCACACCGCGTTCGAGGGTTTGGAGGTCATTCCCACCCCCGGCCACACCGTGGGCAGCACCAACTACCTGGCCACCATCGCGGGTAAGCGCTACCTGTTCACCGGCGACACCATCATCCGAGGCGAGGACGGCCGCTGGTGGGCCGGTTACCTGGAGGGCTTCAGCGATAAGGACACGCTGGTCGCCAGCCTGGATGTGCTGGCCGAGCTGACTCCGGACGTGGTGGTCTCCAGCGCCTTCCTGGGCGAGTCCGGCGTGACCGAACTCGGGGAGCGGCCGTGGGCGGAGTTGGTCGGCGAGGCGCGCGAGGGGTTGCTGGCGGGCCGCTCGCTTGTCTGACCAGGGCGTGTTCACATCGGGCGCCATGTCGGTGGGTGCCGGTAGGCTGCGGGTGTGCCCGAGTTACCCGAAATCGTGGCGCTGGAGCAATTCCTCGCCGAGCATGCGGTGGGCGCGGTCGTGGGTCGGGTCGATGTGGCGGCGCTGAGCGTGCTCAAAACCTTCGATCCGCCGGTGACCGCGCTGTCCGGGCGTGATGTGACGGGGGTGGGGCACTGGGGTAAGCATCTCGGCATCGACTGTGACGGGCTGTGGCTGATCACGCACCTGTCGCGGGCGGGCTGGCTGCGCTGGCTCGACGAGCCCGGCGCCGCCCCGCCCAAACCGGGGAAGGGGCCGCTCGCCCTGCGCGTGCACCTGTTCACCCCGGAGGGCGCGACCCCGGCCTTCGACCTCACCGAGGCGGGCACCAAGAAGCGGCTCGCGGTCTGGCTGACCGCCGATCCGCTCGCGGTGCCCAGTATCGCCCGCCTCGGTCCGGACGCGCTGGCGGTGAGCGAGCCCGAATTCGCCGAACTGCTGCACGGCACCTCGCAGCGGGTGAAGAACGCGCTCACCGATCAGACCGTCATCGCCGGTATCGGCAATGCGTACTCCGACGAGATCCTGCACACCGCGCGGCTGTCGCCGTTCGCGAATGCCGGAACTCTGGACGCGGAGCAGCTGTCCCGGCTCTATGCGGCCATGCGCGCGGAACTGCGCGACGCGGTCGAGCGGTCCGTGGGTCAGGACGCCGCGCGGCTCAAGGGCGAGAAGCGTTCCGGCATGCGGGTGCACGGCCGCACCGGCATGCCGTGCCCGGTCTGCGGCGACACCGTCCGCGAGGTGTCCTTCGCGGACAAGTCCTTCCAGTACTGCCCCACCTGCCAGACCGGCGGCAAGATCCTCGCCGACCGCCGCATGTCGCGCCTGCTGAAGTAGGGCGGCGACCCTGCGGGCCACGGTGGCGTGTCGGGCGCGCACCCGCCGGTGGGCCTGCTGCCGACCGTCGTGGGGAGGTGTGTCCGCCGCGAATGCGCCGCTGGCGCACCGCTGCGGCTGGCCGTATGCGCCGGTCGGTGCTCGCCGCCGCCATCGCTCTCGGCGCGGCCATCCGCGACCTCGCGTGGGCTGGGCTCAGCCGGGTCGGCTCGGCACCCATGACGGCTTGCCGTTGGATTTGGTGGCCGAGCACAGGCGGCGGTCGCGGTTGCGGGCCCGGTCGAAGGTGCCCACGGTCGAGCGGTCTCGCACACTGAGGTCGGTTCAGATCAGGGTCGGTACCGTAATTCCCTGCCAGGCGAGGCGTTTGGCGCGGTCGGGATCGTCCTCCAGTCGCGGCGGGTAGTCGATGATCATGGTCGTGCGCCGGTCCTCGGTGTACTGCGGCCAGGACGGCAGGGGTGCGCCGTCACGGGCGAAGGACAGCCAGTTGTCCTGGAACTGCCGGGTCACCGAGCGCATGCCGCGCTGGCCGCCAGCCACCGTGAGCGCGCGTCCGAACGGGGTGTCGCTGGCCCCGAACACCGGGATCAGGTCGAAGGCGTGGGTGGCTCCGAATCCGGCGAGATGCAGTGCGCGCGGGGCGAAATCGAAGCGGTAGCCGTAGGTGGGCGCGTAGCGGCTGTGTCCCTCCATGGCCGTCACCGTGGACCGCCACAGCACGAAATCCCCACCCATGCGCACCGCGACCTTCGGGTCCGGGAAGCCCGGATAGGCGGCGACCACCTGGGCCGCGGCCTCGGCGCCGGAATGCGCGAGCACCTTGCGAATGCGTTCCGGCGTGGTCGGCAGCGTATCGGACAGCCGCGCGAACAGCGTCCCCTCATCGCGATTGCTGCCGATGATGAGCGGCAGCCGGTGCGCGCTGCCCTCGGTGAGCGCGTCCAGCGGGGAGCGCGGCAGGAAGTCGCCGTCCACCATGGGCACGGCCGGAAACAGTCCCGGCTGCTCCCGCAGCACCCTGGCGACGGCCCGGTCCACCGCGCGGCGAATGTCATTGGCACCGGCCGAGATCAGCGCACGCGATGCCTCCTCCGGGCTGGCCCCGAGACCCTCCACGCAGCGGCGGGCGAAGAGTTTGGCGTCGTCCGGGCTGGCCGCCCACGCCGCGGGCGGGCTCTGCGAGATACCCCGGTGGAACAGACCTTCCGCCGCCGGGGTCGCGAACAGGCTCAATACCGCGTGCGCCCCGGCGGATTCGCCGAAGATCGTGACATTGTCCGGATCGCCGCCGAAGGCCGCGATATTGCGCCGCACCCACTCCAGCGCCGCCACCTGGTCGCGCAGCCCCAGATTCGAATCGAATCGCCGCTCGGGCGTGGAATATTCGCTGAAGTCCACATAGCCGAATCCGCCCAGCCGGTAGTTCAGCGACACCACGATCACATCACCGCGCACGGCCAGCCGCGCCCCGGAATACAGTCCCAGCGCCGAGGTGCCGATCATGTATCCGCCGCCGTGGATGAACACCATGACCGGGCGCGGCGTCGCCGAATGCCCAACGGGCGCGGTGATATTGAGTGTCAGACAGTCCTCGCCGGTCGGCTGCTGCTGTCGCGGCCCGATGCGAGCGCCGCTGCGATGCTGCATCGCGGCGAGGCCGAATTCCCGGGCGTCGCGCACCCCGGCCCAGGACCGCACCGGCTGCGGCGCCCGGAATCGCAGCTCTCCCACGGGCGGCGCCGCATAGGGGACGGACCGCCAGCGCGCCACGCGGCGGCCCCGGGAACCGCGGACGACGCCGTCGGCAGTAGTGATATCGATCGTTGCCACCATTGGAAAACGGTATAGGCGCGACCCACCCGCCCGCTAGACCCTACTGACTTGTTGCCAATACGTGGCCGGATCGAACCGATCACAGCCAACGGCCGAACTTCCGGATGTACAGCGTCTTCGCCAGCTGCGCCACCAGGCAGTAACTCAGCAGCGTCAGCACCAGCCAGGGGAAATACGCCAGCGGCAGGGCCTGCATCCGGAGGACGTCCGCCAGCGGCGAGAAGGGCAGCCAGATGCCGACGGCCATGATCGTGCCCGTGGTCAGCAGCACCGGCAGGGCCGCCCGCGACTGGAGGAACGGGAGCTTCCGGGTGCGGATCAAATGCACGATGAGGGTCTGGGAGAGCAGCCCCTCGATGAACCAGCCGGATTGGAACAGCGTCTGGTGTTCGGGACTGTTGGCCTGGAACACGAACCACATCAGCGCGAAGGTGCTCATATCGAAGATCGAGCTGGTCGGGCCGATGCACAGCATGAACCGGCCGAGATCCCGGGCGTTCCACTGCTGCGGCTTGCGCAGATACTCCTCGTCCATGCGATCCCACGGAATGCTGAGCTGTGAGATGTCGTAGAGCAGGTTCTGCACCAGCAGGTGCACCGCCAGCATGGGCTGGAAGGGCAGGAACGCCGAGGCCACCAGCACCGAGAACACATTGCCGAAATTCGACGACGCGGTCATCTTGATGTACTTCATGGTGTTGCCGAAGGTGCGGCGGCCCTCGATGACGCCGCGTTCGAGCACCATGAGGTCCTTCTCCAGCAGGATGATGTCCGCGGATTCCCTGGCGATATCGACCGCGGTGTCCACCGAGATGCCCACATCGGCCTCACGCAGCGCCGCCGCGTCGTTGATGCCGTCGCCGAGGAAGCCGACGGTGTGGCCGCGCGCGTGCAGGGTGCGTACGATGCGCGCCTTCTGCGCCGGGTCGATCTTGGCGAACAGCGTGGTGCGTTCCACCAATTCGGGCAGATCCGCGTCATCGGTCAGCTCGAGCCGGGTACCGGTGACCGGTTCGCCCACCGCGAGGCCGACGCCCGCGCACACCCGCGCCGCCACCAGTTCGCTGTCGCCGGTGATCACCTTCACCTCGACGCCGTTGTCCGCCAGGGCTTTCAGCGCCGCGGCCGCGTCCTGCTTGGGCGGATCGAGGAAGGCGAGGAAGCCGACCAGCGTCAATTCGGTCTCGTCGGTCGCCGTGTAGCGGTCGCGAATCGGCACCGCCCGGGTGGCGACGGCCACCACCCGCAGGCCCTCGCGATTGGTCCGCTCGGCCACGTCGATCACACGTTCGCGCAGTTCGGGGGACATGGCGATCTCGCGGTCGCCGTCGCGTGCGAACCGGCACAGCGCGACGACCTCCTCCACCGCCCCCTTGCAGACGAGCTGGTTCTCCGCGGGGCCGCCCAATCGGTCGCTGAGCACCACGGACATCCGGCGGCGCACGAAATCGAAGGGGATCTCGTCCGCGAGCCGATAGCGGCTGTCGACGACGACCTCCTCGGCCTCGTCCATTCGGTCGATGACGGCGCGGTCCAGCAGATTGCGCAATCCGGTCTGGAAGTGGCTGTTCAGATACGCCAACCGCAGCACCTCGTCGCTCGGCCGCCCGTGCATGTCCAGGTATCGGTCCAGTACGACCCGGTCCTCGGTGAGGGTGCCGGTCTTGTCGGTGCACAGCACATCCATGCCGCCCAGATTCTGAATCGCGCTCAGCCGCTTGACCACGACCTTGCGCTTGCTCATGGCGACCGCGCCCTTGGCCAGATTGGCGGTCACCACCACCGGCAGCATCTCCGGTGTGAGGCCCACCGCCACGGCCACCGCGAACAGGAACGCCGAGGTCCAATCGCCCTGATTCCAGCCGTTGACGACGAACACCACGGGCACCATGACCAGCATGAACCGGATGAGCAGATAGGCGACCCGCTTCACCCCGGTGTCGAACGCGGTCTCCGGATGCGCGCCGACCATGATGTCGGCCATGGAGCCGAAGTAGGTGTCCGAACCGGTCGCGACCACCACCCCGGTACCGGTGCCGGAGGTGACGGAGGTGCCCATCAGCACCAGGTTGTCGGCCTCGGCGGGGTCGGGGCGGGTGTGCCGCCGGGTGTCGCCGGTGGTGGTGTCGGCCTTCTCCACCGGCAGCGATTCACCGGTGAGGGCGGCCTGGGCGACCATGAGGTCCTTGGCGGCGATGAGCCGCATATCGGCGGGCACCAGGTCACCGGCGGCCAGGTGCACGATATCGCCGGGCACCACCTCGGCCATGGGGATCTCCCGGGCACGGCCGCGCGGTGCGCCCGCGTCGCGCCGCACCACCGCCGCTGTGGTGGTGACCAGCCGGGTCAGCGCTTCGGCGGCGCGGTTGGAACGGAACTCCTGCCAGAACCGGATCAGCGTGCTGATCGTGATCATGATGCCGATGGTGATGACGCCCTCGGCATCGCCGGTCAGGTAGAGCACGACGGCCAGGCCCGCCAGCACCAGGATGAACGGATTCCCGAACGCCCGCACCAGCTGCACCAGCCAGTGCGGAACGTATTCGTGGGCGATCTTGTTCGGGCCGTACTGCGCCAGCCGCTGATCGGCGTCGGCGTGGTCGAGGCCCGCACGCACCGAATCCAGGTCGTGCAGCACCTGTTTCGCGGGTCGGGCACTGATGCCGACCAGCTTCGCGCCGACCGCGCGGGTGCGGTCCTCCAGCTCGGCGGCTCGGCGTTCCCGGCGGGACGGACGGTGGGTGGGTGGTTCCGGCCGCTGGAGGGATAGCGGAGTGGACATGGTCATGAGGTACTCCTCGCGCGGTAGCCGCATCGGGACTGTGGGGTGTCGGTGCGTGGCCGCCTACCGCTTCGGGTGGCAGCCCAGCGAGGCGCTGACCACTGCCGGTGGCGTGTAGCCCGCCAGCAGGTTGGCCCGTTCCTGCGGGGTGAGATTCCGGCGTGCCCACAGGCGGTGCGCGCCGCGGCGGCAGCCGCCGAGCAGGGCGGTGGTCAGGGGGGATGGGGTACGACGTGCGATGAAGGTCATGGCGAACTCCTCGGTGACAGGGCCGCGATTCATCGCTTCGAACTCTTTACAACCGAATTCGCGCACACTGGGATGGACAATTGTCGAGGACATGACAATTGCCTGAGAATGCGCTGAATTCGCCGAACGGTCAGTTCGAAGGAATGCCGCGACCGGGCGAGACAATGCAGAGTGATCGAGACGGATACGGACTTCCACCGGGTGTCATCCTGCGGATCTCACCTCCTTGCGGCCGAGGCGTGCGGGGACGCCGAATCGAAAGCACAGCAGGGAGCGGGCCAGGGACGTTTCCCTGGTGAGCACCCCTCTCGTCAGAGTTTCGGCACTACGCGACGTGTCTCGGCATCGAGCCGGGAAGCCACTTCGGGTACATCCCTTAATCCGGGAAGACCTGTCCTAACCTTGGGCGTCTCTCGACGTCGTCAGATCAGTGGCCTGTGTTCGCGTAGGAGCCTCACCTATCGAGGTGCATGAACGTCGACAATGGTGTCGCACGAATTCGGATAAGTCAAATCCCAAAAAAATCGGCCCCCGATCGGGGGCCGAAAAAACCTACTGGAGATAGCCTTCCACCTGCTGGGCGGAATTCGGCTGGGCCGAATCGGGATCGCGCCCCTGATCGAGCCGGGCCCGGCGCTGCCGCAGCAGATCCCAGCACTGGTCCAGCTGCACCTCGAGCTCGGCCAGTTGGGCGCGCTCGCTCTCCGGGTCCAGCTCACCGCCGGTGGTCTTGGACCGCAGCTCGTGCTCGCGATCCACCAGTGTCTTGATACGCGCGAGAATGTCCTGATCGGTCATGAAGCCTCCACTCCGCGACGGTTGCAGCGCGACCCGGGCCGGGTCACGCGTCCATGCTACGGCGCGGCCAGGCACTCCCCGGCGGTCCGCAGCGCCGCCGCCAGGTCCGCGCGCGGCAGGGCGGCGTAACCGAGCGCCACGCCGAACAGCCGTCGCGGCCCGACGTAATGGGTGTCGAGGCGGCCGAGGTGCACGCCGCGCCGCTCCGCCGCCGCCACCGCGGCCGCCTCGGCGGTGGCCGAGGCCAACGGCACCACCACGTGTGATCCGGCGGCGTCGCCGATCACCCCGAGCCCGTGTCGGCGCAGTTCCGCCACCACCATGGCGCGCCGCGTCTGCATTTCGCGGCGGAGTCGGCGCAGATGCCGGGCGAGATCGCCGTGTGCGGCCAGTTCGGCCAGCACCAGCTGCCCGGCCGCGGCCGGACCGGTGCCGGTGTGTTCGCGATGGGCGAGCACCGCGTCGGCGACGGCGGGCGCGGCGACGAGCCAGCCGATGCCCAGCGCGGGGGTGAGGATCTTGCTGGTGGTGCCGAGATGCACCACCACATCGGGGGCGAGGGTGGCCAGCAGCGGCAAGGGCGCGGTGTCGTAACGCAATTCGCCGTCGTAGTCGTCCTCGATGATCAGAGCGCCGGTGCGGCGGGCGAATTCGACGAGCCGCACCCGCCGCTCGGCGGGCATCCGTGCGCCCAGCGGAAACTGGTGCGCGGGAGTGCAATACATGGCGCTCACGCCGTCCGGCAGCAGGTCCACCCGCAGGCCGTGGTCATCGACCGGAATCGGCACCAACTCGATTCCGGCCGCCCGGAACGCGCCCGCGGCCCGGCGGTAACCCGGGTCTTCGATGGCCACCGCCGCGCCCGGGGGCAGCACCGCGGCCGCCAGTTCGCTCACCGCGGCGCTGGTGCCCGACGTGGCCAGTACCGCACTGCCGCCGGACGCGCCCAATCCCCGATGCCGCAGCAGGTGTTCGGCCACCGCCGCGCGGTAGCCGGGGTCACCGGCGCGGTTGCGGCGGACCAGGGGCATCGGGGCGGCGGCCGCCCGCCAGGCCCGTCGCCACGCCGCGCGGTCGATGGCCTCCACGCACGGTGCGCCGGGGGCCAGATCGGCCAGATCCGTCGCCTCGTCCGCATCGGAGGCGGCCGGTGACCACTCCGGGGCCAGCCGTGGGGCGGCGGTCAGGTAGGTGCCGGATCCGTGTCGCCCGCCGAGCCAGCCTTCGGCGTGCAGTTGGTCGTAGGCGGCGGTGACCACGGTGCGGCTCACGCCGAGGCGCAGCGCCAGTGCCCGTGAGGAGGGTAGGCGGTCGCCGCGGTGCAGGACCCCGGTGGCGGCGGCGTCGCGCAGTCGGTCCGCGATCTGTGCCGACAGCGGCGTCGATGCCGCGCGGTCGAGCGTGATCGGGAGGTCGTCGGCGGCGGTCGGGCGGTGTGCCGCGCCGTCGGGTGTGGTCGCCATCAAGAATCCGCCTCGAAAGTGGTCTGTCGAAATCATCCAGAAATGGATATTCTACTGGTCCATTGGCGCGGCCATGCTGGTCATATGAGTCAGACAGCGTCGAATCGGACCCCCTTGTCGCCCACGCCGCGCAGCACTCCGACGCGCTACCGGCACCGTGCTCGGAGCGATCGAGCGGTCCTGGACGCCGTGCTGGACGCCGGGTTCCTCTGCCATCTCGGCGTGGTGATCGACGGCGCGCCGCTGGTGGTGCCCACCATCTACGGGCGCGACGGGGACACGCTCTACCTGCACGGCTCCACCGGATCGGGCAATCTGCGCGCCGCGAGCACCGGTGGGGTGTCGGTATCGGTCACCCATGTGGACGGCATCGTGTACGCGCGTGCCGCGATGCACCTGTCCATCAACTTCCGATCGGCCGTGATCCACGGTCGGCCGACCACGGTCACCGATCCGGATGAGCAGCTGCGGGCCATGCGGATCGTCGTCGACAATGTCACGCCCGGCGCCTGGCCCGCGGTGCGGCAGCCGACCAAGAAGGAGCTCGCGGGCACGCTGGTGCTGGCGCTCGACCTCACCGAGGCGTCGGTGAAGGTGCGTGAGGGCGGGCCGATCGACGAACCGGAGGACGTCGCCGTCGGCGGGGTGTGGGCCGGGGTGCTGCCGCTGCGGCAGCTGTGGGACGCCCCCGTACCGGCCGACGACCTGGAGCCGGGAGTGCCGGTACCCGACCATGTGCTGGCCCGGATCGCGGGGTCGCCGGTGGCGGGGTAGCCGAAAGATCGAATCACGGTCACACTGAAGGTGATTCGATCTAGTGCCGGGAGGTCCCCATGGATCCCGATAGCGATGACGCCGAGGGCGGGCCGACGCGCCTGCTGGATTTCATAGCGCGGCGGGAGGCCGAGTCCGCCGCCGCACTGGCCGCGGCCCGAATCGGCTCCGGAAAGGAGCCGTTCAGCCTGGAGGCCCTGCGCGCCGCCTACGACCTCACCCTCGATCTGGGTACCCGGCCGCTCACCGCGGCCGATGTCGCGGAGTACGAGCGGCGCTACTACCTCACCGCCCCGCCCGATATCCGGACGGTCGCGCAGTTCGGTGAGTACCTGTACTCGCTCTACATCAACGAGGTGGGCTGAGGTCACGGCGCGCGGCCCCGTGGGGTCGCCGCACCCGTGCCGGGGCGCTGGAACGCGTTGCGGCGCAATCGGCCCGGTGCACCGGGTGCGGCCCGGTCGGCTCGGTCGCGCGGCCAAGGACGTGGTGGCGAGGCTGAGCCGCGCGCGGTGGTGCGGGCGAGGTCATAGAGCTGGCAGGTGCCGCGGTGCGGAGCCGAGGTGATCAGCCGAAGCCCAATGCGACCGAGCTGCGCGAGTTCGGGGCGGACCGGTCCGTGACACAGGGGCTCAGGGTGAATCGGGCTGGGACGCAGTGGGTTCGGTCGGGTGTTACCAGGGTGTGGCGGTGAGGCCGAGTCGGCCGAGAGTGGTGCCGGCGAGGTCGCGTAGGTCCGCGGCGGTGGGGATGCGTTGGGGGTCGAGGCCGACCAGTCCGAGGGTGTAGGTGTCGGCGATGCGGGTGAAGTAGGCGGAGAGGCGGGTGCGTGGGAAGGCGTCGGCGCGCAGGCCCGGGTGGATGGCGCGGGCCGCCACGCCGGTGCACTGGTGTGGGCCGAGGGTGAGCAGCGAGTCCGGGAGGGTTCCGATATTGGAGCACAGGATGTCTCGCTCGCCCGCGCCGCGGGCCAGCGCGTGCGCCCAGCGGTCCGGGAGCACCTGGAGCAGTTCCTCGGGCATACCGCCCGGGCTGGTCATGCGGTGTTCGTAGGCGGCGCGGGCGCGGTGGCGGATGGTGGCCGGAGTGTCGGTGCGGCGCACGGCGATCTCGGTCATGGCGAGGTCGTTGTCCACCCGGGGTTCGTCGCGGGTGTCCACCGGGAGGCTGACGGCGATCTCGGGCTCGGGAAAGCCCGTGGACCACAGCATATTCGCCACCGCGTGCACGAAGAGACTGTTGGCGGTGCCGCCGTGGGCGACGGCAACGCGGTTCCAGTCGCGGGCCGGGATCTGGAGTACGGCGCTGCGCGGCGCGGCGTCCGGGTGGTCGGACGGTGTTTCTCGCGCCGGGGGAGACGGTGGTCGGCGGGGGATGCCGCGGCGCAGTGCGCGGGCGGTGCCGCCCAGCACGACGGACCATTGACGGCGGGCGTCCGCCCAATCCGAGTGGGGTGCCGCGGGTGTCGCCAGCGGTGTGCCCGCCAGCGCGTTGTCCACGGCCAGGGTGAGGGCGCGGCCGTCGGCCAGGGCGTGTGAACACGTCAGGGCGACAACGGATCCGCCGTCGTCGAGCGGTGCGGCCGAGAGCCGCCAGCCCGGACCGAATTCCGGATCGAGGTCCGCGCCCTGACCGTCGGCCCACTCCAGCAGGGTGTGCGCGGCCAGCGGCTCCCCGGCCAGCACCAGCGGATGCGCCCAACCGGTCACCTGCCAGCGCGGCCGCGCCCCCGGAATCCGCGACCGCACCACCCGCCGCCCCAGCGGCCCCGTCCGCAACGCCTCGTGCACATCCCGCAGCAACTCCGACCCCACCCGGTCGGCGGTACGCCAAATCCCCTGCAGCGCGATCGGCGTACCCATACCCCGATGCGCCCGCAGGAACATCTCGTCCACCACGGTCAGCCGGTTCATCGCAGGCAGCGTACCGACCGGTACCGACAACCGGCGAGCTTCGATTCCGGCCGCGCCGATCGGTGCCGCCGAACCCCGATCGCACCGGCCCACATGACGTCGGCGTGTCCGACTAGCCCGACGGTGCCTGTCGGTGTGATCTCCGCACCGATTGGCGCGGCGACCACGTGGGTTCGCGCGTCGGTTCACGGTGGCCGCACCCGTTGGTGCGGTGGTTGGCTGGTTCGCGCGCTGGTTCGTTCGGTAGTCGCATCGGTCGGCGGGGCCGTCGCAGCGGATCGGCGTGCGCCCGGGGTGTGGTGCTGGTGTGTTCGCCGTGCATGGCTTCTTCGGAGGGTGTCGGATCGCCTCGCGGTCACGCACTCGCCCGGCGCGTCCGCGTCGGTTTGCCTGGACTGGGCGCCGTCGGTCGGTGGTGGCCGGGGCGGTGCACGGCGCGGTCGGTCAGGCCGGGCGGCCGCCGCGGCCCGCGCCCGCGGCGAAGCGCTGGGCTCCGTCGAGCGCGCCGTCGGCGAGGGCGGTCATGCCGTGGCGGAACTCGTTGCGGAGGGCGGCGGTCTCGTCGAGGCCGTCCTGTTCCAGCACCGACATGCGGTCCGAGCGCAGGCAGGTTTGCGGGAGGGTGGCGAGCTGGGCGGCGAGTTCCTCTGCGGCGCGGCGGGATTCGCCGGGCGGGACGACCTGGGTGACCAGGCCGATCTGCAGGGCCTCCGCCGCACCGACGGCCCGGCCGGTGAGGATGAGGTCCATGGCGCGGCCGGTGCCGATGATGCGCGGCAGGCGAATCGTGCCGCCGTCGATGAGGGGTACGCCCCAGCGGCGGCAGAACACGCCGAAGGTGCTGTCCTGCTCGGCGATTCGCAGATCGCACCAGAGCGCGAGTTCGAGCCCGCCCGCCACGGCGTAGCCGGAGACGGCGGCGATGACGGGCTTGGACAGCCGCATGCGGGTCGGACCCATGGGTCCGTCGCCGTCCTCGGCCGCGCGATTGGACCGTTCGGTGCCGAGCGCCTTCAGGTCCGCCCCGGCGCAGAAGGTGCCGCCCTCGCCCCACAGCACCGCCACGGCGGCGGTCGGGTCGGCGTCGAATTCCCGGAAGGCGTCGGCCAGCGCCGCGGCCGTGGGTCCGTCCACGGCGTTGCGGGCTTCGGGGCGGTGCAGGATCACGGTGGTCACGGGGCCGTTGCGTTCGACTCGTACGCTCACGGGACCGACCATACGCCGTACACACGGCCGTGCACACACCCTTGCGCGAAGAAATGAATCCGTGCTTCACTTCTTTCGTGGCGTATCGCAGAACCCCCGCTGTGCAGGCCCGCTTGGACGCCCAGGCCGGGGCGATCGTGCGGGCCGCCATGAAGGTGCTCTCCGAACAGGGATTCGCCGGACTGTCCATGGCCACCGTCGCCGCCGCGGCCGGTGTCGCCACCGGCACCGTCTACAAGAACTTCAGCGGCAAGGCCGAACTGGTGACCGCCGTCTTCCGCGAGGTCGTCACCCGCGAGGTCAGCGCAGTGGCCGACGCCAGCGCCGACGGCGGCGTGGTGGAGCGGGTCACCGCCGCCGTGGAGACCTTCGCCGGACGCGCCCTGAAGAATCCCAAACTCGCCTACGTACTGCTGGCCGAACCGGTGGACACCGCCGTCGACACCGAGCGCCTGCGTTTCCGCCGGGCCTTCGCCGACACCTTCGAAACCGCCGTGGCCGACGGCGTCGCCAATGGCCAACTGCCACCGCAGGATCCACGCACCAGCGCCACCGCACTGGTCGGCGCGATCGGCGAGGTGCTGGTCGGTCCGCTGGCCCAGGAACTGCCACGCGAGACGGTGCTGCCCGATCTCGTCGCCTTCGCACTGCGCGCCCTCGGCGTGCGGGCATCCTCGACATAGGAGTCACCCATGCACACCCACGACGTGTTCAACCAGGTGCCGGACATCGTCCCCTTCGACAACTCTCGCAATCCCGCGCTGCTCGAGGGCCTGCACCGCGAGGGCGCGGGCTGGGCCGAGGACGAGGTGCGCGCGCTCGGCGCGCTCGCCGGGGGCGCGCGGGCGCAGGAGTGGGGACGGCTGGCCAACGACTATCCGCCGGTGCTGCGCACCCACGACCGCTACGGCCACCGGGTGGACGAGGTGGAATTCCATCCGCACTGGCACGATCTGATGCGGGTGGCGGTGGAACACGGCCTGCACGGCACGCCCTGGCAGGACGACCGCGCCGGTGCGCACGTCGCGCGCGCCGCCAAGTTCTACACCTGGGGTCTGGCCGACGCGGGCCATATGTGCCCGATCTCCATGACCTACGCGGTGATTCCGGCGCTGCGGCACAATCCGGAACTCGCCGCGAAGTACGAACCCCTATTGGCGTCACGGGTGTACGACTACGGCCTGCGGGAGCCGTCCGGCAAGGCCGGTCTCATCGCGGGCATGTCCATGACCGAGAAGCAGGGCGGCTCCGACGTCCGCGCCAACACCACCACGGCCACACCGCAATCCGACGGCACGTACCGCATCGTCGGCCACAAGTGGTTCACCTCCGCGCCCATGTCGGACATGTTCCTGACCCTCGCGCAGGCCCCCGGCGGTCTGTCCTGCTTCCTGCTGCCGCGCGTGCTGCCGGACGGTTCGCGCAATCCCCTTCGCCTGCAACGGCTCAAGGACAAACTGGGCAACAAGTCCAACGCCTCCTCGGAGATCGAGTACGAGAACGCCACCGGCTGGCTGGTCGGCGCGGAGGGCGCGGGCGTGAAGACCATTATCGAAATGGTCAATATGACCCGCCTGGACTGCGTGATCGGCTCGGCCACCGGCATGCGCGCCGGCGTGGTGCACGCGGTGCACCACGCCCGCCACCGGGACGCTTTCGGCAAGAAGCTGATCGACCAGCCCGCCATGCGCAATGTGCTGGCCGACCTGGTGGTCGAATCCGAGGCCGCCACCACCGTCATGATGCGGCTGGCGGGTGCGACCGACCGCGCCGCGACCGATCCCGCCGAGGCCGCCTTGCGCCGGATCTCCCTGGCCGTCACCAAGTACTGGGTGTGCAAGCGTGCCCCCGCGCATGCCGCCGAAGCGCTGGAATGCCTGGGCGGCAATGGCTACGTGGAGGATTCCGGGATGCCGCGGCTGTACCGGGAGGCCCCGCTCATGTCCATCTGGGAGGGCTCCGGCAATGTGGCGGCCCTGGATGCCCTGCGCGCCATGGGACGTCAGCCCGAAACGGTCGAGGCGTATTTCGACGAGGTGTCACGGGCGCGCGGGGCCAATCCGCACCTGGACGCGGCCATCGACCGAATCGGCAAGGAACTCACCGATCTCGCCGATATCGAGTACCGGGCGCGCCGCGTGGTGGAGTCGATGGCGCTGGTGCTCCAGGGCGCGCAGTTGGTGCGGCACGGCAACGCCGCGGTCGCGGACGCCTTCTGCGCCACCCGATTCGGCGGTGACTGGGGCGTCGCGTTCGGCACCCTGCCGACCGGCATCGATACCGAGGCGATCCTGCAACGCGCCTACGTGAGCTGATCCGGGCGGTAGGCGGTCGGGCATCGGCTTTCTCGTTGCCGGACAGGATTCGATGGTGTTCCGCTCAGGTGGACTCCAGCCCGACAAGTCTCCGAATGGTGGCGGCGATCTCGTCCAGCGGCAGTACGAGATCGGCCGCGCCCGCCGCGATCGTCGCGGCGGGCATTCCGCGAAAGCGCGCTGCGCGCGGATCCTCGACGATGACGGTGCCGCCGCGGTTGCGGACCTCCTTGGCACCCGTCGCGCCATCACTGCCCGAACCGGTCAGCACACAGGCGATGGCCCGGGATCCGTAGCGGTCCGCGACGGATTCGAACAGCACATCCGCGGAGGGACGCACGAAATGCACGGGTTTCTCGTCGGACAGCGAGAGTTCCCCGTTCGACCCCACCCGCATGTGATGAGCGGGCGGAGCCAGATACACCGTGCCCGGCTCGATCCGCTCCCCACCGCGCACCAGCCGGACCGGCAGCCGGGACCTGCGGGCGAGAATGCCGGTGAGCAGGGTGGGATGGCGCGGGTCGAGATGCTGCACCAGCAGCACCGGCACCGGCAGGTCGGCGGGCAGGCTGCCGATGACATGGGTCAGCGCGGCGGGGCCGCCCGCGGATGACGCGATGGCCACCACATCGAAGTTCGAGGTGTGGGGCGCTGTGTCCACGATCCGATCGTCCCCGGTGGCGTCGTGTCCGACCAGGGCACAAAGACCTCGCGGACTGCCTCGATGGCCGGTTCGCCGGGTGAGGAAGAGCACGGCCCGTAGGCGCTGTGCCGACCGCGCGGGCGGCAATAGATTGGGGGTACGCGCTCGACGGGGAGCGCGGCAATGCGGGGTTAGGACGGCGTTCGATGGGTGAGTACACGCAGTTCATCGCACTTCCGGCGGAACGGCTCTGGGAAGTGGTGGGGGACCCGAGACAGTGGCCGCGGTGGAATCCGGCGGTCACGTCGGTGACGCTGGCGGGGCCGCCCGAGGTGGGTGTGACAGGTGGGTACCTGCCGCGAGGGCCGGTCTACGAGGCGGTGCACAAACGCTTCGCCGGTCCGTTCACGATCACCACGATGGTGCCGGGCCGACGCCTGGTGCTCGAGCAGCCCGAACCCGCCGGGACCATGCGGGTGGAGTGGACGCTCACACCGCGGGCCGGCGGGACGGTGGTCGGGCAGCGGATCACCTTCGTCGGCGCGTCGGCGGCGGTGGCGCGAACGGTGGTCGGCGGTCTGCTGGAGGCCGACGCCCGCGTCGGTTTCGCGCGCCTGGCTCGGGCCGCCGGACTGGAACCCGCCGCGGACGCGCTCACGGTGGTGATCGCCGGGGGCAGCGGTGCGCTGGGCCGGAGCCTGGCCACGGATCTGGTGTGCCGGGGGCAGCGGGTGACCGTACTCACCCGGCGCGCGGACGCGAGCTCGCCGTTCACCCAGGTGGAGTGGGATGGCCGCAGCCAGGGCGAGTGGGTCGCGGCGCTGCGCGGTCCGGGGCGGACCGCGCTGGTGAACCTGGCGGGCAAGCTGGTGGACTGCCGTCCGACCGAACGGAATATCGCCGTACTGCGCGACAGCCGGGTGGATTCCACGGCCGCACTGGTCGCGGCGTCGAAAACCCTGGACCGGCCGCTCGACTACTGGGTGCAGGCCAGCACCACGGCCATCTGGTCGGATGCGGGGGAGACCCGCTGCACCGAGCGCACGCCGCTACCGGTCGGCCTGCCGCAGATGACGGGCGTCGCCGAACCGTGGGAGCGGGCCTTCGACGGGGCCGCGGCCGAACACCGGACGATTCTGCGCACCTCCATCGTGTTGGATCCCGACGCCCCCGCCGTGCGCAGGCTGGCGGCGCTGACCAAGGCGGGGCTGGGCGGCCGGGTCGGCAGTGGCGAGCAGTGGTTCAGCTGGATCCACCGCGAGGACTGGCTGGCCATCGTCCGGGCCGCCCTCGGAATGACCCCGGAGGTCACGCTGCCCGACGGAATCCTGGTGGCCGCCACCGATTTTCCGGTGCGCAACCGGGAACTCATGGCCGCGCTGCGGCGTCGCCTGCACCGGCCGCCCGCACCGCCCACCCCGGCGGCCGTACTGCGGATCGGCGCGGTGGTACTGCGCACCGACGCGGCCCTCGGGCTCACCGGCCGCCATGCCACCTCGGAGGTACTGCGGCAGGCCGGATTCCGCTTCCGCTATCCGACGCTCGACGAAGCTCTGGCCGAAATCCTGCCGGGCTGAACCGGATACGGGCGATCGCCCGATAGCGCCACGGCACACCCGTCCCTAGCGTTGGTGTGTTCGTCGGAGGGAGTCGCAATGGGCAGGGAAGCCATCGTCGTCGGTGGCGGTATCGGGGGGCTGGCGGCGGCCCGCGCGCTGGGGCTGCGAGGGTGGGAGGTCGCGGTGCTGGAGAAGGCCCGTGACTTCGGTGCGGTCGGTGCGGGAATCTCCATCTGCCCCAACGGTCTGCGCGCCTTGGACGCCCTCGGGCTCGGCGCTGTCGTCCGGGCGCGCGCATTGGCGGAGACCACGGCGGGCATCCGCACCCCCTCGGGCCGCTGGCTGTCGCGCACCGACACCCGCGAGTTCGAGCGCCGCTTCGGTCCCCTCGTCGTCCTGCATCGGGCCGATCTGCTGGACAGCCTGCGGGCCGCCGTCCCCGATCACGCCCTGCACGTGGACACCGAGGTGGAGGAGGTGCGCACGGTCGGAGCCAAAGTGGAGGTGGTGCACCGCCGCGGTACCGCGCGGGCCGATCTGGTGATCGCCGCCGACGGTCTGCACAGCCCGGTCCGCACGCGTCTGTGGCCCGACGCGCCGCGCCCCCGCTACGTCGGATACACGGCGTGGCGGCTGGTTGTCTCCCCGCCGCGGCCGGTGCGCTCCGGCGGGGAGACCTGGGGGCGAGGCCAACGGATCGGGCTCGCGCCGCTGCCGGACGGGCGGGTCTATCTCTATGCCGCCGCGAGTGTTCCGGCCGGACAGTGCGGCGACGAGGGTGAGCTGGCGGAGCTGCGACGTCGCTTCGGTTCCTGGCACGACCCCATTCCCGAACTGTTGGCGGCCGCCACCGAGTCGGCGGTGCTGCGGCACGACATTCTCGAACTGCCGCATCTGGACAGCTTCGCCGACGGCCGGATCGCGCTGCTCGGCGATGCGGCGCACGCCATGACACCGAATCTGGGCCAGGGCGCGAATCAGGCCCTGGAGGACGCCCTCACGCTGGCGGCCGCGCTCGACTCACACCCCGAGACCGCCGCCGCACTCGCCGCCTACGACCGCGCGCGGCGTCCCCGCGTGCAGGGCATCGCCGAGCGCTCCCATCTCATGGGCGCACTCGCGCACCGGCATTCGCGCCCGGCCGTCGCGGCCCGGAATCTGGCACTGCGGCTGCTCCCGGGCCGGGTGATGCTGAACTCACTGGCGCCCACGCTCGACTGGCATCCACCCCGCTGAGCGTTGCCGACTCCGCTGTGGGCGGTTGCCGCCGCAGCCGATTAGGGCATTCGCCCGATACCGGCGCGACCGCCGTCTTCCTAGTCTGGTGATCGGCGGTACGGCATCCCTCGCTGTACCGCCGATCCGTCCGCGACCGTCACCGGTCGTGGACGGCCGGTGTGGCGAGGCGGCCTCCCCCGAATTCGACGTCCGCCTCGTCACCACGGGCTCCGTCCGGACCGTCACGGGCTCAATCCAGCTCCAGGCGGGCCAGTTCCACTCGATTGGCGACCCCGAGCTTGCGGAAGACCCGCGACAGATGATGCCCCACCGTCTTCGGGCTCAGGAACAGGCGGGCCGCGATCTCCCGATTGGTGCCTCCGGTCGCGGCGAGCCGCGCCACCTGCAATTCCTGCGGTGTCAAAGCCGCGACGGATTCGCGGCCGGTGGCCGCCACCGCACCCGCGGCACGCAGCTCCGCGCGCGCCCGCTCCGCCCAGGAGTTCGCGCCCACCCGGTCGAAGGAGTCAGCGGCCGTGTGCAATTCGGTGCGCGCGGCGGCGAGGCGGTGCTGGTGGCGCAGCCATTCGCCGTACAGCAGCCCGGTGCGGGCCCGGTCGAACCAGCGGCCCGCGGCGGTATGCAGCTCGAGGGCTCGGGCGTAGGCATCCGGGTCACCCGTCAGTACCGCCCGCCCGCGCAGCAGCAGCGCCTGCGCCCACGGGGCATCCAGTGCCGCGGCCCAGATCCGTAGGGCTTCCAGCGGTTCCCGGGCCCGCTCCGGCCGGCCGGTGCGCGCCGCGGCCTCGATGCGGTCGGCGTAGACGGACAGCCACTGGCCGTGCCGATTCATCGGGGTGCGGTCCAGGGCCTCCATCCGGTCCAGTGCGGATTCGAAATCTCCGCGGGCCATATCCAGTACTGCCACCGCCCAATCGAACTGCGTGCGGTGCATGGCGGCGATGGGTGGCCCCTTCCGGTACCTCTCGACCAGCTTCAGGCAGCGTGCGGCATCGCCCATCGCGGCGGCGGTCAGCGCCAGTACCGCGGCCGCGTGGGTGCCGCGCACCGGCTGGTCGGCATGGTCGCCGAGCTGGGCGGCCTCGGTGGCCAGCAGCTCCGCCTCGCGAAACCGACCGGCCATGAATTCCACCTGGGCCACGCGTGATTCGACGGTGACCAGCCAGCCCGCCGCACCCTGGGCGCGGCAGTCCTCGGCCAGTTCGGAGAGCAGGTCGCGGGTGGCGTCGGTATCGCCGAGCACGATCGCCTGCGTCGACAGCACCAGGCGCACCACCGGATCCCGCTGCCGCAGCTCGGATGCGGTGGCCCGGTTGCGGCGCAACAGCGCGATGCCATCGGTCGGATCGTCGGCGTACAGACCCAACGCGCCCTCGTAGGCGAGCAGGAAGCGGTCGCGGTCCGGGCTCGGCGGCAGCTCCCGCAGCTGGTCGCGCGCCTCCCGCAGTGCGCCCAGATCGGCTGCGGCCCAGGCGCATCGACCGGCCTCGAGGAGGAGTACCGCCGCACGCTCGGGATCGGTCGCCGCCACGGCCGCCGCTCCCGCGCGCAGCAGTCGATACGCCCGCTCCGGTGCGCCGCGTTCGATCGCCGTGTACGCGCGGACCCTGGCGATCCGGGCGCGCCACACCGGATCGACGGGCAGCGGTGTGAGCTCGTCGGCCAGCCGTTCGGCGCTGTCGAAACGCCCGGCGCCGGCAGCGTTCTCCAAGGCTTCGACCAGACGCCGGGCGCGTTCGCGCGGAGCCGGTGACAGCTGTGCGGCGCGCTCCCACGTGCTGGCCGCCGCCCCGTGCCCACAGCGCTCCCGCGCCCGCAGCGCAGCCGATTCCAGTGCGGCCGCGACGGTTTCGTTCGGCTCTCGAGCAGCCTCGGCCAGGTGCCAGGCTTGCCGGTCCGGATCGTCGGCGAGCGCCGTGGCGAGTGCCGCGTGCACCGCGCGCCGCGCGTCGGCGGGCGCGCTGCGGTACGCCGCGGCCCGCATGATCGGATGCCGGAACAGCACGCGCTGCCCCGAGACGTCGACGAGGCCGCCGTGCTCCGCCGCCGCGAGCGCATCGGGTCCGGCCCCGAGCGCGGCCAGCACCCGCAGCACCGTGGCCAGCTCACCGTTGTCGTCGGCGGCGGCCACCAGCAGGGCCCGCCGCGCCGCCTCCGGCAAGGCCGCGATGTGCTGCTGATATCCGGCCAGCAGCCGATCGCTGAGCGCCAGCGGACCCACCTGCGACATCCCGGGATTCATGCCCGGCAGCTCCAGCAGTGCCAGCGGGTTGCCCGCCGCCTCCGCGAGCACCCGGTCACGCACCTCGACCGGCAGCATCGGGAAGTGGTCCGCCAGCAGCGTTCGCGCCTGTTCGGAATCCAGCGGGGCCGGACACAGGCGCTCGAGCCCCGGCGCGCGGAACGGCGCTCGACCCGCGAACAGCAGCACGACGCTCTCCGTGCCCAGTCTGCGGGCCGTGAACAGCAGGGCGTCCAGCGACGACTGGTCCAGCCACTGCGCGTCGTCGATCAGGCACAGCACGGGGGCGTCGGTGGCCAGTTCCGTCAGCAGCGACAGCGTCGCCAGGCCCACCAGGAACCGTTCCGGATTCGCCAGCGGCCGCAGTCCCAGCGCGCAGCTCAGCGCCTCCCGCTGCGGCTCCGGCAGTACATCCAGGTGGGGCAGCGCGGGTTGCAGCAACTGCCGCAGGGCGGTGAAGGGGAGTTCGGCCGCGGTCTCGATGCCGGTGCAGCGCAGGATCCGCCAACTCGGATCGGTGAGTTCGGCGGCCCGGCGCAGCAGTGCGGATTTGCCCTCGCCGGGACCGGCGAGCACCGCCAGCGCCCCGCTGCGCCCCGCGCGGGCGTCCGAGAGCAGCGTCCGGATGCGATGTTGTTCGGTCGCGCGGCCGTAGAGCATTACCAGCACTTTGCCGCTCGGGCGATCGGGCCGCAATTCACTCCTCCGCCCGGCGACGGCTCACCAGGGTTCGTCGGCCAGCAGTCGCGCCAGCTCGACGCGACTGCGCACCCCGAGCTTCGGGAAGGCCCGATAGAGGTGGTGCCCAACGGTTTTGGGGCTGAGAAACAGGCGTGCGCCGATCTCGTTGTTGGTCGCGCCGAGAGCTGCCAGGCGAACCACCTGGAGTTCCTGCGGAGTGAGCAGTCCCACGCGATGATCATTCGGCGCGGGCGCTGCGGTATCGGTGGACTCGGCCCCGCCTGCCGCCCGCGACTCGGCCCGTGCCCGCTCCGCCCAGGGCCGCGCGCCCAGCCGTTCGAAGTCCGCCAGCGCCGTCGACAGCCGGGTGCGTGCCTCCCGCACCCGGCGCTCCCGCCGCAGCCATTCGCCGTACAGCAGTGCGGTGCGCGCGTGGTCGAACCTGCGCTCTGCCTTGGCGTGCAGGCGCAGCGCTTCCTCGTACCGGTCGGCGTTGCCGTCCACCAGCGCGCCGCAGCGCAGCGCCAGGCCCCGCACCCACGGATTCTTGGTCGCGGCGGCGAATTCGACGAGTGCCGCGAGCGGTTCGGCGGCCCGCTCCGGCTGTCGCTGGCGCACGGCCGCCTCCACCCGGTCCGCGAGCAGGTGCGGCCACTGGGCCAGCGGCCGGTGCGGGCTGCTGGCCAGCGCCTCACCCCGCGCTACCGCCGCCTCGTATCGGCCCTGTGCCAGATCCAGGTGCAGCAGTGCCCATTCGGTGTGCGCGGCGTCGATGGTGTTCACCGCGCGGCGCGGGTGCCGCGGCTGCCGGCCGGCCAGCTCCCGGCAGCGATCGGTGTCGCCGCGCACCGCGGCCAGGACGGCCAGGATGGACCGGGCCTGGCGCGCCCGGCTCGGCGTGCCCGTGCAGTCGGCCAACCGGGCCGCCTCCAGGCAGGTGGCCTCGGCATCACGAAAACGACCGAGCAGCAGCTGGATCGTGCCCAGCGCGCCATGCACCGCGGGCAGCCGCCCGGCCATGCCGAGCGTGCTGTACTCGGCGGCCAGATCGGTCAGCAGTGCGTGCGCCTGCTCGATATCGGAGGCGAGGGTGGCCAGCAGGGCCAGCGTGAACCGGGCGGTGGGATCCGGTGCCGAGCGCCCGGTTCTCGTCGCGGCGCGAATGAGCGCGACACCGGCGGACTGGGCGCCGGTCGCCAGCTGGATCGGACCGTCCACGGCGGCCAGCAGCGGTGCGGCGGAGGTGCCGAGGGCCAGGTCGGCCAGGTGCTCTCGGGCGCGGAGCAGGCCCGGCAGATCACCGGCCACCCAGGCGGCGCGCGCGGCGTCGAGCAGCAGCAGACCGGCCCGATAGGGCTGCGCGACAGCGGATTCCGCCGCGGCCGCGCGGAACAGATCGTAGGCCGTGCCGAGCGAATCGGATTCGACGGCGATCTGTGCGCGCAGTTCGTGCAGGTGGGTCCGACGCGGCGCATCCAGCACCGCGGGGTCCAGCCGGTCGGCGACCACGAGCGCATGCTCGGGCCGTCCCGCCTCCACCAGTGCCGCCATGGCACGAATCAGGCGGCGGGCACCGTGCACCGGATCGGGCGTGAGTCGCGCCGCGCGTTCGAAGGCGGTGGCGGCGGCGCCGTGGGCGCTGCGGTCGGCGGCCCGCAGCGCCGCGGCTTCCACTGCGGCGGCGACGGTTTCGTCCGGTGCGGCGGTCGCGGCGGCCAGATGCCAGGCCCTGCGGTCCGGATCGTCGGCCAGTGCCTCGGCCAGCGCCGCGTGCACGGTCTGGCGACTGGTGAACGGAGCCAACCGGTAGGCGGCGGAGCGCTTGAGCGGATGCCGGAAGGTCACGCGGGTACCGGAGACGACGACCATGCCGGAGTGCTCGGCTGCCACCAGTGCGTCATCGCTCAGCCCGAGCCGGCGCAGGGCGCGTCGCACCACGGTGACGCACCCGGTCTCGTCGGCCGCCACCACCAGGAGTGCCAGCCGCGTCGAGTCATGCTGAGCCGCAATATGTTCGCAGTAACCCGCATAGAGCCGTTCGGGCAGCGGCAGGGGCTCCACCGGCAGTGCGTCGAGATCCATGCGCGGCAATTCCAGGATGGCCAGCGGGATTCCGGCCGCCTCGGCGAGCACCCGGTCGCGCAGTTCGGGGGCGAGCTGCGGAAACCGCTCATCCAACAGGGTTCGGGAATGCGCGGTGTCGAGCGGGCCCAATCGCAGTACCGGCAGCGCGGTGCGGTACTCCGGTCGCGCCGCGAAGATCAGCGCCACCGCTTCGGCATCGAGCCGATTCGCGGCGAAGTGCAGGGCGTCCACCGAGGGGCAGTCCAGCCACCGCGCATCGTCGATCAGGCACAGCAGCGGCTGCTCGGCGGCGATCTCGGCCAGCAGTTCCAGGGTGGCCAGGCCGACCGCGATGCGGTCGTTCGAGGGATTCGCCGCGGCGGCGCTCAGGCCGAAGGCCCGGCGCAGGATGCCGCGATGTGGTTCGGCGAGGGCATCGAGCCGGTGCAGGAACGGATGGAGGAGCAATTGCAGCCCGGCGAACGGCAATTCGGACTCGCTCTCGACTCCGGTGCAGCGCAGTACCAGCACCGAGTCGGGGGCCGCCGCTGCCGCGTACTCGAGCAGCGCCGATTTGCCCGTGCCCGGATCGCCGAGCACGGCGAGTCCGCCACCGCGACCCGCGGCGGCCGCCGCGGTGAGGGCCGCGATGCGGTGCATTTCCGCGGTGCGGCCGACCAGGGACGGCGCCGGGGGACGCGGCGAGTCGGGAGTCGGTGGGTCGAGTGTTCGCGCGGTCATAGTCGGTCATTCTCTTTGGACCGACCGACCGTTTCGGTATGTGCGGCCGACCTGCGCGCACGGTGCGAAATCAGAACGTTCACCATTTGCTGATTCCCGGTCCGGGACATAGGTTGTCGCATGTGCTGTTCGGTCGTGTCAAAGAAATACAGCACATCCACAACCTGCTCGACGACGCACGGGCGGGCCACGGTCGTGTGCTGACCGTGATCGCCGACCCGGGCCTGGGCAAAACCGCGCTGTTGGACGCGGCCGAGGACGCCGCCGCGGGCTGGCGGGTGCTGCGCTGCACCGGTATCGAGAACGGCTCCGACCTGCCCTTCGCGGGCCTGCGCCGGTTGCTGGGGGCTGTGGGGGAGAATGCCGACAACGCTCTGGACGCACTACCGGCACCGCAGCGCCTCGCCCTGGATACCGCACTCGGCCATCGGGTCTGCGACACTGCCGACCGCTTCTGCGTCGGCTTGGCCGTGCTCTCGCTGCTGGCCGAACTCGCCGCGCCCGCTCCGGTACTGTGCCTGATCGACGACGCCCACCTGCTGGACCGCCCCAGCCTGGACGCCCTGCTGTTCGCCGCCCGCCGCCTCGATGCCGAACACCTGGCCCTGCTCTTCGCCGGAGATACCGAACTCCGCGCCGACGGATTGCCCGAACTCCGGCTCGCACCGCTGGACCACGAGTCCGCCGCCGCTCTCCTCACACACCGCTTCCCGGATCTCACCCCGGACGCGCGCGACCGGGTGGTGCGGGCCGCTGCCGGGAACCCATTGGCGGCCTCGGAATTTCCCGCCATGGCCGCCGACGGGTCGGTACGGGGGGACGGGTTGCCGCAGGGGGATGCGGCGAGCGGAGGGCTGTCGCGTGCGGATCGGATGGGCGGAGGTTCATCGCACACTGCTGCCGAGGTAGGTGATGCGGAGGAGCTGACGCGGCGGTTGTGCGCGGGCTACGCGGATCGCATCGCCGGATACCCCGCGGCCGTGCGCACCGCGCTGCTGGTCGTCGCCGCGGAGGAGACCGGCGATCTCGAGCTGATCGAGCGGGTCCTGGGTCGCCTCGGCTGCACCGGGGACACGCTCACCGCCGCGGCGGACACCGGCCTGCTGCACCGATCCGGGCAGACCGTGGCCTTCCGGCATCCGCTCCAGCGCACGGCCGCATACCGGGCGGCGGATACGGCCCACCGGACGGCGGTGCACCTCGCCCTCGCCGCCGAACTCGGTCACGATCCGGTACGCCACGCCTGGCAGCTGGCCCACGCTCGCACCACACCGGACGAAACCGTCGCCGCCGCACTGGAGGCCGCCGCCGAATACGCTTGCGCGCACACCGCGCACGCCAGCGCCGTCAGCGCCCTCGAAGCGGCCGCCCGGCTCACGCCCGATCTCGTCGTACGGGGCCGCAGGCTCACCCGCGCCGTGGAGACCGCACTCGCGGCCGGATGCGCCGACCAGGCCCTGCGGCTCGCCGACACGGCCGAACAGCTCTGCCTGGCACCGGGGGAGCGGGCGCGGATACTCGGTGTCCGGGCGACGATCGAATTCGAGGTCGGGTCACCGCACCGGGCCTATCAGATCATGCTCGACGCCGCCGAACACGTCGCCGACCTCGACCCGCAACGGGCCGCGTGGCTGCTCATCGACGCGGGCCGGATCGCGTGGACCGCAGGCGATCTCGCGGATTTCCGGACGGCGTACCACCGGCTGGCGGAGCTGGCCCTCGGCCCCATGCGGGAGCCGCTGCTGTCCGCGCTGCGAGGACCGATGGTCATGCAGACCGGCGACCCGGTCGGCGGGATCGCGCTGATCCGGGCGAACGTGGCCTTCGGGCGGACGGTGCCGCTGGAGATGATCTCGCTGCGGCACGCGTTCGCGGCGCAATCGGCGCTCATCGGGGATATGGAGGTCGCGCGGGAACAGCTCACCGAACTGGCCGGGCTGGTGTGTGAGCGCGGCATGATCACCTGGTGCCCGTCGGTGGGCTGCGTCCTGGCCAATGCGGAACTCATCCTGGGCCGATTCCGGGAGGCGGAAATCATTGCCGCCCACAGCCTCCGGGTCGCCGCCGACACCGGGCAGCCGGGGCGGGTGGCGACGGCGGAGGCGCTGCTCGCCATGATCGCGGCCGTGCGTGGCGACGAGGCGCGGTGCCGGGAGCTGGCGGGGCGCACGCTGCGGCACGAGCCCGGCGACTTCAACGCCATCGACGTCACCCACGGGCACTGGGCACTGGCGCTGCTGGATCTCGGCTACGGACGCTACCGGCAGGCGCTCGACCGGCTGCGGGAACTGTACGAGCAGCCGAAGCAGGCGCGCGGGCACTGGACCGACCTGCTCGCGGACCTGATCGAGGCGGCAGTGCGGGCACGGCGACCCGATCGGGCCAGCGCCGCCATGTCCGAGATCGACACCTGGGCGGCGGCCCTGGACAAGCCGTGGGCGGAGGGGATCGCCCTGCGGTGCCGGGGACTGCTGAGTGGTGACGGGGAGCTGTTCGGCAAGGCGCTCGGGCTGCACGCTGCGGCGCAGCGCTGGTACGACCATGCGCGCACCGGGCTGCTCTATGGGGAATGGCTGCGCAGGGAAGGCAGGGAGGCCCAGGCGCGGGCCGCGCTGGTGGAAGCACTGGAGACGTTCGAGCGGCTCGGGGCGGTGCCGTGGGCGGATCGAGCCCGCGCGGAGTTGCGTGGGCTGGTGGAACAGGGGGCCGAGACCGGCGCGCCGCGAGAGTCTCGGCCACCGGGGGAGCTCCGCGTCGTCGATGTACAGCGCGTCGCCGCGGACCGGCGCGCCGAGGAGCACCGTGTCGCCGAGGCACACCGCGTGCCGGGGGAGCCGCTGACCACATTCGAACTACAGGTGGTGCGCTTGGCCGCCGCCGGACTCACGGAACGGGATATCGCCGCCAAGGTGTTCCGCAGCGTGCGAACCGTTGGGCACCACCTGGACGCGGCCTGCCGGAAGCTCGGCGTGGACGACCGCGCGACACTGCGCACCGCCTGGTCGGAGTGAGCCGGACGGGTGGCGAGCCCCGGAGGCGCGCTGCCCGGAGCGTGTACGCGCGACGTCACGGCCGGTGCGGACCGGCGGGTGCCGTCAGCGGTTGGCGCGGTACCAGGCGATCAGGGCGTCGGTGGAGGAATCCGCGCCGGGCTCGGGGTCTTCCGACGCGGTGAGCAGCGGTTCGAGGGCCAGGGCCTGTTGTTTGCCGAGTTCCACACCCCACTGGTCGAAGCTGTCGATGCCCCAGATCGCGCCCTCGGTGAACACCTGGTGCTCGTAGAGGGCGATGAGCTGGCCCAGCACGGAGGGGGTCAGCATCGGGGCGAGAATGGTGGTGGTGGGGCGGTTGCCGGGCATCACCTTGTGCGGCACCAGGTTCGGGTCGGTGCCCTCGGCGGCGATCTCCGCGGCGGTCTTGCCGAAGGCCAGCACCTTGGTCTGGGCGAACAGATTCGACATCAGGATGTCGTGCATGCTGCCGGTGCCGTCCATGGTCGCCAGATCATCGGTGGGACGGGCGAATCCGATGAAATCGGCGGGCACCAACCGGGTGCCCTGATGCAGCAGCTGGTAGAACGCGTGCTGGCCGTTGGTGCCGGGCTCGCCCCAGAAGATCTCTCCGGTGGAGGTGGTCACCGGCGTGCCGTCCGCGCGCACGGACTTGCCGTTCGACTCCATGGTCAGCTGTTGCAGATACGCCGGAAAGCGGGCCAGGTCATTGGAATACGGCAGCACGGCCCGCGACTGCGCGCCGAAGAAGTTCGAGTACCAGACGCCGAGCAGGCCCAGCAGCACCGGTGCGTTCTGCCCCAGCGGCGCGGTGCGGAAGTGTTCGTCCACCCGGTGCATGCCGTCCAGGAACTCCGCGAAGCGCTCCTTGCCGATCACCGCCATGATCGACAGGCCGATGGCCGAATCCACCGAATAGCGGCCGCCCACCCAATCCCAGAAGCCGAACATGTTCGCGGTGTCGATGCCGAACTCCGCCACCCGCTGGGCGTGCGTGGACACCGCCACGAAATGCTTGGCCACCGCGTCGTCGCCGAGCGCGGCCGTCAGCCAGCGGCGGGCGGCGGTGGCGTTGGTGAGGGTCTCCAGCGTCGAGAAGGTCTTGGACGCCACGATGAACAGCGTGGTCGCCGGATTCAGGCCCGCGAGCGTGGACACCAGATCGGCGGGGTCGACATTGGAGACGAACCGGGCCGAGATTCCGGCATCCGCGTAATGCCGCAGCGCGCGGTACACCATGGCCGGACCCAGATCCGAGCCGCCGATGCCGATGTTCACCACCGTGTCGATGCGCTCACCGGTCGCGCCGCGCCACTGCCCCGAACGCAGCGCATCGGTGAATTCGCCCATGCGCCCGAGCACTTCGTGCACCTCGGCGGTGGCGTCGGCGCCGTCGATCTCGGCACGCCGCCCGGCCGGTGCGCGCAGTGCCCAGTGGCCGACCGCGCGGTCCTCGGAGGTATTGATGTGCCGCCCGGCGAACATGGCGTCGCGGTGGCGCTCCACGTCGGCGGTGTGCGCCAATTCGACCAGCAGGTCCACGGTTTCGCGGGTCACGCGGTGCTTGGAGTAGTCGATGTGCAGGTCCGCGACCCGCACGATCAGCTCACGCCCGCGCTCCGGATCGTCGGCGAAGAACTCACGAAGGTGACGGTCGGCCAGGGCCGCATGATGATCGTGCAGTTTCCGCCAGGCCGCCGTCGCGGTGATGTCGCTGCTCACGTCCGCCGACACTACAACCCTCCGCACCTACGCGCAGGTAACACCAGGTGAACGCCGAATCGCCGGACTCGAATCCGAAACCATGAACTCGGCGAAGCACGGCCGGGGCACCTCGACCCCGGCCTAGGCTGGGGACATGGTGTCCGAAAGCGAACTACTTCAATCCGTTCCCACCCAGCTCTGGATCGGCGGACCGGTGGACGCCACCGGTGGCGGCACCTTCCCGGTGCGTAATCCCGCCACCGGCGAGGTCCTCGTCGAGATCGCCGATGCCACGCCCGAAGACGGGGTCCGCGCGCTGG
This sequence comes from Nocardia otitidiscaviarum NBRC 14405, assembly GCF_000308635.1. Lineage (GTDB taxonomy): Bacteria > Actinomycetota > Actinomycetes > Mycobacteriales > Mycobacteriaceae > Nocardia > Nocardia otitidiscaviarum. The sequence goes on along the minus strand of NZ_BAGD01000107.1, from coordinate 6,414 downwards.
ACGCCGCGGTGGCGGCGCAGGCCGACTGGGCCGCGACGCCCGCCCGGCAGCGCGGAGAGATCCTGCGGTCGGTGTTCGAGGCCATTACCGCGCGGGCCGAGGAGTTCGCGCTGCTCATGACCCTGGAGATGGGCAAGGCGCTGCCGGAGTCCCGCAACGAGGTCAAGTACGGGGCCGAGTTCTTCCGGTGGTTCAGCGAGGAGGCGGCGCGCGTGCACGGGCGCTACCAGACCGCTCCGTCCGGTACCGGCCGCATCATGGTGCACAAGCAGCCGGTCGGGCCGTGCCTGGCCATCACGCCGTGGAACTTCCCCCTCGCCATGGGGACCCGCAAGATCGGTCCCGCACTGGCGGCGGGCTGCACCATGATCGTGAAACCGGCGGGCGAGACCCCGCTCACCATGCTGCTGCTGGCCAAGCTGTGCGCCGAGGCCGGATTGCCCGAGGGGGTGCTGTCGGTCGTCACCACCAGCCGCTCCAGCGCCCTCACCGCGCCGCTGCTGGAGGATCCGCGCCTTCGCAAGCTCACCTTCACCGGCTCCACCTCGGTGGGCAAGAAGCTGGTGGAGTCCTCCGCGCACGGCCTGCTGCGCACCTCCATGGAATTGGGCGGGAACGCGCCCTTCGTGGTGTTCGACGATGCCGATATCGACGCCGCCGTGCAGGGCGCGCTGCTGGCCAAGCTGCGCAACGGCGGCGAGGCGTGCACCGCGGCCAACCGCTTCCACGTGCAGAACTCGGTGCGGCGCGAGTTCACCGAGAAACTGGTCGCCGCCATGGCCGAGGCCAAACTGGGTCCCGGCACCGACGACACGACCACCCTCGGCCCGCTCATCAACGAGGATCAGTTGACCACGGTCACCGAACTCGTCGACGACGCCGTCGCGGCCGGGGCGACCGTGGCCCTGGGCGGCAAGGCCCCCGGCGGTCCCGGCTGGTTCTACCCGGCCACCGTCCTGACCGATGTCCCCGCGCGCGCCCGCATCCTGAGCGAGGAGGTCTTCGGCCCCGTCGCCCCCATCGTCGGCTTCGACACCGAGGAGGAGGGCCTCGCCGCCGCCAACGACACCGAATACGGCTTGGTCGCCTACGTCTACACCCGCGACCTGGACCGCGCCCTCCGCATCGCCGAGGGCCTGCAGACCGGCATGGTCGGCGTCAACCGCGGCGTCATCTCCGACCCCGCCGCCCCCTTCGGCGGCGTCAAACAATCCGGCTTCGGCCGCGAGGGCGGCTTCGAAGGCATCGAGGAATACCTCGACACCAAGTACATCGCTCTCCCGTAGACAGCCGCGCACAGAAAAATCGACCGCCCCGGGGTGAATAGTCACCCGGGGCGGCCTGGGGAACGCGGAGCCCGTCGAACCCGGAGCTCGTCGAACGCCGCGAAGTCTTACCTACCGCTCACCAGCACCCAACTCCAGCCACCAGACCCCTAACCTCGACCCTCCCGATTCGCGCCGCGAATCCGCCCGGAGCGAAGCGGAGGGCAAATCAAACACAGCTCAGTGTCCGAGGCGGCCGCGGCCGAGGCGGAGCAGGAGCATGGCGAGGGTGTGGCCTTCCTGGCCGAGTTCGCTGAAGCGCTCGAGCACCTTCATCTCGCGCGAATGCACCAGCTTGGGGCCGCCGTTTGCCATGCGTGTGCGGCCGATGAGGCGGGATACTTCGGTGCGGCGTTTGACGGCCGCCAGGATCTCGGCGTCGAGTTTGTCGATCTCCTTGCGGAGCTTGTCGATCTCCGCCTCGGTGGGCAGCGCGGAGTCGGAGCCGGTCGCAGGCTTGTCTTGTCCCGTCGTCGAGATGCTCATACTTCTTCTCCTCGTGGTCAGAACGTCGATCGGCGGGCAGACCCGCAGCGTTACCGATCGGTTCTTCACCATGACTTGCAACGTGGAAAGCCGACCTGGTCGGTCTTACATTGTCCCCCGAATGGGCGCGCTCAGGTAACTGGTCTTCGTGGAGCGCTGGTCACCTGGCCAGTCTGCCACGGGCCAGGGGTCATGCAAAACGAATACGTTTGGAATCTCCTGAGAGTTTCCTCCGCACGCCGATCCTCCGGATGTTCGCTCCACTCGCAGTATTCGGACCCCTCGGTCTCCCGGATGACTGCGATCGGCGGCGGTCACGGCGACTCCCGCGGCGCGGCGGCCAACGCCGCCGCCATGCGCAGCAGATCCCGGGTCTTGGTGGTGTCCAGACCGGTCAGTTCGGTGATCTTGCGCAAGCGGTAGAGCACGGTATTCGAGTGCACGTGCAGCGCCGCCGCGGTCGCCGTGGTGCTCGAATCGTGGGCCAGGTAGGTCTCCAGCGTCAGCCGCAGGCTCGGATCACCGGCGAGCGGCGCGAGGGCGGCGGCATTGATCCGCGATACCCGGGTGGGGCGGGTGAGCTGGTATTCCACCGCCAGATCGGCGAAACGCACCACACCCGAGCGCCGGTGATAGCGCAGCGCCACCACCAGCAGCTCATCCACCTCCCGGGCGACCTCCGGAATGTCCTGCGGTACAGCCGAATCCACCGCGCACACGGTCTCGGCCCCGATATCTCGACCCAGCTCGGCCAGGTGTGCGGCGAACTCCTCGAACCGCGATTCCGGATCGACCTCCGGGGCCGGGACCAGCGCGCCGCCGCCCTGCTCGGTGACCATGTGCAGTGTCTCGCCGCGACCGAGCCGGTCCAGCGCGTACTCCAGCCGCCGCAGTTTGCGCCGGGAGGCCACCGTGGCGTCGATGCCCTCGACCCGCTCGTCGGGATGCGCGGCCACCCGCAGCGCCACCACCCAGTACCGCGGCGCGAGCGTGCGGCCCACCGACCGCGCCGCCTCGGCCACGTCCTCACCCGAGGTGAGCGCCCGGTAGAGACGGCGGCGGTCGTGGTCCTGCGGCGGAATCGGGGCCTGATCCGCGCCGTATCCGGCCAGTACCGCCCGGGTCGCCGATTGCAGGTGCCGTTGCAGCAGCACGCCCGCCCGCGCGAGCGCGTCGGCGTCGTCCGGCCCGGCCAATTCGGCGATGGTCCGCCACCACAGCTGCACCCCGAGGTGGTAGGCGCTGATCACATCGGTGAGCGGCACCCGCTCCTCGGCCCGCCGCCGGGCGGACTGCTCGATGGGCAGCAGTTCGTGCGGCTCCGGATCGCGGTTCTCGTGCAGCGTCGTGACGAAGAGTTCGAGATTGCGCCGCACGATCGCGGTGACGTCGCGGCGGATCACCTCGGTCGGCAGCGTGCGGTAGAACGCCACCTGCCCGCGGACGTGCTCGACGGTCGCGGTCACGATGGCGTGCGTGCGCTGCGCCAGCTGGTCGGCCAGCGGCCTGCCGTCGATGATCACGGGATCGGCTACCGGTTGCCTGTTCAAGCGCACCCCTCGGTCTCGTTGCCGTGTTCGCCCACTGTCCCACGGCGCGGTTGTCGCCGGGCACAATACGGGCGGGGTTCTTCGTCGGAGAACACAGTTCGCGGCGGGCGCGCATCCGTCAGTATTCGGCGTATCCCGGTGCCATCCGGTCGGCCGGGACATGCTGTTGTCAGGAGATACCCTTGGGATCCTCGATTTTCGCGGTATTCCTACCGCTCGCTCTCGCCCTGGTCATGTTCGGTCTCGGTCTCACCTTGACCGTCGACGACTTCGCCCGGGTGCTGCGCTATCCGAAGGCCGCCGCCATCGCCCTGGTCTGCCAGATCGTGGTGCTGCCCCTGCTGTGCCTGGGGATGGTGTACCTGTTCGGGCTCACCGGCGCGCTCGCGGTGGGCATGATGCTGCTGGCCGCCTCGCCCGGCGGCACCTCGGCGAATCTGTTCAGCCATGTGGCCGGCGGCGACGTGGCGTTGAACATCACCCTCACCGCCATCAATTCCGTGCTGGCGGTGTTCACCATGCCGGTGGTGGTGACGCTGTCGCTGGCGGCCTTCCTCGACGACGACAGCGGCATCGGGCTGCAACCGGACAAGTTCCTCCAGGTGATCGCCATCGTGCTGATCCCGGTCGCCATCGGCATGGTGGTGCGCCGCCGCTTCACCGCCTGGGCCGAGCGCATGCGCCGACCGGTCAAGATCACGTCGATCGTGGTGCTGGTGCTGGTCATCGTGGTCGCGGCGATCAGCGAGTTCGGCACCTTCACCGACAACATCGGCCGTCTCGGCGCGATCACCCTGCTGCTGTCGATCCTGAGCCTGCTCATCGGCTACTTCGTGCCACGCCTGTTCCGGGTGGACGCGCGCCAATCCATCGCCTCCGCAATGGAAATCGGCATCCACAACGCGACACTCGCCATCGCGGTGGCGGTCTCGGTGCTGGAGGACGAGACCATGGCGATCCCCGGGGCGATGTACGGGATCGTCATGTTCGGCCCGGCGGCGGTGGCGGCCTGGCTGCTCGCCCGCCGGAGCGCGCGGGCCGGGGCGGACGCGGGTTCGGAGGTCCGCGCCGCCACCTGAGCGGACGCGCACGCTACCGGCATTATTCGGACACCTGGGCCAGCGGGATGTCGTGGTGTCGGTGCCCGCCGGTAGCGTGGACAGACGATGAACGCGACGGTGGCTGAGGATGAACAGAAGACCGAGCGGTTGCTCGAGGGGTTGAACCCGCAACAGCGCGCCGCGGTGATGCACACCGGGTCGCCCCTGCTGATCGTGGCGGGTGCGGGCTCGGGCAAAACCGCGGTGCTCACCCGGCGTATCGCCTATCTGCTCGCCGCGCGGGACGTGCATCCCGGGCAGATCCTCGCCATCACCTTCACCAACAAGGCCGCCGCCGAGATGCGGGAACGGGTGGCCGGTCTGGTCGGGCCGCGCGCGGCCAGCATGTGGGTGTCGACCTTCCACTCCAGCTGCGTGCGCATCCTGCGCACCCAGGCCGGACTGGTGCCGGGACTCAACTCCAACTTCTCCATCTACGACGCCGACGACTCGCGCCGCCTGCTCGCCATGGTCGGGCGCGATTTCGATATCGACGCCAAGAAGTACACCCCGCGCCTGCTCGCCACCGCCATCTCGAACCTCAAGAACGAGCTCATCGACCCGGATCAGGCCGCCGCCGACGCCGAGACCGACGACACCGAGTTCCCGCGCGTGGTCGCCCGCGTCTACGCCGAGTACCAGCGGCGGCTGCGCGCGGCCAATGCCCTCGACTTCGACGACCTCATCGGCGAGACCGTGGCGCTGTTGCAGAAGCATCCCAATGTGGCCGAGTACTACCGGCGGCGGTTCCGGCACGTGCTCGTCGACGAATACCAGGACACCAACCACGCGCAGTACATCCTGGTGCGCGAGCTGGTGGGCCATCATCTCGCCGCCGACTCCGAGGTGCCGCCCAGCGAATTGTGCGTGGTGGGTGACGCCGATCAGTCCATCTACGCCTTCCGCGGTGCCACCATTCGCAATATCGAGGAGTTCGAGCGCGACTTCCCGGATGCGGAAACCATTCTGCTGGAACAGAATTACCGCTCCACCCAGCATATTCTGGCCGCCGCCAACGCGGTCATCGCCCGCAACGAGAACCGGCGCGAGAAGAAGCTGTGGACCGATCGGGGCGACGGCGACCTGATCGTCGGATACGTCGCCGACAACGAGCACGACGAGGCGTCCTTCGTGGCCCGCGAGATCGACCGGCTGGTGGATCAGGGCGATGCCAACTACGCCGATGTGGCGGTGTTCTACCGCACCAACAACAACTCCCGGGCGCTGGAAGAGATCTTCATCCGCATGGGGCTGCCCTACAAGGTGGTCGGCGGCGTCCGGTTCTACGAGCGCAAGGAGGTGCGTGACATCGTCGCGTACCTGCGGGTGCTGGAGAATCCGAACGACGCGGTGAGCCTGCGGCGCATTCTCAACACCCCGCGCCGCGGCATCGGCGATCGGGCCGAAGCCTGCGTGGCCGTCCACGCCGAACAGCGCGGCATCGGTTTCGCCCAGGCGCTGCGCGATGCGGCCGACGGCAAGGTGGCGCTGCTCAACACCCGCTCGCAGCGGGCCATCGCGGGTTTCCTGGACCTGCTCGAGCAGATCCGGGCGGCGGGCGCGCAGGAGGATCTGGACTTCCCGGATGTGGGCAGTGTGGTGGAGGCGGTGCTCGACCGCACCGGCTACCGCGCCGAACTGGAGGCGTCCGACGATCCGCAGGACGGGGCGCGGCTCGACAACCTCAACGAGTTGGTCAGCGTGGCACGGGAATTCAGTTCCGAGGCGCGCAACAACGTGGAGGCGGCGCGGGCCGAGGGCATCCTGCCCGAGGCCGCCGAGGGCGAACCCGAACCCGGGTCGCTGGCGGCCTTCCTGGAGCGGGTGTCGCTGGTGGCCGATACCGACCAGATTCCCGACGAGGGCACCGGGGTGGTCACCCTCATGACCCTGCACACCGCCAAGGGCCTGGAGTTCCCGGTGGTCTTCGTGACCGGCTGGGAGGACGGGCAG
>NZ_BAGD01000108.1 GCF_000308635.1 Nocardia otitidiscaviarum NBRC 14405 | reverse complement strand
TCAGCTGTTCAATCTCTACGGTCCGACCGAGGCGGCGGTGTCGGTCACCACGCACCTGGTGACCGACGCCGATGCGGGTTCGGTGTCGATCGGTGTGCCGGAGTGGAACAGCCAGGTCTATGTCCTGGACTCCCGTTTGCATCCGGTGCCCGATGGTGTGGCGGGTGAGCTGTACCTCGCGGGTGACCAGTTGGCGCGTGGCTATTTCGCTCGCCCGGATTTGACGGCGGATCGTTTCGTGGCGAATCCGTTCGCGGCTGATGGTTCGCGGATGTATCGCACGGGTGACTTGGTGGCGTGGAACACTGCCGGTGAGTTGGAGTACCGGGGCCGTATCGATTTCCAGGTCAAGATCCGTGGTTTCCGTATCGAACTGGGTGAGATCGAGGCGGCCCTGCTGGCGTTGCCGGAGGTCGCCCAGACCGCGGTGCTGGCGAAGTCGGATGCCCGCACCGGCGATCGCCTGGTCGCCTACGTGGTCCCGACACTCGATGAGTCCGACGCGGTGGCCGAGTCGTCCTCCGGGCTGGATTCGTCTGTCGCGCTTGGGCAGTCTGCGCCAGGGGCGCAGGGTGGGCAAGCGCAGCCGCGCACCCCGGGCGCGGACGTGTCTTCCGCGA
>NZ_BAGD01000109.1 GCF_000308635.1 Nocardia otitidiscaviarum NBRC 14405 | reverse complement strand
GCGGCTGTTCAATCTCTACGGTCCGACCGAGGCGGCGGTGTCGGTCACCACGCACCTGGTGACCGACGCCGATGCGGGTTCGGTGTCGATCGGTGTGCCGGAGTGGAACAGCCAGGTCTATGTCCTGGACTCCCGTTTGCATCCGGTGCCCGATGGTGTGGCGGGTGAGCTGTATCTCGCGGGTGCGCAGTTGGCGCGTGGTTATTTCGCGCGTGCGGATTTGACGGCGGATCGTTTCGTGGCGAATCCGTTCGCGGCTGATGGTTCGCGGATGTATCGCACGGGTGACTTGGTGGCGTGGAACACTGCCGGTGAGTTGGAGTACCGGGGCCGTATCGATTTCCAGGTCAAGATCCGTGGTTTCCGTATCGAACTGGGTGAGATCGAGGCGGCTCTGCTGGCGTTGCCGGAGGTGGCCCAGACCGCGGTGTTGGCGAAGTCGGATGCCCGCACCGGTGATCGCTTGGTTGCCTACGTGGTCCCGGCTGTCGCGCTTGGGCAGTCTGCGCCAGGGGCGCAGGGTGGGCAAGCGCAGCCGCGCACCCCGGGCGCGGACCCGTTGTCGATGG
>NZ_BAGD01000110.1 GCF_000308635.1 Nocardia otitidiscaviarum NBRC 14405 | reverse complement strand
TCGGGGTCGGTGATGTCGATCCCCGACGCGTTGCGGATGGCCGAGGGTAGCTACCCGTTGTTGATGTTGTTCGACGGCAAGGGTCTCCCGTTGCATTTGGGGCGGGGGAGGTATCGGTTGGCGTCGTCGTGGCAGCGGTTGGCGTGTATCGCCGCCGACCGGGGTTGTACCCGCCCGGGGTGTGAGGCTCCGGCGACGATGTGCGCGGTGCATCATATGGTGCCGTGGTTGCGGGGTGGTCGTACCGATATCGACAACCTCACGTTGGTGTGCGACCGCTGCCACGCCCAGATCCCCGAGGATGTCGAGGATCCGGCCGGGTGGGCCACCCTCGGACGCGGCTACAGCCACGGCATCGCCGGTGGCAACAGCAGCGGCAGCGGCAGCGACGGCAGCCGTGGCGGCAATATCGGCGGCGGCAGCATCGGTGGTGTCGGCAACCGTGGCGGCGGTGTCGGTAGTGGCCGGTATCCGGGTCGTGTCGTGTGGGCGCCGCCGACGCGGATCGATCCGGGTCGGGTTCCTCGGGTGAATCTGCATCATCATCCGGAGCAGTGGCTCACCGATGCCCCGGGCGGGCAGTCGCCCCCGACGCTCAGCCGATCGGCATCCCCAACGCTCGGCCAGCCGATGTCCCCTGGGCTCGCACGGTCGACGCCCTCGGTGGTCGGCCCACCGACACCTCCTCCAACACTGAGTCAGCCGACGTCGCCGATGTCGGGTCAGCCGAAGCGCTCGGTCGTCGGTCGGCCGATGCCTCCGCCGTTGGGTCGACAGGGTGCGGGCGCGTGTGATCGCCCGTCCCCGCGACGGAACGACCGAAACGCTACCGACCACCACAACCGCTCAGATCATCACGCCCGCACGGTGCCCCCGCAAAACGCCCAGCAGCCGGACCCGACCCGAGGCGATCACTTACGCCAATAACAACCACCCCGGTAACAACCATCTCGAGAACGCAACCCCAGCCAGTCCGTCGGCTGGGGTAGAAGCGCGCGGCACCCAACCCGGCGTCAGCGCAAGCCAGGTAAGGCACCCAACGCCACCACACTCATCTCTTCACATCTCTGCAGCAACACCCCGAGCCCGACACGACCCCCGACACCTCAACACATGGACAAGGCCGAAACCTACTGCCGAACAATCACTCCCCAGTCCCGCGGGCCGAACTCCAGTCAGCCGTCGTCGGGCATGACGCGAAAATGTTCGAAGCCGGTGAATGGGCGCATCGCGCAGAATTCACGGCGATCCAACATGGAAACACCCCGGCGAGCAGCCACATCCCTGATGACGGTGAGATCATCGGGATCCGTGGAGGTCGTTCAGCGTCTCGAGTTGCCAGTCGTGCGGGTGGTCTAGTCCGGTTGGGTGGGCCAGCCCGGGTAGGCGGGTTGCACGGGTGGGGGCGTGTCGCTGTAGCTGATCTCGTTCTCGACCGGTGCGTCCGGATACAGGCTCAGGGCCCAGTCATCGCACGATGTCTCGTTCACGACGTAGGAGATGGTCCATCCGGTGAACACGTTGTAGGTAGGTGCCTGCCAGTGCATTCGGTCCGGTGCTGGACTTGGAGTGGTCGTGGTGGTGGGCGTGGAGGTCGTGGGGGCGAGTGTGTCGTCGGTGCGGGTGAATCGCGCTGCCAGGGCGGATCCTCGGCCGTACCACCTCCTGTACCGGCCGTCATCGAGTTGACCGTAGGCGTTCGGTAGGGCGCAGAATTCGACGAGGTACCCGTCCCCCGTGTCCTGGATTCGCTGGATGTGGTTGAGCACCGTTCCGGCGATGGTTCCGCGGTAACTCTCGACCTGGTAGCGGGTCGCGTATGGCCGATCCAGGGCGTTGGCGTAGCCGGGGTAGGCGTGCTCGAGTCCGGCGTAGCTGCCGATGATGTCGGATTCGTTCGCGGCGCGCATCAGTGTGGCTGGGGTGGAGAAGAGGTCGATGCCGGGTTCGGCCGACCACACCACGGTGGCGTTGCGGACCTCGTCAGGTGGTTCGTATACGCCACTCGAGGGGCGCGAGCTGGTGCTGGTTGTCGGAGTGTCGCGGGTGTCGGTTCCACCGCATCCGGTGGCGAGGATGATCACCGCGCCGATGGTCGCGGTGAGTCGTGCCGATGATCGTGGTGTCATCATTTGGGCCACGTGTTCTTGGGGTCGATGGGTTCGGCGAGGCCAGCGAGGACATCGTTGACCGTTTTCTTGCCGTCGAGGGGTTTGATCTGGTTCTCGAGTGCCGAGTCCTCACCGTCGTCGGCCCTCTGGCCGTAGGCGTCGAACTTCGTCGTGTCGATGCCAGCTCCAGTAAGTAGTGCGTTCACCCGATCTGCGGAGGGGGTCCGGTCACCCTGCGGCTGGCCTTTGATGTCGGCGGTGTAGTCGGTGTAGTTCTTGAATCGTTGTCCGCTGGCGTCTTTGTATTCCGGTGGCACGTCGTTGATGTCGATCCTGCCTTGGTTGGTGAGTTCGAGCAGGGCGTTGTACTGGCGGTGGGCCGGGTCGCCGAATTCGGTCGCGCTGAAATCGTTGCCGTTGACGGTCAACGGGTCGTGCGGGCCGACCTGGTCGGGCCGGAGATTGTATTTCAGCGGGTCGTGCGGGTCGACCTGTTCGGGGTCGAACGGGAACACGCCCAGCTTGAACGGTTCGGCCGCGGTCGCGGCCGCGACCCCGCCGGGGCCGAACCCGCTGGCCGCGATCTGCGCGGCGGTGTAGGCCGCGTTCCATTGCGCGGTCTTCTCGGCGGCGGCGTCTCTGGCCTCGTCGCTGCGTTCGCTGTATTCGTTCTTCAGCGCCTCGTTCACCGCCCACTCCATCCGGTTGGCGTATCGGCCGATATCGGGATCACCGGCACCGGGCATACCGGGTGTGACGAACACCTTGTCCATCCGCTGCGACTCCGCCAGGGCCGCGCCGTTGATGATCTGACTGGCGCCGGGATCGGTGGACAGCACGCTCAGCGTCCGCACCACCTCTCTGGGCCCGAAGTCGTTGCCGAATCCGAGGGTGCCCGACAGATCATCGGGCATGCCGACCAGCTTTCCCACGAACGGTTGCAGTGCCTCGGCGACCTCCTTGGCCGCTTCGGGCGATATCCCGGCGCTGTTCAGAGTGCCGAGATCGTCGGGGTTCTTGCCGGACAGCAGCACGTCGAAGTTGTTGGTGCCGTCGGCGGAGTCGGTGGTGGAGATGATGTCCGCCAGTCCGCGTGCGGCCCGCCCGGCGTGGGTGGCCTGGTCGACCTGCGCTTGATAGTCGGGGTGCTCCGGCGGCACGGTGACGTGCGCATCCTGTGGAATCCAGTCGGTCATCGCCCCGAGCAGTGGACTGTTCGGGTCGCTGGATTCGCGTTGCAGCAGCGACAGCATCGCGGTGTCGGGGTGGTAACCGTCGCCCAGGATCTCCGGTCCGCCCTCGCCGGTGAGGATGGCGGTGGTTCCCTCGTGGTTGCGGGAAGCGATCTCGATCGCGTTGGTGAGCGAATCATCCAGGGGGACACCGGAGTCCGGACCCATCTGAACGTTGTGCGATTCCAGCCAGGCCAGATGCAGGCCCTGCCGGTGCAGTTCGGTCGACAGTTTCGTGCCGGGCTGGTAACCCGGGTCCGACTGTGCGATGGCATCGAGGAACCGGCCCTGCTGGGACAGGAACGCGCCCTGGTTCGCGATGCCCGGCAGCCCCATGTCGGGGTACTGGCTGGCAGTGTCGTCCGGTGCCGAGCCGCTGAGGCTCACCCGTGTGGAGATCATTTGCTGGACGTCGCCGGGGAGCCGGTCGTAGCCGCCGGGGGTCTGGCCGCCGTCCGCGCCGACGCCGACGACCTGCTCGTTCGACAGCAGCATGACCGCATTGCCGAGAGCCTGCGCCCGGGCTTCGCCTTCGGGTCCTTGCGCCCGCAGTTGCTCGCTGAGTTCGGCGAAGCCCTCCGGTCCGGCGGTCTCGAGGAGGCGTTGGGTGAACTCGAGTGTGGAGGCGGGCACGACGACGGTCGCACCGGATGCCAGTGTCGCCTGGTCGTCGCCGGAAAGGTTGACCTGGTCGAGGGCCTGCTCGATGCGGGTCATGGCCTCGGGCGACACCGGGCCCTCCTTGGCGACTTCCGCGCCCAGGTCCGCGCCGGTATTGCCGTCGACCGACGGCGCGGCACCGGCGTTGGGCAGCTCCGCGAACGCGGTGTCGATGCCCTGGACGACGCTCTGCGCGGCCGCCCCCGCCCCGGACAGTCCGGCTTGCAGGGCGCGGGTGTACTCGTCGGCCTGGCGTTCCAGCGCCGCGAGCTTGATGGCCGCGCTGTCCGCGTCACCGGAGAGCGCGTTCGCCGTCTGCGCCAGCGACAGCGTCACGGTGCCGTCCTCACCCCAGAGGAAGCCGCCGGAGGTGATCGCGGTCAGCAGCGTCGTCACCGTCTTCTGAGCGAACCGTAGCGGCTCGAGACCGTTGCTGATCGCGGTGCCGGCCGCTTGCAGCGCTCCGATGGTCCGATAGCCGGTGTCGCGGACGGTCACGCTCTTGTCGCGCAGACCGTTGCCGAACTTGCCGACCAGGTAGTCGGCGGAGTTGCCGATATCGTTGTAGGCGACGTCGAGTTCGGTCTGGAACTTGCTCGCCTGCTGGTTCCAGAAGCCGCCCTGCTGCTCGAGCTGCTCGAGTTGCCAGTCGCGCACTTGCGACACGGTGGGAGTGGGGGACTCGCTCATGGCCGGTCCTCGCTACCGGGGGATCCGGCTCGCGGAGTCCGCGTCTTGCGCCAGGACCGCGGACAGGCCGTTGCCGGTGCGCACGGCCATCACCCGGACCTGTTCGGTGGTCGCGGTCATGGCGATCGTGGCATTGGTGGAGCCGGTCATGCATGCCGCGTCGATCCCGGTGCCGGGCAGCAGTGGGTTCAGCGTGAGCGTCGAGGACAGCGTCTGGTCGTCGGCGCGGATCCCGCCCAGCGTGTCCGCCGCGGTGTTCATCGCAGACACCAGGCCACGAACCCGTTCCCGGTCGACGAAGATGAAATCCTCGGCGTCGTAGCTCATCGGCCGATCCCCGCTTCGGTCAGTCTGGTCCGTTTCCGCTGGTAACTGTACTGGACGCGAGTCGCGGGGCCCTCGCGCCGGACGCTCGGTCAGTCGGCCGCGATGCGCGATTTCGGCCGCAGCGGGTGGTAGTCCTCATCGTCCACGTCGCCGGAGCCGTAGCCCATGTTCGAGGGCGGCGGGGCGGCCGCCGGTGGCAGGTCGCGCTGGGGTGCGTCCCCGATCTGTGCGATCACCGCCGCTGTCCGGGGATCGTCGCGCACCTCGCGAACCAGATCTTCGACCTGAGCCTGCGCCTGCGCGCGGGCGCTGTTGAGCAGGCGCGTGAGCAGCGGACCCAGCCGCCGCCCGCCCGGAAAGGCGTCCTCGTCGATGTGCACGGTGGTGACCTGGCCGTCCGCCCTGACATCGACGTAGACGCCGTCGGCTCGGATGGCGGCGTGCCCCTCCGTCAGCGCCTCGGCCAGTCTGTCCAGCTTCGTGCCGAGCGAGTCCGATCCTGGCCTGTCCATTCGTCCTTCCTTCGAACGATTCGGGATGAGAAACGATTCGTAGGGGAACAGTACCCAGTGGACTCGAGGCCACGTTGTGCCCGCTTCGCCCGTAGAAACCGGGGCTTGTTCGCCATCACCCGCGATGGTGTCGTTGTCTACGCGGTGAGGGATCGGGAGGAGCTCGCCGCGGGATCACGGCGAGAGGGAAACATTCGTGGGAGACCTGGAACGGGTCGAGGCGCGGCGTGCGGAGCTGGCGAAGGAGCTGCTGGCCTACTTCGGGTCGATGGCCGAGATCGAATTGTCGCCGGATGACGATATTTTCGCGCTCGGACTGGTGAATTCGCTGCGGGCGCTCGAGATCGTCGTGCACGTCGAGAAGACGTACGGCATCACGGTCGAGGTCGAGGATCTCGAGCTGGACAACTTTCGCAGCGCGGCGCGGGCGGCCGCCTTCGTCGAGCGCAAGCGGGGCGGGGACAGTCGCTCGTGATCGCGGTGGACGACCTCGTCCGGGCCGCGGCCGTGGACGGTGCGCGGTGGGATCGCGACGGGCTGCCCGATGCCATGGTCGAGCGGGCGGCGCGGGCCGGGGTGCTCGGCGCGGATCGGCCCGTGGCATTCGGCGGTGCCGGATGCGATGCGCGCGAGCTGGGCGAACTGGCCGCGACGCTGGGGCACGCGTGCACCAGCCTGCGTTCGCTGCTGACCGTGCACGGAATGGTCGCCGCCGCGGTGGACCGCTGGGGCACGGCCGCGCAGCGCGGCGAGTGGCTGCCCCGGCTCACCTCCGGTGAGCTCATTGCCGCGCTGGCGGCGACCGAAGCCGGTGCTGGCACCGAACTATCCGCTGTCGCTACGACTTTCGCACCCGACGGCCAGGATTACCTGGTGACCGGCACCAAACTGTGGGTCACCTTCGGCCAGCGCGCGGACGTGTACCTCGTACTCGGCAAGGTGGGTGGATCGCCCGATCCGGCATCCGGGCCGACCGCACCCGGCTCCGCCCCGGGTGGCCTGTGCGCGGCACTGGTGGATCGGCGCCGTCCCGGCGTCGCGGTGGAGCCCGCCGACAGTGGCCTGGGCCTGCGCGGCGCGCGGCTGGCGACCATTCGGTTCGACCGGGTGCGCATCCCCGCCACCCAGCTGATCGCACCGCCCGGATTCGGCCTGTCCCACGTCATCGGCACCGCGCTGGATCACGGCCGCTACACCGTCGCCTGGGGCTGCGTCGGGCTCGCCCGCGCCTGCCTCGACGATGCCGCCGCTCACGCCGCCACCCGCGTCCAGGGCGGCACGGTGCTCGCCGAGCACCAGTTGATCCGCGCCACGCTCGGCCGCGGCTGGGCGGACGTCGAAGGCGCTCGAGCATTGTGCGAACGCGCGGGCGACGCCCGGATCGCCGGATCCCCGGCGGCGCTAATCGCCACCATCACCGCCAAATACGCGGCCGCGGCCGCCGCGGCCACGGTCAGCGAGCGCGCCGTGCAGGTGCTCGGCGCGGCGGGCTGCGCACCGGACGGTCGCGTCGGCCGGTTCTATCGCGACGCCAAGGTCATGCAAATCATCGAGGGAGCACAGGAGGTCGCCGAGGTGGCCATGGGTGAACATGTCGTGCGGGGTGCGCGATGACGCACGACCGCGTACTGCTGGGTCCGGTCGCGACCTGGTTCCCGGACACCGTGGCCGAGGTCGCGACCCTGGCGGAACTGTCCGAACTGCCCGCGCACCGCCGCGACCACGCCCTGGCCCTGGGCATCGACACGGTGCGCACGGCCGACGCCATGACCGAGGTCGATCTCGCCGCCGAGGCGGCACGCATCGCCCTGGACGAGGCCGCGCTCGACGCCGCAGACCTGGACGCGCTGATCCTGGTCACCGGCCGCGCACCGCACTACCTGCTGGCCTCGGAGGCGACCCGGCTGCAACACCGGCTCGGCGCCACCCGCGCCTTCACCACGGCGGTCGGCGATCTCGGCTGCGTCTCCATCTCCTCGGCACTGACCCTGGCCGCCGCCCTGGTGCGCGCCGAAACCCACTGCCGCACCGCCCTCGTGGTCACCGCGGCCAAGACACCCACCCGCAACCGCTATCGCGCCCCCATGACGCTGCTCGGCGACGGTGCGGCCGCGGTGCTGGTCACCACCTCCGGTCCGGGTCGCTGGGAGTTCGTCGACCAGATCGTGCGCAGTGAAGGCAAATACGCCGATCTGTTCCGCATCGACTACCGCGACACGGACTCCGAGGACTGGGTGGAGGAGTGCGCCGACGAGTCCACCTATTCCTTCCGGCTCGCCGTGGAGAGCAAGAAGCGATTCGAAACGATCATCCCGGAACTGCTGCGCCGCAACGAAGTTCCTCACGGCGCGCCGGGGTCGATGCTCATGCAGAACCTGTCGGCGGGAGCGTTCGCCTTCTGGGAGGAGGCGCTCGACCGCCCGGTCGACAAGGTCTGCCACGCCAATCTGGCGGCCTACGGCCATCTCGGCTCGATGGACATGCTGGTCAATCTCGAAGCCGCTGCACCCACCCGAGCGACCGATGCGTACGCACTGCTGTTGAACAGCAGCCCGGTCGCCGCGTGGAGCGCCGGGCTGCTGCGGAGGCTGTGATGACGACGGTGAAATGCCTGGTCTGGGATCTCGACGACACGGTGTGGCCCGGCGTCGTCCTGGAAGCCGATGGTGGCGCACCGAAAGCCGAAGTGCTGCACACCATCCGGACTCTCGACGAGCGCGGCATCCTGCACGCAGTCGCGAGTCGCGGCGAACCGGCCGCCACCACGGCGCATTTGCGCGCCCACGGTATCGAGGACATGTTCTCGGCCGTCGAGATCGGCTGGGGTCCCAAGTCGGAGGCCGTCCGCCGCATCGCCGCGGCACTGAATATCGGACGCGACACCATCGCCTTCGTCGACAATGATCCGGTCGAGCTGGCCGAGGTGGCCGCCGCCCTCCCGGAGGTGCGCTGCTACCCGGTCGAGCGCATTGCCGAACTGCCGGAGCTACCCGAATTCACGCCCGCCACCGCGACATCCGAGGCGAGGCAGCGTCGCGCTCTGTACCGCGCGGAACGCGAACGCCAGGAGTCCCAGGCCGAATTCGGCGGTTCGGACTCCGATTTCCTCGCCTCGCTGGATCTGGTCATGACGGTGCGCCCGGCCACCGAAGCCGATCTGGTGCGCGCACACGAGCTGACCGAACGCACCCACCAGCTCAATACCACCGGCGTCACCTTCGACCTCGCCGAACTGCGGGCCCTGTGCGCCTCCCCGCGCCACGAGGTGCTCGTCGCCTCGCTCACCGACCGCTTCGGTGGCTACGGCACCATCGGGCTGGCGGTGACCGAACGGCGCGGATCCGATTCGGTCCTGCTCCTGCTGCTCATGTCCTGCCGGGTCATGTCGCGCGGTGTCGGTACCGCCTTCATCGCCGAGGTGGTGCGGCGCGCCGACGCGGCCGGTCTGCGCTCGGCCGCGGAATTCGTTGCCACACCGCTGAACCGGGTCATGTTGGTGACCCTGCGTTTCGCCGGATACGACGTGGTCGAGCGCGCGGGGGACCGCATGCTGCTCGCCCGCACGGCTCCGGCCGCGACCATCGGCGGCACCGATCATGTCGAGGTGGTCCGATGAACACGGACCCGCTGAGCGCCGATATACCGAGTACCGATGTGCCGAGCGCCGACCTGCTCGGCGGGTTCCTGCGCCAAGCCGACCGGGTACCCGATCGCACCGCCCTCGTCGTGGGGGAGCGCTCGGTCACCTACCGCGAACTCGACACCGCGACAGCGTCGTTGGCGCGTCGGCTGCTCGCCGCCGGGGTGCGGCCCGGGCAGACGGTCGTCGTCTACCAGCAACAGAGCCTGGATACCCTGATCGGGATGATCGCGGCCCAGCGCGCGGCGGCGGCCTGGTGCGTCATCGAACCCGGCCCTGGTGGTGAGGCGTCCTTGGGCGCGTTGCTGGCGGCGGTGGATTGCGGGGCCGTGATCATCGACGGCCGCGATCCGCTCACGCCGGGCGGGGTGGCGGCGGCAGTGGCGGACGCGACGGGGGGTCCGCCACTGCTCGACGTCGCCGTGCGGGCGGAATCGTCCGAGATGCCACTGCCGGGTCGGCCGCTGTCGCGAGCGCCCGCTTACGCCATCACCACCTCCGGCTCCACGGGCGTGCCCAAGGTGGTGGTGGTTTCCCGCGCGAATCTCGCCACCCTGATCGGCTCGCGGGACTACCCGTACACCGATGGCGAATTGGTCACCTTCTCGGCCATGCGGCTGATCTGGGACGG
Organism: Nocardia otitidiscaviarum NBRC 14405; assembly: GCF_000308635.1. Classification (GTDB taxonomy): domain Bacteria; phylum Actinomycetota; class Actinomycetes; order Mycobacteriales; family Mycobacteriaceae; genus Nocardia; species Nocardia otitidiscaviarum. The sequence continues at coordinate 25,364 of NZ_BAGD01000110.1, read as the reverse complement.
TTCCCTGATGGCACTGGCCTGGGCGCTCACGGTGGGCGGCACGAGCGTGCTGCCCGACGCCCGGACGCTGCGCGACGCGGACGCGGTCGCCGCGCTCGCCCGTCGCCACGCGGTGACCCACCTCGTCGCCACCCCGTCGTTCTACCGGCTGCTGCTGCCGCGTCTGGTCGAACTGCGGTCGACGCTGCGCATTGTGACGCTGGCCGGGGAGGCGCTTCCGGCGCGTGTGGTGGACGAGCACCGCGAGATCCTGCCCGCCGCCGCCCTGTACAACGAATACGGACCCACCGAGGCGACCGTCACCTGCATCGTGCACACCGTCGCGGACATCCCGAGACAGGTGGTACCGATCGGCAGGCCGACCGCGGGCAGCACGGCGCACCTGCTGGACGATCGGCTGCGTCCGGTCCGCAGTGGCGCGCGGGGCGACCTGTACCTCGGCGGCGGACAGATCACCGACGGCTACGCCGCCCAGCCTGGCCTGACCGCGACCCGCTTCGTGGCCGACCCGTTCGCCGCCGAACCGGGTGCGCGCATGTACCTGACCGGTGACCTCGCCCGCACGGACGCCCACGGCGATATCGAATTCCACGGTCGCGCCGACAGTCAGCTCAAGGTTCGGGGTGTGCGCATCGAACGCGGTGCGGTGGAGACGGTGCTGGAAGCCCATCCGGCCGTGCGTGAAGCGGTCGTACTGCCGGTCACCGATGTCGACGACACCGTATATCTGGCCGGGTTCTGGGTGCCGGTGGACAGCACCGCCGTCCCGCCCGCATCGAGTGCGTTGGCGGAATTCTGTGCCGAACGTCTGATGCCCGAGGCGGTTCCGGCGCGCTTCGTCCCCATCGACGCGCTGCCGATCGCGGCGGGCAGCAGCAAGCTCGACGAATCCGCCCTGCGCGCGCTGCTGTACAAACCCGTTGATCGGCAACCGGTTTCGCGGGACGACTGGTCCGAGGCCGAGCGCGCGATCGGCGCGATCTGGTCGGAAGTGCTGCTGCACGACGAATTCGACCGCGAGGACCGTTTTCTCGACGTCGGCGGCAACTCCCATCGTGTGGTCGCGCTGCACATGCGGCTGGAGGCGCGCTGGCCGGGCGCGATCTCGGTGGGCCTGCTGTTCGATCTGGACACCGTGGCCGCGCAGGCCGCCGCGCTGCCCGCGGACCCGGCGCACACCGCCGAACCCGCCGCGGCGGCCGACATCCCCCTGGCATTCGAGGTGTGAAGGACATCGTGACCACGCCAGCATTACGTGACGACGACATCGCCATCATCGGGATCGGCGCGCGCTTCCCGGACGCGGCGAACCTGGACGAGTTCCGCGCCAATCTCGCCGCCGGACGCGATTCCATCGGCCCCATGCCGGAATCCCGCGCCGAGGCGACCGGCCTGGACCGCCGCGTCCGGTACCTGCCCATGGGCCACCTCTCCGATATCCACACCTTCGACTACGCCTTCTTCGGACTGTCCAAACGCGAAGCGGCGCTGATGGATCCGCAACAGCGGATCGCCTTGGAACTCGCCTACCGCGCCGTCGAGGACGCCGGATACGCCCCCGACACCCTGCGGTCGGCGAGCACGGCGGTGGTGTTCAGCGCACCCATGCCCGGCTATCACGCCATGGCCGTCGATCCGGGACCGCTCGCCATGCTGGGTAATCTGCCCTTCGCCACCCCGGCCCGAATCGCGCATCTGCTGGGTTTCGACGGTCCGTGTTACGCCGTCGACAGCGGTTGCAACGCCTCCCTCATCGCCGTGCACCACGCCTGCCGGGAATTGCGTGGCGGCGACGCGGATTACGCGCTCGCCGGGGGCGTGAGCGTACGCGCGGGCGGCTCCCCGGCCTGGACCGCGCGGACCATGACCGAGATCGCCTCACCCGGCAACCAGGTGCGGGCCTTCGACGCCGACGCCGACGGCACCGTCCCCGGTGAGGGTGGCGCGGCCCTGCTGCTGACCACCCTCACGCGCGCCCGCGCCGACCGCGCACCGGTGTACGCCGTCATCCGCGGCAGCGCCGTCCTGCACAACGGACAATCCAGCGCCACCATCAGCACCCCGAGCGCCGCCACCCAGGCCAGGGTTATCGACCGCGCCTGGCGCAAGGCGGGAGTCGACCCCCGCACCGCCGGGTACCTCGAGGCACACGGTTCCGCCACCCGCCTGGGTGACGCCGTCGAACTCGAGGGCCTGCGCACCGCCTTCGCCGACCGCAGTACGCCGCTGCCGATCGGCTCGGTCAAAACCAATATCGGCCACCTCGACCACGCCGCCGGAGTAGCGGGCCTGGTCAAAGCGGTCCTCTCCGTCTCCTGCGGTCAACTTTTCCCCTCCTTGCACTTCCACCGCCCCACCGGCGACCTAGACCTGGCCGCCGCCGGAATCGAAGTGATCACCACCCCGCGCCCCTGGCCGGGCGACACCCCCCGCCTGGCGGGTGTGAGCTCCTACAGCCTCGGCGGCGCGAACGCCCACTGCGTCATCCAGCAAGCGCCGGACGCACGCCCATCTGCGCCCGCCACCGTGGCGCAGGTGGCCCTGACGGGCGATCGAGGACAACGGGTCGGGCGCGTGGCCCCGCTGCCGCACGACGCCGAGCCGCGCCCCGATATCGCGGCCCGAACGACCGCCGGGTCTGCCGCGGCAATGCCGTCGCCGACCACTGCGCCACCGGCGACCGATCCGGGTTCGAGGACGGACGGCACCGTGCCGCACGTGCGCGCGGCGGGGGGACTGGCCGCGAATGACGATGTGCTCCAGCCGAACAGCGGTGGCACGGCGGAGCGGGGTGCGCTGCCACCGGCAGCCTCCGGCAACCGTGCGCCCGCGGGCTCTCCACAGCGGTCGGATGTCGGGCAGCCCGGGAAGGTTGGGCGGATCCGCACCGAGGATGTCGGGCGGGTGGACGGTGCGCCGGTTCGGCGGCTCGTCGGGGTGTCGGCTCGGACTCCCGCCGCGTTGGCGGAACTGTGTGGCACGCTCGCGCGGTATGTGCGGGGCGGTGCGGTCGAGTTCGCGGATGTCGCCTTCACCCTCGGTCAGGGCCGGGCGCACTTCGGATACCGTGTCGCGATAACCGCAAGCGGCAATGCCGAATTGGCCGACGCGCTCGAATTGCGTGGTAGCGCTGTCGATCAGGCTGCTGCGCGGCCGGCCGCGCCGCGAGTGGCGCTGCTGCTCTCGCCGGGTGCGACGCCGGTTGATCCGCGCGTCGGGGCCGATTCGCTGCCTGTGCAGTTGCCTGCCGTCGGTGTGGTCGCGGATGTGCTCGCCGGGCAGCTCGCGGCTCATGACCTGCTGCGCGACTGGGGGATTCGATTCGGAGCGGTGCTCAGCGGAGGAGCGTCGAAGTTCCTCGCTCGCTATCTGCTGGGTTCGCGCGAGAGGGTGGATGCGGGGGAGTTGGCCGCCGCAGCGGCGGCACCCACGGTGGACCGGGCGCGGTTGCGTACCGCCGCGGAAACCCTGTTGCGGGATGGCGCGGTCGTTTTCGTCGACCCCAGTGGGGACGGGGTGCTCGGCCGCTTCCTGGCCGAGGATCTCGCGGACCGCTCCGATGCGGAAGTGCTGTTCGGCGCACCGGATTCCGGTGGACCGCTCGGCATCCTGGCCCGTCTCTACGAGCGGGGAGTGGACCTCGATTGGGGGACGCAGGCGGATGGGGGTCGCCGGGTGCGACTGCCCGGACATCCGATGCACGGAACGCGGTGCTGGGTCGACCTTCCCACCACCGCTGCCCCCACCTCGACCGGTGCAGCCACCACTCCCGCCGCGTCCGATGCCGCCACGACCCGCGCGACCGAGTCCGCTTCCGTCAGCGATCCAGCCGCGACTGCGACCGCCGCCACCACCCGTCCGGCCGCGTCCGATGCCGCTGCGTCCCGCGCGCCCGCTGCCGGTGTCGCTGCGACGGTGGGCGCGGTGACCGCCGCCCCTGCCGATGCGAGCGCGTCCGACGAGGCTGCCGTCCGCACCCGGCGCACGACCGTCCCCGAGGATGCGACCGCGTGGCTGAGTGGCGTGCTGCGTGAGCTGCTGCATGCGGAGGCCGAGATCGGGCCGCACGACGACTATTTCGACGTCGGCGGCAATTCGATCATCGCCGTGCAGCTGGTCGAGCGGGTGGAGGAGGCGTTCGGGTTCCGGCCCAAGCTGCTCGATGTGTACGAGCGACCCACGGTCGCCGATTTCGCCGACCTGCTGCGTACCGGTGCGCGCACGGCGGAGCCCGCGGCGAGCCCGGCGGCGCGCGGGGTGCCGCCCATCATCCGCACCGATGAGCTGGTCATGTCGCCCGGACAGGAGCGCATGTGGTTCCACCACCAGCTCGTGCCCGACACCACCCTCTACAACTACCCGGTGGTCAACCTGCTGCGCGGGCCGATCGATATCGACGCCGTCAAGGGCACCTTCGAGGATTTCGCCGAGCGCCACGAACCGCTGCGCTACAACCTGGTCGAGGAGAACGGCCTCCCGGCGGTGCGGGTGCGCCCCGCGCTGGTGGACTTCTTCCGCGTCGTGGACGTCTCCGGCGACCCCGATCCGGTCGCCCGGGCACGCGCGCTCATCCAGGAGGCCGCCATCCGGCCGTTCGACTTGGCCCGCGACCCGATGGTGCGGGTGCTGGTGGTGACACTGAGCGCCGATACCCATGTGCTGCAGGTGGTCTGCCACCACTGCGTCACCGACGGTCAGACCCCGGGGATTCTCGCCCGCGAGATCCCGGTGCTCTACGCCGCGCGACAGGAGGGGCGCACCGCCGAACTGGAGCCGCTGCCGATCCGCTACCGCGATTACGCGCGCTGGCATCGCGAGCTGCTCGATTCCGGTGCCCTCGACCACGAGCTGGACTACTGGGTGCACGTGCTGCGTGATGCGCCGAAACTGCGGCTGCCCACCGACTTCCCGCGTCCGGCCCGCAAGACGTTCACCGGTGAACTGGAGCCGTTCACGGTTCCTGCGGCGCTGCTCGCCGCGGCCCGCACCGTTGCCAAACGGGAATCGGTCTCACTGTTCGTGGTGCTGCTGGCCGCCTTCTATCTGCTGCTCGCCCGGCGCAGCGGGCAGCGCGATCTCGTCGTCGGTACGCCCACGACCGGTCGGACCCGTCGCGAGCTGGAGGGGCTCATCGGCTTCTTCAACAGCACCGTGGCCCTGCGCGCCAACCTCTCGGGTCCCGCCACGCTGGCCGACGTACTGGAGCGGGTGCGCGCAATCGTCTTGGGAGCGTTGGAGAATCAGGAGATCCCCTTCGAGCGCGTCGTGCACGCGCTCGACGATCAGCGCGACCTGTCCCGCACCCCGATCTTCGATGTGCTCTACGTCCACCAGGACCTCACCAGTACCGGCGCGGCCAATCCGCTCAGCGGGGAGGAGACGGAGTTCTTCGACCTGGAACACTCGATTCACAACGCCTTCGGCGGATTGCCGCCCGGCACCGCGAAATTCGATCTCAGCCTGATCACCTACGACCGCAGCGACGACCACGACATGCTGGCCTGCTTCGAGTACAGCACCGAACTGTTCACGCAGCGCACCGCCGCGGGATTCGCGGCCGCCTACCTCGACATCCTCACCGAGGTGGTGGATTCCGCCCCGGAACGGTCGATCGAGGAGCTGATCGCCCCCGCGCCCGCTCCGCTGGCCGGAGCGGAAGAGGTGGCGGCACTGGATATTCCGACGGACCACCCGCGCGGAACGCATACCCGGTACACGCCCGGCGCGGTGCGCGAGCGGCTGGAGTCCGCGCCCGCGGACGCGGACCTGCTCGCCGCCTGGGTGACGCTGCTGAGCTGGTACTCCGGTTCGGACGAGGTGGCCGTGGCGCTGCCGAACGGCGTGGCCCGCATGGACCTCGCCGACGAGCCCACCGGATCCGACCTGTGCGCGCGGGCCGCCGCAACCTTGGAGGCACCGGCGGGGCCCGCCGGTGCCGCAGCCCTGCGCTTCGGCGATACCCCCACCGAAACAACGGAATTGGCGCTCGCTCGGGCAACCGATGACCTCTCCGTGCTGGAACTGTCGTACGCCACCGAACTCTTCGACGAATCGACCGCACGGCAGCTGCTCGCCGATCTGGTCCGCCTGCTGCGGGGCCTGCGGGAGACGCCGGAGGATCCGGTGCCCGATATCGCGGTGCGTCGCATCGCCGAAGCGGAGGTGATCCGATGACCGGAGTCGTGGGTGTGCTCGGCGCGGGCACCATGGGCGCGGGCATCGCGCAATGCCTTGCGCAGGCCGGGCGCGAGGTGATCGTGGTCGAACCCGATCCGACCGCCGTGGAGCGGGCGCGCCGCGGACTCGACGAGGCGGTGCGCCTGGCCCTGCTGCTGGGCCGCGGTGATCGCCGCACCGCGCTCGACACCGCCCGCCGGGTGCGCTGGTCCGACACCATCGACGAATTCGACGCGGTCGACTTCGTCATCGAATGCGCCGTCGAGCGGATCGAGTTGAAGGAGAAGCTGTTCGCCGACCTCGACCGCGTGTGTCCAGCCGACACCGTGCTCGCCTCCATCACCTCCGCCATTCCCATTGCCCGGCTGGCCGCCGCGACCGCCCGCCCGGACCGGGTGGTCGGCCTGCACTTCATGAATCCGGCCCCACTGACCGACGCCGTGGAGGTGGTGCGCGGTGCGGCCACCTCGCCCGACACCATGGCCCGCGCCACCGATCTGCTCACCGCACTCGGCAAGCAGCCGATCGTGGTCGGCGACCGCCCCGGCTTCGTCCTGAACCGGCTGCTCATGCTGAGCATCGCGGAGGCCGCCGCCCTGCTCGACGCGGGCGAGACCGCCGCCACCGTCGACGACCTCTTCGAACAGTGCCTGGGCCATCGCATGGGTCCGCTGCGCACCGCGGATCTGATCGGCCTGGACAACGTCGCCGACACCATCGAGGTGCTGCGGCGCGAGACGGGTGAGCAGCACTACCGGGTGCCGCCCACGCTCGCGGCGCTCGTCACCGCCGGACATTTCGGCCGCAAGACCGGACAAGGATTCCATGACTATCGCTGACCTGAGCGGTGCGACCGCCGAGCCCACCCCGCCGTTCGGCGGGTCCGCCGACCGCTGGGAAGACGAACGCCGATACCGCGAATCCGGCGCTTGGGCCGCCGACCGCGAGTACTGGGAACACGCCCTCGCCACCGCCGCCCGCCCCGAACCTCTCCCCGCGCCACCGCCCGCGACGGCGGACGATGCGATGCTCGCGAACCACCGCACCGAGCCCCGGGCGACCACGCGGCCATCGCCACCGGGAACATCCCACACGACAGGCGATGTCACCGTGCGTCAGCCCACGAGAGAGGAGTCCGGCCGCGTCGCTGCGCCGAACCCGCCCGCCGCGGCGGACAGTGGTTCCGCGACTACGGTGCTCGGTGGGGCAACGCTCGGCGATTCGGCCGCGCCGCTGTGGGTGGCCGTGGATGGGTCGCGGGAGCTCACCAGGCTGGCGCGTGCGTGTGGGGGCGGCACACCGGCGGTGGTGCTGGCCGCGCTGGCGGTGTACGGGGCTCGGCTCGCCATGGCGGATTCCGTCGTCGTCGCACTGGATAACGGGGATACCGCTGTGCCGCTGCGTATTCCGGTGCCGCCGGGGGCGGGGTTCGATGCCATTGCCCGACTGGTGGGGCGGGAGCTGCGCAAGGCGCGCAGGCACCGCTATCTCCCGGATATCGACGAGCCGTGGCCGGACGCGCCGGTGCACGGGCGGTGGCCGCTGGCCGTGCGCATGCTGGGCGGCTCGGCTGCCGACGGGATCGAGGCGGTACGGATTTCGGCGTGGTCCGGGAGCGGGGACGCCTTCATCGTATGCGTGGACGATCGGGCGGAAGGCGGTTGGCGGATCGCCGTTCCCGGCGCACCGCGCTCCCACCGAGACCGCTTCGGCCGACTGCTGGGGCGGCTGGCCCACGCGCCGCACACGCCCATCGCGCGGGTGGATATCGCCACGCCGGACGAGATCGACCACCTCATCGGCGACGAACCCCCGACCGAGAGCGCTACCCCCGCCACTCTCGCCGATTTCTTCGCCGCGCAGGCGACCCGCTCACCGGAGGCGATCGCGCTCGTCGGGTCCGACACCCGGGTGACCTACGCGCAGCTGCACCGCGACTCGAATCGGCTGGCGCGCAGGCTGATCGCCCTGGGAGCCGGGCCGGAACAGCTGGTGGGCCTCGCGATCGGCCCCTCGCTGGAACAGATCCTCGCGGTCCACGCGGTGGTGGCGACGGGTGCCGCGTATCTGCCGCTCGATCCGGAACACCCGCGTGCCCGGCACGCCCGCACCCTCGACATCGCGCGCCCGACCTGCGTACTCACCACGCGGGCGGCCGGATTCGAGGCCCCGGCCGGTGTCCGCGTCATCCACATCGACGAACTCGACCTCGCGGGCGAATCGGACACCACCATTACCGATGCCGACCGCGTCGCCCCGCTGCGTCCGGACCACCTCGCCTACGTGCTGTTCACCTCCGGCTCCACCGGCGAACCCAAGGGCGTGGGCGTCACCCATGACGCCGTCCGTATCCACCTCGCCTGGATGCGGCGGCTGCACCCGCTGGACGATACCGACGCGGTGGTGCGCAAGACCGCGTTGACCTTCGACGTTTCGGCCTGGGAAGTGCTGTGGCCGTTCACCACCGGGGCGCGACTGGTGATCGACGGGTCCGGCGGGTACGGCGACCCGGCCGAATTGGCCCGCACCATCAGCGAATACGACGTCACCACGGTGCAGTTCACACCGTCCACGCTCACCGCGCACCGGCGCGCCGTGCCCGCACCGCTGGCACCGAGCGTGCACCGGGTGCTGCTCGCCGGTGAGGCGCTCACCCCCGCCCTCGCCGCCACCCTGCCCACCGTCGCACCGGGCGCGCACGTCGACAATCTCTACGGCCCGACCGAGGCGACCATCGCCGTCACTCGGCATGCCGTCGGCGAGCACGACACCGCCGCGGTGCCGATCGGCGCACCCGCGTGGGGCGTCCGCGCCCACGTGCTCGACGCCTGCCTGCGCCCCGTGCCGACCGGCCTACCGGGCGAGCTGTACCTCGGCGGCGCGACCCTCGCCCGCGGCTATGTACGCCGCGCCGCGCTCACCGCGGCCCGTTTCGTCGCCGACCCCTTCGGCGGTCCCGGCCAGCGCCTGTACCGCACCGGCGATATCGTGCGCTCGACCGGACGCGGCGAGCTGGAATACCTCGGCCGCGCCGACTTCCAGGTGAAGTTGCGCGGTGTCCGCATCGAACTCGGTGAACTCGAAGCAGCGCTCACCGCACAGGAATCCGTGGCACAGGCGGTCGCGGTCGCGCACGGCGGCGATTCCGGTGGCCGACTGGTCGCCTATGTCACCCCGGCCGCCGGTCACCGCATCGACACCGCCGCCCTGGGCCGGCGATTGCGCGAACTGCTGCCCCGGCACCTGGTGCCCGCGTCGATCATCGGGCTCGCCGAGTTCCCGGTGAACCGTTCCGGCAAGGTGGACCGCACGGCGCTGCCCGTCCCCGACGTCGAGCCGGTGGCCTTCCGTGCTCCGCGTACCGAGACCGAAACCGCCCTGGCCGCAGCCTATGCCGAGGTGCTCGGGCGCGACGGCATCGGCGTCGACGAATCCTTCTTCGCGCTCGGCGGCGACAGCATCATGTCCATTCTGCTGGTCTCCCGGGCACGGGCGCGCGGCGTCGCCGTCACCGCGCAGCAGGTGTACGAACACCGCACCGTCGCCCGGCTGGCGGCCATCGCCGAAACCGCCGGTGTGGAGGAGGTTCCACCGCTCGCCGAGCTGCCGGGCGGTGGTGTCGGCGAACTGCCGCTCACGCCGGTCATCCGGTTCCTGGTCGAGCGCGGCGGCACCTTCGACCGCTTCTGCCAGTCCATGACCCTCGAACTGCCCGCCGGAATCGACCGCGCCGCACTGGTGTCCACCGTCACGGCGGTGGTCGACCACCACGACATGCTGCGCTCGCGCCTCTACCGCGACGACTCCGGCGACTGGCGCGTGCTGGTGACCCCACCCGGGAGCGTCGACGTGGACTCCCGCATCCACCGGGTGGAGCACGCCGCCGATCTCGGACACGACGACCTGCTGGCCCTGGCCACGGCCGAGGTGAACCGGGCCGTCGACCGCATCGACCCGTCCACCGGCGAGGTGCTGCGATTCGTCTGGCTGACACCGGATTCGGCGACCGCCCCCGGCCTGCTCATCATCGCCGCGCACCATATCGCCGTCGACGGCGTCTCCTGGCGCATCCTGCTGCCCGATTTCATCGCCGCCTGGGCGGCCGTCGCCGCGGGCACCACGCCTCGGCTGCCCGCGGTGGGTACGTCCATGCGTCGCTGGGCGCACGCGCTGGTCGACGCCGCGCACAGCGAATCGGTGACCGCCGAACTGCCGCGCTGGCGCGAGATCGTGACCGGCCCGGATCCATCGTTCGGCGACCGGCCCTTCGACCCACACCTCGATATGGCCACCGAGGTGGCGCACACCAGTGTCGAACTCGACGAGGCCGATACCGAGGCCCTGCTCACCGCCATCCCCGACCGCTACCGGGCTCGGGTCGCCGACGCCCTGCTGACGGCGCTCGCGCTGGCGGTGACACGCTGGCGCGCCCGGCACGACGAGGACGAACGCACGGTACTGCTGCGGCTGGAGGGTCACGGCCGCGAACAGGACGCGGTACCCGGGACGGAACTGTCCCGCACCGTCGGCTGGTTCACCTCCATCGTCCCGGCCCGACTGGACCTGAGCGGCGTGGATCTCGACGACGCCTTCGCGGGTGGACCCGCCATGGGACACGCCCTCAAGGCCGTCAAGGAACAGCTGCGGGCGTTGCCGCACAACGGTTTCGGCTTCGGTCTGCTCCGCCACCTCAACCCGGACACCGCCGCCGCGCTGCCGTCGGGCGAGCCCGGCCAGATCTCGTTCAACTACTTCGGGCACATCACCGGGCTCGACATTCCCGCCGAACTGGCCGGAATCGGCTTCCTGCCGTCCACCGAATTCGGCAGGCTGATCATCCGTCCCGACTCCCGCCGCGGCGCGCTGGGAGCGGTCGAGGTGGACTCCATCGTTCTCGGCAACCGCCTGGTGACCAGCTTCGGTTACGCGCGCGGCATTTTCGGTGACGCCGACGGTGCGGAACTGGTCGAGCTCTGGCGCGCGGCGCTCGCCGCCGTGGCCCGGCATGCGCGGGACCCGCGGACCCGCGGCGGATACACCCCGTCCGATTTCCCGCTGACAGCCCTCTCCCAGGGCGATATCGATACCTGGGAGGCGCGGTACCCGACACTGCGGGAGGTATGGCCGGTCACGCCGTTGCAGGCGGGCATGATGTTCCACGCCCTGTTCGATCCGGGCACGGTGGATGTGTACACGGTGCAACTGGTGCTCAGCCTGGAGGGCGCGGTGGACGCGTCGCGGCTGCGTTCCGCGGCCGCGGCCGTGCTGGATCGACACGCCAACCTGCGCACCGCGTTCGAGGTCGCCAGCGACGGCGCGCCGGTCCAGATCGTCACCGGCGATGCGGTCCTGCCGTGGCATGAGGTGGACCTGACGGTGGCGGCCGACGACTACGACCGCCTGCTCGACGCCGACCGCACCACACCGTTCGATCTCACCGCGCCGCCGCTGCTGCGCTTCCTGCTGCTCCGCCTCGCGGACGGCCGCACCGAATTCGCGGTGACCTGCCATCATCTGCTGCTCGACGGCTGGTCGATTCCGCTGCTGCTGCGCGAGATCATGGCCGGTTGCGCCGGTTTCGAGATCGAATCGCCGCGCCCGTACCGCCATTATGTGGAATGGCGTTCCCGACAGGACGACTCGGCCTCCCGACAGGCATGGGCGCGGGCGCTGGCGGAGCTCGCGGAGCCGACACTGCTCACGGGCGACGCCACCGCGCCAGCCCCCGCGGCCCTGCCCCGGGAGCGGGCGTTCGACCTCGACGGGGGCCGGACCCGTGCGGTGCACCGCCTGGCATCCGAGCTCGAGGTGACCGTCAACACCGTCGTCCAGGCAGCGTGGGCGATTCTGTTGTCGCGCACCGTCGATCGCACCGACATCGTTTTCGGTACCACGGTCTCGGGTCGTCCAGCCGAACTCGCGGGCGTCGAGAACATGGTGGGGCTGTTCATCAATACGATCCCGGTGCGGATTCGTCTGCTGCCGGGGGAGTCCGTGGGCGCACTGCTGCGCCGCGTGCAGCGGGAACAGTTCGGGCTCACGGCGCACCATCACCTGGGCCTGCCCGAGATCGGTGCGCAGACCGGCTTCGGCGAGACCGGACTGTTCGACACCCTCGTGGTCGTCGAGTCCTATCCGGTCGACGCGGCACAGCTGCGCGCGGACGCCCTCGCCTACGCCGACCTCGCCATCACCGGTGTGCGCTCCCGGGAGGCAACGCACTACCCGCTCACGCTGACCGTTCGGCAGACCGACCGGCTGCACCTGCTCACCGGCTGGCGGCCGGATCTGATCGACGAGGCCACCGTGGTGCGTCTGGGTGAGCGGTTCGCCCGGGTACTGGAGGCGCTCGCCGCGAATCCGGCGACCGCGGTGTCCGACATCGAGGCGCTCGACGACGCGGAGCGGCTTCGCGTGCTGCGGGACTGGCAGCGTCCGGCCGTGCGGCTGCCGGAAGCGACCCTGGTCGACCTCTTTCGCACCCAGGTTGCCGCGCGCGGCGACGCCGTCGCGGTGCGCTGCGGGGACCGCACCCTGACCTACCGCGCCCTCGGTGCGGCCGTCGCGGCGCTGTCGCAGGCCCTCGCCGTCCGCGGCGTCGGAGCCGGATCGCTGGTGGCCGTCGGTGTCTCACGCTCCGTCGAACTGATCGTGGCGCTGCTCGGCGTGCTCGAATCCGGGGCGGGGTACGTACCGCTGGATCCGGGCGATCCGACGCGACGCCTGGAATTCGTACTCGCCGAAACCGATCCGGCCTGCGTCGTCACCTCCGTAACCGATCACGCCGCGCTACCCGCGCACGGGCTGCCGCAGGTGGTTCTCGACGGGGCCGGAGAAATAGCCGCCGCGCAGGATTCCGCCGGCACGGGAGCCCACGACGGCTCGGCAGCTGCCGGGCGCGACCGGGTAGGTGGGTCGGCACGAAACGGAGAGACGCCGGCGGCGGCCGATCGTGTTCCGCTGCCGCCACGGCCGGACGATACCGCCTACGTGCTCTACACCTCGGGCTCCACCGGCCGCCCGAAGGGGGTGTGCGTCACCCATCGCAATGTGGTCGGCATGATCACCGCCGCCCGAACCCTGGTCGACGCCGATCACACCGATGTGTGGACCATGTTCCACTCGCACACCTTCGACTTCTCGGTGTGGGAGCTGTGGGGCGCGCTGTCCGGCGGCGGCACGCTCGTCATCGTGGAGGACGGACTGACACGGTCGCCCGGCGAGTTCGCCGAACTGCTTGCCCGTGAGCGCGTCACTGTGCTGAGCCAGACCCCGTCGGCCTTCTCGGCACTGCTGGACTCCGGTTTCGGTCGCACCGCCGCACCGGCGCTGCGGCAGATCGTGCTCGGTGGCGAAGCGGTGGACCCGCGACGGCTGCGGGCGTGGTACGACACCGATCCGGGCGGGGAAACCCGGATTTCGAATCTGTACGGCATCACCGAGGCGACCGTGCACGCCACCCACTTCGTGGTGGGGCGGGCACACGCCGAGTCGACGCGGGCCAGTGTGATCGGCCGTGGCCTGCCGGGAATGACCGTGCGCGTGCTGGATTCCCGGCTGCGACCGACTCCGGTGGGTGTCCGGGGTGAGCTCTATCTGTCCGGCGTCCAACTCGCCCGTGGCTACCATGCTCGCCCGGCGACCACCGCCGAACGTTACGTGGCCGATCCGATCGGTGCGCCCGGCGCTCGCCTGTATCGCACCGGCGATCTGGCGCGCTGGAATGCCGACGGACAGCTCGAATACCTCGGCCGCGCCGATCACCAGGTGAAGATTCGCGGCTATCGCATCGAGCCGGGTGAGGTCGAAGCCGTACTGCTGGAACACGAGTCGGTGTCGCGGGCGGTCGCCGTGGTCCGCACCGCTCCTTCCGGGGCCGCTGGGTTGATCGCCTACGTGGTGGCCGTTCCGACAGCCACGCCCATCGTGGACGTACTGGAAGCCCACCTCGCGGAGCGCCTTCCGGTGTACTTGCGACCGGCTGCCATCGTGCCGGTCGACGCGATCCCACTGACCGGCAACGGCAAACTGGATCTGTCGGCGCTTCCTGATCCGGTCCCGGCCCCGCGCTCGGACCGCACTCCGCGCACCCCGGTCGAACATCTGGTGGCAGACCTCTTCGCCGAAGTGCTCGGCGTCGACCGGCCGGGCGTGGACGACTCGTTCTTCGCGCTCGGGGGTGACAGCATCATCTCCATCCAACTCGCCGCCCGGGCGCGCGCTCGCGGCCTGCACGTCACCCCGCGCGAGATCTTCGAGAACCGCACGGTCGCCGGGATCGCTTCTGTCGCAAGGCTGCTGGGCAGCGACGCCGACGTGCCGAACGCGTTGCCGGAACTTCCGGGCGGCGGTGTCGGTGACATCCCGCTCACGCCCGTCGTGCGGTGGCTGACCGAACGCGGCGGCGGCTTCCGCCGGGTCAACCAGACACTGACCGTCGAACTGCCCGCGCACACCGGTCACGACGATGTGGTCGCCGCCGCCACGGCGCTCATCGACCGCCACGATATGTTGCGCGCCAGGCTGTTCCGCGACGAGTCCGGTGAATGGCGCTTCCGGACCGAACCGGTGGGCGCGCTCGCGGCCGCGGAGTCGGTGCGGCACCTCACCGTGGACGCCGCCGACTCGGAGGCCGTGCGCACGCTCACCGCCACGGCCGTCGACGCCGCGCTGGACCGGCTCGACCCCGCGGCCGGGGTGATGGTGCAGTTCGTCCACCTCGTCCCGGAACAGGGGAGCGGACCGGACCGGTTGATCATCTGCGCGCACCACCTCGCCGTGGACGGCGTCTCCTGGCGGATCCTGCTGCCCGACCTGTTCACCGCGCTGGCGGCCGCCGCCCAGGGGGCCGTGCCGCGGCTGGAGCCGGTCGGCACGTCCATGCGCCGCTGGGCACACGCGCTGCTCGACGCCGCGCACGCACCCGACCGGATCGCCGAACTCGCCCACTGGCGGCGGGTCTGCGCGACGGTCGAACCGCCGCTGACCGTGCGGCCGCTCGACCCCGTCATCGACACCGCCGATCGCCTCGCGACCGTGGACATCACCGTGGACGACACGGTCACCGCGGCGCTGGTGCGCACCGCTACCGCGCGCTTCCACGCCGGGGTCGACGAAATCCTGATCGCCGCGCTGGCCGTCGCCCTCGCGGCATGGCGAGCCGGGCGGGGCACGGCCGCCCCGGTGTCGCTGCTGCGGCTGGAAGGTCATGGACGCGCGGAGCAGCTCGCGCCGGGTGCGGACCTGTCCCGCACGGTCGGCTGGTTCACCTCCCTCTACCCGGTGCGTCTCGACCTCGGCGACCTCGACATCGACGCGGCGCTGGCCGGGACCGCCGCGACCGGGACGGCGCTCAAGGCGATCAAGGAGCAATTGCGCGCCGTTCCCGAGCACGGGATCGGCTACGGTCTGCTCCGCTACCTCAATCCCGATACGGCCGAACAGCTTCCGGACGCGATGCCCGGGCAGGTCGCCTTCAACTACCTCGGCCGCGTCGAGGACCGGGACGGTGGGGTGTGCGCGACACCGGACGCCCGTCCCGACCCGGATCTGCCCGCGGCGGCCGCGCTCGAAGTGAACGCGATCGTGGCGGGCCCGACTCTGCACGCGGGATTCGCCTACCCCAGCACACTTCTCGACGAAACGGAGGTGTCGGAACTGGCCCGACTGTGGGTGACCGCGCTCGACGCGATCGCGACGCACACGCGCGCCGCGGACGCCGGCGGGCACACCCCGTCGGATTTCCCGCTGGTGCGGGTGCGCCATGTCGACATCCTCGGCTGGGAGCGGGACTACGGGCGCCTCACCGAGGTGTGGCCGCTCGCACCGCTGCAATCCGGTCTGCTCTTCCACGCCACCGTCGCGGCGCCGGGAGACACCGATATCGCCGACGTCTACAACGTGCAGACGGTCGTGCGACTGAGCGGGCCGATCGACCGCGACCGGTTGCGGCAGGCCGGGCAGCGCGTTCTCGAGCGGTACCCGAACCTGCGCGCGGCCTTCGTTTTCGACACCGCCGGCACGCCCCGGCAAGTGGTGCCCGAGACGGTCGAACTGCCCTGGCGGGACGTGGCCCTGCACACGGAGCACGACCTGGCGGAGCTGGCCGCGCGGGAGCGGGCGCGCCGATTCGATCCGGCCCACCCGCCGCTGCTGCGCTTCACGCTGGCCCGCGTCGCCGACGCGGAGCACGTTCTGGTGGTGACGTATCACCACATCCTGCTCGACGGCTGGTCCGTCCCACTGGTGCTGCGTGATCTGCTGGCGCTCTACGCCACCGACGAGTCGCTGCCTGCCCCGCTGGGCACTTTCCGCGACTACCTCGCCTGGAACCACGGGCGAGATACGGTCGTCGCGACGCGAGCCTGGCGACGGGCGCTGGACGGCGTGCGCGCGCCGACGTTGGTCGCCCCGGGGATCCGGAGCCACGACAGCGCGGTCACGACGGCGGATCACCGGTGGTCCCTCGATGCGGCGACCACCACCGCACTCGGCGTCACCGCCGCGGAACTCGGGGTCACCGTCAACACCGTGCTGCAGGTGACCTGGGCGATCCAGCTGGGGCGCGCACTCGGACGCGACGACGTGGTGTTCGGTGCTACCGTCTCGGGCCGCCCGGCCACGGTGCCCGGCGTGGAATCGATTGTCGGACTGTGTATCAACACCGTGCCGGTACGGGTGCGCATCGTGGCGGGCACGTCCGTGGCGGACCTACTGCGGGCGGTGCAGGCCGAGCAGGCGGAGCTGATCGAGCATCATCAGCTGGGCCTCACCGAGATCCACACCGCCGCCGGGTTCCGCGACCCGCTGTTCGATACCGTTCTCGCCTTCGAGTCCTATCCGGTGGACACCGAACAGCTCAGCGCGGCGGCCGCCGCCGTCGATGGCGTGACCGGTGCGCGACTGGAAGTCACCGACGCCGCCCACTACCCGCTGACCGTCACCGTGGAACCGGGAAGTGAACTGCGCGTCCGAATAGGCTATCTGTGCGACGTCTTCGATCTGGCGAAGATCGCCGAGATCGGTGCCGCCATGCGGCGACTGCTCACCACCATCGCCAGCGACCCGCACCTGACGATCGAGGAGCTGGCGTGACCGCACGCTTTCCGCTCACGCGCGCACAGCAACAGGTCTGGGTCGCACAGCAACTCGACGACACCGGCCGACGCCTGATCGTCGGCGGCTACGTGCACATACACGGCGCGATCGACGACTCGGTGTTCGAGCGAGCGTTGCGGATCGTCGTCGCCGGAGCCGAAACCCTGCGGGTGCGCTTCGAGACCACCGCCGACGGCACCGCTGTGCAAGTGGTCGAGGAGCTGAGCGACTGGCCGTTGCACCGCACCAGCTTTCGTGCCGCCTCCGATCCGCACGATGCGGCGGCGCGCCATATGGACGCGGCCCTGGACCGGCCCTTCGACCTGAGCCGTACGCCGCTGTTCGAACATCACCTGCTCGACCTCGGCGAGGCGGGCACGCTGTGGTTCATCCGATCCCACCACCTGATCCTCGACGGCGCGTCCTCGGCCGCCTTCATTCGCCGCGTGGCCGACACCTACACCGCGCTGCTGCGCGGGCATCGGGTGGCGGAATCGGTGTTCGACCGGGTGGCCGACCTGATCGCCGAGGACGAGCGATTCCGCGCCTCCGCGCGGTTCACGGCCGACCGGGAGTTCTGGGCGGATCGGCTCGCGACCGACGAACCCTATGACCCACCGCAATTCGCCGGTTCGCCGCCGGTCACCGATGGCGCGCGGTTCCTCCGCCGTGCCGGTGTGCTGGGCGAGGCCGATTGGAAAGCGCTGCGCGCCCGCGCGGAATCCTCCGGAACACCGTGGCCGGTCTGGGCCTTCGCGGCCATCGCCATACTGCTGCACGCTGATTCGGGGGCCCGCACGGTCACCCTCGGTCTGGCCGTCCCCGCCAAGCGTTCCCGGCACGCGCTCGGCATGACCGCCAATGTGCTCCCGCTGCGGATCACGGTCGACCCCGCAGCCACGGTCGGCGATCTACTCGCGGCTGTGCGCGCGGAATCGCTGATCACCCTGCGCCACCAGCGTTTCCAGTACGGTGAGATGCTCGCGGAACTGGGCGCGAGCGGGCTCGGCGGCGGCGTCATCGGCCCCACCGTCAATGTGATGCCCATGCAGAAGGATCTGCGCTTCGGCTCCGAACCGGCCACCCTGCGCCATCTCGCCGCCGGGCGCTCCGACAATCTGAACATCAGCCTCTACGACAACGGTGATCCGACGCTGTCGGTGGTGCTCGAGTCGAATACCCTGCGCTACTCCGACGACGACCTGACCGCACACCACCGGCGGCTGACCGAAACCCTCGCCGCCCTGGCCGCCGCGCCGCGGGACCGTCCGCTGGCCCGACTGCGGACCGTGCCCGATCCGGCGGGACCCGCCGTCACCGTCGCACCGTCGGACACCCTGGTCGATCTGTTCGAGCGCACGGCGGTCGCGCACGCCTCCGCTCCCGCCGTGGTGCACGGCGATACCGGGCTCACCTATCGCGAACTCGATCTGCGCGCACAGCGGCTGGCCCGCGTTCTCGCCGGATACGACGTCGGCCCGGGGCATTTCGTGGGTCTCGCGCTGCCGCGTTCGGTCGATCTCGTGGTGGCGATCCTGGCGGTGCTGAAGACCGGTGCGGGGTATGTGCCGCTGGATCCGGCCTATCCGGAGCGGCGGGTGCGCACCATCATCGACGATGCGGCCCCGACGCTCGTCATCGCCGGGGCGGAGGTGGTGCTCCCGGAATCCACTGCGGCGCGGCACGTACTGCGGATCGGCGACCCGCCCCAGGTCGCGCCCCGGCAGCCGCGGCGACCCGGACCGGCGCACCCGGCCTATGTCATCCACACCTCCGGCACCACCGGGACGCCGAAGGGTGTGGTGGTCACGCACGCGAACGTGGTCCGGCTGCTCACCGCGACCCGACCGTGGTTCGACTTCGGCGCGGATGATGTCTGGACCCTGTTCCACTCCACCGCATTCGACTTCTCGGTCTGGGAGATGTGGGGTGCGCTGGCGCACGGTGGCAAGCTCGTCGTGGTCGACGCCGAGATGGCGCGTTCACCGCGTGATTTTCTGGATCTGCTGGTGGCACAGCGGGTTACGGTGCTCAATCAGACGCCGTCCGCGTTCGGCATGCTGGTCGACGCCGAGGCGGACCGACCGGTCGACGGCGACCGGCTCGCCCTGCGTCACGTCATCTTCGGCGGGGAGCCGGTGGAGCCGTGGCGGCTGGCCGAGTGGTGGTCGCGGCACGATCCGCGACGGCCGCGGCTGGTCAATATGTACGGCATCACCGAGACCACGGTGTTCACCACCGGCGCCACCCTGGCCGACGCCGCCGCGGCGGGCGACATCGGCACGCCCCTGGCCGATCTGGCGGTGTACGTGCTCGATGCCGCCCTGCGCCCGTGCCCGCCGGGAGTGCCGGGAGAACTCTATGTGGCCGGTCCCGGCGTAGCCGCCGGATACCTGCGCCGACCGGCCGTCACCGCGGCCCGATTCGTCGCCGACCGTTTCGGCGCACCCGGCGCGATCATGTACCGCAGCGGCGATATCGCGCGGTGGACCGAGTCCGGGACGCTCGAATACCTCGGGCGCGCCGACCGGCAGGTCAAGATCCGCGGCTTCCGGATCGAGCCCGGCGAGATCGAGGCCGCGCTGTGCGCGCTCCCGGCCGTGCGGGCGGCGGTGGTGCTGACCGTGGCGCACCGGCCCGGAGATCGGCGGCTGGCGGCCTTCGTCACCGGGGACGGCGTCGATATCGGCGCGGTGCGCACGGGAATCGCCGAACGGCTGCCCGCCCATGCGGTGCCCGCCACGATCGTGGCCGTCGACGTTATACCGACGACCCCCAACGGCAAGGTCGACGAACGCCGACTGTGCGCACTCGCCACCATGACGGGCACGCCCGACGCCCGGCCGCGCACCGACGCCGAGACGCGCTTGCACGCGGTATTCGCGGAGGTGCTCGGGCACGACGATTTCGGGGCCGAGGACGGGTTCTTCGCCATCGGTGGTGACAGTATTCTCGCCATCCGGCTGGCGGACCGCGCCCGCGCGGCCGGATTCGCCCTCACGCCGCGGGATGTGTTCGAGCGACAGCATATTCGCGCACTGGCCCGCGATGCCGCGCCGCTCCCGCCGAGCGCCGCCCGCCCCGATCCGGCTCTCCCGGACGGCCGCACCGTCCTGCCGACGACACCCTTGCAGGCCGGGCTGCTGTTCCACTCGCTGTTCCAGGCGGGGGAGGGCGAGGACCCCTATCTCGTCCAGGCCGTGCTGACACTGGACGGCCCGATCGACGCGGAGCGGCTGGCCACGGCCCTGCGCACGGTGCTCGACCGGCATTCACATGTGCGGGGGCGCTTCGTCGTCGACGGTGACAGCCTGCGGTACGAGATCCGAACCGATCTGGAAACACCGTGGCGCGTAGTAGATCTCGCTGACAGCGCGACTGCCGACCGCACGATGGCTGACCGTCCGTCCACCGAATGGGACGACGCGGTGCGCGTGGCACTGGCCGAGGACGCTCGCATGGATCCGCTCGCGGCCCCACCGCTGCGCGCCACCCTGGTGCGCACCGGCCCCCGGTCGGCCACCCTCCTGATCACCCACCACCACGCGCTGCTCGACGGCTGGTCGCTGGGCATCCTGCTGCGCGAACTGCTGCTGAGCTATCACGGGCACGGATTGCCCGCCGCCCCGGCCTTCGCCGCGTTTCTCGACCAGTCCGCCACCCTGGACCGCGAGCGGGCCCGCGCGGCCTGGGCGCGGGCGCTGCGCGGTGCCGAACCCGGCAAGGTCGCCCGCGCCGATCTGGGACGGTGGCGGCGACCCGCCGAACACCGGTTCACCCTGCCCGCCCCCGTCGTCACCGCGCTGCGCGAGCGGGCCGCCGCGCACGGCCTGACCCTCAATACGATGATCCAGGCCCTGTGGGCGCTGGTGCTGGCCGATCTCACCGGCACCGACGACGTCGTCTTCGGCATCACCGTCTCCGGGCGCGACACCGGCGATCTGCACGACACCGTCGGGCTGCTCATGAACACCGTGCCGCTGCGGGTGCGCCGCCATCCCGCGTGGACGCCGCTCGAACTGGCGTCGCGGATACAGCGCGACCGGGTGGCGCTGATGGACCACGATCATCTCGGACTGCCCGACATCATGGCGGCGGCCGGGGTGAGCGATCTGTTCGACACCTCACTCGTCTTCGAGAACTTCCCGCTCGACACCGCGCTGTTCGACACCCCGCTGCTCGACGGCTCGGCCGCCGACGTGCGGGTCACCTCCGTCGATGTCATCGGCGGCACGCATTTTCCGCTCACCGTGGTCGTGGTGCCCGGAGCCGAGGACCTGGACTTCCGCATCGGCGCGCATCTGGACCGCATCGATGCCCTCGCCGATATCGACGAGCTGTGGGCGCGCATCCGCACCGCCGCGGCGGCGCTGACCGCGCCGCACCCGTCCCCGGTGGGTCGGCTCGAACTGCTGCCGCCCGCCCGCCGCGCCGCCCTGCTGGCCGCCGGACGCGGCGCGGACACCGATATCGAGAACGCGGGCCTCGGTCGGTGTTTCGAGACGACGGTACGGGAGCACGCCCACGACATCGCCCTCTGGTACGACGGAACTGAAGTCACCTACGCCGAGCTGAATGCGCGCGCCAACCGGGTCGCCCGGTGGCTGCGCACCCGCGGCGCGGGACCCGGTGTGCCGATCGGTCTGGCGCTGCCGCGGTCGGTCGATCTGGTGGTAGCCTTCCTCGCCATCGCCAAACTGGGCGCACTGTGCGTGCCGATCAGCGACCGCTATCCGCCCGCGCAGGTGCGACAGCTGCTGGCCTTCACCGAAACCGAGCTGGTGCTACACGAACTCGACGGCGCGGCAGCGGAATTCGACGATGGCAACCTCGGCGTAGACGTATCGGCCGATGCCGTCGCCACCCTCATGTTCACCTCCGGCTCGACCGGTGCGTCCAAGGGCGTCGAGGTCACCCATCGCAATATCGTGGCCCGCGCCCGCGACCGGATCGGCCGCGACGACGGGCACCGGCGCATGCTCATGCACCTGCCGCACAACTGGGACATGGTGGTCTGGGAGCTGTGGCTGCCGCTGCTCACCGGCCGGACGACGGTCATCGCCCGCCCCGGCGTCCTCGATGTACACGACTACACCGAGATCCTGCGCGCGGGCGCGGTCACCTCGATCATGCTGCCCGCCGGGCTGTTCGACCTGCTGGCCGAGCGGATACCGGATGCGCTCGCCGGACTGCGGATGATCGCGTCCGCCGGTGACGTGCTGCCGCCGCGCGCCGCCGCGACGATACGGCGCGGCGCGCGCCCGCCCGTGGTGACGAATCTGTACGGACCCGTCGAGGCGACGAGCTACGCGCTCGGCTTCGCGATTCCGGCGGATATGGCGGCGGACCGACCCGTACCCGTCGGACGTCCGGCCGACAATACCCGGGTCGCGGTGCTGGATCCGGCGCTGCGACCGGTGCCGGTCGGTGTTCCCGGGGAGATCTACCTGTCCGGGGCGGGACTGGCCAACGGCTACCACCGCGCCCCGGCCCACACCGCGGAGCGCTTCGTCGCCGACCCGTTCGGCCCCGCCGGTGGACGCATGTACCGCACCGGCGATATCGGGCGCTGGGACACCGACGGCCTGCTGCACTTCCTCGGCCGCGCCGATCGGCAGTTGAAGGTCAACGGTTTTCGCGTCGAACCGGGTGAGGTGGAGGCGGCGCTGCGGCGCGAGCCCGGCGTCGACGCCGCGATCGTCACCGCGCGCCGGGCCGCCAGCGGGCAGTCGCTCATCGCGCACATCGTCGCCACCGATACGGTCGACACCACCGCGCTGCGGACCCGGCTGGCGTCGACGCTGCCGTCCTACCTGGTGCCCTCGGCCATCGTGGCCCTGGACGCGCTGCCGTTGACGCCCATGGGGAAGATCGACGTGAACGCGCTTCCCGCACCCGCGAACGGTGATCGGATTCCGGCTGGCACACCGCGCCAGCGGCTCCTCGCGCGCGAGTTCGCGGCGGCGTTGGGTATTGCGGAGGTCGGCGTCACCGACGACTTCTTCGCGCTCGGTGGCAATTCGCTGTCGGCGATCCGGGTGGTCGCGGCGCTGCGGTCCCGGCTCGGGGTCGCAGTATCGCTGCGCGACCTGTTCGAGTCGCCGACCGTCGCGGCACTCGAGCAGGCGCTCGCCGACCGTGCGCCCGAACGCCTCCCGAACGGCCTCGCCGCCGTGCGCCGTACCGACCCGATCCCGCTCGCACCCGCCCAGCAACGCCTGTGGACCGTGAACTACCTCGGCGGCAACCGCCCCGACTACCTGATCGCCACCGGCCTCGAGATATCCGGGCCGCTCGATCCGGCGGCCGTGGCGGCGGCGGTCACCGATGTGGTCGAACGGCACGAAATCCTGCGCACGGTTCTGCCGTACGGCACGGACGGCCCCGTGCAGCACATCCTTCCGGCGGCATCCGCACACCCGGACTTCCGGATCGTCGACCTGCCCACCGGCGACAGCGTCGACCGGGCGGTGGACGCCGAACTCGCCGTGGGCTTCGACCTCACCACGCGTCCACCGCTGCGCATCCGCCTCTACCGCACCGGCCCCGAACACCACATCCTGCTCGGCGTCCTGCACCATGTCGCGGGTGACGGCGAATCCCTGGCCGTGCTCCAGCACGACCTGCTCACCGCCTACCGCGCGCGGTCGGTCGGCCACCCGCCCCGATGGGACGCTCCCGCAACCCAATTCGCCGACTACACGCTGTGGCTCCGGCAACTGACGCACGCCGACGGTCCCCTCCTCGAACGACAGGCGCGTTACTGGCGCACCGCTCTCGACGGCCTGCCACCGCACCCGGTACTGCCCACCGACCGCCCCCGCGCAGGCCGCCGCGACAACAGTGCGGCGTCGCTGCCCATCCACCTGGACGCCACCACCCACCGCGAGCTCGCACACACCGCCCGCGCCCACCGCGCCAGCGTCTACATGCTCATCCACACCGCCCTCGCCCTCGCCCTGCACGATCGCGGCGCGGGCCCCGACCTGCCCATCGGCGTGGCCCTGAGCGCCCGGGACACCGCGGGCCTGCACGACCTGGTCGGCTGCGTGGTCGACACCGCCGTCGTCCGCGTCGACCTGTCCGCCGCCCCCACCCCCGGCGACCTGGTGGCACAGGTCCGCGAACGCGTCCTCGCCGCCTACGACAACAAGGAATTCCCCTTCGACGACCTCGTGGCCCTGCTCAACCCGCCACGCTCCCGCACCCACCACCCCCTGTTCCAGGTCATGGTGACCTACCTGCGCGGCACCCGAATCGACACCGCCGACACCGGCCTCACCATCCGCCACCACCCCGTCCCGGTCCGCCACACCCCCTGGGAACTGCTGCTGAACCTGCGCGAGGAATACGGCCCGAACGACGAATACGCCGGAATCCGGGGCGAGATGGTTTATGCCGCAGAACTTTTCGATCGCGGCACGGTGGAGTCCACGGTGGCCGCGATGATGACCGCCCTGCGCGCACTGTGCGCCGAACCGCCGACCGGCACCGGCGAGGACGCTCGGGAGTAGCGCATCATCAGCCATCCGAGCGGGCTGGCCGACCGCTCGGCGTACCGACTCGCCTCGGCCCAGATCTGAAGGTGCACCTCCTGGGCGATCTCCTCGGCCACCGGGCAGCGGTGCGTCGGCCACTCGTGTCCCGATTGGGGCACGCTCGTCGTCGCGGTGTGGTCGGTGCGCGGATTCTGTCGGTTTCGGTGGTTGCCCGAAGAAATCTCGTCGGGCACCAAACCGCGGGCGAGGGCTGGGCGAAGTCCTCTCGGTACTCGTGGACGGCCATGAGTACTCGGGGTCTCAGCCGCCCCGCTGCTGGACGTCACCGGTCGCTGCCGCCCCCGACCCGCGGCCGGTGACCAGGCGAAGGCCCCGAGCGGAAAGGACACCAATCCGACCGGCATGGCTGGCCGAAGTCCCTCCCGTCCCGAATTCCGCGGTCGCGCAAGCGGGCCGCACGACGAAAGAAGATGATCATGAAGATGTCGCAGCGCACCCTCGCGGTGGCCGTCGCCCTGGCCGCCGCCACCGCGGTCGTGACCGGGTGCTCCGATGACCAGTCCGATTCGACCGCCGCGACCTCGTCGACCA
>NZ_BAGD01000111.1 GCF_000308635.1 Nocardia otitidiscaviarum NBRC 14405 | reverse complement strand
CTGGTCCGGGCATTTCGGAGCCCGCGCTGCTGGATGTCGCTGGGTTGAAGCAGGCGTTGTCGGCGGCGTTGCCGTCGTATATGGTCCCGTCGGCGTTCGTGGTGCTGGACGAGCTTCCGTTGAATGTGAACGGCAAGCTCGACCGCAAGGCGTTGCCGGAGCCGGAGTTCGAGTCCACGGCTTTCCGTGCGCCGGCGACCCCGATCGAGGAGATCGTGGCGGGTGTGTTCGCCGAGGTGCTGGGTGCCGATCGGGTCGGTGCGGATGATGATTTCTTCGCGCTGGGCGGTAATTCGTTGTTGGCGACGCAGGTCGCTGCTCGTATCGGTGCGGCCCTGGATGCGCGTGTTCCGGTGCGTGTGTTGTTCGAGGCGTCGTCGGTCGCGGGTTTGGCGGCGCGGGTGGAGCAGCATGCGGGTGCGGGTGACCGGAGGGCGTTGACGGCCCAACCACGTCCGGAGCGGGTTCCGTTGTCGTTGGCGCAGCAGCGGATGTGGTTCTTGAACCAGTTCGATACGGCGTCGGCGGCGTACAACATTCCGGTCGCGGTCCGTTTGTCCGGTGATCTGGATGTGGGGGCGTTGCAGCAGGCGGTGGCGGATGTGATCGCCCGCCATGAAACCCTGCGCACCATCTACCCCCAGG
>NZ_BAGD01000112.1 GCF_000308635.1 Nocardia otitidiscaviarum NBRC 14405 | reverse complement strand
AGATCACCGAATCCCTCGTCCTGGGCATCGAACAACCCGACGGCGGCTACTGGATGCCCCTGTTCGTCGTCCTCACCGACGACACCCACCTCGACGACGACCTCAAGCGCCGCATCAATACCGCTGTCCGCGAACAAGTGTCGCCCCGGCACATCCCCGACGAGATCATCGTCGCCCCCGCCATCCCGCACACCCGCACCGGCAAGAAACTCGAGGTACCGCTGAAGAAACTGCTCCAGGGAGCCGATGTGTCGCGCGTGGTCTCGCCCAACGCCATCGACGCCCCGGAACTGCTGGACTGGTACGCCGCGCAGCGGCCCGCCCAGCCCTGATCCGCCCGGTTCAGCGCATCTTCGCGAAGAAGGTACGGATGTCCGCGGTGTGCATCTCGGGCAGTTCCATGGCGACGAAGTGGTTGCCGGTATTGCCCTCGGGCCAGTGGGTGATGAGGTTGTCCCGTTCGGCGAGTCGGCGCATCAGGGCCGAGCCGCCGCCGTAGACGCCCATGGGCACCAGCCGCTGGCCCTTCGGCCAGGCGAAACCGTCGTCACCGAGGCCGTTGTACATGGGCCAGCTGGAGGTGGCGGCGGTATTGGTGAACCAGTACAGGCTGATATTGGTGAGCAGGTGGTCGCGTTCGACGGCGTCCTCGAGCTGGTCGGCCAGTGGGGCGAATTCGGTGAACTTGTGCACCAGCCACGCCAGCAGGCCGACCGGGGAATCCGTCCACGCGGCGGCGAAGGTCTCCGGGGCGTCGTGCAGCAGGACGTGGTGGTCCACACCCGTCATCCATTTCTGCATCATGTCCCACTCCGCGCGCTCCTCGGCATTCATGGTCGGCACATCCGCCGCTGTGGGCATGCCGACTCCGCCGTCGATGTGCACGCCGACCACGCGGTCCGGTGCGGCGATGGCCATCTCCTGCACCACATACACGCCCAGGTCGCCGCCCTGGACGCCGTAGCGGTCGTAGCCGAGCCGGTCCATGAGCTCCACCCACATCTCCGCCACCTTGCGGGGTGACATACCGAGTTCCCGGGGAGCCTCGGAGAAGGTGAAGCCGGGGACCGACGGGATCACCACATGGAACGCGTGCGCCGGATCGCCACCGTTCCGCTGCGGATCGGTCAGCATGCCAATGGATTTGGTGAACTCCACGAAGCTGTTCGGCCAGCCGTGGGTCAGGATGAGCGGCAGCGCGTCCGGTTCGGGCGAGCGCACGTGCAGGAAATGCACGTCCAGGCCGTCGATCTCGGTGATGAATTGCGGAAACTCGTTGAGTGCGGCTTCCTGTGCGCGCCAGTCGAATTCCGTGCGCCAGTACTCGGCCAGCTCCTTCAGATAGGAGACCGGTACGCCCTTGTCCCAGTCCTGTCCCGGCAGCGACGGCGACCAGCGGGTGCGGGCGAGGCGGTCGTTCAGGTCGTCGATATCGGCCTGCGGGACGGCGATGCGGAAGGGGCGGATCTCGTTGGTCATTACCGGCTCCTGTGTCGTTCGTGCGATCTGAGCGACACGCTACGCGCCATCTAGGACTGTTTCGTTCCTAGATGAACGGCACAATGGCAGACATGACGGACACACCGGCGCGACTGCTGCGGTTGCTCTCGCTGCTACAGACCCCGCGTGACTGGCCGGGGAGCGAACTGGCCGAACGGCTGGGCGTCACCGATCGCACGGTGCGCCGCGATATCGAGCGCCTGCGCGAACTCGGCTATCCGGTCGAGGCCACCCTGGGCGCGGCCGGGGGATACCGCCTGGTCGCGGGCGCTGCCCTGCCGCCGCTGCTGCTGGACGACGAGGAAGCCGTCGCCATCGCGGTCGGTCTGCGCGCTGCCGCGGGTGTGGCGGTCGCGGGTATCGAGGAGGCGTCCGTCCGCGCCCTGACCAAACTCGAACAGGTGCTCCCGGCCGCACTGCGCCGCCGCGTCCGCGTCCTGGCCACCGCCACCGCGACACCGGTGTCCGCTCGCACGCCGGTGGACCCGGACATCCTCACCACCCTGGCCGCCGCCATCACCAACCGGGAACGCGTCCGCTTCACCTACCACTCGGCCGCCGGGGCCGAATCCCGTCGTCACACCGAACCCGTCGGCCTCGTCTCCACCCGCCACCGCTGGTACCTGGTCTGCTTCGACCTCGACCGCGACGCCTGGCGCTCCTTCCGCGTCGACCGCATCACCCGTCCGCACCCCACCGCCGCCCGCTTCACACCCCGACCGCTACCTGCGGACAACCCCGCCGCCTACGTGGCGGGTGAGCGAACCGACTGGGGCACACCGACATTCCACGTCCGCGCCACCATCCACGCCCCCGCCCACCGCGTCACCGGCCGCCTCGGCGACCTCCCCGGCGACATCCTCCCCCTCGACGACCACACCTGCCGTCTCGACGCCCACCGCGACGACTCCCCGGAATGGCTCGCCCACCGCCTCCTCGACCTGGGCGTCGACTTCGATCTTCACGAAACCCCCGAACTCGCCACGGAACTCCGCACCCTGCGCTCCCGCATCGACCGGGCACTGCGCTCCTGAATCGGATCGCCTTCGTGGTTCGCACCCGGTGCTGCGCGGCATATGGCATGCTGCCGTCCGATCCGAACAGGAAGAAGGTCGATGACTCCGCTGTCACGTAGGTCCGCTCTCGTATCCGCCGCCGTCGCTGTGGGAGCCGTGGCGTTCGGCACTCGAACCGCCGCCGCCCACGGCCACAATCCGTACGTCTTCTTCGACATCACCATTGGTGAGCAGCCGGTGGGGCGGCTGGTCATGGAATTGTTCGCGGATGCGGTGCCGCGGACCGCCGAGAATTTCCGGGCACTGTGCACGGGGGAGAAGGGGACCAGTTCGAGCGGGGCGGTGCTGCATTACAAGGGCAGCGCGTTCCATCGGGTGATTCCCGGATTCATGGCGCAGGGCGGCGATTTCACCGCCGGAGACGGCACCGGCGGCGAGAGCATCTACGGCGGCAAGTTCGCCGACGAGAACTTCACCCGGACCCACACCGGCCCCGGCGTCCTCTCCATGGCCAACTCCGGCCCCGGCACCAACGGCTCCCAGTTCTTCATCACCTTCGCCGAAACCCCCTGGCTCGACGGCCGCCACGTAGTCTTCGGCCAGGTCACCGAGGGCCTCCCCCTCCTCGACGCGATAGCCCGCGCCGGCACCGACTCCGGCGCCACCACCGCCCCCATCCGCATCGCCGACTGCGGCCAACTCTGACCGATCAACCCGCGAGAGGGAACGGGTGGCGGCATCGGCCGAGCGGAGCCCGCCACCGGTTCCCCCTCGGCGTCAGGCTGCCAGGTGAGCGGGGCGGGCCGGGGTGAGGTGGCCGTCGAGCATGGTGTGCACGGTGGTCATGTGGTGCAGGTGGGTGGGGTCGTGGGTGACGAGCAGGGTGGCGGGGTGGTGGGTGTGGGCCACCTCGACGATGAGATCGATGATGGCCGCGCCGCGTTCCTGGTCCAGGGCGCTGGTGGGTTCGTCGATGACCAGCAGCGCCGGGTCGTTCATGAGGGCGCGGGCGATGTTCACGCGCTGGCGCTGACCGCCGGAGAGTTGGGCGGGGCGCTTGTGGGCGTGGTCGGCGAGGCCGACGGCGGCGAGGAGGTCGCGGGCGCGGGCGCGGGTGGCGCGGCGGCGAGCGGGCGAGACCAGCAGACGCTGGCCCAGATGGGTCATGGCCTCCAGCTGTTCCAGCGCGGTGAGCGCGGGAATGAGGTTGGGCTGCTGGAAGACGATGCCGATCTGTTCGCGTCGCAGGGCGGCCGCCGCGCGGCGGTTCAGCCGGGCGAGGTCGATCGCGCCGGATCCGGTGTCGAGTACGACGCGACCGGAGTCCGGACGGATGAGCGTCGACACCACGGCCAACAGGCTGGACTTGCCGGAGCCGGACGGGCCGGTGATGGCCGCGATCTCGCCGCCGCGCACGGACAGCGCGACCCGGTCCAGGGCGGTGACGCGGTCGGACCCGTCGGGGTAGGTGAGGGTCAGATCGGTGACGGTGAGTGCGGTGGTCATCGAGAACTCCTGTGCGGCAGCCATTGTCAGCGGGCTTGGTTGAGTGCGGTGAGCGGATCGGTGGTGACGAGGAAGCGCAGGGCGAAGGCCGCGCCGAGCAGGCCGAGGACGATCAGGGCCGCCGCGGGGAACAGCGTCGTGGACGCGCTGAGCACGAAAGGCAGTGCGTCGCCGAGGAACAGGCTCGCCAGCGCGGTGCCGCCGACCCCGAGCCCCACGCCGATGAGCAACACCACCAGCGCCTGCCCCAGCGCGTCGCGCACCAGCGAGCCGGTGGTCGCGCCCAGGGCTTTCAGCGTCGCGATATCGGCGGTGCGCTGAATCGTCCACACCGTGAAGAACGCGCCGATCACCAGCGCGGAGATGGCGAAGAGCATGACCGTCATGAGGGTGAGCGAACCGTTCTCGGCCTCGTACGAACTCATCGCCGACAGCGAATCCGCGGTGGAGGTGGTGATGGTGTGCGCGGCGGCGTTGGCGGCCGCGAGGTCGGAGACCCCCGACACCGCGAGAATGGTGGCCGCACCGGATCCGGGACTCAGCGCCTGCCAGTCCGACAGCGTCATCCACACCACCGGCGTGTGCGCGTACCAGTCGTCACCGGTCACTCCACGAACGGTGAACGCATCCGAACCCAGTTCGACCGTGTCCCCGGCGTGCGCGCGCAGCTCCTTGGCCGCCGAACTGCTGAGCACCACCTCACCCGAGGTGGTTGCCACTCGATTGCCGAACGGGGTGCCGCCGACCCCGAACAACGCCACCTGGGTCGGCGGGCCATCCGCGGCGGTGGCGCGCGTGCGGCTGATGCCGATCGGGTCCACCGTGCCGCCGGTACGCTGCCACGCATCCACCTGCTCGGCGGTCAGCGTCGAGGTGTCGAACGACGCCGCGCCGCCGGTATCGGCGAACACCACGGTATCGGTCCGCAGCGACTGCACGGCGGAGATGTTCTGGTGCGCCAGACCGGAGGTGAGGCCGCTGAGAAAACTCACGAGCAGCGCCACCATGGTGACCACCAGGGTGATGAGCAGGAAGCGGCCGCGAGCGGCGCGCAGATCTCGGAGCGCGACGAACATGCCTCCACTCTGTCGCCGATCCGGGCCCGGGCCATCGCCCCGCGGAACGAAACGCCGACCAGCGAACGGTGGGGCGGCGTTTCCAACTTTCGAAGGATGCCGCCAGAGTAGCCGGGCATAAGCTGTCTGACGTGCACCGTTCGCCCCTGACTCCCGTCTTCGCCGCCCTGCAGCTCGGCCTGCACGCCCTGGTGGTGACGCTGACGGTCTTCGTGGCGGCACGCAATCTGGTGTCGAACTCCCACCCCGTCGCCGTGGTGGTGATCGCGGGCGCGTTCCTCGGCGTCTATTTCGCGGGGGCGCTGTTCAAGAGCCGACCGACGGCGGCGCGGGTCTGGCTGCTGGTGCTCACGGCGCTCTGGCTCGGCCTGGTCATGCTCGCACCGGACGCGGTGTACCTGGTCTTCGGCCTGTTCTTCCTCTACCTGCACCTGCTGCCGCGCTACTGGGGCCTGTCGGCGGTGGTGGCGGCCACGGCGCTGTCGGTGTTCGGTTTCGCCATGCACCGGGGCTGGTCGGTGGGTGCGGTGGTCGGGCCGATTCTGGGCGCGGTGGTGGCGGTCGCCATCGGACTCGGTTACTCCGCGCTGTATCGCGAGGCCGCCGAACGCCAACGCCTCATCGACGAATTGCTCACCACCCGTGAGACTCTCGCCGAGCGCGAACGCACCGCCGGAAAGCTCGCCGAGCGTGAGCGCCTGGCCCAGGAGATCCACGACACGGTTGCCCAGGGCCTCAGCAGTATTCAACTGCTGTTGCACGCCGCCGAACGGGCCGCCCCCGATCACCCGGCGCTGCAACAGATTCGGCTGGCCCGCG
The DNA here is from genome assembly GCF_000308635.1 of Nocardia otitidiscaviarum NBRC 14405. GTDB lineage: Bacteria > Actinomycetota > Actinomycetes > Mycobacteriales > Mycobacteriaceae > Nocardia > Nocardia otitidiscaviarum. The sequence goes on along the minus strand of NZ_BAGD01000112.1, from coordinate 41,873 downwards.
AGACCGCCGCCGACAGTCTCGTCGAAACCCGCCAGCTCATCGCCGAACTCACGCCCGCCGCGCTGGAGGGGCAGTCGCTGACCCAAGCGCTGGACCGGATCGCCCAGCGCGCGGCCACCCCGGGTCTGGAGACCGAGATGCTGGTCGAGGGCACTCCACACGGACTGCCCATGTCCATGGAGGCCGCCCTGGTGCGCATCGCCCAGGGCGCGGTCTCGAATGTGGTGCGGCACGCCGAGGCCGAGCGCATGCGCATCACCCTGACCTACGCCGACGACGCCGTCCACCTGGATGTGGTGGACGACGGTGTCGGGATACCCGCGAGCGTGCTGGCCCACCCGCCGTCGGGCACCTTCGGTCTCACCGCCATGCGCAACCGGGTGGAGCAGCAGGGCGGCACCATGGACGTGGAATCCGAACCAGGACACACCGCAGTCACCATCTCCTTCCCCCTGGAGGATCAGCAATGATCAGGATCCTGCTGGCCGACGACCACGCCATCGTGCGGGCGGGTCTGCGCGCACTGCTGGATTCCGGTGCGGCGCGCGCCGATTACGACATCGAGGTGGTCGGCGAGGTGGCGACGGCGGACGAGGCGGTCGCCTTCTGCGCCACCACGCCGGTGGATCTGGTGCTGATGGATCTGCGGTTCGGCCCGGGTAAGTCGGGCGCCGACGCCACGGCAGCGGTGCGCGCGCTACCGAATCCGCCGAATGTGCTGGTGGTGACCAATTACGACACCGACGCCGATATTCTCGGCGCGATCGAGGCGGGGGCGGTCGGCTACATCCTGAAGGACACGCCGCCGTCCGAACTGCTGGCCGCCGTGCAGTCGGCGGCCGCGGGGGAGAGTGTGCTCTCGCCGTCGGTCGCCTCGAAGCTCATGACCCGGGTCCGCAAACCCGATACCACGTTGAGCCCCAGGGAAATCGAAGTGTTGCGGCTGGTCGCCGACGGGCTGTCCAACCGCGATATCGGGCGACAGCTGTTCCTCAGCGAGACCACCGTCAAATCCCATCTGGTGCACATCTACGCCAAGCTCGGGGTGAAATCGCGCACCTCGGCGGTGGCGCGGGCGCGCGAGCACGGCGCGATCTGATCACCGGGTGAACTGCTCGGTTCCGGTGACCCGCAGCAGTTCCAGGGCCGCCGCCTCCGGCGTGCCCGGCGCGGCCGAATACACGACCACGGTCTGATCGCAATCCGGTACCTCGAGGGCGTCGCAGTCGAGGGTCAGCTGGCCGAGTTCGGGATGCTGGATGGTCTTGGTGGCCGCCCGGATCTGCCCCGAATGCGGTTCCCGCCACAGCTGCTCGAAACGTGTGCTGCGGGTGCGCAACTCGGTGATCAAGCGGGCGAGGTCGGGGTCGTCGGGGTAGCGGGCCTGCGCGCTGCGCAGACAACCGACGCACTGGGCCGCCGAGGCCGCCGCCGCACTCTCCGGTACCACTCGTACCCTCCCGGTGTCCGCGCCGAGAAAGCGCTGCCAGATGATATTCCGCTGTGGCCCGGACCAGGTCGAGAAGTCGCCGAGCAGCGCGGCCGCCATCGAATTCCAGGCCAGCACATCGGATTTGGCCGACAGCACCAGGACGGGCAGATCGCCGAGCCGATCCAACAGTCGCAGGACGCTGGGCTTGACCAACATGGGAACCTGTCCGGCCTGCGGCGGTGCGGCACCAGCCAGTCGGAACAGCAGATCGCGATCGTCGTCCCCGAGCCGCAGCGCCCGCGCCAGCGCGCCGAGCACCTGCGTTGACGGTTTCGGACCGCGCCCCTGTTCCAGCCGCACCACGTAGTCCACACTGAGCCCGGCCAGCTGCGCCACCTCCTCGCGGCGCAGTCCCGGCACCTGACGCCGCGGCCCCGCGGGCAGTCCGACGTCGGCGGGACGGATGCGGGCGCGCGCACCACGCAACACCGTCGCCAATTCCGCTCTGTCCATGCGTTCCATGGTGACCGCATCTCCGCGAGCCGGGGGTGGTACCGCCGGTCCCAGGGCGCAGCGGTCCTGGTGCGGCCGGGGCGGCGCACCCAGGCTGGGACCATGACCACTGCGACAACCGTCCTGGTGACCGGGGCGAACAAGGGATTGGGCCGGGAGGCGGTGCGCCGCTTCGCGACCATGGGGTGGCGGGTGTTCCTCGCTGCCCGGGACGTCGGGCGCGGCACCGCCGCCGCCCGAGAGCTGGCGGCGGCGGGGCTGGAGGTGGACTTCGTTGCGCTCGATGTCACCTCCGACGCGTCCGTGGTCGCGGCGGTCGATGTGGTGCGCGAGCGAGTGGGCCGACTCGATGTGCTGGTCAACAATGCCGCGATCGGCGGGCCCCGCGCCCACCCCGCCGAGACCTCCGCCGAATCGCTGCGAGAGGTGTTCGAGACCAATGTCTTCGGCCCCGTCCGCGTGACCCGCGCCTTCCTGCCGCTGCTGCGCCTGGCCGAGAATCCACGCATCGTCATGGTGTCGAGCGGTATGGGCTCGGTCGCCGTGCTCACCGACCCGCGGTGGGATGGCGTGCTGCCACCGGCTCTCGGCTATCCGGCCACCAAATCGGCGCTGAACATGCTGACGGTCCAATACGCCCGCGGGCTGGACGGCATCCGGGTCAATGCCGTCGATCCCGGTTACACCGCCACCGACCTCAACGGGCACTCCGGGACGCAGACCGTCACCGAGGGGACCGATGCGATCGTGCGGCTCGCCCGGATCGGACCGGACGGCCCGACCGGCGGATTCTTCGACCGCCAGGGCGCGGCGCCGTGGTGAGGCGGCGGGTCGCGGGAATCGCGGGTGTCGTGGTGGCGCTGTCGCTCGTAGTGATCTGGCTGACAAGGGAGAACGATATGGCAGGAGAGCAGAACGTACCGGTGACGGATCGGGTGCTGTCCATCGGACTGCATCCGAGCGCGGTGGACTACAGCCGCTATCCGCAGATCACCGAGGCGGAGTTGACCGCGCGCATCGCGGCGGGTGAGGCGGCGCTGCGAGATGCCGGTTTCGACATCGTGTCGTGTCAGGTGTCCGCCGATCCGGACGAGGCCGAGGCCGCGGTGCGGCGCTGCGCCGGCGACGGGCCGTTCCGGGTGGTGATGATCGGCGCGGGCGTGCGCATGGCTGCGGAGCACACTCTGCTGTTCGAACGACTGGTGAATGTGACCACCGCGGTCGCGCCGGGAATCCGCTTCTGTTTCAACACTTCTCCGGAGACCACCATCGACGCTCTGCGGCGCTGGGTGCCGTGAGGGCTTACGCCAGCGCCTGCGCGTCCGCGGCGGAGTAGTTCTCCCGCAGTGAGAAGGCATGGGGCGACGGGCCGCTGGCGCGCAGCATGGTCAGGCGTTCGATGGCTTCGTCGAGGGTCGGGATGTGCCCGGCCGGAATCCACCACAGCACGATCATGTCCTGGCGCGGGCGCTCGAACCAGTCGCCGCGCCTGCGCAGGAATTCCAGGTGGCCGCTGCGATAGACGTAGTCCCACAACGCCTCTCGGCTCTCCCAGACGGACAGGTTGATGATCACGTCGTCGCCGACCGGCCGCATGGTGGTGGCGTCCTTGCCGGAATCGTCCACCAGCCGCCAGACGAAGCCGGGTGAACTCTCGGCCAGGGCGTTGATGGGTTCGAGATTCGAGGTGAAGTCCACCATACGCGGGTCGTCGAGGGGGTGTTTGAGGATGGCCAGATTGAGCTGGGCGAGGTGATGGCCGGTCATGGGCTCACCTCACCACGGCGCACATTCTATGTCAATTCTCATTTGTTTTAGAAGGCTCGACGGCCACGCAGCACAGGCCGGGGCGTGGGTCGATGCGCGCCCGGACCCGGTTCGAATCGCCCAGCAGACCCTCGAGCAGGGCGAGATTCATGCCGCAGACCAGGGGCGGATATGCCTCCGCCAGGGCGTGGAAGGGGCAGTTGCGCATGCGCAGGACGCCGTTCTCGTCGAACGGTTCGTACCCCCGAGCGGCCAGGAGCTCGGCCGCGTCGCCGAGATCGCACACCGGCTCGCGATCCCCGCGCAGCACCCCGCCCCGTCTACGCGCGGCCGCCGCCAATGCGGCATCGAGCCGCGCCTCCTCGGCCACCTGCGCCAACAGGTCCGCGGCCGTGCGGTAGTCGCGCGGCGGCAGGGAGATCTGACGTTCCGCCGCCGCCCGCCGATAGAGCTTCGCCGGTCGCCCCGCGCCCGGCCCGGACCGCCCGGACAGTCGCCGACTCTCGGTCTCCAGCAGCCCGGCCGCCACCATCTTGTCGAGATGGTGCGCGGCCAGGGGGCGCTGGATCCCGACCGCTGCCGCGGCCTCATTGCGACTCACCGGTTCACCGCGACCGGCCACGTACTCGTAGAGCCGCCGCCGCACGGGATCCTGTAGTACGCCGATGGCGCCGATATCCTCCACCGGGCCATTCTAAGAACAATCGGAATCTGCTATAGAGCGCGGAGGCGTGTCCCGTGTCCGGTTGGCGGGGATCGTCCGACGCCCTCCGTACCGTGGGCCCATGGCTTCCCTCTCCGATCCCGAAGTACGCGAGTTCCTCTCGGCGGGTACCCGCACCGGCAAACTGGCCTTCACCGCCGCCGACGGACGTCCCGTGGTGACGCCGATCTGGTTCATCGTCGAGGGCGACGAACTGGTCTTCAACACCGGCAAGACCTCCGCCAAGGGCAAGGCCCTCACCCGCGACAACCGCCTCGCGCTCTGCGTGGACCTGGAGGCACCGCCCTATGGATTCGTGCAGGTCCAAGGCGAGGCCACCATCTCCGAGGATCTCGCCGAACTCGTCCGCACCGCCACCGCCATCGGCGGCCGCTACATGGGTCCCGACCGCGCCGAGGAATTCGGCAAACGCAACGGCGTCCCCGGCGAACTGGTCGTCCGCCTCCGCCCTACCAAGGTCATCGCCGCCTTCGACGTGTCGGACTGATCCGAGGGGGAACTGGTGGCGGACCGCTCTCGCCCGATGCCGCCACCGGTTCCCCCTCGCGACTCCATACACTCGCGGGGTGACGGTGCACTTTATTGGGGCGGGGCCGGGGGCGGCGGATTTGCTGACGGTTCGGGCCGTGCGGGTGCTGGCGGCGGCGCCGGTGGTGCTGTACGCGGGGACCTATCTGGATCCCGAGGTGCTGGGGCACTGTGCGCCGGGGGCCGAGCTGGTGGATACGCAGGGGCTGGATCTGGATCAGATCGTGGCGCACTGCGCACGGGCCACCGGGGAGGGGAAGGATGTGGCTCGGTTGTGTTCGGGGGATCCGTCGTTGTATTCGGCGCTGGCCGAGCAGACGCGGCGGCTCGACGCGCTGGGGATCCCCTGGGATGTGACGCCGGGGGTGCCCGCGTACGCGGCGGCGGCGGCGCTGCTGGGGACGGAGCTCACGGTGCCCGAGTTGGCGCAGTCGGTGGTGTTGACCCGGACGCGGGCGCGGTCGACGGTCATGCCGGAGACGGAGGCGCTGGAGAATTTCGCACGGACCCGGGCCACCCTGGTGCTGCATCTGGCGATCACGCGGATCCGGTCGCTGGCGCGGGAACTCGCACCCGAGTACGGGGAGGACTGCCCGGTGGCGGTGGTCTACCGGGCCACTCAGCCGGAGCAGGTGATCCTGCGGGGGACGCTCGCCGATATCGCGGACCGGGTGGAGGGGGCCGGACTGCGGCAGGCGGCGGTGATCCTGGTGGGGCGGGCGCTGGCCGAATCGGTCTCCTGTGCCCAGTCGCACCTCTATGATCCGGGTCGGGACCGGAGCCATATTTCATCCCATGAATGATGAAATGCGCTGATAGCTAAGGGCTATGACCCTTCTTGGTCCTATGGCCACTCCGGACGGTAGATTGGTTCGGTGGTCAGCAGCAAGGTTCTGAAAACGGCCGTTTTCCGGCCCGCGAGTGTGGTCGTGCCCATGTAACGAGATCGCACGGCGGGATGGATAGCCCTTGTGAACATTTTTGTCTGATTGATATCGAAATGAACCCCGAACAGGACGCCGCTGGCACAGCCGTGCGTCCTGCGCGGGTGTCGGCGGGGAGCGCTGCTGTGGTGTTCCGGAAGCGAGGTTTGGGTTGGACCGGCTGGATTTCGGCGGCAACGGCGAAGCTAGCGGGGAAGTGACGCCCGGTTCGGGGGAGCTTTTTCCGCTGTCTCCGGCGCAGCTCGGTATCTGGTACGCCCAGCACCTGGACCCCCAGGTGCCGATCAACATCGCCCAGTACGTCGAGCTGCGCGGTGAACTGGATATTCCGCTGCTCGAGCAGGCCATGGTGGACGGATCGCTGGAGGTCGGCTCGGGCTTCCTGCGCATCGTCGAGCGCGACGGCGAGCCCATGCAGATGGTCGACCCGACGCTGGACCGCACCATCTACCAGATCGACCTGCGCGACGAGGCCGACCCGGAGGCCGCCGCCCAGGCGTGGATGCGCGCCGACTACAGCCACCCGCTGAACATCGTCGAGGACCGTCTCATCCGCACGGCCATGCTGCGGCTGGGTGACGATCATTACTTCTGGTACGCCCGCATCCATCACATCGCGCTCGACGGCCTCGGCGCCGTGACCTATATGACACGGGTCGCCGAGATCTACACCGCCTACGTGCGCGGCGAACAGCCGACGCCGTCCAAGGCCACCGATCTGCGCACCCTGGTCGAGCAGGAATTCGCCTACCGCGACTCCAAGCGCTTCACCAGCGACAAGGAGTACTGGGCCGAGCGGGTGGCCGGTCTGGAGGAGGGCTCCAGCCTCGTCGGTCGCTCCGCGCCGCCCGCCCCGCTCAACGGGGTGGCCAGCGCCGCCCTGTCCGATGACCAGAGCAGCCTGCTCGACGCCGCCGCGGCCCGCTACGACACCACGCCCGCGGGCCTGCTCATCGCCGGATTCGCCACCTACCTCGCGCAGTGGACCGGCACCGAGGACGTCATCCTCAGTCTGCCGGTGACCGCGCGCACCACCGCGGCCATGCGCCGCTCCGGCGGCGCGACCTCCAATATCGTGCCGCTGCGCCTGCACGTCGGCCACGACACCACCGTCAGTGACCTGCTCGGCCAGGTGACCGTGGCGGTCGCGGGCGCACTGCGCCACCAGCGCTACCGCCACGAGGACATTCGCCGCGACGCGGCGGGCGACGGTGTGGTGACCCGCGAGTTCTTCGGCCCGTGGGTCAATATCATGCTGTTCCACAACGAGGTCGTGCTCGGCGACGTGGTGGGCGAGTACAGCGTGCTGTCCACCGGTTCCATCGAGGATCTGGGCGTCAACTTCTACCAGTCGGTCAAGGGCACCCGGAACCACATCGACTTCGAGACCAACCCGAACCTCTACACCGAAGACGAAGCACGCGGCCATCATTCGCGCTTCCTGGAGTTCTTCGACCGCTTCCTGGCGGCCGATACCGAGCAGGCCGTGTGGAGCCTGCCGATCACCACCGCCGTCGAACGCACCAAGACGCTGGTGGAGTGGAACGAGGCGGGCCACGAGGTCCCCGACACCACGCTGCCCGCGCTGCTGGACGCGCAGATCCCGCTGACACCGGACAATATCGCCCTGGATTTCGAGGGTGCGACCCTGACCTACGCCGAATTCGGCGCGCGGGTCAACCGTCTCGCGCGCTTCCTCATCGCCGACGGCGTGGGTCCGGAATCGCTGGTGGCCCTGGGGATGCGGCGTTCGCTGGAGCTGGTCATCGGCATGCATGCCGTGCTGCGGGCCGGTGGTGCGTATGTGCCGATCGACCCGGATCATCCGGCCGATCGCACCGCCTACATCCTGGAGTCCGCGGCACCGGTCTGCGTATTGACCACCGCCCGTGATGATCTCGATCTCCCGGCGGCGGTCCGCCGGGTCGAACTCGACACCCTCGACACCTCGGAGTACTCCGCCGAGCCGGTCACCGACGCGGATCGTCGTGCGCCGCTGCGCAGCTCGAATACCGCCTACGTCATCTACACCTCGGGCTCCACCGGCCGCCCGAAGGGTGTGGCGGTCACCCATCACGCCATCGTCAACCAAGAGCTGTGGATGCTGCACGAGTATCCGATGACGGCCGACGATGTGTACCTGCAGAAGACGGCCACCACCTTCGACGTGTCGCTGTGGGGCTACTTCATGCCCCTGCTGGTCGGCGCGAAACTCGTGGTCGCGACGCCGGACGGGCACCGGGACCCGCTGTACGTGGCGGAGATGATCGAGCGGCACCGGGTCACCGTCACCGACTTCGTGCCGTCCATGCTGACGGTGTTCGTGGCGCACGCCTCCGCGGCGCAGTGCGCCTCGTTGAAGTACGTCTTCGTCATCGGTGAGGCGCTGCCGCCGGAGACCGGCGCGAGCTTCCGGCGGATCACGAACGCGGGCCTGCACAACCTGTACGGCCCCACCGAGGCCGCCGTCTCGGTCACCTACTGGGAGAACACCGCCGCCGACACCGTCACGGTGCCGATCGGTGTGCCCGAGTGGAATGTCGAAGTCTACGTGCTGGATTCGCGGCTGCGACCGGCCGCCATCGGTGCCGCGGGTGAGCTGTATCTCGCGGGCCGCCAGCTGGCGCGCGGCTACAAGGGCCGTCCGGATCTGACCTCGGACCGGTTCGTGGCCAATCCGTTCTCGAGTGCCGGCGAGCGGATGTACCGCACCGGTGACCTGGTGCGCTGGAACACCGCCGCGAGCGGCGAATCGGATGCTGTCGGTGTGCTGGAGTACATCGGCCGCACCGACTTCCAGGTGAAGTTCCGCGGTCAGCGCATCGAGCTCGGCGAGATCGAGACCGATCTGCTCGCCCACCCGTCGGTCTCGCAGGCCGTGGTGCTGGTCATGGACACCGCCACCGGTCAGCAGCTGGTCGCCTACGTGGTGCCGGGGCCGGGTCGGTCCGTGGAACCGGCGGAGCTGACCCGTTTCGTGGCCGAGAAGCTGCCCAGCTACATGGTTCCAGCGTCGATCATGGTGCTGGACGCCTTCCCGCTCAACACCTCCGGCAAGCTGGACCGCAAGGCGCTGCCGGAACCGGTGTTCAGCGCCGACGCCGCCGGATTCCGAGCGCCGCGCACCGCGGCCGAGGAGATCGTGGCGGGCATCTTCGCCGATGTGCTCGGCCACGGCCGTGTCGGCGTGGACGACAACTTCTTCGATCTGGGCGGCAACTCGCTCGTCGCCACGCAGGTGGTGTCGCGCATCTCGGCCGCCTTCGGGGCACGCCTGGGCGTGCGCGCGCTGTTCGAGACCCCCACCGTCGCCGGAATCGCCGCGCGGGTGGAAACCACCGCGCCGGACGAGGTTTCGCGGCCGCCGCTGGTCGCCCAGCCGCGCCCGGAGCGGGTGCCGCTGTCGCTGGCCCAGCAGCGCATGTGGTTCCTCAACCAGTTCGATCCCACCGTGCCCACCTACAACCTGCCGTTCGTGGTGCGGTTGCAGGGTGAGGTCGACATCGACGCGCTCCAGTTGGCGCTGACCGACGTGGTGGCGCGGCAGGAGTCGCTGCGCACCCTGTTCCCCGAATCCGGGGACGGCGGCTACCAGCTGGTGCTGCCCATGTCGGAGGTGGATCTCGGCATCGAGGTCCACGATATCGACGAGGCCGAACTGCCCAGGGCGCTGGCGGATTTCGCCTCCGTCGGCTTCGACGTTTCACGCGAGCTGCCCATTCGGGTGCGGGTGTTCCGCGTCGCCTCCACCGCCGAGGGCACCGATCTGGCCGTCGCCTTCGTGGTGCACCACATCGCCGCGGACGGTTTCTCCTTCGGGCCGCTCTCGCGCGATATGACCGCCGCCTACCTGGCCCGCACGGCCGGGGAACAGCCCGCGTGGACGCCGCTTCCGGTGCAGTATCAGGACTTCAGCATCTGGCAGCGCGAGCTGCTGGGTTCGGAATCAGATCCGGAGTCCATGGCCGCCAAGCAGATCGCCTACTGGCGTGACGCCCTGGCGGGCCTGCCCGATCAGCTGGATCTGCCCGCCGATCGGCCCCGCCCGGTGGTGCAGTCCTTCCGGGGCAGCCGGGTCACCTTCGACATCGATCCCGAACTGCACGCCGCGCTGACGAATCTGGCTCGCACCCAGGGTGTCTCGCTGTTCATGGTGATGCACTCCGCGCTCGCGGTGCTGCTCGCGCGGCTGTCGGGCACCACCGATATCGCCATCGGCACCCCGGTGGCCGGTCGTGGTGAGCAGGCGCTCGACGACCTCATCGGCATGTTCGTCAACACCCTGGTGTTGCGTTCGGAGGTCGACGGCGCGCAGAGCTTCACCGACTTCCTGTCCCGCACCCGGGAAACCGATCTCGCGGCCTTCGCCAATACCGATGTGCCGTTCGAGCGCCTGGTGGAGGTTCTCAACCCGACCCGTTCGCAGGCGCGGCATCCGCTGTTCCAGGTCATGCTGTCGTTCCAGGAGATGTCGCACGGCACCATGGAGCTGCCGAGCCTGACCGTCTCCGCGGACGAGCTCGAGGTCGATATCGCCAAGTTCGACCTGCAGTGGACCATGACCGAGCAGCGCGGACTGCGCGGTGAGCCCGCCGGCCTGTCGGTGGTGCTCTCCTACGCCACCGATCTGTTCGACGCCGCGACCGTGGCCGCCTTCGGCCGCCGGTACCTGCGCGTGCTCGAAACCGCCGTCGCCGCACCGGACATCGTGGTGCGCGATATCGACGTGCTGGAGGCCGACGAGCGAGCCACCGTGTTGCGCGCCTGGAACGACACCGCGCACGCGGTGCCGGACGCGGTCACCGTGGTGGATCTGTTCGAGCGTCAGGTGCGGCAGCGGCCGCACGCCACCGCGCTCATCTTCGATCCGGGTGAGCGCAGCGGCGGCCTGTTCGGTCCCGCCGCCGAGTTGAGCTACGCGGAGTTCTCCGCCCGGGTGAACCGCCTGGCACGCAAGCTCATCGCCGTCGGCGTCGGTCCGGAATCGCTGGTGGCGGTGGGGATTCGCCGCTCGGTCGACATGCTGGTCGCCATCTACGCCACGCACGCGGCGGGCGGCGGCTATGTGCCGATCGATCCGGACCACCCGGCCGAGCGCACCGAGTACGTACTGGCCAGCTCGCGGCCGGTGGTGCTGCTGACCACCTCCGACGACGACGTGGACGGCCGGGACTGCCAGGTGCTGCACCTGGACGCCCTCGACCTCGGCGAGTTCGACGACGCTCCGATCACCGACGCGGAACGGCATGCGCCGCTGCGCGGTTCGAATACCGCGTACGTGCTCTACACCTCGGGTTCGACCGGCCGTCCCAAGGGCGTGGCCGTCTCGCACGCCTCGGTACTGAACCAGATCGCCTGGATCACCGCCGAGTACGGTATCGACGACACCGATGTGATCCTGCAGAAGACGCCGGTCACCTTCGACGTGTCGGTATGGGAGCTGTTCGGCTCCATGGCCGTCGGCGCGCAACTGGTCATCGCCGCGCCCGACGGGCACCGCGACCCCATGTACCTGTCCGAGGTCATCGGCCGCCACCGGGTCACCATGACCTCGTTCGTGCCGTCCATGCTGAGCGTGTTCGCGGGCAGTGCCTCGGCGGCCGAATGCCTGTCGCTGCGTGCGGTTCTCGTCGCCGGTGAGGCGCTGCCGCCCGCCACCGTCACCGCCTTCCGGCGCTTCTCCACCGCGGCCGTGCACAACCTGTACGGCCCCACCGAGTTCACCGTCCACGCCACCTACGCGCCCATCACCGCGCCGACCCCGACCTCGGTGCCGATCGGCCGTCCGGTGTGGAACGCCCAGGCGTACGTGCTCGACGAGGGGCTGCGTCCGGTGCCGGTCGGGGTGCCGGGTGAGCTGTACCTCGGCGGCGCGCAGGTGGCGCGCGGCTACTTCGGCCGCCCCGAGCTGAGCGCGGAACGCTTCGTGGCCAACCCCTTCGGGGAGCCGGGTTCGCGCCTGTACCGCACCGGTGACCTGGTGCGCTGGAACCAGAACGAGCCGGGCGTCATCGACTACATCGGCCGCACCGACTTCCAGGTGAAGTTCCGCGGCCAACGCATCGAACTCGGCGAGATCGAGACCGCGCTGCTCGACCACCCGTCGGTCAACCAGGCCGTGGTGCTGGTCATCGACACCGTCGCCGGTGATCAGCTGGTCGCCTACGTGGTGGCCGGGGGACCGATCGACCTCGACGGCGTGAAGGCGGCGCTGCACCGCACCCTGCCCGCGTACATGGTGCCGGGTGCGTTCGTGGTGCTGGATGCCTTCCCGCTCAACGCCTCCGGCAAGCTGGACCGCCGGGCGCTGCCCGCCCCGGTGTTCGAGGTGCGCGAATTCCGCGCCCCGACAACGCCGATCGAGGAGATCGTCGCGCAGATCTTCGGCGAGGTCCTCGGCATCGCCCGCGTCGGCGTGGACGACGACTTCTTCGAACTCGGCGGCAACTCGCTCATCGCCACCCAGGTCGCCTCGCGCCTGGGCATCGCGCTCGACACTCGGGTGCCGGTGCGCATGCTGTTCGAGGCCAGCACCGTCGCCGCCCTCGCGGCGCGGGTGGAATCGCACGCCGGTGACGGTGCGCGCAAGGCCCTGGTGGCGCGGGAGCGGCCCGCCGACATCCCGCTGTCGTTGGCGCAGCAGCGCATGTGGTTCCTCAACCGCTTCGACACCGCGTCGGCGGTCAACAACATCCCGGTCGCCATCCGGCTCTCCGGCGAACTCGACGTGGCCGCCCTGCAGGTCGCCGTCATCGACGTCATCGACCGGCACGAATCGCTGCGCACGGTCTTCCCGGAGACCGGCAACGGTCCGGTGCAGCGGGTGCTGGACGCGGCGCAGATCGTGCCCGACCTGACCCCGGTGCCGGTCACCGAGGGCAATCTGGTCGAGCACCTCATCGAGCTGGCGTCCATGGCCTTCGACGTCACCAGCGAAGTGCCGCTGCACGCCCGGCTTTTCGAGATCAGCGAATCCGAGTACGTGCTCGGCATGGTGGTACACCACATCTCCGCCGACGGCTGGTCCATGGGACCGCTGGCCCGCGATGTCATGGTCGCCTACGCGGCCCGCACCTCGTGGGAGGCACCGGCCTGGGCGGAACTGCCGGTGCAGTACGCCGACTACGCGCTGTGGCAGCGCGAGGTGCTGGGTTCCGAGGACGATCCGGAATCGCTGATCTCCAAGCAGATTCAGTACTGGACCCGGGCGCTCGCCGATCTGCCGGACGAACTGGTGCTGCCCGCCGATCGGCAGCGGCCCGCCGTGGCCAGCTACCGCGGCGGCACCTATCCGTTCGTCATCTCGGCCGAAACCCAGCAGCGGCTGGTGGATCTGGGCCGCAGGCATAATGCCTCGCTGTTCATGGTCATGCACAGTGCCCTGGCGGTGCTGCTCGCGCGCTTGTCCGGCACCACCGATATCGCTATCGGCACCCCGGTTGCCGGGCGTGGTGAGGCCGCACTCGACGACCTGATCGGCATGTTCGTCAACACCCTCGTGCTGCGGACCGAGGTGAATGGCGAGGCGAGCTTCGTCGACCTGCTCGCGGCTGCCCGGGATACCGACCTGCACGCCTTCGCGCACGCCGATGTGCCGTTCGAGCGTCTGGTCGAGGTACTCAACCCGGCCCGCTCGCAGGCGCGGCACCCGCTGTTCCAGGTCATGCTGACCTTCCAGAACACCCGGCAGACCAGCCTGGAACTGCCCGGCTTGCGGGTCAACGGCATCGACTACGATCCCGGTCTGGCCAAATTCGACCTACAGCTGACCCTCCAGGAAGCACAGGACGAGCACGGCGAGAACATCGGTCTTTCGGCCGAATTCTCCTATGCCGTAGATCTTTTCGACGAGCCCACGGTCGCGTCCTTCGCGCGGTGGCTGCACACCGTCCTGGACGCGGTCGCGGCCGATCCGAATCTGCCGGTCGGCGACATCGACCTGCTCGACGACGAGGAGAAGCGGCGCTCGCTGGTCGAGTGGAACGACACCGGTTTCGACCTCACCGAGGTTCTGCCCGCGCTGCCGGAAGGCGCGGCGCCCAGCCTTGTTTCGCTGTTCGAGGCGCAGGCCCTGACCAGCCCGGACGCGCCCGCGGTCACGTTCGAGGGGACCACTCTGTCCTACTCCGAGCTCGCCGGCGCGGTGCACAAGCTGGCTCGGAAGCTGATCGCTCTCGGCGTTGGCGCCGAATCCTTGGTCGCGCTGGCCATTCGCCGATCGACCGACCTTGTCGTCGCCATCTACGCGGTGCTGGAGGCTGGTGGCGCGTACGTGCCGCTGGACCCGGACCAGCCCGCTGAGCGGGTCGACTACGTGCTCGATATCGCCCGCCCGGCGGCACTGCTGACCACCAGCCGCGACGACTTCGTGACCGGCCGCAATGTGCCGGTACTGGAGATCGATACGCTCGACCTGGAGTCGTATTCCGCTGACCCGGTCACCGATAGCGATCGCGGGCATGCGATTTCGCCCCTACACACTGCCTACGTGATCTTCACCTCCGGTTCGACCGGTCGTCCCAAGGGCGTAGCGGTCGAGCACGGTGCGATCGTGAATCGCCTGCTGTGGGGGCAGCACCTGTACCCGATCGGTCCGGGTGACTCGCTGTTGCAGAAGACTCCGGTCACTTTCGATGTGTCGGTCCCGGAGTTCTTCTGGCCCTTGCAAACCGGCGCGCGTATGGTCCTCGCCAAGCCCGACGGCCACCGCGATCCGATGTATCTCGCGCAGATCATCGCCGATGAGGGCATCACCTCGGTGCATTTCGTGCCCTCCATGCTGTCGATCTTCCTGACCGCGCTCGAATCGGCCGCTGTCGAATCGGCACCGGCATCCGATGCCGCCGAGAGGTCCGGTGCAGCGAATCCGCCCGGAGCACAGCGGAGGGTAATCGGACTTCGGCAGGTGTTCGCCTCCGGCGAGGCGCTGCCCGCCGTGACCGCGCAGAAGCTGCGTGAACTCACCGGTGCGCGCATGCACAACCTGTACGGTCCGACCGAAACCACGGTCGAGGTGACCTATCACGAGGTCGTCGACTCCGACGCCGTGTCGCTGCCCATCGGCCGCCCGGTCTGGAACAGCCGGCTCTATGTGCTCGACGCACGTCTGCACCCGGTCGCGCCCGGTGTCGCGGGTGAGCTCTATCTGGCGGGGGATCAGCTGGCGCGCGGCTATCTCGGCCGCCCCGACCTGTCCGCCGACCGTTTCGTGGCCGACCCCTTCGGCGCACCGGGCAGCCGTATGTACCGCTCCGGCGACCTGGTGAGGTGGACGGCGACAGGCGAGGTGGAGTATCTGGGCCGCACCGACTTCCAGGTGAAGTTGCGTGGCCAGCGCATCGAGCTCGGTGAGATCGAGGCGGCGCTGATGGAACAGCCGGGTGTGGCGCAGTCCGTGGTGGTTGTCCGCTCGGATCCCCATGCCGGTAGTCAGCTGGTCGGTTACGTGGTGCGCGAATCCGAGGCCGCCGTCGATGCTGATGTGATCAAGTCCGCACTGGCGCAGTCACTTCCGGTCTATATGGTGCCCGCCGCGCTGGTGGTGCTGGACGAGTTCCCGATCAACGCCTCCGGCAAGCTGGACCGCAAGGCGTTGCCCGCACCCGTCTTCGAGGCCAGGCGTTTCCGTGCGCCTTCGACGCCCATCGAGGAGATCATCGCCCAGATCTTCGCCGATCTGCTCGGCATCCCACGGGTGGGCGCGGACGACGACTTCTTCGAGATGGGCGGCAACTCGCTGGTCGCCACGCAGGTGACGGCCCGCCTGAGCTCGGCCTTGAAGACGGAGATCGGTGTGCGCGCGCTCTTCGAGGCGCCGACCGTCGCGGCGCTGGCCGCGCGAGTGGAGTCGCACGCCGGAAGTGGTGTGCGCCAGGCCCTCACGGCCCGCACCCGCCCCGAACACCCGCCGCTGTCGCTCGCACAGCAGCGCATGTGGTTCCTCAACCGCTTCGACACCGAGTCGGCCGCCAACAATATTCCGGCCGCCGTCCGGCTGACGGGCGCGGTCGATCTGGACGCGCTGCGCAGCGCGGTCGCCGATGTGGTGGCGCGGCACGAATCGCTGCGGACGGTGTACCCGTCGGCCGACGGCATCGCCTACCAGCAGGTGCTGCCCGCCGCCCGCGCCATCCCGGTGGTGGACGTGGTGGAGGCCGCCGAGACCGAACTGTTCGGCGCCATCGGTGCATTCGTGACCCAGGGCTTCGACGTCACCGCCGAACCCCCGCTGCGACTGCGCGTCTACCGCCTGTCCGCCGATGACCACGTGCTGGTGCTCGTCGCCCATCACATCGCCGCCGACGGCTTCTCGATGAATCCGCTGGTGCGCGATCTCATCACGGCGTACGTCGCGCGCAGTGACGGCGAGGCCCCGGGCTGGGCCGAACTGCCGGTCCAGTACGCCGATTACGCGCTGTGGCAGCGCGAAACCCTCGGCTCCGAGGACGACCCGCGCTCCCTCATCACCGAGCAGCTCGACTACTGGCGCGACACCCTGGCCGGACTGCCGGACGAACTGCGGCTGTCCACCGCGGCGCGGCCCGCCGTCGCCTCCTATCGGGCCGGGACGTACCGCTTCCAGCTCCCGGGTGAGCTGGTGACCGCGCTCAACCGGGTCGCCCAGACCCACGGCACCACGCTGTTCATGGTGGTGCACAGCGCCTTCGCCGCCCTGCTGTCGCGCCTGAGCGGCAGTGACGATGTGGCCGTCGGCATTCCGGTGGCCGGTCGTGGTGAACAGGCCCTCGACGACCTGGTCGGCATGTTCGTCAACACCCTGGTGCTGCGCTCGCAGGTCGACACCGGGGAGAGCTTCGCCGAGCTGCTGACGCGGGTCCGCGAGCGCGACCTGCAAGCCTTCGCGCACGCCGATGTGCCGTTCGAGCGCCTGGTCGAGGTGCTCAACCCGGCCCGCTCGCAGGCGCGGCATCCGCTGTTCCAGGTCATGCTGTCGTTCCAGAACCTCGGCCGCACGGCCCTGGAACTGCCGGGCCTCACCGTGGCACAGCTGGATATCGACCAGCAGACCGCCAAGTTCGACCTCCAGCTCACGCTGAGCGAGGTCGCCGCCGATGCCGACGTGGCGGCCATGGACGCCGAACTCGTCTACGCCACCGATCTTTTCGACGGCGCGTACGCCGACACCTTCGCCGAGCGTTTCGTGCGGGTGCTGTCGGCCGTGGCCGCCGATCCGACCGTGCGCGTGGGTGATCTGGAACTGCTCAGCGCCGCCGAGCGCACCCGGGTGCTCGACTCCTGGAATGCCACCGGCTTCGACCTGGCCGCCGCCCTGCCGGAGGTCGCCGCAGGCGCCGCCGCCACCCTGGTCTCCCTGTTCGAGGCCCAGGTCGAGCGCACCCCCGACACACCCGCGGTCTCGTACGAGGGGACAACCCTGTCGTACGCCGAGTTCGCCGCACGGGCACGCAAACTCGCCCGCTTCCTCATCGCCGAGGGCGTAGGCCCGCAATCCCACGTGGCCCTGGGCATGCGCCGCTCCCTGGACCTGGTGATCGGCATGTACGCCGTCACCCTGGCCGGTGGCGCGTACGTCCCGCTGGACCCGGACCACCCGGCCGAGCGCACCGAGTACATCCTCGACACCGCCGATCCGGTGTGCGTGCTCACCTCCGGCAGCGACATGGACGGCATCGGCGGGCGGCAGATCCGGATCGACGGACTGGATCTCTCCGACTTCGCCGACACTCCGGTGACGGATGCCGATCGCCGCGCTCCGCTGCGGCCCGGCAATACCGCCTACGTCATCTTCACGTCCGGTTCGACCGGCCGCCCCAAGGGCGTCGCCGTCTCGCACGCCGCCATCGTCAACCGCCTGGTGTGGATGCACGCCCAGTACGGGTTGGCCGCGTACGACGTGGTGTTGCAGAAGACCCCGTCCACCTTCGACGTGTCGGTGTGGGAGTTCTTCTGGCCGCTACAGGTCGGCGCGCGCCTCGTGGTCGCCAAGCCGGACGGGCACCGGGATCCGGTCTATCTCGCGGAACTCATTGCCCGCGAAGGCGTTACGGTCACCCACTTCGTGCCGTCCATGCTCGCGGTGTTCGTGGCGGAACCCGCCGCGGCCCGCGCCACCAGCCTGAGCCAGGTGTTCGCCTCCGGTGAGGCGCTGCCCGGCCCGACCGCGCAGCAGTTGCGCGCCCTGACCGGTGCGCGCCTGCACAATCTGTACGGCCCCACCGAGGCCGCGGTCGACGTGACCTATCACGAGGTCACCGATGCCGACGTGCACACCGTGCCGATCGGCGCTCCGGTGTTCAACACCCAGGTGTTCGTGCTGGATTCGCGGTTGCGGCCGGTTCCGGTGGGTGTCGCGGGTGAGTTGTATCTGGCGGGTGATCAGCTGGCCACCGCGTATGTGGCGCGGCCCGATTTGACCTCGGATCGGTTCGTGGCCAATCCGTTCGGTGACGGCGCTCGTATGTACCGCACCGGTGACCTGGTCACCTGGACCGCCGACGGTGAGCTGGAGTACCTGGGTCGTACCGACTTCCAGGTGAAGCTGCGCGGTCTGCGCATCGAACTGGGCGAGATCGAATCCGCGCTCACCGCGCTGGACGCCATCGCGCAGGCGGTGGTCGTGGTGCGCCACGACGAGCGCACCGGCGACCAGCTGGTGGCCTACCTGGTCGCGAACGGTGACATCGAACTGGAGACCGTGAAAGCCGAGCTGTCCCAACAGCTTCCGGCCTACATGGTGCCCGCCGCCTTCATGGTGCTGGACGCCTTCCCGCTCAATGCCTCCGGCAAGCTGGACCGCAGGGCGCTGCCCGCCCCCACCTTCGTCGCCAAGGTCTACCGTGCCCCGGCCACCCCGGTGCAGCAGACCGTGGCGGGCACCATCGCCGAGGTGCTCGGCGTGGAACGCGTCGGCCTGGACGACGACTTCTTCGAACTGGGCGGCAACTCGCTCATCGCCACCCAGGTGGCGGCCCGCCTGTCGGCCGCTCTGGACGCCGACATCCCGGTGCGGACCCTGTTCGAGGCGTCCACCGTGGCGGCGCTGGCCGCGCACCTGGAATCGCGCGTCGGCACCGGCGCGCGACTGCCGCTGACACCGCAGGAGCGGCCCGCCCCGGTGACCCTGGACACCGGTGAGTCGGCGCGGCTGGTGCCGCTGTCGCCCGCGCAGCAGCGCATGTGGTTCCTCAACCGCTTCGACAACCGCACCGCCGTCAACAACATCCCGGTGGCGCTGCGACTCACCGGTGAGGTCGACGCCACCGCCCTGGCCGCCGCCATCGGCGACGTGCTGGTCCGCCACGAGGCGCTGCGCACCGTCTACCCCGAGGTGGAGGGCAACGGCTACCAGCGCGTCCTCTCCCCGGGAGAGGTCTCCTTCGATCTCGACGCCGAGGAGATCGAGGCGGACGATCTGATCGCCCGCGTCACCGCGGCGTCCGGTGTGCACTTCGATGTCACGCGCGAACTGCCGTTCCGGGCGACCCTGCTCACCCTCGGCCCGCGCGAACACGTGCTCGTGCTGGTGCTGCACCACATCAGCGGTGACGGCTTCTCGCTGCGCCCGCTGCTGCGCGACGTGGTCGCCGCCTACCTGGACCGCAGCCGCGGCGAGGCCCCGAACTGGGCTCCGCTGCCGGTGCAGTACGCCGACTACGCGCTGTGGCAGCGCACCGTGCTCGGATCCGAGGAGGACCCGGATTCGGCCGCGGCGCGACAGCTCGCCTACTGGACCGAACAGCTACGCGACCTGCCGGACCAGATCGAACTGCCCACCGACCGGCCGCGCCCCGAGGTGGCCGGCAATGCCGGTGGGACGCACGACTTCTCGATCGACGCCGAGGTGCACCGGGCGCTGGCGGCCGTGGCCCGCGACCATGACGTGACCCTGTTCATGGTCGTGCACGCCGCCTTGGCCGCGTGGGCGTCGCGCCTGTCGCGCGCCACCGATATCGCCATCGGCACGCCGATCGCCGGACGCGGTGACCGCGCCCTGGACGATCTGGTCGGCATGTTCGTCAACACCCTGGTGCTGCGCACCCCGGTGCGCTCCGACGCGGCCTTCGCCGATCTGCTCGCCGAGGTGCGCCGCACCGACCTGGCCGCCTTCGCGCACGCCGACGTGCCGTTCGAACGTCTCGTCGATGTGCTCAGCCCGCAGCGTTCGCAGGCGCACCACCCGCTCTTCCAGGTGGCGCTGACCTTCGAGGCCGCCTCCGCCAAGGACGCGGGTTCGGTCTCGCTGCCGGGTCTGGACGTCGATGTCGTCGAATTCGACCCGGGCACGGCGAAATTCGATGTGCAGCTGACCGTGGGCGAGCGCGCCGACGGTTCGCTCGGCCTGTCCTGGAACTACGCCACCGAACTGTTCGACCCCGAAACCGTGGCCGCCTTCGCCGACCGGCTGGTGCGCATCCTGCGCGCGGTGGCCGAGGACCCGGCCGCCGTCATCGGCGATATCGACCTGCTCGGCGAGACCGAACGCCACGATGTGGCCGAGCACTGGGTCTCCGCGGGAACCGACGGTGGCAGTGGACTGTTCGCCGATCCGACCGTCACGCTGTCGGGTCTGTTCGACGCCGCGGTGGCCGCCCATCCCACGCGGGTGGCGGTGCGCTTCGGCGACGACGAGCTGACCTACTCGGAACTGGACCGGCGCGCCAATGTGCTGGCCCGCCGCCTCATCGCGGAGGGGGCCGGACCGGAATCCCTGGTCGCGGTGATCCTGCCGCGCTCGCTGGACCTGGTGGTCGCGCTGCTCGCGGTGATCAAGACCGGTGCGGGCTACGTGCCGGTCGACCCGACCGCACCGGCCGATCGCATCGCGTTCCTGCTCCAGGATTCGGCTCCGACCAGCGTCGTGGTCGATTCCACCGTGCAGGTGGAACTGCCCGCCACGCTGCCGACCGTGGTGCTCGACGGGTACACCGTCGAGGCGGGCGATATCGAGGATGCCGACGACGCGCCGGTGACCGACGCCGAACGGCTCAGCCCGCTGCGGCCCGAGCACGTCGCGTACGTCATCTACACCTCCGGCTCCACCGGCCGCCCCAAGGGCGTGGCCGTGTCGCACGCCAACGTGGTGCGGTTGTTCGCCAACACCGATCGCGAATTCGGTTTCGGCGCAGCGGATGTGTGGACGCTGTTCCACTCCTACGCCTTCGACTTCTCGGTGTGGGAGCTGTGGGGGCCGCTGCTCTACGGCGGCAAACTGGTCGTGGTCGACTACTACACTTCGCGCTCGCCCGAGCAGTTCCTGGAAATGCTGCGCCGCGAACGGGTCACGGTGCTCAACCAGACGCCGTCGGCCTTCTACCAGCTGGCCGAGGCCGATCGCATCGCGTCGGTGGCCAGCCGGGAATCCGGTACCGCCGTCGCGCCGCTGGCGCTGCGGTATGTGGTGTTCGGCGGTGAGGCCCTCGAGCTGCGCCGCCTCGGTGACTGGATCGCCCGCCACGGTGACAGCGCGCCGGTGCTGGTGAACATGTACGGCATCACCGAGACCACGGTGCACGTCTCGCACCGCGCGCTCGACGCCGCCACCATCGCGGCCGCCACCGGCAGCATCGTGGGTCGCGCCATCGCGGGCCTGCGGGTGTACGTGCTCGACGACCGCCTGCATCCGGTTCCGGTCGGTGTCGCGGGCGAAATGTACGTGGCCGGGCCGCAATTGGCGCGCGGCTATCTGGGCCGCCCGGACCTGTCCGCTTCCCGGTTCGTGGCCAGCCCGTTCGGTGTGCCCGGTGAGCGGCTGTACCGCTCCGGTGACGTCGCCCGTTGGAACCGCTTCGGCGAACTCGAATACCTCGGGCGCGCCGACGATCAGGTCAAGGTGCGCGGCTTCCGCATCGAACTCGGTGAGATCGAGGCCGCTGTACTCGCGCAGCCCGGTATCGCGCAGGCCGCGGTCATCGTCCGCGAGGATCAGCCCGGCGATCAGCGCATCGTCGCCTACGTGGTGGGCGAGGAGGGCGCCGCGCCCGACCTCGACACCGTGCGTGCGGGTGCGGGCGAGCGGCTGCCGTCCTACATGGTGCCGTCGGCGCTGGTGGTGCTCGATCGCATTCCGTTGACCGTCAACGGCAAACTGGATCGCCGCGCACTGCCCGCCCCGGCGGTGCAGGCCCGGGCCTTCCGCGCGCCGGAGACCCCGGTGCAGGAGACCGTCGCCGCCGTCTTCGCCGATGTCCTCGATCTGCCGCGCGTCGGTCTGGACGACGACTTCTTCGATCTGGGCGGCAACTCGCTCATCGCCACCCGCGTGGTCTCGCGCATCGGGTCCGCTCTCGACACCTCCGTCGCGGTCCGCACCCTGTTCGAGGCGTCCACCGTGGAGGCCATGGCGGCCCGCATCGAATCGCATGCCGATGGCGTCTCGCGCGCCAAGCTGGTCGCCCGCCAGCGCGGTGCGACCGAACTGGTGCCGCTGTCGTTCGCGCAGCAGCGCATGTGGTTCCTCAACCAGTACGACACCGGTTCGGCGGCCTACAACCTGCCGCTGGCCATCCGCCTGACGGGTGAACTCGACACCGCCGCACTGGAACTCGCCGTCGCGGATGTGGTGCGCCGCCACGAGTCGCTGCGCACCCGCTACCCCGAGCACGGCGGCACCCCCATGCAGGTGGTGGTCCCCGCCGACGAGGTCCGTCTGGACCTGAATCCGGTCGAGGTCGCCGCCGACGAGCTGACCACCCGCGTCACCGAGTTCGCCACCGCCGGATTCAATGTGGCCGAACAGGTTCCGCTGCGTGCCCGGCTGTACCGGGTCGAGGGCGCCGACGAGCACGTGCTCGTGGTGGTGGTGCACCATATCGCCGGTGACGGCTTCTCCATGGGGCCGCTGACCCGCGACGTGATGACCGCCTACACCGCGCGCACCCAGGGCGCGGTTCCCGGCTGGTCCCCGCTGCCGGTGCAGTACGCGGACTTCGCCATCTGGCAGCGCGAGGTGCTCGGCTCCGAGGAGGACGCCGGATCGCTGCTCGCCCGCCAGGTCGGCTACTGGCAGCGCACCCTGGACGGCATTCCGGACGAGCTGACCCTGCCCGCGGATCGCCCGCGCCCGGCCGTGGCCTCCCATCGCGGCGCGACGCTGCACCGGACGCTGTCGCCGGAACTCGTCGCGGCGCTGGAAGACGTTGCCCGCCAGCGGGGTTCGTCGCTGTTCATGGTGATGCACAGCGCCTTGAGCGTGCTGCTGTCGCGCCTGTCCGGTACCGACGACATCGCCATCGGCACCCCGGTCGCGGGTCGTGGTGAGCAGGCGCTCGACGACCTGGTCGGCATGTTCGTCAACACCCTGGTGCTGCGTACCGCCATCGATCCGGCCGAGCACTTCACCGATCTGCTGGAGCGGGTGCGCCGCACCGACCTGGACGCCTTCGGCAATGCCGACGTGCCGTTCGAGCGGCTGGTGGAACTGCTCGCGCCCGAGCGGTCGCAGGCGCGCAACCCGCTGTTCCAGGTGGTGCTGGCCTTCCAGAACCTGGACCGCACCAGCCTGGAGCTGCCCGGCCTGACCGTCTCCGCGCTGGATCTCGAGGAGAACGTCGCCCGCTTCGATCTCCAGTTCACCCTGTCCGAGCACGGAACCGACGGCATGGCGCTGGCCCTGACCTACGCCACCGACCTGTTCGACGCCGACACCGCCGCCGCCTTCGCGCAGCGCTGGGAGCGGGTGCTGACCGCCATCGCCGGTGATCCCGAGATCACCGTGGGCGGCATCGACATCCTCGACGCCACCGAACGCGCCGACCTGATCGCCCGCAC
This sequence comes from Nocardia otitidiscaviarum NBRC 14405, assembly GCF_000308635.1. Lineage (GTDB taxonomy): Bacteria > Actinomycetota > Actinomycetes > Mycobacteriales > Mycobacteriaceae > Nocardia > Nocardia otitidiscaviarum. Next base: position 18,217 of record NZ_BAGD01000112.1, on the reverse strand, counting down.
CGGTGCGCCCGCCGAACCCGCGCGCACCCTGCCGGAGCTCATGTCCGACGCCGTCGCGCGCAACCCGCAGGGCATCGCGGTCGTCTACCCCGGCCGCGCCGGTGAGGACCGCGTCGAGCTCACCTACGCCGAACTCGACGCGCGGTCGAACCGCCTGGCGCGCCTGCTCATCGAGCGCGGCATCGGCTCCGAGGATCTGGTCGCCGTGGCCGTGCCGCGTTCGGCCGACTCCTACCTGGCCGAATGGGCGGTGTCCAAGACCGGTGCCGCCTTCGTGCCGGTGGACCCGACCTACCCGGCCGACCGCATCGCCCACATGGTCACCGACTCGGGTTCCCCGGTCGGTCTGACCGTGGCTTCGGTGCGCGACGGACTGCCGGAATCGGCGCAGTGGCTGGTGCTCGACGAACTCGAGCTGGACGGCTACGACAGCGCGCCGGTCACCGCGGCCGAGCGGGTGCGCCCGCTGCGTCCGGAGCATCCGGCGTATGTCATCTACACCTCCGGCTCCACCGGTCTGCCCAAGGGCGTCGTGGTCACCCACGCCGGTATGGCCAACTTCAGTGCCGAGCAGATCGAGCGCTACCACCTCGACACCGATTCGCGGGCACTGCATTTCGCGTCGCCGTCCTTCGACGCGTCCATGCTGGAGTTCCTGCTCGCGGTCGGCCCGGCGGGCACCCTCGTGGTGGTGCCGCCGGGTGTCTACGGCGGTGAGGAGCTCTCCGAGCTGATCCGCGCCGAGGGTGCGACGCACGCCTTCATCACCCCGGCGGCCATCGCCACCTTCGATCCCACCGGGCTCGACAGCCTGCGCATGCTGTGCGCCGGTGGTGAGGCGGTACCGCCGGAACTGGTGGCCAAGTGGGCGATTCCGTTGGCGGACGGCAGTATTCGTGCCTTCCACAATGGTTACGGTCCCACCGAGACCACCATCATGACCAATATCAGCGGCCCCATGACGCCGGGGGAGACCGTCACCATCGGCGGCCCCATCCGGGGTATGCAGTCGCTGATCCTCGACGACCTGTTGCGGCCGGTGCCCGAGGGGGTCGCGGGTGAGCTGTACCTGTCGGGCATCCAGCTGGCGCGCGGCTACCACGCGCGGCCGGGCCTGACCGCGGATCGCTTCGTCGCGAATCCGTATGTGCCGGGGGCGCGGATGTACCGCACCGGTGACGTGGTGCGCTGGCACCGCGGTGAGGTCGAGTATGTGGGCCGCTCCGACTTCCAGGTGAAGGTGCGCGGTTTCCGCATCGAGCTCGGTGAGATCGACGCCGCGCTGGCCTCGCACGACACCGTGGACTTCGCCGTCACCATCGGCCACCGCAATGCCGCCGGTGCGGTGTCGCTGGTGTCGTACGTGGTCGCGGCGCAGGGGCATGTCATCGACGTGCCGACCCTCACCGCGCATGTGGAACAGCGCCTGCCCGCCTACATGGTGCCGTCGTCGATCATGACCATCGACCGGGTGCCGCTGACCCCGGTCGGCAAGCTGGACCGCAAGGCGCTGCCGGAGCCGGTGTTCACCACCGAGGCCGCCTTCCGTGCGCCGCGTAATCCGGTGGAGCACACCATCGCCGAGGTCTTCGCCGAGGTGCTGGGTCTGGATCGGGTCGGTATCGACGACTCGTTCTTCGCCCTGGGCGGTGACTCCATCGTCTCCATTCAGCTGGTGTCGCGGGCCAAGGCGCGCGGTGTGGTGTTCAGTCCGCGCGACGTGTTCGAACAGCGCACCGTGGCCGGACTGGCCGCGGTGGCCGAAACCGCCGCGGCGCTGGGTGATATCGCGCCGAAGCTGGAGGAGCTGCCCGGCGGCGGAGTGGGCGAGCTGCCGCTCACCCCGGTCGTGCGGTTCATGGCGGAGCGGCGCGGTTCGTTCGGCCGCTTCAACCAGACCATGGCCCTGGAACTGCCGGTCGGCATCGACCGCGCCGGTATCGCGGCCACCGTCGCGGCCGTCATCGACCGCCACGACATGTTGCGGGCGCGCCTGTACCGCAACGAGTCCGGTGAATGGACGGTGCTGACCGCCGCGCCGGGCACCGCGGATGTGGACGCGCTCATCGACCACACCGTGTTCGACGCCGCGCTCGATGACGCCGCCCTGTTCGACACCGCGTCGGCCGCCCTGGACGCCGCCCTGGACCGGCTCGATCCGGCCGCGGGCGTGGTGATCCGGTTCGTATGGCTGGAACCGTCCCCGGTGTCCGAGGGTGAGCCGACCCGTGCCGGTCGCCTGATCGTCGCCGCCCACCACCTGGTGGTCGACGGCGTCACCTGGCGCATCCTGGTGCCCGACTTCGTCACCGCCTGGGGACAGCTGTCCTCCGGCCAGACGCCGGAACTCGCCGCACCCGCTACCAGCATGCGCACCTGGGCGCACGCGCTGGAGCGGGAGGCCCGCAGCGAGGAGCGGATCGCCGAGCTGGAGTACTGGCGCGGCGTGGTCGACGGCCCCGATCCGCTGCTCACCGCGCGACCCATGGATCCGGCCGTGGACGTCACCGAGGTCGTGCGCAAGCACCACGTCGAGGTGTCCGGAGAGGTCACCCGGTCGCTGCTCACCACGGTGCCCGCGCTGTTCCACGGCGGTGTCAACGACGGTCTGCTGACCGCGCTGGCGCTGGCCGTTGCCAAGTGGCGTGCGGACCGGGGCATCACGCCCGCCGGTACCGCGGGGGAGAGTGCGGGGGAGAAGTCTGCCCTAATTCGCCTGGAAGGCCACGGCCGTGAGGAAGAGGTCGTGCCGGGTGCCGACCTGTCCCGCACCGCGGGCTGGTTCACCGCCATCTTCCCGGTGCGGTTCGACCTGTCCGAGATCGATGTCGATGCCGCCCTCGCCGGTGGCCCGGCCATGGGCCGCGCCATCAAGGCCGTCAAGGAGCAGCTGCTCGCGGTGCCCGACAAGGGCCTCGGCTACGGCCTGCTGCGCTATCTGAACCCGGCCACGGCCGGACAGCTGCCCGCCGAACTGCCGGGCCAGGTCAGCTTCAACTACCTGGGCCGGGTCAACGAGGGCGATGTGCCCGAGGCGCTGCGCGGCTTCGGCTGGATTCCGGCCCCGGAACTGGGCGATCTCGGTGGCGCGTACGACGCCGACATGCCCGCCATGGCGCCGATCGACATCAACGCCATCGTGGTGGGCGACAAGCTCACCGCCAATATCGGCTACCCGAGCACCCTGCTCGACGCCGACGAGGTCGCCGCTTTCGGTCAGCTGTGGACCTCCGCACTGGAAGCCGTTGCCCGGCATGCCGATTCGGCCGACGCGGGCGGGCACACGCCGTCCGACTTCGGTCTGGTGCGGGTCACCCAGCGCGATATCGACGGCTGGGAGCGCCGCTTCCCCGGCCTCGATCAGGTGTGGCCGCTGTCGGCCCTGCAGGCCGGTCTGCTCTTCCACGCGCAGCTGGCCGCCACGTCGGTGGACGTCTACACCGCGCAGGCGGTGCTGACCCTCACCGGCCGCGTGGACGCCGACCGCCTGCGCGCCGCCGCCCAGGCGCTGATCGACCGGCACGAGATCCTGCGCACCGCCTACCTGAACGACGCGGCGGGCAACCCGGTGCAGCTGGTGCTCGACAGCGTGCGGGTGGCGTGGACCGACCACGACCTCAGCGCGACCCATGCCGACGCCGATGCGCGGTCGGCCGCGGCCGGTGAGATCATCGCCGCCGATCGGTTGCGGCGCTTCGACCTGACGCAGCCGCCGCTGATTCGCTTCACGCTGGTGCGCACCGGGGCCGACAGCTGGCAGCTGGCCGTGGCGAACCACCACATTCTGCTCGACGGCTGGTCCATGCCGCTGCTCATGCAGGACCTGCTGGTGCTGTACGCGACCCGCGCCGACAGCAGTGCGCTGCCGCCGGTCCGCTCCTACCGCAACTTCCTGGAATGGGTTGCGCGGCAGGACCGCTCCGCCTCGCTCGCGGCCTGGCAGCGGGCGCTGCGCGGCGTCTCCGAGCCCACCCTGCTCACCCGGCCCGACGCCGGCCGCGAGATCACGGCCCTGTCCGGCGAGTACTTCTTCGACCTGGACGAGGCCGCCACCGCACGGCTGACCAACCTGGCCGCACAGCTCGGCGTCACGCCGAACACCGTGCTGCAGACCGCGTGGGGCATGCTGCTCGGCCGTCTCACCGGCCGCGACGACGTGCTGTTCGGTACCACGGTGTCGGGCCGCCCGGCGCAGCTGGCCGGGGTGGAATCCATGGTCGGCCTGTTCATCAACACCGTTCCGGTGCGCATCGCCTTCGATCCGGCCGAGACGGTGCGCGCGCTGCTCACCCGCACTCAGGGTGAGCAGGCGGATCTGCTGGATCACCACTACATCGGCCTGGCCGACATCCAGTCGGCGGCGGGGGTCGGCGGACTGTTCGACACCCTCGTGGTGTTCGAGTCCTACCCGGTCGACGCCGACGGACTGCGGGCGCAGGCCGCCGATATCGACGGTATGGCCGTCACCGGCCTGGACGCCGCCGACGCCACCCACTACCCGCTGACGCTCATCGCGCAGCTCGACAGCCGCCTGCGGATTCGCGCGGGCTATCTGCGGGATCTGTTCGACGAGAACACCGTTCGCCGCATCGCCGACCGCCTGGTGCGGGTGCTGCACGCCATCACCGCCGAACCCGGTGCGGCCGTGGGCGATATCGAACTGCTCGACGCCGCCGAACGCTCGCTGGTGGTGGAGCAGTGGAACGACACCACCGTCGACCTGGACTTCGACCTGTCCATCCTGGTGTCGAATCCGGGTGGGGCCGATGTGGCCGCCATCAACGGCGATATCGTGCGCACCGCCGACGGTGATGCCGCCGCGACCCTGATCGCGCTCTTCGAGGCGCAGGCCGCCCGCACCCCGGACGCCGTCGCCGTGTCCTTCGAGGGCACCGAACCGCTGACCTACGCCGAGTTCGCTGAGCGCGTGCACCGTCTGGCCCGCTGGCTCGTCGAGCGCGGCGTCGGCGCGGAAACCTGTGTGGCCCTGGGTATGCGCCGCTCCATCGACCTGGTGGTCGGCATGTACGCCGTGGTCGCCGCCGGTGGCGCGTACGTGCCGCTGGACCCCGATCACCCGGCCGAGCGCATCGAGTACATTCTCGACACCGCCGACCCGGTCACCGTGCTGACCTCCGGCGCGGATCTCGATATCGACACCGCGCAGGTGCGGATCGATCTGCTCGACCTGAGCAGCTACTCGGCCGCGCCGCTGCGCGACGCCGACCGGCTGGTGCCGCTGCGTCCGACCGACACCGCGTACGTGATCTTCACCTCCGGTTCCACCGGCCGCCCCAAGGGTGTCGCCGTCTCGCACGGCGCGATCGTCAACCGCCTGGTGTGGATGCAGGACGCGTACAACCTCACCGGCAAAGACGTTGTGCTGCAGAAGACTCCGGCCACCTTCGACGTGTCGGTGTGGGAGTTCTTCTGGCCGCTCCAGGTCGGCGCGCACCTGGTGGTCGCCAAGCCCGACGGCCACCGCGATCCCGCCTACCTCGCCGAGCTCATCGCCCGCGCAGGCGTCACGGTCATCCACTTCGTGCCGTCCATGCTCGCGGTGTTCGTCGCCGAGGCGGCGGCCGCGCAGGCCACCAGCCTGCGGATGGTGTTCGCCTCCGGTGAGGCGCTCTCGCCCAAGCCCGCGCACCGCCTGCGCGAGCTGACCGGCGCGGAGCTGCACAACCTGTACGGCCCCACCGAGGCCGCGGTCGACGTCACCTACCACCAGGTCACCGCCGCCGACACCGAGACCGTGGCCATCGGCCGCCCGGTGTTCAACACGCAGGTGTACGTGCTGGATTCGCGGTTGCGGCCGGTTCCGGTGGGTGTCGCGGGTGAGCTGTACCTGGCGGGCGATCAGCTGGCCACCGCGTATGTGGCGCGGCCGGATCTGACCTCGGATCGCTTCGTGGCCAACCCGTTCGGCGACGGGCAGCGCATGTACCGCACCGGCGACCTCGTGGTGTGGACCGCCGACGGCGAGCTGGAGTACATCGGCCGCACCGACTTCCAGGTGAAGTTGCGCGGTCTGCGCATCGAACTGGGCGAGATCGAAACCGCGCTCACCGCACAGGATTCGGTGGCGCAGTCGGTGGTCGTGGTGCGCCACGACCAGCACACCGGCGATCAGCTGGTCGGCTATGTCATCGCCGCCCCGGGCCGGACCGTGGACGCCGACGCGGTGCGTGCCGAACTGGGCGATCAGCTGCCGTCCTACATGGTGCCGTCGGTGCTCATGGTGCTCGACGAGTTCCCGCTCAACGCCTCCGGCAAGCTGGACCGCAAGGCGCTGCCCGCGCCGGTGTTCGAGGCCGCGGTCTTCCGCGCCCCGACCACCCCGGTGGAGCAGATCGTCGCCGGTGTCTTCGCCGAGGTGCTCGGCCTGGAGCGGGTCGGCCTGGACGACGACTTCTTCGCCCTGGGCGGCAACTCGCTGTCCGCCACCCAGGTGGCGGCCCGGCTGTCCGCCGCCCTGGACACCCAGATCGGCGTGCGCGAGATCTTCGAGGCATCGGTCGTGCACACCCTGGCCGATCGCGCCGAGAGCCGGACCGGCACCGGCGCGCGCCAGGCGCTGACCCCGCAACCGCGGCCCGAACTGGTGCCGCTGTCGCTGGCCCAGCAGCGCATGTGGTTCCTCAACCGGTTCGATCCCGAATCGGCCGTGGACAATATTCCGGCCGCCGTGCGGCTGTCGGGTCTGCTGGACCGGCAGGCCCTGCAGATCGCGGTCGCGGACGTGCTGGCGCGCCACGAATCCCTGCGCACCCGCTACCCCGAGATCGACGGCACCGCGCATCAGGAGATCGTGCCCACCGCCCAGGTCATCCCCGACCTGACACCGGTGGACGTCACCGAAGCCGAACTGCCGCAGGCGCTCTCGGATCTGGTGCTGCGCGGCTTCGACGTCACCGCCGAGGTGCCGTTCCGGGCTCGCCTGTTCGAGATCACCCCGACCGAACACGTGCTCGCTCTGGTGGTGCACCACATCTCCGGAGACGGCGCGTCCATGCTGCCGCTCACCCGGGATGTCATGACCGCCTACAGCGCGCGCGTCGAGGGCGGCGAACCGGCCTGGCAGCCGCTCGAGGTCCAGTACGCCGACTTCGCGCTGTGGCAGCGCGAGGTGCTCGGCCGCGAGGACGATCCCGAATCGGTCATCTCCCAGCAGATCTCGTACTGGGGCGACACCCTGCGCGGTCTGCCCGAACAGCTGGACCTGCCCGCCGACCGGCCGCGCCCCGCCGTGGCCAGCGGGCGCGGCGCGACGCACACCTTCCGGATCGACGCCGACACCCATGCCGGTCTGGTGGAGCTGGCCCGCGCCAACGGTGCGACGTTGTTCATGGTCGCGCACGCGGCGCTGGCGGCGCTGCTGTCGCGACTGTCCGGCGAGGCGGATATCGCCATCGGCACGCCGGTGGCGGGCCGTGGCGAACGCGCCCTGGACGATCTGATCGGCATGTTCGTCAACACCCTGGTGCTGCGGACCCCGATCGACGGCGGCAGCTCCTTCACCGACCTGCTGGCGTCGGTGCGTACGACCGATATCGCGGCCTTCGGACACGCCGACCTGCCGTTCGAGCGCCTGGTGGAGATCCTCAACCCGGCGCGCTCGCAGGCCCGGCACCCGCTGTTCCAGGTCATGCTGTCGTTCCAGAACACCGGACCGGCTGAACTGGAGCTGCCCGGCCTGACCGCCAGCGGCGTCGACATGCCCATCGACACCGCCAAGTTCGACCTCCAACTGGTGCTGGAGGAGATGAACGCGGCCGCACAGGTGTCGGGCAACGGCGCCGCGCCGTCCGGTGCCGCCGCCGGGCCGTCGGGCATCGCCGCCGAACTCATCTACGCCACCGATCTGTTCGACGCCGACACCATGGTCGAATTCGGCCAGCGGTTCGAGGCGCTGCTGAAAGCCGTTGCCGCCGAACCGAAGCGGCCGATCGGCGATATCGACCTGCTCGCCGACGACGAGCGGCGGCTGGTGCTCGACACCTGGAACGACACCGCCGTGGACATCGTCGACGGGGTGCCGGACGGGGCCGCCGAGACACTGGTGTCGCTGTTCCAGGCACAGGCCGCGACCAGCGCGAACGCGCCCGCGCTCACCTTCGAGGGGACAGGTCTGTCCGCAGTCGGAGCGGGACCGTCCGCGAACCGAAGCACCCTCACCTACGGTGCGTTCGGCGAACGGGTCCACCGCCTCGCCCGGCATCTGATCGCCCAGGGTGTCGGTCCGGAATCGCTGGTGGCCCTGGCCATTCGCCGCTCCGCCGACCTCGTGGTCGCCATGTACGCCGTACTGGAGGCCGGTGGCGCGTACGTGCCGCTGGATCTCGACCAGCCCGCCGAGCGCCTGGACTACGTGCTCGAGGTGGCGCGCCCCGCCCTGGTGCTGACCACCGCCCGGGACGCCTACCGGACCGCCCACGACGTGGTGGAGATCGACACCCTCGACCTCACCGGCCACGCCGCCACTCCGGTGACGGACGCCGAACGGGCACGGCCGCTGCGGCCCGCCAATACCGCGTACGTGATCTTCACCTCCGGTTCCACCGGCCGCCCCAAGGGCGTCGCGGTGCCGCATGCGGCGGTGGTGAACCAGATCCGCTGGATCACCACCGAATACGGGCTCGACGCCGACGACGTGGTGCTGTTCAAGACCCCCGCCACCTTCGACGTGTCGGTGTGGGAGTTGTTCGGCCCCTTGGCCACCGGCGGCCGCATGGTGGTCGCCGCACCCGACGGGCACCGCGATCCGCAGTACCTCGCCGACATCATCGCGGCCGAGCGGGTCACCATGACCTCGTTCGTGCCGTCCATGCTGACCGTCTTCGCGGGCAGCGCGGACCCGGCGGCGCTCACCTCACTGCGCACCCTGCTGGTGGCCGGTGAGGCGTTCACCGCCGATGCGGTGCAGGCGTACCGCCGGATCAATGCCGCCGATCTGCACAACCTGTACGGCCCCACCGAGTTCACCGTCCACGCCACCTACGCGGCGGCCGACGACGACGTGCAGGCTGCGGTGCCGATCGGCGCACCGGTGTGGAATGCCCGTGCCTACGTGCTGGATTCGCGGCTGCACCCGGTCGCCCCGGGTGTCGCCGGTGAGCTGTACCTGGCGGGCGCGCAGGTGGCGCGCGGCTATGTCGGCCGGGCCGACCTGACCGCGGATCGCTTCGTGGCCGACCCCTTCCACCCCGGCGAGCGGATGTACCGCACCGGCGACCTGGTGAAGTGGACGGCCGCGAGTGGTGCGTCGGACAGCGCCGGTCAGCTGGTCTACCTGGGCCGCACCGACTTCCAGGTGAAGCTGCGCGGTCTGCGCATCGAGCTCGGTGAGATCGAATCCGCGCTCACCGCGCACGAGTCGGTGGCGCAGGCCGTGGTCGTCATGCGCTCCGACGCCCGCACCGGCGACCGCCTCGTGGGCTACGTGGTGCCGAGCGCCGGTGCGATCGACGCCGACGCCCTGCGCGCGCGCCTGTCGGCGCACCTGCCGTCCTACATGGTTCCGGCCGCCCTGGTGGCGCTCGACGCCATGCCGCTCAATGCCAACGGCAAACTCGACCGCAAGGCCCTGCCCGAGCCGGAGTTCGAGGCGCGCGAGTTCCGCGCCCCCGCCACTCCGATCGAGGAGACCGTCGCCGGCGTCTTCGCCGAGGTACTGGGCACCGATCAGGCCATCGGTATCGACGACGACTTCTTCGAGCTCGGCGGCAACTCGCTCATCGCCACCCAGGTCGTCGCCCGTCTCGGCGCGGCCCTGGACACCCGGGTGCCGGTGCGCCTGCTGTTCGAGGCCCCCACCGTGGCGGCCCTGGCGGTGCGCCTGGAGACCGAGACCGGCAGCGGCGGACGCCGCGCCCTGGTGGCGGGGGAGCGGCCCGAGGAGATTCCGCTGTCGCTGGCGCAGCAGCGCATGTGGTTCCTCAACCGCTTCGACGCCCAGTCGGCGGTCAACAACATTCCGATGGCCGTGCGGCTGTCCGGCGATCTCGATGTGGACGCGCTGCTGCACGCCGTCGGGGATGTGGTGGACCGGCACGAGGTGCTGCGCACCTACTACCCGACCGATGATCGCGGTCGCGGCGTACAGGTCGTCCTGCCCGCCGGCTACCGCATTCCGGACCTGGGGCCGGTCGCGGTGGGTGAAGCCGACATCACCGCCGCGATCAGCGAACTGGTGCTCACCGGGTTCGATGTCACCGCCGAAGTCCCGGTGCGCGCCAAGCTGTTCCGCGTCAGCGACGCCGAACAGCCCACGCATGTACTGGTTTTCGTGGTGCACCACATCTCCGGTGACGGCTGGTCGGTGCGCCCGCTGGCACGCGATGTCATGGTCGCCTACGCGGCGCGCGCCAACGGCGACGCCCCCGGCTGGGCTCCGCTGCCGGTGCAGTACGCCGATTTCGCGCTGTGGCAGCGCGATGTGCTCGGTTCCGAGGACGACGCGGACTCGCTGATCTCGCAGCAGGTGTCGTACTGGTCCGATGCGCTGGCCGGGCTGCCGGACCAGCTGGACCTGCCGTCGGACCGCCCGCGCCCCGCCGTGGCCTCCAATCAGGGTGGCGTGCACGAGTTCACCATCGACACCGCCCTGCTCGACGGCCTGAACCGCCTGGCCCGCGAACACGGTGCCAGCCTCTTCATGGTCGTGCACGCGGCCTTCGCGGCCCTGCTGTCGCGCCTGTCCGGCTCCGACGACGTGGCCATCGGCACCGCCGTCGCGGGCCGTGGCGAAGCGGTGCTGGACGACGCCATCGGCATGTTCGTCAACACCCTGGTGCTGCGCACCGGCGTGGACACCGGTGAGAAGTTCACCGAGTTGCTCGCCCGTACCAAGGACGCCGACCTGGCCGCCTTCGGCCATGCGGACCTGCCGTTCGAGCGGCTGGTGGAAATCCTGAATCCGCCGCGCTCGCAGGCCCGCCACCCGCTGTTCCAGGTCATGCTGTCGTTCCAGAACACCGGCGAGGCCAGCTTCACCCTGCCGGGCCTGGAGGTCGCGGGCGTTCCGCTGGACGTGGTCACCTCCAAGTTCGACCTGCACCTCAACCTCACCGAACGCCTCGGCGACGATGGTGCGGTCGAGGGCATGTACGCCGAATTCGCCTACGCCACCGATATGTTCGAGGCCGACACGGTCGCGGGCTTCGCCGAGCGGCTGGTGCGGATGCTGAGCGCGGTGGTGGCCGAGCCGACCTCCTTCGTCGGCGATATCGACCTGCTCGACGAGTCCGAACGCGCCCTGGTGCTGCACGACTGGAACGCCACCGGCGCAGCGGTCGACCGCACCGCGACCCTGGTGTCGATGTTCGAGGCGCAGGCCCTGACCAGCCCCGATGCCACCGCCCTGGTATTCGAGGGGACAAGTGTTTCCTATGGCGAGTTCACCGCCCGGGTGAACCGCCTGGCCCGCCACCTCATCGCCCAGGGCGTGGGCCCGGATTCCCTGGTGGCCCTGGGCATGCGGCGTTCGGCGGAGCTGGTCGTCGGCATGTACGCCGTGACCGTGGCCGGTGGCGCGTACGTGCCGCTGGATCCGGATCACCCGGCCGAGCGCACCCACTACGTGCTCGACACCGCGCGACCGGTGACGGTGCTGACCACCTCGCGCGACGGCTTCGACGCCGGTGCCTACGAGGCGCTCGCGATCGACCGCCTGGATCTGTCGGCCTACAGCGACGCCCCGCTGACCGACGCGGAACGCCGTGCGCCGCTGGCCCCGTCGAATACCGCGTACGTGATCTTCACCTCCGGTTCCACCGGCCGCCCCAAGGGCGTCGCGGTGAGCCACGAGGCCATCGTCAACCGCCTCGTCTGGATGCAGGCCGCCTACGGCCTCACCCCGGACGACGTGGTGCTCCAGAAGACCCCGGCCACCTTCGACGTGTCGGTGTGGGAATTCTTCTGGCCCTTGCAGATCGGCGCGACCCTGGTCGTCGCCAAGCCGGACGGCCACCGCGACCCCGCGTACCTGGCCGAACTCGTCACCGCGCACGGCGTTACCACGGCGCACTTCGTGCCGTCCATGCTGTCGGTCTTCGTGGCCGAGGATCGTGCCGCCGAATGCACCAGCCTGCGCAACGTTTTCGCCTCCGGTGAGGCGCTGCCCGCGCCGACCGCGCAGAAGCTGCGCGAGCTGACCGGCGCGACGCTGCACAACCTGTACGGCCCCACCGAGGCCGCGGTCGACGTCACCTTCCACGAGGTGACCGACGCCGACATCGCCTCCGTGCCGATCGGTGCGCCGGTCTTCAACACCCGGGTGTACGTGCTGGATTCGCGGCTGCACCCGGTCGCCCCGGGGGTCGCGGGTGAGCTCTACCTCGCGGGCGTGCAGTTGGCGCGCGGCTACGTCGGCCGCCCGGATCTGACCGCCGACCGCTTCGTGGCCGATCCGTTCGGAACCGGTGAGCGCATGTACCGCACCGGCGACCTGGTGAAGTGGACCGGTGCCGGTGAGTTGGAGTACCTGGGCCGCACCGACTTCCAGGTGAAGCTGCGCGGTCTGCGCATCGAACTGGGCGAGATCGAATCCGCGCTCACCGCGCTGGACGCCATCGCGCAGGCGGTGGTCGTGGTGCGCCACGACGACCGCCTCGGCGATCAGCTGGTCGGCTATGTCATCCCGGCCGCGGGCCAGGTCGTCGACAGTGAATCGGTGCGCGCGGCCCTGGGCGACGAGCTGCCCGGCTACATGGTGCCGTCGGCCTACGTTGTGCTGGACGCCTTCCCGCTCAATGCCTCCGGCAAGCTGGACCGCAAGGCGCTGCCCGCGCCGGTGTTCGAGGCCAAGGTGTTCCGGGCCCCGTCCACCCCGATCGAGGAGATCGTCGCCAACACCTTCTCCGACGTGCTCGGCCTCGGCCGGGTCGGCGTGGACGACGACTTCTTCGAACTCGGCGGAAATTCGCTGATCGCCACCCAGGTCACCGCCCGCATCGGTGCGGCCCTGGACACCCGGCTCGCGGTGCGCGACCTGTTCGAGGCGTCCACCGTGGCGGCGCTGGCCGCTCGCGTGGAACGCAATGCCGGATCCGGACGTGCCCGGCCGCGCCTGGTGGCGGGGGAACGGCCGCAGTCGATTCCGCTGTCCCCAGCACAGCAGCGCTACTGGTTCCTCAACCAGTTCGACACCAGCACCTCGGCGGTGGACAACATCCCGCTGGCGGTGCGACTCACCGGCACCCTGGACCTCACCGCGCTGGAGGAGGCCATCGGGGATGTCATCGCCCGCCACGAGGTGCTGCGCACCATCTACCCGGGCGGTGCGGCCGGACCGCGCCAGGAGATCCTGCCCGCCTCGCAGACCGATCTCATGCTCGTCCCCGAGGGCGTGCGTGAGGAGGGCCTACTAGGCAAGATCGTCGAATTCGCCATGACCACCTTCGATGTCACCATCGAGGTGCCCATCGCGGTGCGGCTGTTCCGCATCACCGATGCCCCGGCCGAAGAACACGTGCTGGCCTTCACCGTCCATCACGTCTCCGCCGACGGCTCCTCCATGGGCCCGCTGGCACGCGATGTCATGGCCGCCTATATGGCGCGCGTGGAGGGCGACGCCCCGAACTGGGCTCCGCTGCCGGTGCAGTACGCCGACTACGCGCTGTGGCAGCGCGAGGTGCTCGGCTCCGAGGACGACGCCGAATCGCTTGCCGCACAGCAGGTCGCCTACTGGAAGCAGGCCCTGGCCGAGCTGCCCGACCAGCTGGAGCTGCCCACCGACCGCCCGCGCCCGCCCGCCCAGTCCTTCCACGGCAAGGCGCTGCGCTTCGATATCGACCCGGAGCGGCACGCCCGCCTGCACGAACTGGCCCGCGCCAACAACGCGTCGCTGTTCATGGTCGTGCACGCCGCGCTGGCGGTGCTGCTGTCGCGCCTGTCCGGCACCGACGACATCGCGGTCGGCACCCCGATCGCGGGCCGCGGTGAGCGGGAACTCGACGATCTCATCGGCATGTTCGTCAACACCCTGGTGTTCCGCACCAGGGTGGACGGCGGCGCGACCTTCGCCGAGCTGCTGGCCGAGGTGCGCGAACGCGACCTGGAAGCCTTCGCCAATGCCGACGTGCCGTTCGAACGGCTCGTCGAGGTGCTGAACCCGGTGCGCTCCACCGCCCGCAACCCCCTGTTCCAGGTTGGCCTGTCCTTCCAGAACCTGGCCGAGACCAGCTTCCAGCTGCCCGGCCTGCACGTGGCCCCGGTCCAGTTCGAATCGCAGCTGGCCAAGACCGACCTGCACGTGACGCTCTACGACCGGTACGCCGAGGACGGCACCCCGGCCGAGATCCTCACCGAATTCGGTTACGCCACCGACCTGTTCGACGAATCCACCGTGCGCGGCTTCGCCGACCGGTTCCTGCGGGTGCTCGATGCCGTCCTCGCCGACACCGCGGTACCGGTCGGAGAGATCGACCTGCTGGACGCGGCCGAGAGCGAGCGCATCCTGCGGGCGTGGAACGACACCGCGCAGCCGGTGGACCGCGACGCCACCCTGGTATCGCTGCTCGATGCCAGCGTGGCCGCCGATCCGAAGTCGGACGCCATCGTGGCCGACACCGCCGACGGCGCCGTCACGCTGACCTACGCCGAACTCGACGCGCGGGTCAACACCCTGGCCCGCCACCTCATCGAGCGCGGCATCGGCACCGAAGATCGGGTGGCCCTGGCCATTCGGCGCTCGGTGGACCTGGTCGTCGCCATGTACGCGGTCGCCAAGAGCGGTGCCGCCTACGTGCCGGTCGACCCGGACCAGCCCGCCGAACGCGTCGGCTACATCCTGGAGACGGCCGCCCCCGCCGCCGTACTCACCACGGGCCGTGAGGGTTTCACCACCGACGTGACCGACGTGGTGCGCATCGACGAGATCGACCTGTCCGCCTACCCGACCGCGCCGATCACCGATGGCGAGCGGGTGCGCGCGCTGACCGCCGCCAACACCGCCTACGTCATCTTCACCTCCGGTTCGACCGGCCGCCCCAAGGGCGTCGCGGTGCCGCACGGTGCGGTGGTCAACCAGCTGCTCTGGAAAAACACCGAATTCGGGCTCGACCCGGCCGACGCGGTGCTGCTCAAGACCGCCGCCACCTTCGACCTGTCGGTGTGGGAGTTCTGGTCCGCCGCGGCCTGCGGTGGCCGACTCGTCATCGCACTGCCCGACGGGCACAAGGATCCGGCGTACCTGAACGAGCTCATGGCCCGGGAGTGGGTCACCACGCTGCATGTGGTGCCGTCCATGCTCGACGCCCTGCTCACGGCGGGCTCCGGTACGCCGCATCCGGAGGCCGCGAGCGGCGACGCGCAGCGAGTCGGGCTGCCGGATTCGCTGTGGCGGGTGCTCGCCATCGGCGAGGCGCTGCCCGGTTCGGTCGCGCAGCGGATGCGCCGCACCTGCCCGCGCACCGAGCTGTTCAACCTGTACGGCCCCACCGAGGCCGCGGTGTCCATCACCAGCCACCGGGTCAGCGACGCCGACGAGGTGTCGGTGTCCATCGGTGCGCCGGAATGGAACAGCCGGGTGTACGTGCTGGACGCGCGACTGCGGCCGGTGCCGGTGGGCGTATCCGGTGAGCTGTACCTCGCCGGTGACCAGCTGGCGCGCGGCTACTTCGCGCGACCTGATCTCACCGCCGACCGCTTCGTCGCGAATCCGTTCGAGGACAACGGCTCCCGCATGTACCGCACCGGCGACCTGGTCGCCTGGACGGACAACGGCGAGCTGGAGTACCGGGGCCGCACCGACTTCCAGGTGAAGATCCGCGGCTTCCGCATCGAACTCGGCGATATCGAGGCCGCGCTGCTGCGCCAGCCCGACATTGCCTCGGCCGCCGTCGTGGCGCACCATGATCCGAGCGTCGGCGACCGCTTGGTGGCCTATGTGGTGGGCACCGACGGCGAGATCGACAAGCGCGCCCTGCAATCGGCGCTGTCGGCCGAACTGCCGTCGTACATGGTGCCGTCGGTGCTGATGCAGCTGGATGTGCTGCCGTTGAACGCCAATGGCAAGCTCGACCGCAAGGCGCTGCCGGAACCCACCTTCGAGAAGGCGGTCTTCCGCGCCCCGGTCACTCCGATCGAGCAGATCGTGGCCGCGGTGTTCACGGAGGTGCTGCGCGTCGAGGGCACCGCCCGTATCGGCTTGGACGACGACTTCTTCGCCTGGGGCGGAAACTCCCTGCTCGCCACCCAGGTGGCTGCCCGTCTCGGCGAGGCGCTCAACACGCGGGTGCCGGTGCGGCTGCTGTTCGAGGCGTCCACCGTGGCCGCGCTGGCGGCGCGGGTGGAACTCGACGCCGGGGCCGGTGGCCGCAAGGCGCTCACCGCCGGGCCGCGCCCGGAGCACATCCCGCTGTCGCTGGCGCAGCAGCGCATGTGGTTCCTCAACCGGTTCGACACCTCGTCGGCCGCCTATAACGTGCCCGTGGCAGTGCGGCTGTCCGGCGCGCTCGATGTGGATGCGCTGCGCACCGCCGTCGCGGATGTCGTTGCCCGCCACGAGATCCTGCGCACCGTCTACCCGCAGACCGAGCAGGGGCCGGTGCAGGTCATCCTGCCGCCCGCCCAGGCGGTGCCGCAGCTCGAGGTGCGCAGCGTCGATATCGAGGATGTCGCCGCCGCCGTGGTGGAGCTGACCTCCACCATCTTCGACGTCACCACCCAGGTGCCGTTGCGGGTAGCGCTGTTCGAGATCGCGGATGGTGAATACGTCCTCGCCATGGTCGTGCACCACATCTCCGGTGACGGCTCCTCGGTCGGCCCGCTGACCCGGGACCTCATGACGGCGTACGCCTCCCGTGCCATGGGCTCCGAGCCCGCGTGGGCTCCGCTGGCGGTGCAGTACGCCGACTACTCCATCTGGCAGCGCGAACTGCTCGGCAGCGAGGACGATCCGAACTCGCTGGCCACCAAGCAGGTCGCGTACTGGAAGCAGGCCCTCGCCGGGCTGCCGGACCAGCTCGACCTGCCCTCGGACCGGCCGCGTCCCGCCGTGCAGTCCTTCCAGGGCGGCCGGGTCGAGATCCACGTCGACGCCGACACCCACCGCGCGCTGGTCGAATTGGCGCGCACCGAGGGCGCGACCCTGTTCATGGTCGTGCACACCGCGCTCGCGGTGCTGCTGGCCCGACTGTCCGGCACCGACGACATCGCCATCGGCACCCCGATGGCGGGTCGCGGCGAGGCCGTCCTGGACGACCTGATCGGCATGTTCGTCAACACCCTCGTCTTCCGCACCCAGGTGGCGGCCGACGAGCCGTTCACGGACCTGCTGCGTCGCCAGCGCGAAACCGATATCCAGGCCTTCGCACACGCCGACGTGCCGTTCGAGCGTCTGGTCGAGGTGCTCAACCCGGTGCGCTCCACCGCCCGGCATCCGTTGTTCCAGGTCGGCCTGTCCTTCCAGAACCTGGCCCAGTCCAGCCTGGAACTGCCCGGCCTGACCGTGTCCGGACTGGATATCGACACCGAGCTGTCCCAGTTCGACCTGCACCTCATCGCCACCGACCGCTACGACGAAACCGGTGCGCCCGAGGGCATTACCGGCTTCTTCACCTACGCGACCGACATGTTCGAGCGCGACACGGTGCAGGGCTTCGTCGACCGCTTCACCCGGCTGCTCGGCGAGATCATCGCCGCGCCGCGCACCCCCGTCGGCGATCTGGAACTGCTGGCCCCGGCCGAGCGCGCCGAGTCGCTGACTGTGCGCAATGCCACCGCGCACGACACCGATACGGCGGCGACGCTGGCCTCCATGCTGGAGGCGACGGTGGCGGCCAAGCCCACCGCGGTGGCACTCATCGGCCCCGACGGCGAGGCATTGACCTACGCCGAACTCGGCCGCCGGGTGAATCGCCTGGCCCGGCACCTGATCTCGCAGGGTGTCGGTCCGGAGGCGCGGGTGGCGCTGGCGCTGCGGCGCTCGGTGGACCTGGTGGTGGCGATGTACGCGGTCTCGGTCGCCGGTGGCGCGTACGTGCCGGTCGATCCGGATCAGCCCGCCGAGCGCACCGGCTACATCCTGGAGACCGCCGCGCCGGTGTGCGTGATCACCGACGTGGCAGCGGGATTCACGACCGAGGTCGCGCCGCTCATCTCGCTGGACGAGCTGGACCTGTCGACGTTGGACGGCGCGGCCGTCACCGCCGCCGAGCGGGTCACCCCGCTGCGCCCGCACCACACGGCGTATGTCATCTTCACTTCGGGTTCG